>NZ_JBFUPO010000006.1:106548-407955 GCF_041355295.1 Mesorhizobium sp. RCC_202
CCTCGACCACCGTGCCGGTGTTGCCGCCGGCAATCACGACCGGGCTGTCGTTGGTGCCGGTGATGGTGATGCTCACCGTCTCGGTCGCCGTCGCGCCCTTGTCGTCCGTCACCGTGGCGGTGAAGGACTGGGTGTCGCTGGCGCCCTCGGCCAGATGATCGGCGGCGCCCTGGTTCAGCGTGAACGTCCAATGCCCCGCGGCATCGATCGCGAACGTGCCATAGGTCCCCGTCGCCGAACCGCTCCAGCTCGCCGTCGCATTGTCGTCGACATCGCTCGACGACAACGTCCCGCTCGCCGCCGGCGTGCCGGGCACGACCGTGCCGTTGTCCTCATTGCCGGCCTCGACCACCGTGCCGGTGTTGCCGCCGGCAATCACGACCGGGCTGTCGTTGGTGCCGGTGATGGTGATGCTCACCGTTTGTGTGTCGGTACCGCCATGGCCGTCATTGGCCTTGACGGTATAGGTCAGTGTCAAGTTCTCGCCTGCGGCTAGGAAGTCAAAGGCCTGCGGCGTCGAATTGAACGACCAGCCTAGATTGTGAGTGTCGCCGGGATTGGCCGCGAGCGAACTCGCCGACAGCGACAACATGCCGAGAACGTCGGCGCTCGTCAGCCCGCCCTTGGTGCCGCCCAACGAGACCGAATCCACCGTTGCCGCAACCGTGTCCAACAGATCGGCATCGGTCACCGTCAGCGTGCCATTGGCGCTCAACGGCGCATTGGTCTCGGTCAGCGAGGCGGCTGCACTGTCGCCGGTCATCAGGTGGATGTCGGGCGCGTCGTTGGTGCCTGCTATGCGCACAGTCGCGGTCGCCCAGCTCAGCGTTCCGTTACCGAGCTTGATCGCATAGGTGAACGTGTCGGTAAAATACTCCCCTACACCGAACGCCTGCAATTGAGCGGTCACTCCGGTTGTATCGTAGTGGACGTAGCCGTCACTTCCGATCCAGATCTTCGCGCCCTTGGCGCTGGTATCAGAGGTACCAGAGAGTCCGGCAGCGTCGGTTGTGTACGTGACGTCCTTCGGAAGGAGATCGACGGGGTAAGTGTTGCCATTTGTGCTGGTTCCGAGCGGACCGGATGCATCGTCTACCGACCAGAGTGTCTTGGCCGCACCACCCGCGTCGTTGGCGAGCACGTCGAGCTTGAGCACACCTGTCAGGTCCTCTGTCAGTGGAACGCCTGAAGCGGTGAGCGTCAGGAGATCATCCTTGGCCTGCGGCGTGTTGGAGAAGGAAACAGTCGTACCGCCTGCGCCGGCAACCTGCTGAGTGGCCATTTTTTATCCCCCTGTCGGCAGACGCGGTGCATCTGCTCGTGGCCGCACGTGACGGCCGACAACCCATGCCGAAACCTTTAATGGCGTTCGGCGCCCAGTTACGTGAGATGGGGGTGACCATGCACCAAGCCGCGACCCCTCGCTCCGGCCGGCGGATGGCCAGCAAAAGCATGGCGATCCACGGACAGGTGGTGCTCAATGGCGATGGCTAATACGGCTATGATCGTCGCCTTGCGTTCCCCAACCCCAGTAGCGCCATGACTCGTTGTTGCCGGTCGAGAGATGTTCACGCTACCCTTATATTAGGACATTATTAACTCTGCAGATGCGTGCGTCAACGTCCAATCGAATGAAGGGTTAATGACAGTATTCGTACTTGTACGGGCCTGCTTCTAAATTGCGCTTCGGGACCTGACCCGTCGGCCCGCGCCAGGGGCCGGCCCTCGAGGCGTCATCGTGATACATCGGGAAACGCCCTTGAACGCCCGCTTCCGGCGCAACCAGGATCTCCAATTTGACGGCCGCATGTCGGCTTTCGGAAAATGGGTATATAGCCCTGAGCGACGGGAGTGCGGCGGAAGGCAGACCCGCCGATTTGCACGCCGCAGCACGCTGCTGCCCCCTGCGTAGCCAAACAGGATTTATTTCCGATGCAACGACGTGTCTGATCAGCCAAACGGCCAAAAGGAGTGCAAAACGAAAAAGTATCTGGGCGAGCATGACGACGGAGGTCGAAAGGTCCCCGGACCCTATGCTATTGCCGCAGTTCCCACTATTCCCACTCGATTGTGCCGGGCGGCTTCGACGTCACGTCGTAGACCACACGGTTGATGCCCTTCACCTCATTGATGATGCGGGTGGCGGCGGCGGCTAGGAAGTTCATGTCGTAGTGGTAGAAGTCGGCCGTCATGCCGTCGACGGAAGTGACAGCGCGCAGCGCGCAGACGAACTCGTAGGTGCGGCCGTCGCCCATCACACCGACGGTCTGCACCGGCAGGAGCACGGCGAAGGCCTGCCAGATGGCATCGTAGAGGCCGGCCTTGCGGATTTCGTCGAGATAGATCGCATCGGCCTCGCGCAGGATTTCGAGTTTTTCGCGCGTGATGCCGCCGGGGCAGCGGATAGCCAGGCCCGGACCCGGGAACGGATGGCGGCCGATGAAGCTTTCGGGCAGGCCGAGCTCCTTGCCCAGCGCCCTCACCTCATCCTTGAACAGTTCGCGCAGCGGCTCGACCAGCTTCATGTTCATGCGCGCGGGCAGACCGCCGACATTGTGATGCGACTTGATCGTCACCGACGGACCGCCGGAGAAGGAGACGCTTTCGATGACGTCGGGATAGAGCGTGCCCTGGGCCAGGAAATCGGCGCCGCCGAGCTTCTTTGCCTCTTCCTCGAAGACCTCGATGAACAGGCGGCCGATGGTCTTGCGCTTCTTCTCCGGGTCGCCCTCGCCCTCCAGCGCCGAGATGAATTTGTCCGAAGCATCGACCAGGATCAGCGGCAGATTGTAGTGCTGGCGGAACATCTCCACCACACTTGCCGCCTCGTCCTTGCGCATCAGGCCGTGGTCGACGAGGATGCAGGTGAGCTGGTCGCCGACCGCCTCGTGGATCAGAAGTGCCGCAACCGAGGAATCGACGCCGCCCGACAGCGCGCAGATCACCTTGCCCTTGCCGACCTGTTGGCGGATGGTTTCGACTGCGTGCTCCCGATAGGCGCGCATCGTCCAGTCGCCCTCGATGCCGGCGATGTTGTGGACGAAATTCCGCAGCAGCCGCGCACCATCAGGCGTGTGCACCACTTCGGGATGGAACATGATGCCGTACATCTTGCGATCGACATTGCCGAAGATGGCAAAGGGCGAGCTTTCCGACTTGCCGAGCACCTTGAAGCCCGGTGGCAGTTCGATGACGCGGTCGCCATGGCTCATCCAAACCTGGTGGCGCTGGCCGGGCGCCCACAAGCCTTCGAACAGCGGGCTTTCCTTCTCGATCTCGACAAAGGCGCGGCCGAATTCGCGGTGGTTGGAGCTTTCGGCGATACCGCCCATCTGCACGCACATGGCCATCTGGCCATAACAAATGCCGAGCACCGGCACGCCTGCGTCGAAGACGATCTGCGGCGCGCGCGGGCTGCCGATGTCGCCGGTCGAGGCCGGGCCGCCGGACAGGATCACGGCTTTCGGGTTGATGCGCTTGAAGGCGGCTTCGGCCGATTGGAACGGCACGATCTCGGAGAAGACGCCAGCCTCGCGAATGCGACGGGCGATGAGCTGCGTAAACTGGCTGCCGAAATCGACAATCAGGACGGTGTCGGGTTGATTGGCTGTCGTCATGGCGAGCCTTTAGAGAAAGAACCGATTCGACGCAATGGGTTGCGCGCTGCGGCTTTCCGTCTCTTCCCGAGCCTTTGATCAGGCTGACTGCTCGTTGAATCGTCCCTCCTGATCCAATTCGTTGTTAGAGCAATGACATACGCCGAAAGCCGGTTCCCACATTTCGGGATCATGCCCTAGGCCAGACGGATCGCTCCGGAGGCGATCGCCTGTTCGAGCAGGCCGACGGCGTCCGCCAGCTTCTCGTCGATGACATGCAGGTACTCGGTCCAGTCGTTGACGTGGCGCAGATCGGCAGCGCCGTCGGAAATGCCGCGCAGGCCAATCAGCGGCACGCCGAACAGCTGGCAGGCGCGCAGGCAGGCGAAGGTTTCCATGTCGACCATGTCGGCATCGATGGCATCGTAGGCCGCGCCGGAAATGATCGCGCCGCCGGTCGAGAGGGCAGCCGTTTTGATGCCGGGGATGACGAAAGGCAGCGGCACCGTCACCGGCAGATCGAGGAATGGCGTGGCGCCCTTTTCGAAGCCGAGCGGGGAAGCGTCCATGTCGCGATAGCTCACCGACACGGCCTGGTAGATTTCCGTCTGCTCCAGCCCGCGGCTGCCGGCGGAGCCGAGCGAGACGACGAGATCCGGCAGCGCGCCCTCAGCCTTCAAGGTAGCCAGCGAAGCGCCCAGTCGCACGGCGGCTTCCACAGGGCCAACGCCGGTCATCAGCGGCGTGAACAGCTTTTTCAGATGCGGGCCGTATTCAGCCTCCACCGCCATGACGAAGAGAACGTTCCTGCCCGCAATCTGCACGGCGCTTGCCATCGATCAGCCCTCGATGCCGTCACGGCCGACCACCGTCATCATCGTGCCGGTCATGGTGGCGATCAGCTTGGCCTCGCCGTCGGCGGCAAAGGCGTAGGCCTGGCCGTCGGCGACGATGATGGTGCGGCCGGGTTTGGTCACAGAGCCGCGGAACAGGAAGCGCTCGCCCCTGCCGGGCGCCAGCAGATTGACCTTGAATTCGATGGTCAGCACGCCGGAATTCTCCGGCATCAGCGAGAAGGCCGCATAGCCGCAGGCGGAGTCCAGCGCAGTGGAAATCACACCGGCGTGCAGGAAGCCATGCTGCTGGGTCAGTGCCGCCGAATAAGGCATCTCGATCTCGATGATGCCGGGCGTCACCAGCGTCAGCTCGGCGCCGATGGTCGCCATGGCCTTTTGCCGGGCAAAGGAAGTCCTGACGCGTTCCTCGAAGTCGGGAGCGGGTACGATCTTGGCTGCTGCCATGGCCTTCGCCTTCTCGTTTTGCTGGCGAAGCTTATTGCAGAGCCGAGCGAGACAGGCAATCTCTTATGTTGCAGCGCAGCAAAGCCTGTTCAGCCACGCGCTCAGGCAGTCTTGCGCAAGGCGTGGAAATAGAAACCATCCGTGCCGCTCAGCGCCGGCGACAGCGAGATGCCGCCGGAGTCGGCGATGCGGGCGGCCTTCCCGTGGCCGGGGAAGCGCCCGTCCCAGAGCGTCCGATGATCGACCGGCGAAAAGCCGTCATGGCGTGCGCGGAAGGCGGCGACCTGTTCGCCGTTCTCGGCGTCGAACACCGAACAGGTGATGTAGACCAAAAGCCCGCCCGGTTTGACGAAGGCCTGGGCAGTGTCGAGGATCGCCTGCTGCTCTCCCTTTCGGGCATCGAGCTGCCGATCGGTCAGCCGCCATTTGGCGTCGGGACGACGCCGCCAGGTGCCGCTGCCGGTGCAAGGCGCGTCGATCAGCACAATGTCCATATGAGCGGTGAGCGGCGCAAGCTCCGCCGGCTTGTTGACAACCTGCACATTGCGATTGTGCGAACGGCGGATGCGCTCGAAGATCGGCGCCAGCCGCACCTTTTCGGAGTCGTGGGCAAAGAGCTGGCCCCGGTTGTCCATCTCGGCCGACAGCGCCAGCGTCTTGCCGCCGGCGCCGGCGCAGTAGTCCAGCACCTGCATGCCGGGCTCGGCGCCGGCAAGTGCGGCAGCAAGCTGCGAACCTTCATCCTGCACCTCGAACCAGCCTTTCTGGAAAGCCGGCTCAGCCTGGACGTTCGGATGCCGGCCGTCGCCGTCGATCGGCGGAATGCGGATGCCATGCGGCGCGATTGACGACGGCGCAGCACCTGTGCCCTGGAGTTCGGCCAGCACCTTGTCGCGGTTGGACAGCAAGGTGTTGACCCTGAGATCCAGCGGCGGACGGGTGGCAAGCGCTGCGCCTTCCTCGACCCACGAGCCGTCATAGGCCTTCTCAAGCAGAGGCGCGCACCAGTCGGGAACATCGGCCCGCACCGCGTCCGGCGCATCAGCAGACCGGCGCCCGGCCACGGCCTTCAGTTCGGCGGCGCTGAGCAGCGGTGGCGCGAATTTGTCGCCGTCGAGCACGTCGTTGAGCGACTGCGCGGTCTGTCCCCATTCAAGCAGCAGCGCGCCGAAGCCGATGGCGCGCGGCGTGTCCTCGCCGAACAGCCAGCCAGCGGAACGCTTGCGGCGCAACGCGTCATAGACGATGTTGCCGATCGCCGCGCGATCGCCGCCGCCGGCAAAGCGATGCGACAGGCCCCAGTCGCGCAAGGCGTCGGCCACCGGCCGGTGCCGCCGGTCGATGTCTTCCAGAACCTCTATGGCCGCTGCCAGCCTTCCGCCCAATCGCATTTTGTCTTCCGTCGTTCCGTATTCTTCCGGCCGCTCTTAAAGCTTTTCCAGCCAGGATTGAAACAGTTCTGTTGCGGCGTTCATGCGTCGCCTGTGCGTGGGATGCGACAAAGCCGATGCCGGAAAGTCGGCTGGCAACATGAAAAGCCGGCCTCACAACAAGGTCTGGAGCAATTCCGGAAATACATTATCGAGCCCTAATGCAATTAACTGGCGCGCACAAGCAAGCAGCTTGGCTTAACCCCTGTGCTTTCCAAGATTCATCGGCAGGAATACTCTTTCGCCGGTGATTCGCGACGCGAGCAACGCGGTTCAGGCGGGTCCTATGAGGAGAGGGCAATGAAGACTTATCTGGCAGAAGTTCTCGGCACGTTTTTGTTGGTGTTCATCGGCACGGCCTCCGTGGTCACGGGCGGCTTCGGCGGCGCGCTGCCGCTTGGCCAGGAAGGCATCGGCCTGGCGTTCGGCATCGGCCTGATCGCAGCCGCCTATGCGATCGGTCCGATCTCGGGCGCGCATCTCAACCCGGCAGTGACGCTAGGCGTGTTCCTGGCGGGGCGGATGCCGGCCAAGGATGTCATTCCCTACTGGATCGCGCAGATCATCGGCGCCATCGTCGCCTCTCTGGCGCTGTGGATCATCGTTTCCGGCCAGACCGGCGGCCACACCGGCGGCTTCGGCGCCAACGGCTGGGACGAGGCCAAATGGGGCATGAGCTCGGCCTTCCTATGGGAGCTGATCGGCACTTTCACCTTCGTCACCGTGATCCTCGGCGTCACCAACGCCAAGCACACCACCGCTTTTGCCGGACTGGTGATCGGCCTGACGCTGGCGGGCATCCACTTCGCCATGATCCCCGTGACCGGCACCTCGGTCAATCCGGCGCGCTCGATCGGCCCGGCGCTGTTTACCGGGGGTGCTGCGCTTAGCCAGCTCTGGCTGTTCATCGTCGCGCCACTGATCGGCGGCGCCATTGCCGGCGTCGTCGCCAAGGCCGGCATCTTCGAGAAAGACTGACGGGTTTTGTCCGAGGCAATTCCGGACGGGGCAACCGCCACACGCTTTCCTGGAATTGCATCGGCCTGAATCGAAAAAGGCGCGGGGCAGGACCCCGCGCCTTTTCTTGGGAGGACGAGGCCTTACTTCGCGGCGATCTCGAAGCGGTCGGCGTTCATCACCTTGGTCCATGCCTTGACGAAATCCTTGACGAACTTCGTCTTGGCGTCGGTCGAACCATAGACCTCGGACAGCGCGCGCAACTGCGCGTGCGAGCCGAAGATCAGGTCGGCACGGGTGCCGGTCCATTTGACCTGCCTGGTCTTGCGGTCGTGCGCTTCGTAGACTTCGTCCGAACCTGGCGTCGAGCCGGCCGCCGGATCCCAGACAGTCGCCATCGACAGCAGGTTGACGAAGAAGTCGTTGGTCAGCGTGCCAGGCTTGTCGGTGAAGACGCCGTGCCTGGAGCCTCCGGCATTGGCGCCGAGCACGCGCAGGCCGCCGACCAGCACCGTCATCTCCGGCGCCGTCAGGCCAAGCAGCTGCGCCCGATCGACCAGCAGCGCCTCGACCGATAGCGGCTGCTTGCCACTGCTGTAGTTGCGGAAGCCATCGACTTTCGGCTCCAGCGCGGCAAAGGAATGGACATCCGTCTGCTCTTGCGAGGCGTCCATGCGGCCCGGCGTGAACGGCACATTCACCGGCTCACCGCCGTCCTTGGCGGCCTTCTCGACAGCAGCCGCGCCGCCAAGCACGATGAGGTCGGCGAGCGAGACCTTCTTGTCCTGCGCCGCGTTGAACTCCTTCTGGATGGCTTCGAGCTTGGCCAGCACCTTGGCAAGCTGCGCCGGCTGGTTGACCGCCCAGTCCTTCTGCGGGGCGAGCCGGATGCGGCCGCCATTGGCGCCGCCGCGCTTGTCGGAGTTGCGGAACGTCGAGGCCGAAGCCCAGGCGGTCGAGACCAACTCGGAGACCGAGAGGCCGGACGCCAGGATCTTCGTCTTCAGCGATGCAATGTCGGTCTCGCTGACCAGCTCGTGGTCGATGGCCGGGATCGGGTCCTGCCAGATCAGCTCTTCCTTCGGCACGAGCGGTCCGAGGTAACGCACGACCGGACCCATGTCGCGATGGGTCAGCTTATACCAGGCGCGGGCGAAGGCGTCGGCGAACTGCTCGGGATGCTCATGGAAGCGGCGCGAGATCTTCTCGTAGGCCGGGTCGACGCGCAGCGCGAGGTCGGTGGTCAGCATCGCCGGCGCGTGGCGCTTGCCCGGATTGTGCGCATCCGGCACCGTAACCGCCCCGGAGCCGCCTTTCGGCGTCCACTGGTTGGCGCCGGCCGGGCTCTTGGTCAGTTCCCATTCGAAGCCGAACAGATTGTCGAAGAAATTGTTGCTCCATTTGGTCGGCGTCGTCGTCCAGGTGACTTCGAGCCCGGAGGTGATCGCGTCGCCGGCAATGCCGGAGGCGTGCTTGCTCGACCAGCCGAGGCCCTGCGCCTCGATGCCCGCTCCTTCCGGCTCGGCGCCGACAAGTGCCGCGTCCCCGGCGCCATGGGTCTTGCCGAAGGTGTGGCCGCCGGCGATCAGCGCGACGGTCTCCTCGTCATTCATGGCCATGCGGCCGAAGGTCTCGCGGATGTCGCGCGCCGAAGCCAACGGATCAGGCTTGCCGTTCGGGCCTTCCGGGTTGACGTAGATCAGGCCCATCTGGACAGCGCCGAGATGGCCATGCAGCTCGCGATCGCCCGAATAGCGTTCATCGCCGAGCCATTTGCTCTCCGAGCCCCAGTTCACGTCCTGCTCCGGCTCCCAGACGTCGGCGCGGCCGCCGGCGAAGCCGAAGGTCTTGAAGCCCATCGATTCCAGCGCGACGTTGCCGGTCAGGATCAAAAGATCCGCCCAGGAGATCTTGCGGCCGTATTTCTGCTTGACCGGCCACAACAGCCGGCGCGCCTTGTCGAGATTGGCGTTGTCCGGCCAGCTGTTCAGCGGCGCGAAACGCTGCTGGCCGGCACCCGCGCCGCCGCGGCCATCGCCGATGCGGTAGGTGCCGGCGCTGTGCCAGGCCATGCGGATGAACAGCGGCCCGTAATGGCCGAAATCGGCCGGCCACCAGTCCTGCGAATCCGTCATGACATGGTGAAGGTCCTTGATCACCGCGTCGAGGTCGAGGCTGGCGAATTCCTTGGCATAGTCGAAGTCCTCGCCCATCGGGTCCGAAAGGTTCGACTGCTGGTGCAGGACGGTGAGGTCGAGCTGGTTCGGCCACCAGTCACGGTTGGTCCTCCCCGAGGAGCCGTGCGCTACGGGGCACTTGCCCGCGCTGTTGTCGTCGGTTTTCGCGTCCATCTTCGTCTCCGATTTTTGCCGAGGTTTTGCCGAGGCGTCGGGGGCAGAAAAAAGCCCCACGCCAATCTGGAATGATTCCAGACTAAGGCGGTCAGGCGATAAAGACAAATTGCCTTTCCTGTTTGTTTTGATAACCTTTGCTTATGATTGGCCTCACTGTCCGACAGATGCAATATTTCGACGCGCTGGCGCAGACACTGCATTTCGGCCGCGCCGCCAAGCTCGCCGGCGTCAGCCAACCGGCGCTCTCCGCGCAGATCGCGGAAATGGAGGAGCGGCTGAACTGCCTGTTGTTCGAACGCGGCGGCAAGACAATACGCATGACCGACGAAGCGCTGGCCTTGCGGCCGCGTATCGAGCGCATCCTGGCCGATATACGTGACGTCGAGACGACGGCGCGGCGCGGCCGTCCTTCCATGGAAGGCCGTTTCCGCCTGGGCATCATTCCGACCGTTGCGCCCTATTTGTTGCCGCATGTGCTGCCGGAACTGAAGAAGCAGTATCCGGTGCTGCAGCTCGAGCTGCGTGAAGCGGTGACCGCGGCGCTGGTGGAGGATGCGGTTTCCGGCCGGCTCGACGCTTTCATCGCCGCGCTGCCGCTCGATCATCCCGGATTCGTCACCGAAGAGCTGTTCCCCGACCGCTTCTTCCTCGCCGTGCCGACCGGCGACCCCGCCTTCGCCTCACCGCCGGTGCCGCCGGAAAGCCCGGCGCTGGAACGGCTGATGCTTCTGGAGGAAGGCCATTGCCTGCGCGAGCAGGCGCTGGCCGTCTGCGGCAATGTGCGGCCTGTGGCAATGGCAAGCTATGGCGCCACCAGCCTGACCACGCTCTTGCAGATGGTGGCGCATGGGCTGGGCGTCACGCTGGTGCCGGAAATGGCGGCAAGTGCCGCAGGTGTCATGCCAGACTTGCGGATCGTGCCATTCCAGGAGCCGATGCCGCAGCGCATGATCTGCCTGGCATGGCGCCGCAACAGGGCGCGCCAGGACGAGTGCGTAGAACTGGCACGGATTATCCGCGGGCTGGATCAGGCAGTGCTGGCGGCTTGAAGAGCTAGAGCCAGTCCGCTCCGGCTGGTGGCCGGTCGCAGTTCATTTTCCACGGCTCGGCAGCCAGCGCGCCTGCGCCCCAGAAGCTGCGGGCATTCCTTGCGGCCACCTGCCCGTGAGCGAAAACAGCTTTCTCCGATCGCCATCAACAATGGAACGGATTTCCTGCCATATCGCCTCTACCCGATCTATATATCGGATGAGATCGATGCAGGTGAAGATGGACAACGACATCATATTGAAGGCGCTGGCGCATCCGTTTCGGCGCGATGTCCTGGCGTGGCTGAAGAAGCCTGAACAGCACTTCGCCGAACAGGCGCATCCGCTTGAAATGGGCGTCTGCGCCAGCCAGTTCGACGGCCGCGGCCTGGCGCAGTCCAGCGTCTCGGCGCATCTGGCGACGCTGGCGTCGGCTGACCTCGTGACCACACGAAAGGTCGGTCAATGGGTGTTCTACAAGCGCAACGAAGAAACCATCGCCGCCTTTCAGGCCGCTCTGTTCGATCTCTGAACACATCCTCCCCGCCCCTAAAGAGTGCATGAAAGGCATTTCTCATGACTACCCTGTTTGATCCCCTGAGCGCCGGCGACCTGACGCTGGCCAACCGCGTCGTCATGGCGCCGCTCACGCGCAATCGTTCTCCGAACGCGGTGCCCGGCGACCTTGCCGTCACCTATTACAGCCAGCGCGCCACGGCCGGACTGATCGTGACGGAAGCCACCGCCATCAGCCATCAGGGCCAGGGCTATGCTCATGTGCCTGGACTCTACGGCGCCGACCAGCTAGCCGGCTGGAAGCGCGTCACCGACGCCGTCCACAAGGCCGGCGGCAAGATCGTGGTCCAGCTCTGGCATGTCGGACGCATCTCGCACACCACGCTGCAACCCGGTGGCGGCAAGCCGGTATCGGCATCGGCGATACGGGCCAAATCCAAGACCTATCTGGTCAAGCCGGATGGCAGCGGCGAGTTCGTCGAGACCTCCGAGCCGCGCGCGCTCGAAACGGCCGAACTCCCCGGCATCGTCGATGACTTCCGCCGCGCCGCGAAGGCTGCGATCGAGGTAGCCGGTTTCGACGGCGTCGAGATCCATGGCGCCAATGGCTATCTCATCGACCAGTTCCTGCGCTCGAGCACCAACCACCGCTCAGACAACTATGGCGGCTCGATCGAGAACCGGTCGCGCCTGCTGTTCGAGGTGGTCGACGCGGTGACGGGTGCTGCCGGCGCCGGCAAGACCGGGATCCGGCTGTCGCCGGTGACGCCTTCCAACGATGCATCGGATGCCGATCCGCAGCCTCTTTTCAACCATGTGGTGGAAGGTCTGGGCGCAAGAGGCCTGGCCTATATCCATGTCGTCGAAGGGGCGACAGGCGGCGCGCGCGATTTCAATCAGGGCGACAAGCCGTTCTCCTATGCCGAACTCAAGGCCACCTATCAAAAGGCCGGCGGTCAGGGCGCCTGGCTGGTGAACAATGGCTACAACAAGGAGTTGGCCGAAAAGGCCGTCGCCGACGGCCGCGCTGACCTTGTTGCGTTCGGCAAGCTGTTCATCGCCAATCCCGACCTTGTCAGCCGTTTGAAGCAGAATGTCGAGCTGAACGCCCCGGACTCGGCGACATTCTATGGCGGCACGGCCAAGGGCTATACGGATTATCCGACGGCAGCCTGAGATTCCTCGAGCGGTTCGTCGATGAACGACGAGCCGCTCGGCAAGGGCACGCCCGGAAAACGAACTCCGTAGAGCGCTTCACCGCTTCACGGCGAAGCGCTCTAACTCTTTGTTTTTACGCAATTCCAGACGGAAAACTGCTTCACGCTTTTCCTGGAAATTGCACTAGGACACGGCCCAGGATTGAACACCATTTCGAGCGTCGACTATCTCGATTGCCTTGCGGACCGCCCCACAGAATTTTTCCAGAAGTTCCGGCTCGCTCCCGAGACGACGGCGAAGAGACAGGGGCACTTCCAGTTGTGCGCCTTTGCCCGTCAGCCCTCGGTTGACGATGTTCGTATCCTGGATACCGGGAAACGGATGATTGTCCTTTTGCGTTTCGAAGCCGGCCTCCTGCAGACGCTCGACTATCTCTGAAACCAATGCGGCGTCCTTGCCGCCCATGTAGACTGTGGAGGGATCGTCCCGGTCCTGACGACCGTGGATGGTGACGACCGTGGACTTCGTCCGCAACAGTTTGAGCGCGGTCACCTCGTCGAAGTTCCGGGACGTTATGTGAAGCTCCCGGTTGCTTTCCGGCATCAGGCCTTCAAAGCAATACATGTCGAGATCGCGTCCTGCTATCGTCTCGGTGATCAGGGATGTGCGGGGTTCGATCTTCCCGCCGTGGGGAGCCATAACGATCGCATTGCCGGTCCGGGAGCCGCGCCGGACGACGATGCGATAGTCGACGTTTTCAATTTTAGCGGCTTTCAACGCCGCGAAATTTGGAAACTCGTTATCCATTAATCCGTCCAAACAAGCATGGTTGGCAGTTCGCGCCCTTGGGCGCGTTTTCAAAAGGCTGAATATTTCGGATCAATCCCGTTTCACGCCGTCTTCTGCGCCACCAGCCCCAGTTCCTCGACCATCGCCTCGCGCATCAGGAACTTCTGCGGCTTGCCGGTCACCGTCATCGGCAGTTCGGTGCGGAAGCGGATGTAGCGCGGGATCTTGTAGTGGGCGATCTGGTCGGCGCAGAAAGCCTTGATCTCCTGCTCGGTCGCGATCTGGCCGGGCTTGAGCACAACCCAGGCGCAGAGTTCCTCACCATATTTGGCGTCTGGGATGCCGAAGACCTGGACTTCCTTGATCTTGGGATGGCGGTAGAGGAATTCCTCGACCTCGCGCGGATAGACGTTTTCGCCGCCGCGAATGACCATATCCTTCACCCGGCCGACGATGTTGCAATAGCCCTCGGCGTCGATGGTGGCGAGGTCGCCGGTGTGCATCCAGCCGTCGGCGTCGATCGCCTCGCGGGTCTTTTCCGCGTCGTCCCAATAGCCCTTCATCACCGAATAGCCGCGCGTGCAGAGCTCGCCTGGAGCACCGACCGCCACGGTCGAACCGTCGGCGCCGATGGCCTTGACCTCGACATGCGGGTGGATGCGGCCGACGGTCGAGACGCGCTTTTCCAGCGGGTCGTCGACGCTGCTCTGGAACGAGACCGGGCTGGTCTCGGTCATGCCGTAGGCGATGGTCACCTCTGACATGTGCATCAGCGACACCACCTTCTTCATCACCTCGATCGGGCAAGGCGAGCCGGCCATGATGCCGGTGCGCAGGCTGGAGAGATCGAAGCTGGCGAAGTCGGCGTGGTCGAGCATGGCGACGAACATGGTCGGCACGCCGTAGAGCCCTGTGCAGCGCTCCTGCGCCACGGCCTTGAGCGTCGCGCCAGCATCGAAACCCTCACCGGGGAAAACCATGGTCGCGCCTTTGGAGACGCAGCCCATCGTGCCCATCGACATGCCGAAGCAGTGATAGAGCGGCACCGGGATGCAGAGCCGGTCGTCGACGGTGAGCTTGATCGCCGAGGTGACGAAATTGCCGTTGTTGACGATGTTCAGATGCGTCAGCGTCGCGCCTTTCGGCGCGCCGGTGGTGCCCGAGGTGAACTGGATGTTGATGGCCTCGTTCGGCTTCAGGCTCTCGGAAATGCGGTCGAGGCTGTCATGCTCGTCGCGGCCGGCCATGGCCAGCACATCGCCGAAATTGAACATGCCGGGCGAATTGTCGTCGCCCATGCGAATGATGGTCTTTAGCGCCGGCAGCTTCTTCGCCTTGAGCTTGCCGGGCTCGGCGGTGGCGAGTTCCGGCGCCAGCGTCTCGATCATGCCGAGATAGTCGGAGGTCTTGAATTTGGCGGCGGTGACCAGCGCCTTGCAGCTTACCTTGTTCAGCGCATATTCCAGCTCGGTCAGCCGGTAGGCCGGGTTGATGTTGACCAGGATCAGGCCGATGCGCGCTGTGGCGAATTGGGTCGCCAGCCATTCCCAGCGGTTGGGCGACCAGATGCCGACGCGGTCGCCCTTTTCCAGGCCCAGCGCCAGGAAGCCGGCGGCCAAGGCATCGACCGTGTCCGACAGTTCGCTCCAGGTGAAGCGCTTGTCCTGGCCGACGAAAACGGCGGCGTCTTGCGTGGCGTATTTGCTTGCCGTGTCGGAGAAGAGCTGCGGAATGGTCTTGTCGAGCAGCGGCACCGAGCGGTCGCCAGAGACATGCGCCGTGCCGTCCACCGGGGCGATGAAAGTGCCACGCGATTTTCGCCCCCGCAGACTGGTGGCGTTCTGGAGTTCGTCGAGATTGATCGCCATCGCCGTCTCCTCCCAGGATACGCCAACCTATCAGCCCGCCGGGGTAGAGGAAACCCGCCGATGGTAGAGGCGGTTCCCTCTCCTCAACGGGGCGGAAGGGCACCCATCTTCGTGGCGATGTCGCGAAGCACGGCGTCATCCGCCGGCGTACGATCTTTTCTGGACGCCACGAGGCAGGCCTGCGATTTCAGGATCGTGCCGTCGCCCAGCACCTTGAGATGGTTGGCGCGCAGCGTCGAGCCGGTGGTGGTGATGTCGACGATGACATCCGCCAATCCTGCCGCCGGCGCACCCTCGGTGGCGCCGAGGCTTTCGACAATGCGATAGACCTGGATGCCGTGCTTCAGCGAAAAGAACTGCTGCGTCAGCCGCCAGTATTTGGTGGCGATGCGCAAGCGCCGGCCATGACGCTGGCGGAAATCGGCGGCGACATCGTCGAGATCGGCCATGCTCTCGACATCGAGCCAGATATCGGGCACCGCGACCACGACATCGGCGTGGCCGAAACCGAGGCGGGCGACGATTTCGGCACTCGCTTCCCAGTCGGCGAGGTTCTCGCGTACCAGGTCCTCGCCGGTGATGCCGAGATCGACGGCGCCCTGGCCGATCTCGCCGGCGATCTCGGAGGCCGAGAGGAAGGCCACTTCGACATTGTCGAGGCCATCGATGCGGGCGCGGTATTTGCGGTCGTCGTCCGGCAAAGTGACGGCAAGACCGGCCTTGGCCAGCACCTCCAGCGACTGTTCCTTGAGACGGCCTTTCGACGGGATCGCCAGCGTGATCATCCGGTGTTCTCCCGCAAGGCTTCGATGCGGTCGAGCCAGACCGAGAAGCCGACGCCGGGGATCGGCTTCTTGGCGCCAAGCAGCGTCAGCAGCCGGTCATAGCGGCCGCCGCCGGCGAGTGGGCGGTCGCTACCTTGCGCCGCGATCTCGAAGACAAGACCGGTATAATAGTCCAGCGGCCGGCCGAAGGCGGCGTCGTAGCGGATAGTTGCCGGCGGCAAGCCATGCGCTTCGATCGCCTTGGCGCGAGTGGCGAAATTCTCCAGTGCCGGGCCCAGCGACAGGCCGGCAGCGGCGGCGAATTTTTCGAGCGAAGCGGTCGCGTCGCCCAAAGCGACGTCGATCTCGAGAAAGCCTTTCAGCGCCGAGAATGCTTCGTTGGAGAGCCTGACACTGCGCAGTTCCGCCTTCTCGATCAGACGCCTGGCGATATCGGCCGGCGCGCGGCCGGACGAAGCGGAAAGACCAGCCTGTTCCATGCCGTCGGCGATATGGGTGGCAAGGCCCTCGACATCGCCGTCGAGCACCAGCATGGCGACCGGGCCGGAAAGCTGGCTGTTGCGCGGCGGGTTGGCAAGATCGGCCAAGGCCGCTTCCAGCATCTGCGCCGAGCCGAACGCACGCGCCAGCCGCATGCGCCAGCCGCGCGGCAGGCCAAGGGCTGCCAGCACCGCCTCGAACAATGTCTGGTCGCCCAGTGTGATCGCCAGCGTCTGTCCCGGCAGCACCAGCGACAGCAGCGCATGCGCGTCGGCCAAGGAGCGGGCGTCAGCAGCGGCGATGTCGCGGTCGCCGAGATCCTCGATGCCGGCCTGAAAGAACTCGTTGCCGCCCTCGCGGCGCTGGCGGAAGACTTCGCCGAGATAGGAATAGCGGCGCGGTGTGCCGGCCTGGCTGGATATGTGATCGAGGCAGACCGGAATGGTGAATTCCGGACGCAGGCACAGCGTCTTGCCGGTCTCGCTCTCGGTCAGGAAGATGCGGCGGCGCAGGTCCTCGCCGGCCATATCGAGGAACGGGTCGGCGGGTTGGAGCACCGCGACTTCGACCGCATGGGTGTCGCGGGTGGCGAAGAGGTTGATGATGTCGGCTGCGATGGCGGGGCGGGAAGTCATTGATAGGTTGGGCGCGAAGTCCCCCTCTCTGTCCTGCCGGACATCTCCCCCTCAAGGGGGGAGATTAGCAGCTTCAAGCGCGGCGCCTTTTCTGCAACGTTGGAAATTGGCGAAGGCATGCGCGACATCCAATCTCCCCCCTTGCGGGGGAGATGGCCGGCAGGCCAGAGAGGGGGGCTCAAGCGCCACCCTTTGCGCGATCGGCCGCCTGCGCCGCCAGAATCTTCCGCACCTCTCCGACCAGCTCAGCTTCCCCCACCGTCACCTGCGCAGGCCTTGCAGCGCGCCATTCGGCGTTGTCGGTGATCTCGGCGGACATGCGCGCGCCCTCGATCAAATCCTTGATCTGCAATTCGCCCTTGGCGCGCTCGTCGCCGCCCTGGATGACGGCGACCGGGCTGCCGCGGCGGTCGGCGTATTTGAGCTGCGCCTTCATGCCGGCGCCGCCAAGATACATTTCGGAGCGAATACCGGCGGCGCGGAGCTCGGCGACCATCTTCTGGTAACGGCCGAGGCTTTCCGTGTCCTTGTCCATGACCAGAACGACGACCGGAGCGATGACGTCGGAGATGTCGAGCTTGCCGAGGTTCTTCAGTGCCGTCATCAGGCGGGAAACGCCGATGGAGAAACCAGTCGCCGGCACCGGCTCGCCACGGAAGCGTGAGACCAGCCCGTCATAGCGCCCGCCGCCGCCGACCGAGCCAAAGCGCACGATCTGGCCTTCATCGTTGGGGATTTCGGCCAGCAACTCGGCCTCGAAGACCGGGCCGGTGTAATATTCGAGGCCGCGCACGACGGAGCGGTCCATTAGGACGCGGTCCTCGCCATAGTCTGCCGCACGGACCAGAGCTTCAATCGTCGCGAGCTCGCCGACGCCCTCCTGGTACATAGCGTTGGCATTGACGCTGGAATCCTGGCCAGCCTGCGCATTCCTTGCTGTTGCCAGGAGAACCGCTTCGGCCTGTGCGTCATTCAACCCGGCGCCCTTGGCGAAGTCGCCTTCGCCTTCCTTGCCGCCGTCCCACCGTCCCGGGCCAAGCAGGAGCTTCACGCCTCCCGGTCCAAGCTTGTCCAGCTTGTCGATGGCGCGCAGGACCGTCAGCCGGCGGCCGGCATTCTCCTCGCCGCCAAGGCCGATCGCCTCGAGCACGCCGTCGAGCACCTTGCGGTTGTTGACGCGAATGACGTAGTCGCCGCGCTTGATGCCCAGCGATTCCATCACGTCGGCCATCATCATGGCCATTTCGGCGTCCGCGGCGACGCCCGGCGTGCCGATGGTGTCGGCGTCGAACTGCATGAACTGGCGGAAACGGCCGGGGCCGGGCTTCTCGTTGCGGAACACCCAGCCGGCGCGATAGCTGCGATAGGGCTTCGGCAGCTTCTCGAAATTCTCGGCGACGAAGCGCGCGGTCGGCGCGGTCAGATCATAGCGCAGCGACAGCCACTGCTCGTCATCGTCCTGGAAGGAGAAGACGCCTTCGTTAGGCCGGTCCTGGTCGGGCAGGAATTTTCCCAGCGCGTCCGTGTATTCGATCAGCGGCTGGTCGGCCGGCTCGAAACCGTAAAGCTCATAGACCGAGCGGATCGTCGCCATCATCTTTTCGACGGCGCGGATGTCCTCGGCGCTGCGGTCGGCAAAACCACGCGGCAGCCGCGCTTTCGTCTTTTCGGATTTGTCGGCCATGGGATGGGTACTCAGTGTTTCGTTGCCCGCCCTGAATAGGAAGCTTCCTACTTCCAAGGCGCGCGTGTCCTAACCGATGCTGCTTGGTGCGGCAAGCGTTTGCAGCCTGGACACCAATCGTCGCAGCCACCAACGGGTCAAAAGTAAACACCGGTATCCTTTTTGGGGATTCGGTAGCTTTTCAAAGCTCTCGAAACAAACCGCGCCAAAAACGAAACAATTCCGCCATCGGCGCGGCATGCTACCGACACAATCGACGATCATAAAGCGCGCCGAAACAAGGGCTTCGGGCAATGATCACGGCGAAAGACATCGACAGCGGCGAGCCGGCCGGCAGGTTGCGGCCTGCCGAAGGTCATGCGCTCAAGGCAGCCAGCCATCCGGCCGGTCCGTTCGACGTCGCAGTCGACGCAAGACAGTCCTCGTCGGCGCGCGATGCGCTGATGACCGGGCTGCTGGTGATCTATCCGGCCTTCGCTGCGTTGGCCGCTATCCTTGCCGGCCTGTTCCTGACCGGCGCCAGCGGCGTTTGAGCTGAGGTTTTAGCGAGAAATCTCGAAGGTCGGCGCCGCCCCTCATCCGCCCTTCGGGCACCTTCTCCCCGTAGAACGGGGAGAAGGGAAGGCGTCCCTCCTACGTCGGCCGCTTCAGCTTCTTCCTTTCCGCTTCCACCTCCTTGCGGCAGTAGCAGCCTTCGAGATGGTCGTTGACCAGGCCCATGGCCTGCATGAAGGCGTAGACCGTCGTCGGGCCGACGAAGCTCCAGCCGCGTTTCTTCAACTCCTTCGAGATCCGGACCGAGATCGCCGTCGTCGGATTGGCGCGCAGATGGGCGAGGTCGACGCTCCGGGGCCGCTCGTCCGGACCCGGCTCGAACTTCCAGAACCAGGCGGCCAAGGAGCCGAACTCGTCGACCATCTCGCGGGCGCGCTTGGCGTTGTTGATGGTCGAGACGATCTTGCCGCGATGTCGGATGATGCCTGCATTGCCGAGCAGGCGCTCGACATCCTTGTCGGTGAAGAGAGCCACCTTGTCGAAGTCGAAACCGGCAAAAGCCTCGCGGAAATTCTCGCGCTTGCGCAGGATGGTCAGCCAAGACAGACCCGACTGGAAACCTTCGAGGCAAATCTTCTCGAACAGCCGGCGGTCATCGGTTACGGGCCGGCCCCACTCATGGTCGTGATAGTGGAGATAGTCCGGCAGATTGCCGTGCCAGAAGCAGCGCGCTTTGCCGTCGGGCCCGTCGAGGATGCCGGTATTTTCAGTTCCCATTGCCGTAAATCCATTTCGTTAATGCGCTTCAACGGCGCGTTTACCGTGGCTTTACCAGATTCCTGAACCGGCCGGTAACCACACCAAAAGGTTTACTGACAGTTCCGCATTTTACGCATTCCGATTCATGTTTTGCTTGGCCCTGCGCGCCAAGGATCGCGACACCGAGGGCTATCCCCGCCCTTGGACGAGTTCGACGATCAAGGTGCGTTCCGATGAAGACAGCGTTTTGTTCCCTGCTAGGTGCCGCGGCGGTTCTTGCCGCCGGCGTCACGACCTCACTTGCCAACGACCGCTACGCCGACAGGCCGCCGGTGATGGTGAGCCCGGACCTTTCAGCACCCTGGGTGCTGCAACTTGGCAAGGCGCCCGGCATCGTGCGCCCTACCCGCCAGGCGGCAACGCAGCAGCCGCTGCGCCGGCTGTTCCAGGCACAACCCGACCAGCAGCGCACGGCGGCCGTGCAGCAGCCGGCCAGGCGCATGGTGATGCGGCCGCAGATCAACCCGATCTATTTGCCGCAGGAAGTCGCCTATGATGGACCGGCAAAGCCGGGCACCATCGTCATCGATACCCATCAGAACTTCCTCTATCTCGTCGAAAAGAACGGCAAGGCGCGGCGCTATGGCGTCGGCACCGGCAAGCCGGGCTTCGAATGGTCGGGCACGCACAAGATCACCGACAAAAAGCAATGGCCGGACTGGCGCCCACCGTCGGAGATGATCAAGCGCGAGGCAGCCAAGGGCCGCTACCTGCCGACCTATCTGGCCGGCGGCATCGAGAACCCGCTCGGCGCGCGCGCGCTCTATCTCGGCACCACCGAATACCGCATCCACGGCACCAACCAGCCATGGACGATCGGCGGCGCGGTGTCTTCCGGCTGCATCCGCATGCGCAACGAGGACGTTGTCGACCTTTATGAGCGCGTCAATGTCGGAACCACGGTCGAGGTGATATAGTCATAACGAATCAGCCGGTTAGGCGACGCAGCGCTTTTCGTCCCAAGCTGTTGCAGCGAAGTCATAGTGCAATCGCTCGGGATATGCTTAAACCGGTGAAGAGTTTACGGGGGACGGGCCGTGTGGGGATACGGCCGGTCACGAAAGGCAGCGCGGGCAACCGCGCTGCCTTTTTCGTTTCCTGACTGGGTAAGTCGCGCCTTAGGCAGGGTGGTTCGCTTTCAGGGCTGATTTTCGTGCGAACTTCTGTTATTGCAGCGCACAAATCTTGGTTTTACGCAATTCCGCACGGAAAACCGCTTCAGCGCTTTTCCCGGAACTGCCCTAGAAGGTGCCACCCATGTCCCGGACCGACGACAGCCGCTACCTGAAAGGCGGCCCTGTCGCGCAGCGCATCATTGCTTCAGTGCGCGAAGACGCTGCCATAGCCACCGCCGAAGGTTTTCCGCCGAAGCTGGTCTCGATCACCGTCGGCGACACCGACGCGGTCGATGTCTATGTGCGCAACCAGCGCGCCAAGGCCGCCCTTGCCGGCATCTCCTTCGAGGAGCGGCGCTTCGCCGCCGACATCACCGCCGGCGAGTTGGAAGCCGCGATCCACGGCCTCAACGCCGATCCACGCGTCACCGGCATCATCATCCAGCGTCCAGTGCCGGTGCATATCCCGATCAAGACGCTGCAGGCGGCGGTGCATCCGCTCAAGGACGTCGAAGGCATGCATCCGGCCTCGATCGGCAACATCGTCTACAACCAGCTCGATCTGGCGCCCTGCACGGCGGCCGCTTCGGTCGAATTGCTGAAGGAAACCGGCCTCGACCTCAAGGGGCTCGAAGTGGTGGTCGTCGGCCACTCCGAGATCGTCGGCAAGCCGATCGCCTTCCTGCTGATGAGCGAGGGGGCGACGGTAACGGTGTGCCATCACATGACGCGCTCGGTCGCCGCGCATGCGCGCCGCGCCGATGCGCTGTTCGTCGCCGTCGGCAAGCCCAGGCTGATCAAGGCCGACATGGTGAAGCCAGGTGCGGCCGTCATCGACATCGGCATCAATTCCGAGATCGGACCGGACGGGACCAGCCACATCGTCGGCGACGTCGACACCGAAAGCGTCAAGGACGTGGCGGCCTGGATCACGCCGGTGCCCGGCGGCGTCGGTCCGCTGACCGTGGCGATCCTGCTGCGCAACACGATGGTGGCGCTCAACCGCCAGCGCGCGCTCTATCGCGCGACCTACGGCGTCGCGGATCAGCTCGCGGCGGAGTAGCTATTCGGCAGCGACCAGCGCCGCTTCCAAAACGCCTTCCGGCCTCGGACCGCCATAAGCCCAGTCGAGCAGCTTTATCGTGTGCACCACCGGCAGCTTCGCCGCCGACGCGATCTGCGTGATGCAGCCGATATTGCCGGTGGCGATGATCTCGGCCCCGGTCGCCTCGATATTTTTCACCTTGCGGTCGCGCAGCTTGGCCGAGATCTCCGGCTGCAGGATGTTGTAGGTGCCGGCCGAACCGCAGCACAGATGGCTCTCGCGCGGCTCGCGCACGACGAAGCCGGCCTTGGCCAGAAGCTCCTTCGGCTGGCGCGTGATCTTCTGTCCGTGCTGCATCGAACAAGCCGAGTGATAAGCAACGACCGTGCCGGGTTTGCGCATCGGCTCGGGCAGATCGAGCGCGGCGAGATATTCGGTGATGTCCTTGGCCAGCGACGACACAAGCGCGGCCCTGTCCGCATAAGCCGGGTCAAGGCGCAGCATGAAGCCATAATCCTTGATCGTCGTGCCGCAGCCCGATGCCGTGATGATGATGGCGTCAAGACCGCCCTGGTCGACGGCGCGCGTCCAGGCGTCGACGTTCTGCCGAGCGGATGCCAGCGCCGCCGCCTCGCGGCCCATGTGATGGACGAGCGCGCCGCAGCAGCCCTCGCCTTCCGGCACCACGACCTCGACACCAAGCCTCGTCAGCAGCGAGATGGTGGCGTCGTTGATGGCCGGATCGAGCACCGATTGCGCGCAGCCGGTGAGGATGGCGACACGGCCGCGTTTTTGGGTCCCCTGCCCGGCATGCATGCCCGGCTTCGCCTTTGACGATGCCGCCGGTAACGACAATGGCGCGAGCTTCAGCATGGCGGCGACCGGCTTAAGCGCCGGCAGTTTTTCGAACAGGCCGACGAACGGACGGCCGAGCCCGGCCAGTTTCAGCGCGGCGCGGAAGCGGTTTGGGTGGGGCAGCACGAAGGCCAGCAGTGCGCGCGTCAGCCGATCGAGCAGCGGGCGCCTGTAAGTCTCCTGAATATGGGCGCGGGCATGATCGACCAGATGCATATAGTTCACGCCCGACGGGCATGTCGTCATGCAGGCGAGGCAGGACAGGCAGCGGTCGATGTGGGTGACGATTTCCTTATCCGCCGGTCGGCCGTTCTCGAGCATATCCTTGATGAGATAAATGCGGCCGCGCGGCGAATCCAATTCATTGCCCAGTGTCACATAGGTCGGGCAGGTGGCGGTGCAGAAGCCGCAATGCACGCATTTGCGCAGGATCTTCTCCGATTCCGCGACTTGCGGATCGGCGAGCTGGGCCAGGGAAAAATTGGTCTGCATATAACAATCCTACGGCAGGAAGCCCCAGCTTGCCGGCCTCGCGACAGGCTCGGATCCGAACGCGAGATTCAGGCAGCGGATCGAACGGACAACGCCCCAGATCACCAGGACAAGCAGCAACGGCAAGGTAGTCAGTACGAAATCGGCGATGAAATCTTCGCCAGCCAGTAACAGAACGATCGCAAGGGCAGCAGCAAACGCCAGCAAAGCGCAAATACCCACGGCCACCGTTCGCCGTGCCACTTGATAGTGGCCAGCTTGCCAGCCTCGCGCGCGCCCTGCCTGATACCAGGCAATGGCACCACCGAGCAGCGCGAATGGAAAGCAGACGAGGAAGCCGATCATCACTGCTGCGTTCGTCAGCCTGACCAGCCCATTGCCTGGTACGGATGCGTCCAGATTGTCTGCGCTGCCACGCTGCATACAATCAGCCTCCCATGCGACCGGGGTTGAGTATCTGCTTCGGGTCGAATTCGGCTTTCAGCCGCGTCGACAGCGCGGAGAGGTGCGGCGGCTGGGGCTCGAAGACGGGCAGCGCCGCGCGATGCGGGGCCGACGCGCGCACCAGCGTCGCGTGGCCGCCGCCATGCTTGCGGATCAAGCCGCGCAAAAGATCGGCTTCCGGATCGTCCTCGCGCATCGACAACCACACCAGCCCGCCCTGCCAATCGTAGAAGGCGTCGACCGCCGCCCGCATCCGCAGCGCCATGACCATGTGATGGGCCTCGGACGGCGCCATCGAGACGCGCCAGACCGGCCGCGCGCCGCCATCGGCGAAGGGCCGGCAATCGCGGATGTCGCGCCAAAGCGTCTCCGACGCCTCGCCGGCGATTTCCTCCAGCGGCCCGGCCTTGCCGAGCAATTGCTTGAGCGCCTCGATGCGGTAGACGACCGAAGGTCCAAATCCTTCGACGCGCAGCAGCGTCGCGGCATCGCTGCCATGCCTGCCGCCGGCAACCCGCGCGGCAATGCGCTCCGGCAGATGCGCCGCGCTCGATACTTCAGCGCTGAAGCCGAGCGCCAGCGCCATGGCGGCGACAGCGGCATCGTCGAGCAGACCGCGAATTGCCAGGGTCACTTCGGTCTCGGCGGCCGGCAGAACCTTGAAGGTGACGTCGGTCAGCACGGCCAGCGTGCCCCAGCTGTTAGCCATCAGCTTGGAAAGATCGTAGCCGGTGACATTCTTGACGACGCGGCCGCCAGATTTGAAAGCCTCGCCGCGACCGGCAACGGCGTTGATGCCTAGAATATGGTCGCGCGCCGCACCCGCCTTCAGCCGGCGCGGACCGGAGACGTTCGAAGCCAGCACGCCGCCGACCGTGCCTCTGCCCGACTCGCCGCCGAGTAGCGGGCCGTAGTCCATCGGCTCGAAGGCGAATTGCTGGCCGTTTTCGGCGAGCAGGGTTTCGATCTCGGCGAGCGGCGTGCCGGCCTTTGCCGACAGCACCAGTTCGGCCGGCTCGTAGAGTGTGACGCCGGTGAGCTTCGACAGGTCGAGCGTGTGCTCGCTCTGTTGCGGGCGGCCGATGCCGCGCTTGGAGCCATGGCCGAGGATTTCGAGCGGCGTTTCCTCGGCCGCCGCCCATTGGACGGTGGAGAGTGTTTCGGCGGAAGTGGTGGGGGTGAAGGTGGTCATTACGCAAAGACCTGGTTCCTCGCCCCCGCAAAGCGGGGGAGAGGTGGCTCGGGCGAAGCCCGAGACGGAGATAGGTCGAGTTCCTTCGCGCCCCTCTCTGTCCTGCCGGACATCTCCCCCACTTGGGGGGAGATTAGCGGCGTTGACGCCTCGCTCATTCCTGCCAGTTTGAAAGTTGGCGAAACCGGCGATAACGGCCAATCTCCCTCCTTGTGGGGGAGATGTCCGGCAGGACAGAAGGGGGCGTCGTAGACCGCCGACGCGCGAATTTGAACCCCCATCAAAACCTCGGAATGTCCGGAAAGGCCACCTGCCCCCGATGCACGTGCATGCGCCCCAGCTCGGCGCAGCGGCGCAGTTGCGGGAATACCTTGCCGGGGTTGAGCAGGTGGTTTGGATCGAAGGCGCATTTGACGCGCATTTGCTGGTCGAGGTCGACCTGGTTGAACATCTCGGGCATCAGGTCGCGCTTCTCGACGCCGACGCCATGCTCGCCGGTCAGCACACCGCCGACCTGGACACAGAGCCGCAAGATGTCGGCGCCGAAGCTCTCCGCCTTGTCGAGTTCGCCCGGCACATTGGCGTCGTAGAGGATCAGCGGGTGCAGGTTGCCGTCGCCGGCATGGAAGACATTGGCGACGCCGAGGCCGTATTTCTCCGACAGCGCGCGCATGCCAGCCAACACCTTCGGCAGCTCCTTGCGCGGGATGGTGCCGTCCATGCAGTAGTAATCGGGCGAGATGCGCCCAACAGCTGGAAAGGCTGCCTTGCGGCCGGCCCAGAAGCTCAGCCGCTCCTGCTCGGACTGCGAGATGCGGCAGGTGGTCGAGCCGTTGCGGTAGGCGATCGCCTCGACCAGGCCGATCAGGTGATCGACCTCGACGCCCGGGCCGTCGAGCTCGACGATGAGCAGCGCCTCGACATCGAGCGGATAGCCGGCATGGACGAAATCCTCCGCCGCGTGGATCGCCGGACGGTCCATCATTTCCATGCCGCCGGGAATAATGCCGGCGCCGATGATATCGGCGACGCATTGGCCGCCTTGTTCGCTGGTCGGAAAACCGATCAGCAACGCGCGCGCCATCTCGGGTTTCTTCAGGATGCGCACAGTGACCTCGGTGACAACGCCGAGCAGACCTTCGGAACCGGTCATGACGCCGAGCAGGTCGTAGCCTTCCTGGTCGAGGTGGCTGCCGCCGAGCCGCACCACCTCGCCATTCATCAGCACCATCTCGATGCCCAGCACGTTGTTGGCGGTCAGCCCGTATTTCAGGCAATGCACGCCGCCGGAATTCTCCGCGACGTTGCCGCCGATCGAGCAGGCGATCTGGGAGGATGGATCAGGCGCGTAATAAAAGCCCTCCTGCTCGACGGCGGTGGTGATGCCGAGATTGGTGACGCCCGGCTGGGCGACGACGATGCGGTTGGGATAGTCGATTTGAAGAATGCGATTGAAGCGGCTCATAACCAGAAGCACCGCATCCTCCAGCGGCAGCGCGCCGCCGGAGAGCGAAGTGCCGGAACCGCGCGGCACGACGCGGATGTTGCGGTCGTTGCAGTATTTGAGCACGCGCGAGACCTGCGCGACCGTTTCCGGCAGCACGACCACCAGCGGCAATTGCCGGTAGGCGGTCAGGCCATCGCTCTCGAAGGCGCGCATTTCGTTGGTTGCGTCGACAACCCCCTCGCCCGGCACGATAATGCGCATGTCGGCAACGATCTCGGCGCGCCGGCGCATCGTCTCAGCATCTGGCTTGGGCATGGCTAGGCCGGACATCGGGCAGCCTCTTCGCTTGACTGGTTAAAATCTTTTACCAGTGAAGCGCGACTGTTGCAAACGCTGCTTTGGCCGCGCTCGTCGGCAGGCGCAATTCCAGGCTTCCGCAGCGGCAATCTGCCGCTACGCTCCAATGACTGCCGAAGCAGGCTGGCGCCTACTCGCCGGGATGCTTCGCCGGCTCGGAGTGCATCATCCGCACCCGGCGCACGCCCCACCAGACAAGCAGGATGGCGACCGGCACGGAGGCGGCTGTGACGACTTCCGGCGCGAAGCTGTGACCGAAGACCGAGGCGCCCTTGGCGAGATAGCCGATCAGACCGACGACATAGTAGGAGACGGCGGCGACGGAAAGGCCTTCGACGGTCTGCTGCAGGCGCAGTTGCAGCCGGGCGCGGTTGTTCATCGAAGCGAGCAGATCGCGGTTCTGCTTCTCGACCTCGACATCGACCCAGGTGCGCAGCAGCGTGGTGGCGCGGGTGAGTTTGCGCGACAGATTGGCCTGGCGCTCCTCGACCGAGCGGCAGGTGCGCATGGCCGGCGCCATGCGCCGCAGCAAAAAGCCCGCCCAGGTGTCGTAGCCCTGCACCGGCTCCTCCTCCAACGCCTCCAGCCTTTCGGTGACGATGCCGTCATAGGCGCGGCTGGCGCCGAAGCGGTAGAGGCTGGAGGCGGCATCCGCCTCCAATTCGGCGGCAAGCTCGGTGAGATCGGCAAGCAGCGTCTGGCTGTCGCGGGTCTCGACCGCCTTCATTTCGAGCGTTGTCAGCGCCAGCCGATCCTCGATGCGGCGGGCGCGACCGGACAAGGTCAAGGCCAAAGGCAGGCCAAGCATGGCCAGCGTGCGGTAGGTCTCGATGTCGATCAAGCGCTGCGACAAGGCGCCGGTGCTGGCCGGCGTCAGGCCGCGATCGAGCACCAGCATGCGGGTCAGGCCATCGCCGTCCTGGCGGAAATCGGTGATAATGGCCGCCGCCCCGCGCTCGACCAGCGAATAGCACAGGCTGGTCGGATCGAAGCCGGCTATCACCTTTTCGCTCGCCTGCGTCCACTTGCGGATCTCGAGCCTGATGCCCGAAATCACCGTGCCCGGCGGCGAGAAGCCGTTGCCGAAGGGCGAATCCTCCTGGCCGCGGCCGTTCTCCGACAGCGGCCCTTCCCAGAGATAGGTCGAGAACTCGGTATGCCGCTCCCAGCGCAGCGTGCCCTTGCCCCATTTCATCGCATGGTGGCGGGCATGGCGCTCGGGCGCGGCTATGCCGAGGCGCCGCGACAGTTCCGACAGCACCGCGTGGTCGACGGCAGAGCCGCCCTCGGTCATGAAGGAGAGTTGGATGATGACGCGCGGTTTTTCGACCAACGGATGCGGGCGGGCATGCACTTCACCCAGCGCACCCGGCCGGCCCTCATGCGCGGGAAAGCCCATGACGCTGCCCTGGGCGCGTGGCTGGAATTCGAGGTTGGACGTTTCGTCCGACACGGCTGGTCCCCCTGGTTTCGACCCTCGTGTGGTCACGTCGTCTTGCGGCAATCGGTGAAGCGCGTAAACAGCAAAGTTTAACGCAGGACGGCCGGAGGGCGCCGTGTCGAAATCGACTGGTAGAGACGAATTGGATAAATAATTTGACCAGTTGGCGACAGAGGCTTTAATCTGCGCGACATCCTTTCCATTCCCGGGCGCCCCGCGTTGAGCGATATTTTCTCCAGGATCGAGCATTCGCGCACCGCCGACGAGGTGATCCAGCAGATCGAAAGCCTGATCCTCGAAGGCGTGCTGCGCACCGGCGACCGGCTGCCCGGCGAACGCGAGCTGGCGCGCCAGTTCGATGTCTCGCGGCCGATCCTGCGCGACGCGCTGAAGGCGCTGGAAGGCCGCGGGCTGCTGACGACCAAGGCCGGCGGCGGCACGCATGTCGCCGACATCATCGGCCAGCTCTTCACCAAGCCGGTCACGGATCTCATTTCCACGCATCGCAAGGCGGTGACCGACTATCTCGAATACCGGCGCGAGATCGAGGCGGTGGCGGCAGAATATGCGGCGCGGCGCGCGACGCCGGAGGATCTGGCGCTGCTCGACCGCATCATGGCGCGCATGGACGAGGCCGACCGTACAGGCGACTTCGATGATGAAGCCACGATCGACATCGAGTTCCATCACGCGGTGTGCGAATGCGCGCACAACATGATCCTGCTGCACACTTTGCGCTCCTGCTACAGGCTGCTCTCGGAAGGCGTGTTCCAGAACCGGCTTCTGGTCTTCACCGTCCCCGGCGCGCGCGAGGCGCTGCTTGAGCAGCACCGGGCGATCCATGCCGCGATCAAGGCAGCCGATCCCGCCGCGGCGCGCAAGGCGGCCATGGACCACATCACCTATGTCGAGCGCTCCATGGCGGAAGCCGAGCGCAGCGGCGACTGGCAACGCGTGTCGCGGCTGCGGCTGAGGCAACGCGCGGAAGCCGGCGACATCGAACCGACACGCAAGCGCTCCTAGCAGGGACCCACCATGAGCGAAATCCTCACCATCGCCGACCTCAAGGACCTCGCGCGCCGCAAGGTACCGAAAATGTTCTTCGACTATGCCGATTCCGGTGCCTGGACGGAGAGCACCTACCGTGCCAACGAAGAGGATTTCGGCAAGATCAAGTTCCGCCAGCGCGTGCTGGTCGACATGAGCAACCGCTCGCTGGAATCGACCATGATCGGCGAAAAGGTGGCCATGCCGGTGGCGCTTGCGCCGACCGGACTGACCGGTATGCAGCATGCCGACGGCGAGATGCTGGCGGCGCAGGCGGCGGAGGAATTCGGCGTGCCGTTCACGCTGTCGACGATGAGCATCTGCTCGATCGAGGACGTCGCATCGGCGACGAAGAAACCGTTCTGGTTCCAGCTTTATGTGCTGCGCGACAAGGATTTCGTGCTCAATTTGATCGACCGCGCCAAGGCGGCGAAATGCTCGGCGCTGGTGCTGACGCTCGACCTGCAGATCCTGGGACAGCGCCACAAGGATATCCGCAACGGCCTGTCCGCGCCGCCCAAGATGACGCTGGCCAACATCGCCAACATCGCGATGCGCCCGCGCTGGCTGATGGGCATTGCCGGTACAAAGCGCCGCACGTTTCGCAACATTGTCGGCCACGCCAAAGGCGTCGGCGACGTCTCGTCGCTGGGCTCATGGACGACGGAGCAGTTCGATCCGCATCTGTCCTGGAAAGATGTCGCCTGGATCAAGGAACGCTGGGGCGGCAAGCTGATCCTGAAGGGCATCCTCGACAAGGAGGACGCGTTGATGGCGACCAAGACCGGCGCGGACGCGATCGTCGTTTCCAACCATGGCGGGCGCCAGCTCGACGGCGCGCCGTCGTCGATATCGATGCTGGAAGAGATTGCCGATGCGGTCGGCGACAGGATCGAAGTGCATATGGATGGCGGCATCCGCTCCGGCCAGGATGTGCTCAAGGCGCTCTGCCTCGGCGCCAAGGGCACCTATATCGGCCGCCCGTTCCTCTATGGACTCGGCGCCATGGGCAAGGAAGGCGTCACCAAAGCGCTGGAGATCATCCAAAAAGAGATGGACGTCACGCTGGCGCTCTGCGGCAAGCGCCTGGTGACCGACATGGGCAAGGACCAGTTGCATCGCTAAGGCAATTCCAGGAAAAGTGTGAAGCGGTTTTCCGTCCGGAATTGCTTCAAAAAAAGAGAGAGCGGTTCGCCGTTTCGGCGAAACGCGCTTATGCCCTTGTTCACCGATCGGCGGTAGGTTCCGCCACAGCTTCCTGTCGGGAAAACGCTAGCCTTGACCGAATCCGGTATCCATTACCTCGACGCGCGCGGGCCGGACGGCATGCGGCTCTATGCCATCGGCGACGTGCATGGCCGCCATGACCTGCTCACCGCCATGCATCGCCGCATCGAGAGCGAGCTCGAATACAGGGCGCCGTCGTCGGACTGGCGCATCATCCATCTCGGCGACTATGTCGATCGCGGGCCGGACTCCAGAAGCGTCATCGACTTCCTGATCGAGGCGAAGAAGCGCGACCCGCGCAACATCATGCTCGCCGGCAACCACGACCTCGGCATGCTCGAGTTTCTCGCCAATGGCGAGCCGGACGGGCTGTTCATGAATTATGGCGGCATCCAGACGGCGCAGTCCTATGGCGTCGATCTCACGCGCGACACTCATTGGCACGGCAAGGCGGAAGTCGTGCGGCGGGGACATGCGGCCTTGGTGAAAGCGGTGCCGCGCAGCCATGTCGACTTCCTGCAGTCGCTGACGTTTTCCGTGACCTTCGGCGACTTCTTCTTTTGCCATGCCGGGATAAGGCCGGGCGTGCCGCTCGACGGCCAGAACCAGCAGGACCTGATCTGGATCCGCGATGCCTTCCACGACCACAGCGGGCTTTTTGCGAAAGTGATCGTGCATGGGCACACACCCGTGCCCGAGGCCGAGGTCAGGGCCAATCGCGTCAACGTCGATACGCTGGCCTGGAAATCGGGCATGCTGAGCGCGCTGGCTGTCGATGGAGACGACAAGCAAATCGTCACCGTGCAGGGCAAAGCGTTCTAAGCGCTATCCCGGCACGGCGTGCTTCCAGGCTTTTGAATAGGCTTGGCTTAAGGTGTGTTGAGATTCAGGTCAGGCCGAGTCGAAAATGTCGGTTTCCGAGAACCGGAGCGGAGCGTACTTGAAGTACGTGAGCACCGGAAGCGCAGGAAACCGACATTTGCAGGCCGGCATCACCTGAATATCAATACGCCTTAGTCGAGCGAGGCGGTGACGCCATAGCCGTCGACGGCTCGGTGGTTGGTGGCTGCGTCGGCGGCATAGATGCCCAGGCCGCAGATCACGATGGCAGACAGCATGACAAAAGACAGGATAGCTGCTTTCACGGACGTCATCTCTGGTTAAGCTTTCAGCATCTGGGCACGAGGCGGTTACCAATGCGTTGAAACGATAAAATGCGTCTCAATGTTTCGTCGATTTCACTCATCTAAGCAGATTCTGTTTCGCCGGTGTGTCGGCTGGATCACACAAAAGGTTCATGGCGGTTGCAACGACGATACAAAGCGCGCGCCCTCTTAGAGGAGCGACCGGACACAAACCAAGAAAGAAGAGCGTTTTCCCAAAGCGGAAGCGCCAAGGCGTGCCAATTATGCCACGCCTCACCCCACGACAGGTTCGGTGATCAGATCGTGGCCACCCAGGCGCGGGCGATCGCCAGGCCGGCAGCATCAGCGCCGGGACCATTGCGGGCCATCTCGTCGTCGAGCCGGTCATTCCAGTCGGGATGACGCTCGGCGATCATCGAGGCGAAAGACGTGCTCCAGTCACGCACCATCGGCGTATCGGCCTCGAAGTGGAACTGGAACCCGTAGACGGCACGGCCGAGACGGAAGGCCTGGTTTGCAGCGACAGAGCTGCCGGCCAGCCGCACGGCCTCCTTCGGCAGGCCGAATGTGTCGTCATGCCACTCGAAGATCGGGAAGGTTTCGGGCAAGGCCGTCAGCACCGGATCGGATTTCGCGGCCGGCGTCAGCGACACCTGGTGCCAGCCGAATTCGGTGGCGCCGCCGATCTGGTTCGAGCCGCCGAAGGCGCGGGCGAGCAACTGGCTGCCGAGGCAGATGCCGAGCACCGAGCGGTCCTTGTCGGCGAAGTCGCGGGTCAGGTCGAGCAGACCTGAGAAATACGGGCACTTTTCGTCGTCGAGCGCGTTCTGCGCGCCGCCGAGCACGACGATCGCGTCATGCCCGCTGCTGTCCTCCGGCAGCATCTCGCCGCGATAAGGCTTGCGCAGGTCGATATCGGCGCCGGCTTCGACCAGCGCCGCGCCAATCTGGCCAAGGCCTTCATTGTCGAAATTCTGCACGACCAGCACCCGCACCGAAAACCTGCTGACATGAAAACGCTGAGGCGAGCGATATCATGCGGCCCGTATTTCAGCCAAGATGCGTGCGGGAGAGAAGACTATGCCACTGCAGAACCGGGTCGATCCGTTCGGCGCTATCCATGCTGTCCCCGAGCGTGGCCTGTTCACCGGCAATCGCGGCATCATCCATGATCCCGAAACAAAGACACTGCTGAAAAAGCGCTGGGCGTTGCAGGCCTGGATCATCTGCGTGTGCCAGTTCCGCAATGTGCGGCGCGAGCCGATGGGCCGCAACCGGCCCGGTGGCAAGGCCGGCTGGACGGAGTTGTTCTTCCTCGACGAGGTGACGGCGCTGGCCGCCGGTCACCGGCCCTGCTTCTACTGCAGACGCGAACGCGCGGTCGATTTCGTGGCCCGGTTCGGCGCGGCCTTCGGCGTCGTGGAGCCCCGCGCGCCGATGGCCGACAAGCGACTGCACAAGGAACGACTGGCCTCGGGCGGCCGGCCGCCGGCAGTAAACGCGCAAGAGCTCGGCAGGCTGCCGGATGGTTCGATGATTGCCCGTGGAAGCACCGCCTATGCGATCCGCGCCGGCAATGCGCTCGAATGGTCCTTCGCCGGCTACGCAGCTCCCATAGCTTTCGACCATCTCGCCGACGAGCCTCTTCGGCTGCTGACACCAGCGACCAGTGTTTCCGTCTTGCGGCAGGGTTTCACGCCGGTCTGGCATCCTTCCGCCGATACTTGACGTCGTCTGTCGCCTCGCTCATTGCTCGGCGATGCGCGCCAATTACAAGATGCAACGGCTGTTCGTGCCGGACGACCTTGGGCCGGGCCTCGAATTCGATGCCGGCCAACAGCAGAGCCATTATCTGACGCATGTGCTGCGGCTTGGCGAAGGCGCCGAGCTCCTTCTCTTCAACGGCCGCGACGGCGAATGGTCGGCAGCGATCGCCGCCAAATCGAAAAAGGCGGTCCGGTTGAAGGTTCTGGAATTACAGCGGCCGCAGCCGCCGCTGCCCGATCTTGTCTACTGCTTCGCGCCGCTGAAACAGGGCCGTCTCGACTATCTGGTGCAGAAGGCGGTCGAAATGGGCGCCGGCATCCTGCAGCCGGTCATCACCCAGCACACGCAGGTGGCGAAGCCCGGCATCGGCCGGCTGCGCGCCAATGTCGTCGAGGCGGCCGAGCAATGCGGTATCCTGGCCGTCCCGGAGGTGCGTGAGGCCGAAAAATTCGAACGGCTGCTCTCCGGCTGGGACAAGGAACGGCGGCTGATCTTCTGCGACGAAGACGCTTCGACCAACAATCCGTTGCCGGCCTTACAGGCGCTGCGCGAGACAAAGCTCGCGCTCTTGGTCGGGCCGGAGGGCGGCTTTTCAGATGACGAGCGCAAGATGCTGCGGGCGCTGCCCTTCGTCAGCGCCATCCCGCTCGGCCCGCGGATTTTGCGCGCCGATACGGCGGCGGTGGCCGCTCTGGCGGTGATGCAGGCCACTGTTGGAGACTGGTAGGACTCCATCTGTTGCAAGAGGAGGCCCGGTGAGCGACCTTCAAATCCTGTTGACCTGTGGCTCAGGATTTTTCGCTTGATCGGCTGCCGGCATTTCGTCCATCTAGCCCCCGGCGGCCATCGGGCCGCCTGCTGAGGGGCTATTCATGGCGCGCGACACAACCGATTCCCGGCCGATCGAAGGCGTTGACGAACTCGTCGACTATCTGGCCGCGGGCAACAAGCCGCGCGAGAAATGGCGCATCGGCACCGAGCACGAGAAGTTTCCCTTCTATGTCGACGGCAACGCGCCGGTCCCTTATGGCGGCGAGCGCGGCATCCGCGCCATCCTCGAAGGCATGCAGCACAAGCTCGGCTGGGATCCGATTATGGATGACGGCCGCATCATCGGCCTGGTCGAGCCGACCGGCCAGGGCGCGATCTCGCTGGAGCCCGGCGGCCAGTTCGAGCTTTCCGGCGCGCCGCTGGAATCGATCCATCAGACCTGTCGCGAGGGCAACGCGCATCTGGCACAGGTGCGCGAGATCGCCGAGCCGATGGGCATCCGCTTCCTCGGTCTTGGCGGCAGCCCGAAATGGTCCTTGGCCGAAACGCCGAAAATGCCGAAGTCGCGCTACGAGATCATGACCCGCTACATGCCCAAGGTCGGTACCAAGGGCCTCGACATGATGTACCGCACCTGCACCATCCAGGTGAACCTCGACTTCGAGAGCGAAACCGACATGCGCCGCAAGATGCAGGTGTCGCTGAAGCTGCAACCGCTGTCGACGGCGCTGTTTGCCAACTCGCCCTTCACCGAGAGCCGGCCAAACGGACTGCAGAGCTGGCGCGGCGACATCTGGCGCGACACCGACAACCAGCGTTCCGGCATGCTGGAATTCTGTTTCTCGCCGGATTTCGGCTTTGCCGACTATGTCGAATGGGCGCTCGACGTGCCGATGTATTTCGTCATCCGCGACGGTCGTTATCACGACATGACGCACATCACCTTCCGCCAGTTCATGGCGGGTGCCGCACGCAACGAGATACCGGACGGGCTGCCGGAGATGGGCGACTGGGCCAACCATCTGTCGACGCTGTTCCCCGACGTGAGGCTGAAGCGCTTTCTTGAAATGCGTGGCGCCGATGGCGGCCCGTGGCGGCGCATCTGCGCGCTGCCGGCCTTCTGGGTTGGGCTGCTCTATGACGAGCAGGCGCTCGACGCCGCCGAGACGCTGACCGCGAGCTGGACGTTCGAGGAAGCGCTGGCGATGCGCAACGCCGTGCCCGAGCAAGGCATTTCGGCGCCATTCCGCAACACCACCTTGCGCGAGGTCGCCCGCGAGGTGCTCGGCATCTCGCGCATGGGACTGAAGAACCGGGCTAAGAAGAACCGCGACGGTTACGACGAGACCTCGTTCCTCAATACGCTTGACGAGGTGGTTGCGCGCGGCACCACCAGCGCCGAGGAAATGCTGTCGGCCTACCACACGCGCTGGGGCGACTCGATCGAGCCTGTGTTCATGGAATACGCGTATTAATCGTGCATCCCGCCGACTGAGGAAGCTGGAAAAGCTGCTTCAATCGAGGATGGAAACGAACTAGTCTGTCCCGCAGCATTGTTGCGGAGGAGAAACGCCATGCCTTCCCTGTTCGACATCTTTGCACAAGCCCAGAATGGCGCCGGCATGCAGGCGCTGGCGCAACAATACGGGCTTTCGATGCAGCAGACGCAAGCCGCGGTGCAGGCGCTGTTGCCCGCCTTCTCGCAAGGGCTCCAGCGCAACACCGCCGATCCTTACGGGATGGGCGCCTTCATGACGGCGATGGCAAGCGCCCAGCACGCCAAATATTTCGAGGACGCAACGCGAGCGTTCTCGCCGCAGGGCATCGACGAGGGCAACGGCATTCTCGGCCATCTGTTCGGTTCGAAAGACCTGTCGCGTGCCGTCGCCGCCCAGGCCGCTCAGGCGACCGGCCTCAGCCAGCAGGTTCTGCAGCAGATGCTGCCGGCGATGGCCTCGATGATGATGGGCGGGCTGTTCAACCAGACCAACAACCAGATGCGGGCTGCCGGCAGCTTCGGCGGCGGCAGCAACAACCCGCTCGGCGACATCATCGAGGAGATGATGCGGCAGGGCGGCGTTGCGCCGCAGCAACGCCAGGCGCCGCAACCGGCGCCCAATCCTTATGGCGAAAACCCGCTCGGCAAAGTGCTGCAGGACATGTTCGGCGGTGGCGCTCAGCAGCCGCAGAGCCAACCGCAGCAGGCGCCCAATCCTTACGGCGAAAATCCGCTCGGCAAGGTGCTGCAAGACATGTTCGGCGGCGGCGCGCCACAACAGCCGCAAAGCCGGCCTCAACCTCAACAGACGCAAAGCCCTTACGGCGACAATCCGCTGGGCAAGATTTTCGAGGAGATGCTGCGCCAGGGTGGCGGCGGCCTGCCCGGGGGACAGCCGGCACCGCAGCAACCGCAACAACGGCAGGCGCCACCAAGCGCGCCGCAACAGCCGCAGACCAACCCGAGCGGCCGGCCGCGAAACCCCTTCGACGACATCTTCGGCAAAATGTTCGAGACCGGCGCGCAGCAGCGCGACGAGTATGAAAAGAACGTCGGGACTATCTTCGACCAGTTCAAGCGCGACATGGACCGGCTGTAGAAGGCCTGTCGCGGTCCAAGCTGTGTCGAGATTCAGGTCAGGCCGACTCGAGAATGGCGGCTGGCGAGAACCGGAGCGGAGCGTACTTCTGGTACGTGAGCACCGGAAGCGCAGGAAGCCACCATTCGCAGGCCGACCTCACCTGAATGGCGACATAGCTTAAGAAAAATGCCCGGTCCTGGAGGCGGACCGGGCAATGTGCAGGCGGCCGGCGGGGAACCGGCAGGGAGTGTGGGAGCCTGCATGAAACTTGGTCGCGCCCGGCCTTGAAAAGGTTCAACGCGACCGGAATTTCAGACCTTCAAGCCGTTCAGCCAACTTGACGGGCGAGGTCCTCGATCGTGTCGGCGCGTTCGCTGGCAATGGCGCGCAGCTTCACCGTCGGATCGCGGCCGAAAGGCACCCCGATGGCGACATGAAGGTCGCCGCGCGTCAGGCCGATATCGGCAAGCTCGGCATCCGACATCTCGCCAAGGCGATAGAAGGCGCGGCGATTTTTCCAGGCGACAAAGGTGTTGGCGAGAGCATTGAGCACGCGCGTCGCAACGGCCGGACGCGTGGTGATGCGCGAGGTCTCGGTGGCGAATTCGATCGTGGTCATGTCGGTCTCTCCTTCGGAGTCGAGCGGACGAAACCAGGCAACCGGCGCCTGGGAGGGGCGCCGTTCCGAGTCTCGATACACTTAAAGTGATGCATGTCGTTGTCCCCAAAACCGGGGACCACTTTTGGGCGATATGCAGTGCTTTCATGTGGACAGTCCCAATTTGCCATTACGTGATTGATTAATCCAACGAATGTTTTTAATCTTTAGCATCAATGTCAATGATGGGTTGGACCGATGAAAGCGCCACTCGACCTCGATCAGTTGCAGACCTTCATCTCGATCGCCGACACCGGCAGCTTCACCCGCGCGGCTGAAGAGGTGCACCGCACGCAGTCGGCGGTGTCGATGCAGATGCGCCGGCTGGAGGAGCGGATCGGCAAGGCGCTGTTCGAAAAGGATGGCCGCACCAACAGGCTGACCGAGGAAGGTGACAAGCTGCTGTCCTATGCAAGGCGGCTGATCTTTCTCAACCGCGAGACCTTGGCCGCCTTCGACGACCAGCGGCTCGAAGGCACGATCCGCATCGGCACGCCGGACGATTATGCCGACCGCTTCCTGCCCGAGATCATGGCGCGCTTCTCGCGCTCCAACCCGCGCGTCGAGCTGACCGTGATCTGCGAGCCGACGCCGGGCCTGGTCGAGCACATCAAGCGCGGCAATCTCGACCTGGCGCTGGTGACGCACAACGATGTGCGCGGCCAGTCGGAAGTGGTGCGACGCGAGCCGCTGTTGTGGGTCACCTCGGCCAACCACGCCACGCATGAGCAGGAAATCCTGCCAATGGCCTTCGGCCGGCCGAACTGCATCTGGCGGCGCGCCGCCGTCGATGTGCTCGACCACCAGAACCGCGACTACCGTGTATTGTTTTCCAGCTTCTCGGCCACCGTCATCACCGCCGCCGTGCTGTCCGGCCTGGCGGTCTCCGTGCTGCCGGAGTGCGCGCTGCGGCCCGGCATGCGCGTGCTGGGGGAAGCCGACGGCTTCGGCGCGCTGCCCGACTGCCGCATCGGTATCATGCGCGGCCAGACTTCGCAGCCGGAGATTGTCGCGGCGCTTGCCCGGCACATTGCCGAAAGCCTCGACAACATTTCCGTCCCGGTCAGCGAAGAGGCGGGAAGCTTCGACTTCGCCGCACTTGCCTTCGCCAAGATGAAGCGCACCAAGGCAAATCAGATCATGCCTGGCTGGTAGACTGAAGCAATTCCAGGAAAAGTGTGAAGCGGTTTTCCGTAAGGAATTGCGTCGAAAATAAAGATAGGGCGCTTCCCCGTTTCCGCGAAACGGAGAAGTGCCCTATGCGCGAACGGCGGACCGCCTGGGTTCGTCGGACGAAAGACCCGGAAGCGCCAGCAGTTGGCCCGGCTCCAGCGGCGGTGACATCAGATAACCCTGTAGCTGGTGGCAGCCCATGCCGACCAGCAGGGCCTTCTGCCCGTCGGTCTCGACGCCTTCGGCGGTGACCTCGACCTTCAGCGCCAGCGCAAACTCGATCAGCGCTTTGACGATGGCGCAGGCGCTGTCGTCTTCGTCGAGCAGGCGCACGAAGGAGCGATCGATCTTCAACTTGTCGATTGCCTGGCGGCGCAGATAGCTGAGCGAAGAATAGCCGGTGCCGAAATCGTCGAGCACGATGCGGATACCGGATTTACGCAACGCGGCAATCGTCGTGCCGATCGCGTCGTTGTGCTCGAGCAACACGCTTTCGGTGGTCTCAAGCTGCAGGCGGGCGGGATCCAGTCCGGTTTCGTTGAGGATCGAGGCGACCTGTTCGGCGAACCCGGCATCACGCAACTGCATCGGCGAGATGTTGACCGCGATCCACGGCAATTCGGTTCTGACGGCAAAGCGACAGGCTTCCGTCAGCGCCCATTTGCCTAGATCGCCGATCAGGCCGCGCTCCTCGGCAATGGCGATGAATTGCGCCGCCGGCAGGGCGCCATGCACCTCGTGCCCCCAGCGGATCAAGGCTTCGGCGCCGAGAATGCGGCGGCCATCGGCCGCGAAGATGGGCTGATAAGCGAGCTTGATGCCGCCGCCGCCATTCAGCGCCTTGCGCAGTTCGGCCTCGACCTTGCGCTTGCGCAAGAGAAGGTCGTCCATGTCGCCGGCGAACACCTGGTAGCGGCCGCGGCCGTTCTTCTTGGCTTCGTAGAGCGCTATATCGGCCTTGCGCAGCAGGTCGTCGGCATCGGTCTCCTCACCGGCCGACAATGCGATGCCGATGCTGGCGCTGATGAAGACCTGGTCGCCAATCAGCTTGAACGGCTCGCGTAGCTTCTGCTGCAGCCGATCGGCGATATCCTCGGCGCTCCTGACGTCGCGGACATCGAGCAGGATGATGGCGAACTCGTCGCCGCCGAGCCGCGCCACGGTATCGACCTCGCGGATCGTGTGCCTGAGCCTGGCCGCCGTCTGCCGCACCAGCTCGTCGCCGGCCGGATGGCCGAGCGTGTCGTTGACATGCTTGAAGCGGTCGAGGTCGAGATAAAGCAGCGCCACTCTTGCCGCGTCGTGGTTGGCGAACAAAAGCGTGCGCCGCAAGCGGTCCTCGAACAGCGCACGGTTGGGCAGACCGGTAAGCGTGTCGTGGAAGGCGAGATACTGCGCCTGGTCCTGGCTGGTCTGCAGCGCGGCCGACGCGCGGCGCAGCCTGCGCAACAAGAACAGCAGGACGCCGCCGGCCAAGAGCAGCGCGATGGCCAGCGCCGGCGCGACCTTGCGCACCAGCGTGATGCCGGGCCGATCCTGATCCCAGCCGATATAGCCGAGGATGACGCCGCGGGAATCGATCAGCGGTATGGCGGCCGGACCGGTCGGTTGCGACAGCGGCACCAGACGCGCGCCGTCGAGCAGATATTTTCCGGCAATCTTGCCGATCACCGCGTCGTTGATGAATTCGACCGATACATGCAGGTATTCAGTGCCAGGCGCCTGGGTGACCCGATCCGAGCTTGGCACCAGCGGCATGACGCTCAGGATCGCCGGCTGGCCGCTGAGCGACACCAGATCCTCGGCAACCATCTTGGCCGGCTGGCCCGAAGCGTCGGCCTTTGGCGGCTCTGCCAGCATGGCACGCAGCTTTTGGACGGTGGGAGCAAGTTCCGGCTCATCCTCGCCGTAGCTGGACGCATCGACCACCTTGCCTTCCCGCATGGCATGGATCACATGGTTGGCGCTGTCCAGAATGTAGACCCGGTTGTGGCCGTAATAGGTGTACATCCAGACGCTGAGATTTTCGGCCATCCAGACCTGGTTGCCGGCTTTGGCGTTGGTGACGGAATCGTCCCAGACGGAGACGCTTTCCTGCTCGCGCTGTACATCAGCGACCTGGTCCTTCAGGCCATCGGCAATGAACAGTTTCTGCCGTTCGAGCGAGGCATGGTCGGCCTGGTCGGCGGCGTAGAAGCCGAAACCGACGACGATGGCCAACGCGAAAGCGGCGAGCGTCAGCACGGTCAGCGTGACCTGATGCGTCAACGGACTGCTGCTCTGGCGTGCGCTCATGCATTCTCGGGCCGGTTTACCTGTCGCCAGTCAAAGCAAATCGGGCTTAAGATCACGTTATAATATTAGCGAGGTTTGTCCCGGCTTGACGCGAGCCGATAAGCGCTCCCCAATCGCCAAATGAGCGAAACAGCAAGCGAATCACGCAGCAACGCCACCGAATACACGGTGAGCGAGATTTCCGGCGCGCTGAAGCGCACTGTCGAAGACACCTTCGGCAATGTGCGGGTGCGCGGTGAAATCTCGGGCTATCGCGGCCCGCATTCTTCCGGACATGCCTATTTCGCGCTGAAGGACGATCGGGCGCGTATCGACGCCGTGGTGTGGAAAACCACGATGTCCCGGCTGAAATTCCGCCCCGAGGAAGGCATGGAGGTGATCGCCAGCGGCAAGCTGACGACCTATCCCGGCAAATCCAACTACCAGATCGTCATCGACAATCTTGAGCCGGCCGGCGCCGGCGCGCTGATGGCGCTGCTCGAAGAGCGCAAGCGCCGGCTGCAGGCCGAGGGCCTGTTTGAGGCCGGCCGCAAGCGCCGGCTGCCGTTCATGCCGCAAGTCATCGGCGTCGTCACCTCGCCGACCGGCTCGGTGATCCGCGACATCATCCACCGCATCAAGGACCGGTTTCCGCTGCATGTCCTGGTCTGGCCGGTGCGGGTGCAAGGCGATACGGCGGGTAAGGAAGTGACGGCTGCCGTCAACGGCTTCAACGCGCTGACCTGGGACGGCCCGATCCGCCAGCCCGATGTCCTGATCGTGGCGCGCGGCGGCGGTAGCCTCGAAGACCTCTGGGGCTTCAACGACGAAGCGCTGGCGCGCGCGGTCGCGGCCTCCGGCATCCCTGTGATTTCGGCTGTCGGCCACGAGACCGACTGGACGCTGATCGACTTCGTGGCCGACATGCGGGCGCCGACGCCGACCGGTGCGGCCGAAATCGCCGTGCCGGTCCGGGCCGATCTCGAGGCAACGCTTGCCAGCCTCGGCGCCAGGCTGAAAGCCGCTGCATCGCGCACCTTCGAACGCAAGCGTCAGTCAGTGCGCGCCGCGGCGCGGGCACTCCCCTCGCCCGACCAGTTGCTGGCGCTGCCGCGGCGCCGCTTCGACGAGGCGACGAGCCGGCTCGGCCGCGGGTTGACCGTCAACATCGAGCGCAAGCGGGCGACACTGGAGCGACAGCGGCTGACGCCGGCGACGTTGTCGCGCCGCATCAATGAGGCACGCACGCTGACCGGCCGCGACATCGCGCGTGCGCAAGCCGCCTTCTTCGCCATCGTGCGTGAGCGCAGGGCCCGCTTCAAACGCACCGCCGCCAGGCTGTCGCCGGCACCGATCGCCAGACGGCAGAAATTGCAGGCCGATGCGCTCGTCGCTCTGTCACGCAGGCAGGACCAGGCTGTGGCGCGGCGTCTCGACCGGCTGCGCGCCGCGCTGACCCAGGCCGACCGGCTCTTGTCCACGCTGTCGCACAAGGCGGTGCTGGCGCGCGGCTTCGCGCTGGTCAAGGACGCCTACGGCGCGGTGATCAAGCGGGTCGAAGAGCTGGCGCCGGGAGCCGCCTTGCAGCTCGAATTCGCCGACGGCACCGCCGAAGCCATCGCCACCAGCGGCGGCGCGCGGCCGAAGCTCGCCGCCAAGTCTCCGCCGAAGACCAAGGCGCCCGGAAGCCAGGGTTCGTTGTTCTGAGGACCCGATGAGCAGCCACGATCCGCATCTCCGCACGCCATCCGGCAAGCCACGCCTGCGCTCGTTCGGCGTCGCGCTCGACGGCACGCCGGGCCGTTTCAATGCCATCACCGACGTTCCAGGCGTTTCGGTCGGCTATTCAACGCTGATTTCCGGCGACGGTCAGTTGCAGATCGGCACCGGCCCGGTGCGGACCGGCGTCACCGCCATCCTGCCGAGACCGCTTGCCAAGCTTGCGACGCCGATGTTTGCCGGCGTGTTCAGCCAGAACGGCAATGGCGAGCTGACCGGCACGCATATCATCGAGGAAACCGGCGCCTTCAACCTGCCGATCACTATCACCAACACGCATTCCTGCGGCGTAACCCGTGACGGCACGCTGCGCTGGATAGGCCGGATATTGCCGGACGCGCTCGACACATGGGGCCTGCCGGTGGCGGCCGAGACCTATGACGGTTTCCTCAACGACATCAACGGCCACCATGTCGGCTTCGAGCATGTCGCGGGCGCACTCGACGGCGCCGCCGGCGGTGCCATCGAGGAAGGCAGCGTCGGCGGCGGCACGGGCATGATCACCTTCGGCTTCAAGGCGGGATCGGGGACCGCCTCGCGCATCGTCGAATGGCAAGACAAGCGCTACACGCTCGGCGTGTTCGTCCAGTCGAATTTCGGCAAAAGGCGCAATTTCACCATTCGCGGCCATCGCGTCGGACCGGAATTGGCCGAGCCGGCGATCCGCGAAGGCACGCCGCGCGCCGAAAAGAGCTCGATCATCGCCATCGTCGCCACCGACGCGCCGTTCCTGCCGCATCAGATGAAGCGGCTCGCCCGGCGCGTGCCGCTCGGCGTCGCCATGACCGGCGGCTATGGCTATCACAGCTCGGGCGACATCTTTCTGGCCTTCTCGACCGCCAATCCCAATGCGGCGCTGGCAATTTCAGGCCGTATGGCGGGCGCGGATTTCATCCCGGATGTCGACATCGACCCGTTCTTCGACGCGGTGGTGCAAGGGGTGGAGGAAGCGATCCTCAATGCGCTCGTCGCCAATGAGGATATGACCGGACGCGACGGCAATTTCGTGCCGGCGTTGCCGAAGGCATGGCTGAAAAATCGCTTTGGATAGATGGGAGCCCGGCTCCGGCGGCCGGGCCTGACATTTATTCGGCGGGCTTGCCCGAATTTGCGTTGCTCAGGTCGGCCTCGGCCGCCTTTTCGAGCCGCGAGGCGATAACCTGACATCACGGTTATGCCTCCTCTCATCGCCCGGCTAGTCTAACGGCGGATTGCGAAATCGCCGTTAGACTGGTCCTTCATCGGCAGCACGGCTTGACGCTCATGGACAGCGCGACCAGCTCCGCCACGATGATGCAGATGTTCGTTTGCGGCTGGAAGGCGAAGCAGGGTCGACACACAGAGCCCAATCTTTGAGGACGAGATCCGGCTTCGCTGACTCGTAGCCACCACCTCAAGCCGTCATCACTACACGCCCGAAGGGGCGCGCCTCAATCAGATAGCGGACAGCATCCGGCGCCTGGTCGAGCGGGAACGTCTTGGCGACGGTGGGCTGGAGCTTCTTTTCCGCCAGATATTCCCGGAGTTTCGCCTGGGCCGCGCCCAGCTTTTCCGGAGTGAACAGTCTCATCGTAAAGCCTCGGATCGTGGCGGCCTTCCAGATGATGTCAGTCACGTCGACTTCCGCTTCGCGGCCTCCGGCATAGCCGACAACGGCGAGCAGTCCGCCCTGTGCAAGTGACCCCACCGAGTCTTTTGTGAGCTTGCCGCTTACGCCGTCGATGACGACGTCGACACCCTTGCCGTTGGTGATGCGCAACACGCCGTCCCTCATGCTCTCCTCGGAAAGATCGATAACGTGCTCGTATCCCGCGGCCTTGGCCTGCTCGGCCTTGGCCGTCGTGCTGGCCGTAGTGATTGCCTTCGAAGCTCTGAAGACCTTTGCGAGCTGCACCGCTTCCATGCCAACTGCACCTCCGATGCCCGGAGCAAGGATGGTTTGGCCTTCCTTGAATTGCGTAAATTCGGTGAGTACCAGATAGGCAGTCAGGTATCCCGCCCCCGCTAGGAAGGCAGCAGCGTGAGCGTCGTCAACATGGTCCGGTACCTTTGCCAGTCCGGCTGCGGGAGCGGCGACGTATTCGCGCCAGGTGCCGTCAGCGACGAGACCAAAGCCACGTCCGGTCACGAACACCCGGTCACCGACTGCGAAGTCCGCGGATTTGGATTCGGCAACGATGCCCACACCCGACTGACCACCGACACGCGGCAGGTTTTCCGCAGTTGCTGCGTAAAAGTGGCCGGACCGGAATGTGTTATCGAGAGGATTGATGCCGAACGCCTTCATGTCGACGAGAACCTCGCCGTCGGCCGCCTGAGGCTTTGGCAGGTCCACCACCCGGTTCTGATGGTAGTCGCCGTAAGCCTGATACTGGACTGCTTTCATGTCGAAATTCCATTTATGTTGGGATCAATGTTGCTTGGAGCCTCAGGCGGGCTTCCGCGCGAGAAATGCCTTGGCTGTGTGAGCGGCACCCCACAGGGATCCAGGATTGATCCGGTCGGGGTAAAGCTCGATCATGTGGTCATACAGCTCCTGCGCGGTGGCCGTCTGGCTATCGAGCCGATCAAATGCCTCGATGTACTTCCGGGTGGCGACGAGATGCGCCGCTGCATGGTCCGGATCGAGCGGACCATGGCCAACAACGACATGACGCGGTTGGAGCGCGGCGATTTTGTCGATGGCGGAAATCCACTCCAGGCGTCCAGCATGATCGGACTCGCCAAGATACGGATGTGTGTCGTTGTAGGCAGCATCTCCCGCCACGACGAGACCTATCGATGGCACGAACAAACTGGTCGTGTGGTCGGTGTCCGTGTGGCCGATCTCGATGGGAACGAGCTTTTCACCTTCTAGTTCGAACCCATCGGAGCCGACTTCTTCGGCAGCGACAAGCCTGTCAGGGATCTGGCCTGGAAATCGCTTCTCCCAGTTCTCGGCAACGAATTCGGGCGTAATGATCTTATGCATCAGTGCGACGACCTGTGGCAGGGCGATCGCGCGGGCGGTTGGAAACCGTTTCAGAAGCAGTGCGAGCCCAAAAAAATGATCAGGGTGGGCATGGGTGATGTAAATCCAGCGCAGGGTCTTGTGACGCGCCTCTATCCAGTCCCCGAGTTCGCTGTTCTGCTGGTCGCTGAGCAACGTATCAACGAGAACTGCATCGCTGTCGCCGTAGATGAGTGTGACAGCGTTCGATACCCATTTGAGGTCGTCTTTGCCGGGTGGAACTCCTTGGGTTGCGCTCGCGCGCTTGCGGATGAACACTTCCCATTCCAGAGGTAGGGCACTCTTGTTTTTCGCCATGATCGCACTCCGGCAAATGCAGTTTAAATTTGCAACCAGATTAGCTGTACGCGTTTGGTTTAAATTTGCAACAGGATTCTTTCGTGATATTATCTGTGAAATCGCAGGGGCGGCCGTCGTTCTCGTGTTGAAAGGAACGGACATCTTGAAAGGAAAGCGCACAAGTTTTGAGAAAAGCGCATGCGCCATAGCGCGCTCTCTGGGCGAAATCGGAGACTGGTGGTCTCTGCTAATCGTTCGCAACGCCTTCTATGGCACACGTCGATTCAGCGACTTCCAGAAAAGACTGGGTCTAGCCAAGAACATTCTTGCAGCCCGCCTCAAGAAGCTGGTGGACGAAAAAATCCTGGAGATGATCCCGGCGTCGGATGGCAGCGCTTATCAGGAATATGTGCTGACCGAAAAGGGCAGGGATCTGCATGTGATCATTGTGGCTCTCTGGCAGTGGGGGGAGAAGCACACGTTCGCGCCTGGAGAACTCAAGGCGAGCATGGTGGACAGTAAGCACAACGAGATACTGCTGCCTGTGGTACTTAAGGCGGCTGATGGGCGTGAACTGGACGGCTACGGATTTGAGTGGCAACGGTACGAGGGAACGCAGTAGGCCCGGAGTAATCAAGGTGCTCATCCTCCGGCTTGTTGATCTCTCGTTCACGCGCCCGATCAAGATCAACCTGTTGATTTTCGCTGAGAGCTGACCCCGGATTTTCGCCGAGAAGTGACCCGCCTTCATGTATGTTTTCGGGTTTCAGGTTTTGGTCAAGATGGGTGTTTTCTCCTTCTTTGCAGCAGTGGTCTGGGCTGAGCTGTTTTTGAAGCGGAAGCTGTCGTTGCCGGTCTCCAAGATGTGGCAGTGATGGGTGAGCCTATCGAGCAGTGCCGTCGACATTTTTCTCGCCTTCTCGACCGCCAATCCGGAGGCGGCGCTGGGGGCTTCCGGCCGCATGGCCAGCGCTGAGTTCATCCCGGACGTCGACATCGACCCGTTCTTCGACGCGGTGGTGCAAGGGGTGGAGGAAGCGATCCTCAATGCGCTCGTCGCCAACGAGAATATGACCGGACGCGACGGCAATTTCGTGCCGGCGTTGCCGAAGGCATGGCTGAAGAAGACATTCGGCTGAGGCACAAGTTCAGCCGGAATTACTGAAGGCGGTCCGCGTCGGGACCGCCGCGTGTCACTCGGACGGCTTTGCTTCGCCCCCGCTCTCCTCGACGACTTCGGCAAGGCGCGATGCGATCAGTTCCTGGATGTCGCCGACCTCTTCCTGGATGTCTTCCAGAAGTATTCCTGCCTCGGCGGCCTTGGCGCAGCACTCCTTGGCAAGGGTCTCGGCGTGCTTGTCGATCTTGATCGGCTCGTGCTGGCAATGAACCTTCTCGCCAATCCATCCGCGCAAGAACTCGATCGCATGTTCACTCATACTGCTTTTTCCCTAACGGCCAAGCCGGTTGGTAGATGCATGCCCATTCGAGCCGAGTCGGCCTCGACCGGCAAGACATCTTGCCCAAGGTCCGTGGAGCCGAAGGAATGGAAGGTTCAAGGGGCACGTTTCAGTTCGTTGAGGATGATGATGGTTCGATCGGGGCCGTCAAGCATACACCCTATTGTTTCCGCTTGCTTTTTCCCGGTTTTCCGGATCGATTCCTTAGCACGGCGCACTGCACAATCTACCGCGACTTCGCAGTCGCACTCAAGGGCCAGAGGCCGAAGGCCGCCGGTATATAGTGATATCCTCACACAATGTCGACTCCGCTTGCAGCCCTGCTTCTTTCCGCCGCGTCCACAGATCCTTGAAGGCCATGCGTGGGCTATCGCAACGGCATTTCGATCAGGCATAGGCCCAATGTCGCCATTGGCCCTTGAACGGCCAAGTTCGGGACGCTTAACATCGCCCAGTCTCAACTGAGTCTCACTTCATTCGTCCGGGCTAATGCACGGATCGGGTTGGATTTTTTCCTGTGCATAAGGATGCAAAAAGCAACGCGCCGGAGCGTGGCGGATCGTTTGCCCATGTGGCGGAAGCCTCCTGGGGCAAAGGCCTCGGCACCCTTCTGCGCATCATGCGCATGACACTGCGTCATCCCTGGCAGGTCGCGATCACCATTGTCTCGACCTTCATTGCCGCGACGCTGCAGCTGTTCATCCCCCGTCTCTTGGGACGCGCCATCGATCAGGCGCAGGGCGTCATGGCCGCGGGCGCTGGCACGGCCGCCGAGCAGGCGCTGTGGACCACCGCGCTGACATTGCTCGTCGTCAGCATCCTGCGCGGTCTCTTCACCATGGCGCAGAATTATTACGGCGAAGCCGTCGGTCATCACACCGGTTATGAACTGCGGCTCGCCTTCTACGAGAAGATCCAGCGTCTGAGCTTTGCCTTTCACGACAAGGTCCACACCGGCGATCTGATCACGCTAGGGCTGCTCGATCTCGACGGTGTGCGCATGTTCTTTTCAACAGGCGTGCTGCGTGTCGTACTGCTCGGCGTGCTGATCGGCGTCGGCGCCTATCTCCTGATCAGCACCGATCTTGTGCTCGGGCTGCTCAGCCTGAGTTTCGTGCCGTTCGTCGCCTGGCGCTCCTCGGTCACGCAACTTCGGCTGCGCAGCACCTGGCTGACGCTGCAGGAGCGGCTGTCGGTGCTGAGCCGGGTGATGGATGAGAATCTCGGCGGCATCCGAGTCGTGCGCGCTTTTGCAGCGCAACGCCATGAGTTGGCAAAATTCGATCGCGCCAAAAAGTCGGCGCTGGAGCTTGCCAATGAGCGCGTCGACATCCGCGTCGCCAACACCAGCGCCATGAACTTCTCCTTCCTCGCCGCCATGGGCCTGGTGCTGTGGTTCGGCGGCCAGAAGGTGATAGCGGGCCAGATCAGCGTCGGCACGCTGGCCCAGTTCCTCACCTTCATGACCATCCTGCAGATGCCGGTGCGCCAGCTCGGCCTGATGGTGAATTCATTCGCCCGCGCCTCGACCTGCGGCTCGCGGCTGTTCGAGCTGCTCGATACCGAGCTCGATATCACGGACGCGCCCGATGCGAAGGACCTCGTCGTCAGCGGCGGGGTGCTGCGTTTCGACAATGTCGGCTTCCGCTATGAAGGCGCTGGCGGTCGGCCGGCGCTGTCCGGCATTTCCTTCGAGACGAGGCCTGGCGACACCATCGGCATTGTCGGCCCGCCGGGCAGCGGCAAGTCGACGATCGCGCATCTCATCCCGCGCTTCTACGATGCGACGTCCGGCGCGATCACCATCGACGGCCAGGATATCCGTAAAGTCACGCTGCGATCGCTGCGCAAGGCGGTGGGCATCGTGCAGCAGGATGCCTTCCTGTTCACCACCTCGATCGAGAACAACATCGCGTATGGCAACCCCTGGGCGCGCGAGACGCGCATCGAGCGCGCCGCCGAGTCCGCGCAGTTGCACAACTACATCATCGGGCTTCCGACCGGCTATGACAGCGTCGTCGGCGAACGCGGCGCCTCGCTTTCCGGCGGCCAGCGGCAGCGCCTGACCATTGCCCGCAGCCTGATGCTGCGGCCCTCGGTGCTGGTCTTCGACGATTCCACCGCGGCCGTCGACGCCGGCACCGAGCAGCGCATACGCGCGGCGATGAAGCGCTTCGCCAAGGATCGCGTCACGCTCATCATCTCGCACCGCTTAAGCTCGTTGATGCATGCCGACCAGATCCTGTTCGTGGAGAGCGGCCGGATCGTCGAGCGCGGCACGCATGAGGAACTGCTGGCGCTCGGCGGACGCTATCGCGCGCTGCATGACCTCCAGCTTCGGCCGGACGACGAGCGATCCGCCGCGCAAGGAGCCGCCTGATGTCGACGCTTGACGACGACGAAGACGACGACACCAGCGGCCGGCCGACAAAGGCGGTCGTCGGCTCGCATCGCGACGAGGAAGAGGTCTTCGGCAAGGTCTACGATCCGCGCATCGTCCGGCGTATCTGGAGCTTCGTGCAACCGTACCAGGCGCGGATTTTCATCTCGGTCGCGGCGGTGCTGGTGTTCACGCTGACGCAGCTCGCGATCCCGTTGGTCATCCGCTACGCCATCGACCACGGCATGGCTGCGGGCGGACCGGACCGATCCGTCATGGTCTGGGCGACCGCCATTTTCGCGGCGATCATCCTCATCAACTACGCCGCAAGCTATGTGCAGGAGAGCGTTGTCGGCAAGGTCGCCGAGAACGTGCTGTCCGACCTGCGCCGCGCCATGTTCGGTCATTTGCAGCGCGTCTCGCTGAGCTTCATGGACAAGACCGAGGTCGGCCGGCTGATGTCGCGCCTGCAGGGCGACGTCAACTCGATGCAGGAGTTCCTCGAAACCTCGGTAATGTCGGTCGGCGACATCGTGCTGTTGTTCGGCATCGTAACGGTGCTGCTCTGGCTCGATTTCCGGCTCGGGCTCTTGACGCTGTCGACCATGCCGGCGCTGTTTATCGTGCGCCTGTTCTGGCTGCCGCGCGCCAAGGTCGCCTTCATGGCCGCGCACGAGACCAATTCGATCGCCAACGGCGCGCTTGCCGAAGGCATCCATGGCGTGCGCACGGTGCAGAGCCTCGAGCGCCAGCACGTCAATTTCGACCTCTATGACGAGAAGGTGCTGGCCAACCTTCGCGCGCATCTCAGGTCAGCCAGATATGCGCAGGTCATGGTGCCGATCGTCGACACGCTGACCGGCATCGCCATGGCGACGGTCATCGTTGTCGGCGGCTCGATGGTGCTGTCGCACCGGCTCGACATCGGCGTCATGGTGGCGTTCCTGTTCTACATCCAGCGCTTCTTCGACCCGATCCGTTCGCTCACCATGCAGTACAGCGTGATGCAGCGCGCCATGGCTTCGGGACAGCGCATTTCCGAAGTGCTCGACGTGCCGGTGGATGTCAGTGACAAGGAAAATGCGTTGACGCTGTCGCGCGACACGGACGGCTCGGTCGAATTCAAGAATGTCACCTTCGGCTATCGGCAGAACCAGCCGGTGCTGAAGAACATCTCGTTTCGGGTCAACCCAGGCGAGACCGTCGCCCTTGTCGGCCCGACAGGCTCCGGCAAGTCGAGCTCGATGGCGCTGGTGCACCGCTTCTACGATGTCTGGTCGGGGCAGGTCCTGGTCGGCGGGCACGATGTGCGCGAGCTGACGCAGGATTCGCTCGGCGACCAGGTGGCGATGGTGCTGCAGGAGCCGTTCCTGTTTTCCGGAACGGTGCTGGAAAACATCCGCTATCACAAGACCGGCGCCAGCCGCGACGAGGTGGTGCGCGCGGCGCAGGCCGTCGGCGCGCATGACTTCATCATGCAGTTGCCGGACGGCTACGACACCGAGCTCGAGCAGCGCGGCGGCAACCTCTCGCTTGGACAGCGCCAGCTGGTCAGCTTCGCCCGGGCGTTGGTGGCCGACGCCAAGATCCTGGTGCTCGACGAGGCGACGGCCAGCATCGATTCCTACACCGAGATGCTGATCCAGAAAGCGCTGATCAAGCTGCTGGAAGGGCGGACCGGACTGGTGATTGCGCACCGCCTGGCCACCATCCGCGGCGCCGACCGCATCATCGTGCTGCAGAACGGCGAGATCGTCGAAAGCGGCAACCACGCGCAATTGATGGCGCGCAAAGGTCTCTACGCGCGCCTCTACAACATGAACTACGCCTCGTTCGACGACATTTCCGAGGAAGAGATGGGCGTCGACGCGGTGGCCGGCAAAGCCACGTAAGAGCGCGGCTGGTCGCCTACTGCGTCACCGACGTCGACGTGCCCCAGGTGTCCGACAGCACATAGCCCTGCGGGTAGGGATCCGTCGGATCGAGATAGTAGGCATGCTCGCCGGTGATCCAGGCGCGGCCGGTGATCTCGGGCACGATCGCCTTGCGCCCGCCGATCTCGGTCAGCTCCACGATCCTGCCGGTGAAGCGCGAGCCGATGATCGATTCATGGATGAGCACGTCGCCAACGCCCATCAAGCCCCTCGCCTGCAGCACCGCCATACGGGCCGAGGTGCCGGTTCCGGTCGGGCTGCGGTCCGAGCGCCCTGGCGAGACGATGCAGGTGTTGCGCGTGACATTGCCTGGCCCCTGGAACGGCATGGCGAACTGCACGATCGATACCCCACGGACATTGTCGAACTCAGGATGCACGACGTCGAGCTGTTCGCGTGCCGCGCGCCGAACCCTCTCGCCGGCCACAGCCAGCTCGCGGGCCTCGTGGGGAACGACGGAGAAGCCGAGCGCCTGAGCGTCGACGATGGCATAGAACATGCCGCCATAGGCGATATCGACCTTGAGCGTGCCCAGACCTTCGACCTCGATGCTGGCGTCGAGTTGGTGGGCAAAGGCCGGCGCGTTGCGAAAGGTGATAGACAGGCATTTGCCGTCGCGGCATTCGGCGCGCACTTCGATGACGCCGCCCGGCATGTCGAGCTTGAAGCGGGTCTCGGGCTCCTGCATCGGCACCATGCCGGTCTCGAGCAGCACCGTGGCGACGCAGATCGTGTTGGAGCCGGACATCGGTGGGTATTCCGTCGGCTCCATGATGATGGCGCCGGCGACGCAATCGTCGCGAGTCGACGGGACCAGGAGATTGACATGGCGCGCGACGCTGCCGCGCGGCTCGCAGATCAGCATGCGCCTGATATGGTCGTGGTCACGTTCCATCGTGATCATCTTTTCCATCATCGTGCGGCCGGCCGGCGGCAGCACGCCGCCGACGATGACGTCGCCGATCTCGCCTTCGGCATGGCAGCCGACGACGCGAATGGAGGCTTTGGTGCGCATTGTTGCTCCTGTGCTTATCGCTGGCGACCGCGACTATTTGCTTGGCAAGCAGTGCTGCTCCGGGACAAACTGGTCAATCTGCCAGCCAGCCTCAAGGAGAGTCCCAATGAGCGCCAATGTCTTTTCCGGCTGCATGCCGGCCTTGATGACCCCGTGCACGCCAGACCGCCAGCCCGACTTCGAGGCGCTGGTGCGCAAGGGGCGCGAGTTGATCGCGGCCGGCATGTCGGCCGTCGTCTATTGCGGCTCGATGGGCGACTGGCCGCTGCTCACCGACGAGCAGCGCATGGAAGGGGTCGAGCGGCTGGTCAAGGCCGGCGTGCCGGTGATCGTCGGAACCGGCGCGGTCAATACCGCCAAGGCGGTGGCCCACGCGGCGCACGCCCAGAAGGTCGGCGCGCTCGGCCTGATGGTGATCCCGCGCGTCTTGTCGCGGGGCCCCTCGGTGACGGCGCAGCGCCACCATTTCAAGGCGATCCTCGCCGCCGCCCCCGATCTGCAGGCGGTGATCTACAACAGCCCCTATTATGGCTTTGCCACGCGCGCCGAGCTGTTCTTCGCACTGCGCGCCGAGCACCCGAACCTGGTCGGCTTCAAGGAGTTCGGCGGCCCGGCGGACCTGCGCTATGCGGCCGAAAACATCACCAGCCGCGACGATGAGGTTGCGCTGATGATCGGCGTCGACACCGCCGTCTTCCATGGCTTCGTCAATTGCGGCGCCTCGGGCGCCATCACCGGCATCGGCAACGTGTTGCCAAAGGAGGTGCTGCATCTGGTGAGCCTGAGCCAGACGGCGGCCAAGGGCGACGTCGAGGCGCGCCAGCGCGCGCAGGAACTGGACGCCGCGCTTGGCGTCCTGTCCTCCTTCGACGAGGGTCCCGACCTGGTGCTCTATTTCAAGCACATGATGGTGCTGAAGGGTAACCCCGAATACAGGCTGCATTTCAACGAGACGGATGCCCTGACCGACAGCCAGCGCGGCTATGCAGAAGCGCAGCTCAAACTGTTCGACGCCTGGTATGCCCAATGGTCACGGCAGCCCGGCGTGGTGGCGCGATACGCGGCCTGACCAAGGCGGCCGGTCGCTTGTTCGACCCGGCCCGCTCCAACCGGGAACCGTGGAGAATACGGTCGACCTCGACGATGCCGGCTCGCTTGCCTTACGCAGGGCGGAACCGCCCATCGAGGGGACCAAGCGCCGGCAAACTCGATAATCAGGGTTGGGGGGAGAATTTGCCGGCGCTCCGTGATCGCGGACTGGGGTGATTAGGGTGCCGCGAACTCAAGAACATTAGCATGTTCGAATATAATGAGAAGGGGCTTTCGCGCTATGGCCACCGTTATTATCGGAATGTTGCGGAGGATGACGCTGGATGGCCCGTATTCCGTCAGCAGAACGGACCGCGCGGTTCAATTGAGCTGGTTGAGAATCCCGGAGCTGTTAGCCAGCACCAGACTTTCATAGATGAGGAACGCTATCGCGCAGACTGCGGCTGCCGCTATCGGCACGCCGAATGGCACGACGCCCTTCCGATCCATATGCTCCACGTAGAGGCGAAACGCTCCCGCCGGCAGCATGAATGGATTTTTCACAAGCACCGCGGTGGCGACGGCGAAAAACAGGAGCAACACGGTAAAGACGACGAGACTGTCTCCTCCGATCAGCAATGGCATCACAGCCATCAGCTTTACATCCCCGGCGCCGATCTTGCGCAAGAGCCAGAACGGAAAGAGCGCCAGGAACAATACGATGCCGCCAAACGCGCTGAGCCCCATGTCCCACCAGGATCCGGAAAGGAGCGACATCAGCAACAGCGATCCCGCGCCAAGACAGAGCAGCAGCAGCACGTCGCGATTGGCTATTCTCTGCGTGGTAAAGTCAATGCACGCGATCCATGCGAGGAGAGGGATAGCAAGCGCCTTCAGCAACAGGGATTCGACGATCAACATGCTAGCGCTCGACGTTTTGGACGCTCGACGACAAAAGCTTCAGATTGTTGGCTACCGTCGGATCGTTAGGCGCCAGTTCATAGGCCTTGAGGAAACTCGCGCGCGCATCCTGCAGCTTGCCGCGCAGCAGGTAGGAATAGCCGACATTGTTGTAATATTCGGGTGACGCGCCAGTCAGCTTGAAGGCCCGGGCGTAGGCGCGGTCGGCAAGGTCGAAGCGGCGGATGCGGTCGCACGAAGCGGCGAGCCCCATCCAGGCGCCGCCGTCATTGGGCGCCAGCTGGGTCGCCTTGAAGAACAGCGCGCCGGCGTTGCCGTAGTTTTCGGCGCGGAACTGGTTGGTGGCTTCGGCCACGGCCTGGTCCGAGGCGTAATATTCGACGTCGCTGACGGTCTTCAACCCATCGAAGGCATCGCCAAAGGACGTGACGTCACCCTTCGACGGCTCGTTGGTACGGACGACACCTCCGGTGGTGTCCGTGCCATTCGTCTGGCAACCGGCAAGCACGAAGAGCAGCATGCTGGCTGCGGCGGTGAGGCGTATTGGCCCTGTCATTTCGTTCCTCAGGGTTCCTTCGACTCGGTTCATTAGAACCAAAGCATATTGGTTAGTGGTTGAAAATGGCCTGCATACGAATGACAACCGGCAAAAGGACGATCATTAGCACCACCGGGAAGATACAGATGCCTAGTGGGATCATCATCTTGACCGGCAGGGCATTTGCACGCTCTTCGGCTTGGAGGATTCTCTGGGACCGCATTTCGTCGCTGTAGACACGCAGCGCATCCGTCAGGCTGGTGCCGAGTTCTTCCGATTGACGGAACAGCACAGCCAACGCCCGCGCCTCGTCCAGGCCGACGCGGTCCGCCAGTTCACGTAGGGCCTCTCGCAACGGTTTACCCGCGCGCAGCTGCAAAGTCATGATCGAAAGCTGTATCCCCAGCCATTTGTGGGTCGCGACCAATTCCTGGCTCACTCGCTCGACGGCGGCCTCCAGGCTCATGCCGGCATCGGCACAGGTGATCATCATGTCCATGAAATCGGGGAAGCCGCGCCGATAGATCCGCTTCTGCGAATTTTCGAAACGATCGAGCATGATACTGGGAATGACGATGCAAGCGAGCCCAAACAAAGCTGACCCGGCAAGGGTCACGAACGCCGGCAAAGTAGGGGGCAGCACTTGAGACAGAAGCGCGTACATCAACAAGAAGCCGGCACAAACCGCTCCAAATCGCGACAAAGTGTATATCAAGGGAGCACTAGCTTGATAAAAGCCGGCGCGAAAAAGTTTCGCCTCAAGGGCGTTGGGCTCGTCCCGCTCTTTCTCTACGGACCGGAAATAGGCCTCGATCGGCCGCTGAGCCAAGGCTTTGGCCTGTTGCTCAAGGCCGAGCATTGACCGGCGATCGACGATCCCCTCCGCTTTTAGATTTTGCGCGACCAGCTTTCGTGTCTGCAACGCAGGCAAGAAAACAAAAGCGCCGAAGAGGAAAATCGCCACCGCCGCCAAAAAAACCGCGACCGAAACAAGAAACCCCAAGTCGCGTATATTTAAGAGTACGTTTATTCTACCCTCCCGTCAGAAGTCGAAATTGACCATTTTATACATGATGAAATCGCCCAGAAGCGCCCATGTCCCAAAAATCACGAACACGGGCATGATGAGTGGATTGTCCCAAACAGCACCATAGTAGGATGGCGCTAGCGCCAGGAGAACAAAGAACATCACGACAGGGAACAGCGAGATGATCCACGCCGACACTCTACCTTCCGCTGAAAGCGCTCTGATTTTCATCCCTAGCTTATGCCTTTCACGCAGCACCGACGAGAGATTGTGCAAGATACTGGTCAGATTTCCGCCTGTTTTGGCCTGAATGGACAGCGACACCGACAGCAGATGAAGGCCTTCGAAGCCGACACGCTGGGAGAGTTTCCGTACCGCTTGTTCCATGCTGAGGCCGAAGGTGATTTCGTCGGACACGATGCCAAACTCGGTGCCGAGAGGATCGGGCATCTCGCGAGCCACGAGACCAACTGCCACTGTGGAGGGATGTCCAGCCCGCAGCGAGCGCACGATCATGTCCAACGCATCGGGGAGTTGCCTGGCAAACTTCCGGATACGCTTGTTGCGAGCGCGTCGCAGAACCAGGAGTGGCAGTACAAGCCCAGTCACCAGGAAAATGATGAGTGAGACCAGGGTCGAGACACCCATGAAGAATGAGAGAACCATTGCCAAGGCAAGCCCGGCGACAAGAAATATCGCCGCGAACGTCAAGGGATTCCCGGTGACGCCGGATTGCGTGTAGAGCCTGTTCAGGCCCACGAGACCAAAAAGGAAGTCACCGGCGTTTGTCAGCCCGCGCTCGCGCAACAGTCGTTGCAAGGTCTGCTCGGCCGGAACCTCGTCAGCAAGGCGCTTCAACCGGCGATTGACCGCCCCGGCGCGCGAGCGGCGACTGGCGTAAGAAAGATACAGGGCCTCGGCGGCAAGAATGACGGACGCCGCCGCTACCGTATAGATGAAATAGAGCAAGGATTGGCCGGACAGCATCAGAGCGGAACCTGCGGATTGAAGGCGTCCTTGCCAAAATGATGTCCGAGTGTCGCCGCCTCCACCGAAAAGCGCGGGCGGACACCGGTTGCTCGAAATTCGCCGATGATCGCACCTTCCGCGGTGACGTCGCGGCGGACGAAGTGATAGATTTCCTGAAGCTGAACGACATTGCCTTCCATGCCGGTCAGTTCCGATATCGAAATGACCCGCCTGCCCCCATCCGAAAGGCGCTGGGTCTGCACGATAATGTCGATGGCCGAGGCAATCTGGGCCCTGATGGAATCATGTGTCATCGGCATGCCGGCCATGCCGACCATCTGCTCAAGACGCGATATGGCGTCGCGCGGCGTGTTGGCGTGGATGGTGGTCATCGAGCCTTCATGGCCGGTGTTCATGGCCTGCAGCATGTCGAAAGCTTCCTCGCCGCGCACCTCGCCGACGATAATGCGATCGGGCCGCATGCGCAGCGCGTTCTTGACCAACTCACGCTGACGGACCTCGCCCTTGCCCTCGACATTGGGCGGGCGCGTCTCGAGCCGACCGACATGCGGCTGCTGCAATTGCAGTTCCGCCGCGTCCTCGATGGTGATCAGGCGTTCCCTGGACGGAATGTAGCTCGACAGCGCATTGAGCAAGGTTGTCTTGCCGCTGCCGGTGCCGCCCGAGACCAGGATGGACTTGCGGGCCTGCACGGCAATCCGCAGCAGATCGACCATCGGCTGCCTGATCGAGTTCAGAGCCATCAGGCGTTCGAGCGAATAGGGATTCTTCGAGAATTTACGGATCGAGACCAGCGGGCCGTCCACGGAGATCGGTCGTACCGCGATGTTGACGCGTGAGCCGTCCTCCAGCCGCGCATCGACCATCGGCGACGATTCATCGACGCGCCTGCCAATCGCCGAGACGATCTTGTTGATGACGCGCAGCAGGTGCGCTTCGTCACGAAACCGGATGGCCGTCTCTTCAACCAAACCGCGCCGCTCGATGAATACGCGCTTATGCGTGTTGATAAGGATGTCTGTGATCGTATCATCCTTGAGCAGCGGTTCGATTGGTCCCAGCCCCAGCATCTCGTCGGCGGTGTCGATGGTCAACTGGTCGAGTTCACGGGCATTCAACGGCACGTTCCGGCCACGCACGAATTCGCGCACGATCGGCCGGATCTCGTTCAGGATTTCGTCCTTGGAGGCGCTTTCCAGTGCCGTCAGGTTGAAGCGATCGATGAGATGGCGATGCAGCTCGACCTTCAAGGTCAGGAAATCGAGACCTTGCGGTTCGGCCTCCGCCAGGATGGCGGTGGCTGTTTCATTGGCGGCAGCAACCACGCGCGACGCCTGCGGCGCCGTTTGCTCACCCTGCCCTTTGATGAAGCGACCCAACATGCCGCTCGCCCCTTTTAATTTCCCCAGGTCCGGAAACTAAGCGTTAACCACGAGGGGCACAAGCGGCCTGGAGGTCAACCGACATGTATTACTTGGGACATAGTTAAGAAATAAGTTTGGATTTCTCCTTTTTGTTTGGTTTTTGCTCCAGATTATCAGACAAAGGTCGCAGGACTAGTCCTAGGCCTTTGGTCGCATGTCGGCAAAATACCACAATAAATCATTAGATATAAAGGAATATGTCTGGATTCTAATGTTTGTGCGATGCGGCACGGCCGTGGCAAAATTGTGAATGAATGGTTAAAATCGCTTGAAAAATGAGGCGAATCAAGCCCTTGTAAAAATTAAAACGACTTCATTCCGAGTATTGAAAGGTTAAGCTTCCGTTAATCCGTTTGACACTGCTTTTTCGCACGACCTAGGATTGAACGTGACGGGGGATGCTTGGGTATGGGGTTCATCCTTGGCTCTGTCTCGTCGGGTTAGAAACTCCAAAGGGAGAAATTGACATGAAGAAGCTCATGACGATGACCCGGCAGTTCCGCGACGACGAAAACGGCGCTGCTATGGTCGAATATTCGATCCTCGTTGGCATCATTGCCGGCGCAGCCATCCTGGCGATCCTCGCCATCGGCGGCTGGGTGTCCGGCCGGTTCACCGGTCTCTGCGGTACACTGAACGGTAAGGCGGGCGGATCCTGCAACGCTGCTCTCGGTACCGGCTCCTGATCGGGACAAGCAACATGGATAGGCTCACCGCAATCACGCGGCAGTTCCGCGACGACGAAAACGGTGCTGCCATGGTCGAGTATTCGATCCTGGTTGGCATCATCGCCGGGGCAGCCGTCCTCGCCATTCTGGCGATCGGCGGATGGGTCAGCGGCCGGTTTACCGGCTTGTGCGGCAAGCTGCAGGCCAGTGGTGTTGGCGCCTGCGATGCTGTTGCTGGGACAGGAAGCTGATCGACAAGAAATCAGGCCCGGATCGTAAAATCCGGGCCTGACCCTAAATCGCGGCGGGCGAGTTCCCGCAGTATGACCTAGGGGCTTGGGTCTAATGCGCGCCAATACATTTATCATGATCGTGCTAGCCGGCGTGTTCGGCGTGCTCGCGGTGGTGCTTGTCAACATTTGGCTGGCCAACCAGCGTAGCGCCATGGCCGAGGCAAGCGGCGTCCAGCGCGACACGGTCGTGGTGGCGGCGATGCCGTTGAAGTTCGGCGACACGCTGACATCGGACAAGCTGCGTGAAATCGCCTGGCCGGCGGGCGCTGTTCCAGCCGGCGCCTTCAAGACAACAAAGGACGCGCTGGCCGGCGAAGGCGCAAAGCAGGCGCTGCAGACGATTGGTCTCAACGAACCCGTGCTTGCCAACAAGATCACCGGCCCAGGCCAGCGCGCCACGCTCTCGGCGGTGCTCGGCGAAGGGATGAAAGCCGTTTCCATCAGGGTCAATGACGTGCTTGGCGTCGCCGGGTTTGTTTTCCCGGGCGATCGGGTCGATATACTTTTGACGCGCACGGTGCGCGACAGTGATGGCCAGGACAAGAGTTTTGTCGACGTGTTGCTGCAGAGCATGAAGGTGCTCGCCGTCGACCAGGTCGCCGACGAAAGCAAGGACAGCCCGACCGTGGTCAAGGCAGTTACGCTGGAGGCCAGCACCAAGGATGCGCAGAAGCTGACCCTGGCGGCAGGCGCCGGCCAGCTGTCGCTGGCGCTTCGCCAGGCCGCGGCCAGCAAGGGCGAGACGACCGAACGCGTGACGCTGTCGGATCTGACCGGCGAAACGCCTGACGATGTTGCCAAAAGGCAGGCCGAACTAGCGAGACAAGCGGCGGCCGACGCCGCAGCTGCCGAGGAACGTAAGCGCGCCGACGACAAGATTGCCGGCCTCACCCAGGCCGTGGAGAAGGTGGGAAGCCGCCTTGACGATCTGAGCAAGATCAAACCCGCTCCGGCCGTAGCATCTGCGCCGGAAGTGCGCGAGGTCGTGAAGGAAGTGGTCAAGTATGTGCAGCCGGAACCGCCAAAGAACGTAACCGTGGGCGTATTTCGCGGCATGAAGCTCGATACATATGACGTGCCGCGACAACCATAACAGAGGCGCGGCGACGATTTGGCGCTGCCATAGGCAGCGATTGGGGAGATGGGGATGCAGGGGTTTTGGACTAGGATAGCGGCGGTTGCTTCCTGTGTGGCGGCGCTGCTGCTATCGGGCCTTGCGGCCGATGCGGCTGACCGTTTCATCGACGTGTCAAACCCCAGTGTCCATCGTGTTTTCCTGCCGATGTCGCAATCGGTTACGATCCAGGTCAGCGCCAACCTCGGCGATATCGTCGTCGGCGACGAGAAGATCGCCGATGCCCAGCCGATGACCGACCGCACGCTCTATGTCATCGGCAAGGGACCCGGCACCACCACGGTCAACCTGTTTTCACCTGAAAAGCGCTCGCTCGGCGTTATCCAGATCGAGGTCGGCGTCGACGTCAGCGACATGGCGGCGGCCATCCGCCAGGTGTCGCCAAGATCGCGCATCGAAATCGGCTCGGTCAACGGTAGGGTCAGGCTTGGCGGCCATGTCAAGGACGGTGCTACTCTGGCGGCGATCATGGAAGTGGCGCAGCAATACGGCCCCGACGCCATCATCAATTCCGTGATCGTGGATGACAGCCAGCAGGTCAATCTCGAAGTGCGCGTGCTGGAAGCCAAGCGCAACGCCGGCCGCGACCTCGGCGTCTCGATCAAGAGCACGAACAGCGACGGCACGACCAAAGTCGGAACCGGAATTGCCGCCGTGGACAGTGACAAGGTCGTGCTTGGATCGGGCACCTTGCTCAGTAGCCTGCTGTCCAATTCCACCCCGTTCGGCGCACTGCTCACCCGCGTCATCGACAGCAATATCAAAGTCGATTTGTACATCGAAGCACTTGAGGCCAAGGGGGTAGTGCGCACGCTCGCGAACCCCAATCTCACCACGCTTTCTGGCGAGCCGGCCAGCTTCAACGCCGGTGGCCAGGTGCCGATCCGCAGTGTCAACAAGGATGGCGAGGTCCAGATCGACTACAAGCAATTCGGCGTGAATCTCCTGTTCACGCCGATCGTGCTCGCCGATGACAAGATCCATATCAGCTTGGCGCCCGAGGTTAGCGACCTGACCGGCTTCACCTCCGCTGGCGACCCGATCTTCACCAATCGCAAGTTGGAAACCGTCGTCGAACTGCGCGATGGCCAGAGCTTCGCGGTCGGTGGGCTTCTGTCCAGCAAGACCACCAAGCTGCAGAACCAGGTGCCCTGGCTCGGCCAGGTGCCGGTCATCGGCACTTTGTTCCGCAATTCGAGCAGCCAGAAGGAAGAGACCGAACTGGTGGTCATCGTCACGCCGCACATCGTGCGGCCGGTGAAACCCGGCGAGCAGCTGGAGACACCGTTCGACAAGACGCGGCCGGCCAACGACCCGGAATTCTTCGTGCTCGGTCAGCTCGAGGTGAACAAGGACATGATCCGCAAATACGAAACGGGCGACGGCGTCACCGGCCCCTACGGCCACATGCTCAACTTCAAATCGAAGGACAAGATGCTTTATGTCAAGAAATAGCGCCTTGATCCTCATTCTCTGCGGGGGTGCACTGTCGGGTTGCGCCGCCGACTATCTGAACCATTACGACACGGTGACCTTGGCTGCCGGCGACACGCAGAAATACAACTCGATGCTGCAGACGGTCGATCCGCTCAATCCGGCATCCAAGAACACGCATATCGAAGGCGACGGCACGCGCGCTGCACTTATTGCCCACAACTACAAATTTCCGCCACCACCGCCACCGCCGCCGGCGATCACGGTCAATGTCGGCGGGTCTGGTGTGACGACGACGCAGTGAACTGAACGGAAGGATGCGGAGGGCGCCGGGCGTGCGAGGGGCCCTTGGTGCAAGAAAGCAAAGAGTAAGGTCATGTTGGGGACCATTCGTGCCTTCTGGAGAGATCAACGCGGCGTAGCGATGCTGTTCGCCGCAATCATGGTGCCGGTACTCGTCGGCTTGTCGCTTCTTGCCATCGACATGAGCCGCGCCAATGGTCTTCACAACGATATGCAGAAGGGTGCCGATGCCTACGCACTGGCGGCAGCGGCCGAGCTGGATGGCAATACTGACGCGATCACCAGGGCCAACAGCGCGGTTGGGAATCTTCTGAAGACCAACGCCACGAAATTTTCGACCTCGGGCGACCATACGCTGGTGCCCGCCGACCTGACCGTCACCTATCTGTCCGGCATCCCCGCCAGTGACACCATCGGACTCAGCGCCGCCGGCCGGGACGAAAACGGTCACGACTGGAGCACCACCGATCCGAAGGTGGCGAAATTCGCTGAAATAACGGTCAAGTCCACTGCGTTTGCGACAATCTTCCCGGCAAGTTTTGTCGGAAGCAATGATACCATGAATCTGCAGACGCAGTCGGTGGCAGGGTTCAACAACGCGCTTTGTCAATTCACGCCGATGTTCATCTGCAACCCCTATGCGTCTATCGGTGCTCTCCAGACAGCCTTGTCGGGAACCAAGAAGCCGATGATCTGGCTGAAGGAGCAGCAAGGCGGCGCCAGCGCCCAATATGGCCCCGGAAACTATGGGTTCCTGTCATCGCCGGAGGGCGACAAAGATACAGCCGCGATCACCGAGATGTTCGCCATTACGAATCCACCCGCCTGCTATAGTCAGAACGGGGTAACAACCCGCCCGGGCAACATCCCTCCGGTAAATGACGGCATCAACACCCGTTTCGACATTTTCACGAATGGCGGACCTTACAAGACCGATCCCGCCGTCAACCCGCCGGCGCCGAATGTTCGGAAGGGCATGGTTGTGAAGAATGCCGGCAAGCCAAGCTGTAGCTATGATGTACCCAACAGCGGGCAGGCAAACAACTATAAGGGGCTGCCTCGGGACAATTGCTTTTACTCGGGCGGCTGCACGCAGGCAGGTGTGCTCGGCGACGGCTCCTGGGACTTTGCAGGCTACTGGTCCGTGAACCACGGAAACGCCAGCACGTCCGGGGTGACAACGTCCTGCGGTGCAAGCCCTAGCCGATATTGCGTCTACAAGTATGAGATTGACAATCCTGGCTTGAAGAGCGGCCAGGAAGCGACTGCGCCGCAATGCAACACCACAACCCAGACCGCGGACCGACGGCTTCTCTACGTCGCGATCATCGACTGCGCGGCCAACTCCGTCAAAGGTGGCGGCCAGACATTGCCTGTGCAGGCCTTTGCCAGCGTGTTCGTGACCGAACCGGCAGGGGGCGCACCGAATGCCGACATTTACGGCGAGATGGAGGACATCAGCACGGTCGTCGGTCAAAACACGCTGAAGAAGCTTCAGCGCAATGAAGCCCAGCTTTACCGGTAGATGCAGCGATGATCCGGCTCAGCAAAATCATCCAGCGTTTCAGAGGCGAAGAGAATGGGGCGGCTCTCGTCGAGGTGGCGCTTGTCGTGCCGTTCCTGCTTCTGTTGTCGGCGGGTGTGTTCGAACTCTCCAACATCCTGAACACGCGCTTGCTGCTCGAAGCCGGCGTTGAGGACGGCGCGCGTTACATGGCCCGCTGCAACGACAGCAACTGGAACAATTGCGTTACCCTTGGAACAAACCTGGCGGTAAATGGCGCGGTGACCGGCGGCAGCCAGAGGGTGAAGGGCTGGCTCACTACGCAGGTCGGCGTCAAGGTGAGTCACACCCTTGCGGTCGACCCCGCCACCGGCACCGAGCTCTATCTCAGCAGCACCGCCAATGTGGATGTCGTCGAGGTCAGTACCTCGTTCCCCTACGCCGATCTCGGGCTTTGGAGCTATCTGGGCTTCGGAGCTCTCACAATAACCGTGTCGCATCAGGAGCGAGTCTTCGGATGGTGACGACGAGGAGAACATTCCGCGCGGACCAGTCCGGCGCTACCATGGTCGAAATGGCTGTCGCCATGCCGCTGCTGCTGACCCTTCTGCTCGGCTTTGTCGATTTCGGCTACCTCTTCTACCAGTGGAACGCCGGCAACAAGGCAGTCCAGACGGGCGCCAGACTGGCGCAGGTTTCGACGCCAGTCGCCATCGCGCTGCCTTCTGAAGGAAAAACCCCCGCCAACTCTTTGGATGTCGGCAATGCTGTACCGGCCGGCACCTATGATTATGTCTGCACCGCAAGCTCAGCAGGTGTCGCTTGCTGCAGTATCGGAGCAGGCCAGTGCCTACCTGCGAACGCGGACCAGACCTCGTTCGACGCCATCTATAACGGTAGTGGCGGCCGGGCGGGCATGATCACTCTTCTGCCAACCCTGCAGAAATCGGAGGTTCGGATAGAATACGCCGCCTCCGGTCTTGGCTACTGGACACGCCCGAGTGGGCCGGTGCCGACCGTCACGGTCAGCATCACCAATCATCCGTTTCAATTCTTCTTCCTGGGCGGACTGCTCGGGTTCAACAACATCACCATGCCCTCAATGCTCAGCACTGCTACGGGCGAAGACATGAAGAGCACCTTTCCATGAACGCCATCAACACCAAGGTTACACCGACCAAGCGAAAGCAGGTGGCGTTGTTCTCGTCGGATCCGAATTTCAGGCGCGAGGTGGCGACCCGGCTCGATGCGCTGGCGATCTATGATGTCAGGGTTGCCGAGACCGGCGACTTTCTCAAGGGCCCGCCGGCCGATACGCGCCCGGGCATCGTCATCCTCGATCTCGGCGATGGCGAGCTGCTTACGAGGCCAGGCATCGTCGAGGCGCGCGCTTTGTGGGCGGCCGTGCCGCTGATTGCGGTTTCCGACGAGCTGACCTCGGAACGGACGCGCGTTCTGGTGCGCATGAACGCTTCGGACTGGCTGCGCAAGCCGCTCGACGGCAAGGAGCTGCTCAACGCGGTCACCTTCCACGACACCGGCAACCAGGGCACGAAGAGCCGCATCATCACCTTCATCAGCGCCAGCGGCGGCGCCGGCGCCACGACGCTGGCGCTCTCGGCGGCCGAGCACCTGGCCTCGAAATCGACTGAGCGCGCGGCCTCCACCTGCCTGGTCGACCTCGATTTCCAGAGCGCCAATTGCGGCGCCTATATCAATCAGTTCAACCAGTTCGACCTGACCGGCATTATCGGCCAGCCCGAACGGCTCGATGTCGAGCTGATGGACGTCATCAAGCTTTCGCGCCCATCCGGCCTCACCCTCTACGCCTTCGAGCGGCCGCAGCTGCCGTTCGAGCCGCAAGGCAGCGATTTCGTCTTCCGGCTTCTCGACCTCGTCGCCTACCGCTTCGACGACATCGTCATCGACCTGCCCAATCTCGAAACGCCCTGGCACAATTCCGTGCTTTCGACGAGCGACGAGATCTTCATCGTCTTCGAGCTCAACGTCGCGTCGCTGCGGCAAGGCAAGCGGCTCTACACCAAGATCCGCGAATTGCGCGGCAACGCGGTCTCCATCACGCTCGTCGCCAACAAGCATAAGCGCAAATGGTTCGGGAACCATTTTTCGCGCAGCGAGCTGGAGAAGATCTTCAAGGCGCCGCACATCAAGTCGGTGGCGCTCGACAACGCGCTTCTCTCGGATTCGCTGAACCGGGCCATCCTGCCCTCCGAGGTGGACGGTCGCGCGCGCTTCAACAAGGATCTGAAGAAGATGTTCAAAGAGCGGCTCGATGACGCTGCCAAATAGGCATCGGATCATCCCGAGGCTGGCCGGCGCCTGCGCGCTCGGCGCGATGCTGGCGCTGTCCGTCCAGGGAACCGCAGACGCGCGGTCGGCACCCCCGTTGCCGGCGATGGGCCCCAGCCTGCGCAAGGCAGTTGCCTTCGCAACCGCCGAGCAGCCGGGAACCATCATCATCCGCAAGAACGAGAAGGCGCTTTACCTGGTGACCCGCCAGGGCCAGGCGCTGCGCTACCAGATCAGCGTCGGGCGTGACGGGTTTGGCTGGACCGGGGTGGTGAAGGTCGGGGCCAAGACGGAATGGCCGCAGTGGCGCCCGCCCCGGGAAATGCGCGCCCGCCAGCCGGAACTGCCGGAGCTGGTGCCCTCGGGTCCTTACAATCCGCTCGGCGCGCGGGCGCTTTATCTGTCGCGCGACGGGCGCGACACGCTCTATCGCATCCATGGCACCAACGATCCCAAGGGCGTCGGTTTCGACGGCACGTCCGGATGCTTCCGGCTGACGAACACCGATGTGATCGATCTCTTCAAGCGCGTCGCGGTGGGCGCAAAGGTGGTGGTTGAATGACGATGATCAGCGAGCCGGACGTTCCGGCAATCGAACTCGGTCATAGGGAAGCCGCTCCGGGACGGCCCAGCCGGGCCAGAATGATCGGTGTTTTGGCGGTGGGTGCCGCACTCGTCACCTTCGTCAATGTGACGGCCGCGGTCTATCTCTATCGCGGCGTCAACGACCTCAAGACGATGGAGGCGCGGCTGGAACAGCTCGGCCAGTTCGAGCAGCGCATCGGCGCCCGCATCGATACGGTCAACAACGGTTTCCAGAGCCGGTTCGAGACGCTGGACCACCAGCTGCAGGGCAGCTTCATCGAAATCAACGGCCACATGGCCCGGCTGGAACAGAACCTTCCCGTAGCCGGCGACGCCGGCATATCGAGCGCGCCGGAACCCGCTGCCGCGGCGAGCACCGTGGCCGAAGCGTCGTCCGACATCGAGGTCGCGGCCGAACCTGCCGCTGTCGACACGCCACGGCCGCCCAAGAGGCGGATTGCCACCGCGCCCCCCGCCCCGAACCCCGGTTACCAGCGAACCGAGACACCGGACGGCAAGGTCTATTACCGCAAGATCAACTGAAGCGCGTCGCGATGAAACGGATTCAGACGACGCGCTCTACAGATCGCGCTGCAAGGCGATGACACGCACGGCCAATGCTTGTGCGCGTTGCCGGGTTTCGCGAAGGAAGGCGACATGACAATAGGCGCAGGCCGCAAAGCCTAGGACCAGCACGAGGCTGTTCTCCCAGGTGAAGTCCACCATCAGCGAGAACGAGAAGCCGCTGGGCGCCGTGAATGCGGCAACCGTGCTCGCCGTTTCCGAATGACCGCCGACGGCGATCATCAGCCCGACGAAAAGCAGAGCCAGGTGATTGGCCAGGAAGAAGGCGGCTGAGCGTCTGACGCGGCAAGCGCTCCAGCAGGCGATCGCCGCTGCAATCAGGATGCCGGCATCCAGGGCCATCGAACCACCCAGATAGAGGTCGACCTGCTGCCAGAACATCGTCGACAAGGGACGCAACTCAAGCCAGATCCACCACATTGCAGGGCTGGCAGGATAGGTTCCGAGCAGGAGCGTCGCTGCTCGCTCGCCTGCCATAATCGCCAGGATGAATGCGGGAAAAGCGAAGAGTAATATCGACTTGCGCTTCATGTTGTCCTCGACAATCTGGCGTCAGCATAGATTGCAGAGGTTATGCGAGGCTTAACGCAGGGACGGCCCACATCGCTTGTTCATTTCGGGCCGCAGTTGAGACCGTGTCCGCTCGCCGTCCCCAAAAGCGCCGCTCGTGGATAGCCGAAGCTATTCGAACGAATAGGTGAACCCGTCGGCCGAAGCACCGACGGTGACCTTCGTCATCTTCGCGCCCTCCAGCGAGCGATTGAGCACGCCACGGCTGAGTTCCGGCAGCAATGTGTTGGTGAGGATGGCGTCTATCATGCGCCCGCCGGACTCGATCTCGCTGCAGCGCGCCTTGACCAGATCCATGACGCCATCGCCGATCACCAGTTCGGCATCGCTGGTTGCCCGCAGCCGGCGCGCGATCTTGGCGAACTGATGGCGCGTGATCGCTTCGATCATCGCATCCGAGAGCGGATAGTACGGGATCGTTACCACGCGGCCGAGGAAAGCGGCGGGAAACACTTTCAGCAGCGGCGCGCGCAGGGCGGTATCCAGATCGTCAATGCCGGTGCGCACGGTGCCGTTCTTGGTGCGGTCCATAATGACCTCGGAGCCGACATTGGAGGTAAGCAGGATCAGCGTGTTCTTGAAATCGATCCGCCGGCCCTCGCTGTCGTCCATCATGCCTTTGTCGAAGACCTGGAAGAAGATCTCGTGCACGTCGGGATGCGCCTTCTCGACCTCGTCGAGCAAGATCACCGAATAGGGTTTGCGCCGCACGGCCTCAGTCAAAATGCCGCCCTTGCCGTAGCCGATATAACCGGGCGGCGCGCCCTTCAGCGTCGATACGGTGTGCGCTTCCTGGAATTCGGACATGTTGATCGAGATCAGGTTCTGCTCGCCGCCATAGAGCGTTTCGGCCAGCGCCAGGGCTGTCTCGGTCTTGCCGACCCCCGACGGCCCGCAAAGCAGGAACACGCCGACCGGCTTTTCCGGCGCGCCGAGGCCGGCGCGACTGGTCTGCACGCGTCGCGCGATCATCTCCATCGCATGATCCTGACCGACGACGCGCTCAGACAAGGTGGCGGCGAGCTTGAGCGCTTTCTCGGTCTGACTGGAGAGCATCCGGCCCGTCGGGATGCCGGTCCAGTCCTGCACCACGGTGGCGACGGCGTTGCGATCGACCGAAGGCAGGATCAACGGCGTCTCGCCCTGCGCGCTGGCAAGTTCCACCATCAATTCGCGCAGTCGCGCCAGATCGGCAGCCGCTTCATCCGCCGGCTCGGCGGAAATCGCCTCGGCCTTGACCACATCGGCCTTGGACCCTTTGGCCTTCGACGCCTTGGTTTTCTGAGGCTTGGTCTCAGCGGCTTTGCCTTCGTCCGCCTTTTTCTCAGGTGTTTTAACGGCCGCGTCTGCGTTCTCCATTTCGACGGCGGCCTCCTCGGCTGCCGTCTCATCGAGCGGCACGCCGTCGCCACGTAATTTTGCGCGTAAGTCCAGGATTTCGGCCACCAGCGCTTTTTCTCGATCCCAGCGCGCCTGGGCGGCTGCCAAAGTGGTCTCGGTTTCGGCCAATCCAGCGTCCACGCGAGCCTGCCGCTCGGCAACGTCGATGCCGATCGCCGCCTCGCGGCCGATGATACCGTTCTCCACTTCCAGCGCCTGGCGGCGGCGCAGGATATCCTCGACCTCGGCCGGCGTCGCGTGCTGCGAGACGGCAACCCTAGCGCAGGCGGTGTCGAGAAGGCTAACCGCCTTGTCGGGCAATTGCCTGGCCGGGATATAGCGGTGCGAAAGCGAAACCGAGGCCTCGATCGCCTCGTCGAGGATCTGGACCTTGTGGTGCTGCTCGAGAACGCCGGCGACGCCGCGCAGCATCAGCACGGCCACCGCTTCGGAGGGCTCGTCGATCTTGACCACCTGGAAGCGGCGGGTCAGCGCCGGATCCTTCTCGATATGCTGCTTGTATTCGGCCCAGGTCGTGGCGGCGATGGTACGCAGCTCACCGCGCGCCAGCGCGGGCTTCAGGAGATTGGCCGCATCTCCAGTTCCCGCGGCACCCCCGGCGCCGATCAGCGTATGCGCCTCGTCGATGAACAGGATGATCGGCACCTCGGAGGACTGGACCTCGTCGATCACCGCCTTCAGCCGCTTCTCGAACTCACCTTTGACGCTGGCGCCGGCCTGCATCAGCCCGACATCGAGCATGCGCACGGAAACGTTCTGCAATGTCGGCGGCACGTCGCCCTGGGCAATGCGCAGCGCAAAGCCCTCGACGACCGCTGTTTTGCCGACGCCCGCCTCGCCGGTCAGGATCGGGTTGTTTTGCCGGCGTCGCATCAGGATGTCGACGATCTGGCGGATTTCGGGATCGCGGCCGACGACCGGATCGATCTTGCCGTCGCGGGCGCGCTGGGTGAGGTCGGTGGCGTATTTGGCCAGCGCCGAATCCCCGCCCGGGCCACGTTTCATCGGTGTTTCGGCGGCTGCGGCGGGAGGCGAGCCGGCTTCGAGCGAGCCTTCCGTGACATCGGCGAAACGGGAAATGACCCCGTCCGCATCGATCTTGTCGAATTCGGCGCTGATCTTCGACACCAGGCCTTCCAGCACCGGTGTCTTAAGGCAGGCGACCAGGATATGGGCGCTGCGCACCTCCTCGACACCGAATTCCAATGTGGCCAGGTTCCAGCCTTCCTGGATGGCGTGGAAGATGTGGTCGGAGAACTCTTCGACCGAGGTCGCGCCGTAGGGCAGCTTGTCGATGGCCCGCGTCATGTCCGCCGTCAACCGACTGGCATCGATGCCGGCGTCGGCAAGGATCATCTGCACGTCCGAGCGTTCCGACAACACCAGTTGCTGGACGAAATGGACGAGCTCGACATAGGGGTTGCCGCGCAGCTTGGCCGTGTCGGCGGCGGCCTTGAAGGCGCGCATCCCCGTCGGATTGAGCTTTGCAACGAGTTCCTTACGCTTGAAACTCTGCGACGACCGGCGCTGTTCCATTGAACCTTGCCCCCGAGATCTGCTGACCGCACCCTGCCATATAAGCGGCTGCTTGACAAAACCATGTGCCGGGCGAGGCCTTCGGACCCTATCCGGGCGGCACCTCGCGGTTACACAAGCCTTGCAAACTCCTGCAACAAACCCGGATTGCGCGCCGAACTATGCGAGCGATTTCACATACCCGGTCCGCCAATCGCGCAATGGGTTTGTCGAAAGATAACTGGGACGTTCAGCTTCTGTTAGTTTTTAAGCACGTGCTCAATTGTCGTGGCATAGGGCCGATGATAACGTTACGTCACATAGCCGCTTGCTGGGGGTAGGTGTGATTGATCTCGCACTCTGGCTGAATCCTCTGGACGGTGCGAACCCGTCGGGAGAGGATTTGCGCAACGACCCGGCTTTTCACGAGTTGGAGCGGCTCACGGAAACCCAGCTCAAGGTCGTCCATGACGGCGGCAACAAGACTTCGCAGTCCACCATCCCGGTTGACTGGGCAGCCGTTCTGGAGAAGGCGGAAGAATTGCGGCTCCGCGGCCGGGACTTGCGTTTGCTGGTTCTCGTCACACGCGCTCTCGCCAATGAAGAAGGGCTGGCCGGCCTCGCCCAAGGGCTGACGCTGATTGCGCGGACCTTCGAGCAGTACTGGGACAGCCTGCACCCGTCGCTGCGGTCGGGTGCGCCGCGTGAAGCCGCCTTGCGCCGCATGAACGCGTTGCTCGATCTGCAGAACGGCCAGGGAGGCCTGTTGGCGAACCTCAGGCAGACCGTATTCTTCTCACCGCGAGCGATCGGGCCGATCAGCGGGCGTGACCTGGAACAGGCAGCGCTCGACGAGCGCGTCATGCTCCAGGAAGCCGCCTCCGGCCTGGGAAACGCCGAAAAGGCGGCGCTGACGGCGGCGCACAACCAGTTGCTGAACCGGGTGCGCACAGGATGCGCGGCGCAGGTCGATCAGGCCGCGGACGCGATGACGACACTTTTGGCCGATGCGCGTGGCGCGATTTCGGCGCTGGAGGCGGTGGATACCGCTCTCAACCCCCGCATCGAAGGCAATGGCGCCACCGTTCCGGAATTAAGGAAGTTCCTGCAGCGTTTGCTGACGACGCTGGAGCGGAATTCCGGCCCTGGCGCCTTAGCCAACGGTGCGGCAAAGCCTGCTTCTCAGCCGGAGCAACGGGCATCGACGTCCACCCGAAACGGTCATGGAGCCGAGACGATGGCAAGTGTGGCAAGCGCTGTGGAAGCGAGCACCGGCCTGCCTGAACGGATCAATTCGCGCGACGAAGTCGTCAAATGCCTCGATCTTGTGGTCGCTTTTTACGACCGCACCGAACCGTCCAGCCCGATCCCGCATCTCGCCCGGCGCGTGCGCCGGATGGTGCACATGGATTTCGTGGAACTGATGGAAGATCTCGCCCCGTCGGGGCTGAAGGAATTCCGGCTGCTTGCCGGTGTCGCCGATCCCAAGAAGCCGGCCCAGAAGGATGAAAGGTAGAAAAGCATGCCAGCAGAGAGCAAAGCGAAGGTCATCGAAAGAAACCGCGCCCCGCGCGTGCAGATCGCCTACGACGTCGAGACCTACGGCAGCCCGACGACGATCGAGTTGCCGTTCGTCATGGCCGTGATGGCCGATCTTTCCGGCGCCTCGCAGACAAAGGAAGCGTCGAAGTCGGTGCTCGACCGCAATTTCGTCGAAACCGACGCCAACCGCTTCCCCAAATTCATGGAAGCGATGGGGCCACGCGTGAAGGCACGCGTGAAGAACACCCTGCCGCAAGCCGAGGGCCAGGAGCGAGACGAAGAACTGGCGATCGATCTCACCTTCGCGAAGATGGGTGATTTTGCGCCGGACAAGGTCGCCGAGCAGGTGCCGCAACTGGCCGAGATCCTCAAGATGCGACGTCAACTCGAGGAACTGCTGGGCTTCATGGATGGCCGCGTCGACGCCGAAAAGCGCATCGCGCAGCTTCTGAACAATGAGCCGCTGCTGAGCAAGATCGCCGACCAGGCGATCTCCGACAGCAAGGGCGAGGAGTAAATCATGGCCGAACAGCAAAAGACCGCAGCCGCCACCGCCGAGGCGGAAGCCATCGATCTTGGCGAATTCAGCGGACTCCTTGAAAAGGATTTCAAGGTCAAGAAGGACGACAGCGAGAAGCTGCAGCAACTGGTGCGCAACCTGGCGCTTGCCGCTCAATCGCGTTCCGAGACCACGACCATCTCGTCCAATGCGATCAAGTCGATCAAGTCGCTGATCGCCGGCATCGACAAGATGCTGACGACGCAGGTCAACGAGATCCTGCATGCCCCGGAGGTGCGCGAGATGGAAGGCACCTGGCGCGGCCTTTGGTACCTCATCAACAACACCGAGACGGATACCAAGCTCAAGATCCGGGTGATGAACATCTCCAAGGAGCAACTGGCCGACACGCTCGAGGATTATGAAGGCCAGATGTGGGACCAGAGCCCGGTCTTCAAGAAAGTCTACACGGACGAGTATTCGATGCTGGGCGGCGAGCCGATCGGCTGCATCATCGGCGCCTACGAGTTCTCCAACCATCCGCGCGACGTCGGCCTGCTGCGCAACATCTCGGGTGTCTGCGCCTCGGCGCATACGCCGTTCATCGCCGCCGCCTCGCCACGGCTGTTCCGCATGGACAGCTGGCAGGAACTGCCGAACCCGCAAGACCTGCAGATGATCGTGAACAACCCGGCCTATGCCTCCTGGCAGTCGCTGCGCGAGAGCGAGGACGCCCGCTATATCGGCCTCACCATGCCGCGCGTGCTGGCGCGCCTGCCCTACGGCTCGGAAACCGTTCCGGTGAAGGGCTTCACCTTCGAGGAAGAAGTGGGCGGCGACCACAACAAATATGTCTGGATGAACGCCGCTTTCCCGATGGGTGTGAACATCAACCGCAGCCACAAGCTCTATGGCTGGGGCACGCAGATCCGCGGCGTCGAAAATGGCGGTACGGTGCTGAACCTGCCGGTGCACGCCTTCCCGACCGACGACGGCTCAATTGCAATGAAATGTCCGACCGAGGTCGCCATCGACGACCGGCGCGAGGCGGAACTGGCCAAGCTCGGCCTGATGCCGATCCTGCACCGCAAGAACACCGACCTCGCGGCCTTCATCGGCGCGCATTCGCTTCAGGATGACGAGACGCGCGCCGGGCGTCTGGTCGACCCCGACGCCCAGTCCAACGAAAGGCTGAGCGCCAACCTGCCCTATCTCTTCCCGGTGTCGCGTTTCGCGCATTACCTCAAGGCGATCGCGCGCGACAAGATCGGCTCGTTCAAGGAACGCACCGATATGGAGATCTGGTTGACCGAATGGATCAACCGGTACGTGCTGGCCAACCCGGCCTTTGCCGACGACAAGGCGCGCGCCAAGCGCCCCCTCGCCGCGGCCGAGGTCCAGGTCGACAGCGTCGAGGGCCGGCCCGGTTACTACAACGCCCGTTTCTATCTGCGTCCGCACTACCAGCTGGAAGGCATCAACGCCTCGCTCCGGCTGGTGTCGGAACTGCCGTCGGTGAAGGGCTGAAATTGCAGGAAAGTCATTTTGTTTCATTGAAAGCGGTGGAGAAAGACAATGGCTACAACAACGAAAATCGATGGTTTTTTGAAAGTTCCGGACATAAAGGGCCCGAGCAAGCGCGACGGCCATGAGGACGAGATCGAGGTATTCGGCGTCGATTACAAGATGATCGCGCCTTACGATCCCAATTCGCTGTCGCGCCGCGGGCGCGTGTCGATGGGGATGATCAAGTTTTCCAAGCACTACGACAAGTCGTCGCCCTACCTGAAGAAGGCGCTGTTCGAGAACAAGGCGCTCGATGAAGTGAAGTTTTCGGCGCGCCGCACCATCGACGGCGAGACCAGCGATTATCTGGTCGTGACGCTCACCGACGCTTCGGTCATGGAGTACGACATGCGGCAGGCCGCTGACGAGGCGGACCTCATCGAGGAAGAAGTCAGCTTCGCCTACAAGAAGATCAAGTTCGTCTACAACAAGGACGACGAGATCGAAATGGACGTCTATGTCGGCAAGTGAGGCCAAGCGGCCTGGCGCGAAAGCGCAGCTTGCCGGCAGTTCGCGGGCAAAGCGCGAGGCGGTTCAGCCCTCCCTCTGGGACCGCCTCGTCAACGATTTGCCGGGGCTTACGTCGGAGATCGACGGGTTGCGCCGCCTGCTGGACGAGGAACTCGGCGCCGAGCGCATCGAGGCTCTTCTTGTTGGCAGCGCGCGCGCCATCGATGCCGACGCCGAACTCACATCCGAGCAGAAACGGCGCCTGCACCGACTGGTCTTCCAAACCGAGCATCGTGTCGAGATCGAAAGCCGCGGCGTGGTCGTTTCGGCGCGCGTATTGAGAGAAGCCGTCCGGCGCGACATCGAGGCATTGTTCAACACCGAGCGCTTCGAATCCGTACCGATGCTTTCCGACGCCGAGCACGAACAGCCGCTGGACGAGTTGCCGTCGCTCGCCGACTTTCCGGAAGTGCGCCGCAGTGTCGTCAACTATGGCGTGCCGTCCTTTTCCGGCCGCTCGTCGCGGGATTTCGACCGCGATGTGCTGGCGCGCGAAATCCGCGCGGTGCTTGCCACCTTCGAGCCGCGCCTGAAGGAAAGCGCCACGACCGTCAACGTCACGCTCGGCGACAAAACCGTCGGTCTCAAGATCGAGATCGACGCGGTGCTGATCATGACGCCGACACCGGAACGCATGCGGCTGCGCACGACGATCAATCTCGACAACGGCCTGGCACGAACCGAATTCCGGGAGGCCTGAGATGGATCGGGTCTTCGTCGAGTATTACGAAGAGGAACTGACCCATATCCGGGCGCTGGCCGCGGAATTCGCCGACATGCACCCGGCGGTTGCCCGCAATCTCTCGCTCGATACTGTGCCCTGTCCCGACCCCTATGTGGAACGACTGCTTGACGGCGTGGCCTTCCTTGCCGCGCGCACCCGGCTGAAGGTCGACGCGGAGCGCTCGCGCTTCTCGCGCGCCGTGCTCGATGTGCTTTACCCGGATCTGGTGACGCCGGCGCCGGCGACAGCCATGGCCGTGCTTAAACCCGGCCAGCAGGTGCAGTCGATGATTGCCGGCCACGCCGTCGCGCGCGGCACACGACTGGTCTCCAGCCTGCATCCAGGGCTTTCGACGCGTTCGACATTCACCACCGCGCAGGAGGTCACACTGTGGCCGATCGCAATCACCTCGGTCAGCTATTTCCAGGATCGCAGCGCGCTTGCCGCCGCCGGCATCGCGCCGCTCGGCGGCGTGCGCGGCGAGGCGGCGTTCCGCATCTCGCTCGGCCGCGCCGGAAAAGGCAAGCTTTCCGAACTGTCGCTCGACCGCCTCGATCTCTATTTCGCGGGCCGCACCAAGGCGCCGCTGCTGTTCGATGCGATCTTCGGCGCCTGCTCGGCCATCGGCGCGCGGGCGGAAGGCAAGACCAATCCGCTCACGGCCCTGCCCGAGCCAGAAATGATCGGCATACGCGACGACGAAGCCCTGATGCCGCGCACCCGCCCGACCTTCGAGGGATATCGGCTGCTGCGCGAATATTTTATGATTCCGGAGCGTTTCCATTATGTGCGGGTCGCCGGCCTGCAGCCGGTGGTGCGCAAGTGCGACGGCGGAATGGAGATCATCTTCCTGTTCCGGCGACCGGTGCCCGAGCTCGCCGATGTGGCGCCGACCGATTTCGAGCTGTTCGCGACGCCGATCATCAATCTCTTCGAACGCGAATGCAACGTCATCGAAATCGATCCGCGCAAGACGCGGCAGGTGCTGCATGCCGACCGCACGCGGGCGCGCGACTTCGAGATCTTTCGGGTCACCCGGGTCGAGGACGCCGACGCGGAGGGCAGCGAGGCGACGATCCCTGAATTGTTCAGCCTAGGGCAGAACCGTGGCAGCGGCTGGGTCTATTCGACGGAGCGGCGTCCGCGCCGGGCCACGGAAGACGAGCGGCGCGAGGGCCTGACCCGCACCTCCTACACCGGCGACGATCTCTTTATCGCCATCTCGCGCCCGGCCGGGAGCGCGCCAAACCGGCCGCTCAAGCGTCTCGACATCATGGCGCTCTGCACCAACCGCGACCTGCCGATCCTGGACGACACGCCGACGCTGACGCTGGAAACGGCCGATCCGGTGGAGGCGGTGCGCTTGCTCGGGGCACTGCGACCGCCACAGCCGGCGATTCCGGCAGCACTACCGGCGGGCGCCGAGGGCGAATCCCGCGCCGACAATCTCGCCTGGCGGCTGGTGGCGCAGCTCTCGCTCAACTTCCTCAGCCTGGCCAAGGAAGGACGTGGCGTCGATCCGCTGCATGCGCTGCTCGATCTCTATGCCGACCGGGGCGATCCGAGCCTTGCCCGCAACGTGCATTCGATCGTGCGCATCGATTCGCGCCCGGTGATCGAGCGGCTGCAGATCGACGGACCGATGTGTTTCGGACGCGGCACCGAAGTGACGTTGCATGTCGACCAATCCGTGCTGGCGGGTCAAAGCTCATTGCTGCTTTCGGCCCTGCTTTCGCGGCTGTTCGCCCGCCATGCCGGGATAAACGGGTTTGTGCGGACGCGCTCGCGGTTGCTGCAGAAACAGGAGGATGTGCCATGGCCGATGACGCCCGGCAATCGCTACCTGATCTAGCACAGCCCGCGACGAGGGCTGCCGAAACGCTGTCGGAGGGCTTCGACTTCTTCGAGCTGCTGCGACGTCTCGAGCAGCGCCGCGGATTGTTCGGGCATTCCGGAACGGCAGACCGCGAACCGGCGAGGCTTGGCCAGCACGTGCGCCTGAGCTTTTCGGCGCGCGACGTCGTCAAGTTCCAGGACACAGGGGACAAGTCACCAGCGCGTGTGACACTGGCCAATCTCGGCCTGCTCGGGCCGGAAGGACCCATGCCGCTGCATCTGACCCGCTGGGTGCTCGACCGGCTGTCGCAGCGCTGGTTCACCGGGGCCGACGCCGAGCAGACCAGCGACACGACCTTCATCGACTTCGTCAACATCCTGCAGCACCGCATGATGGCGCTTTACTACCGCGCCTGGGCCGACGCGCACCCGGCGGTGCAGGTCGAGCGATCCGTTGGCGGACGCGTCCGCGCCATGCTGGAGGCAATGTCCGGGATCGGTCTCCCCGGCACGCAGGATCCCGAACTCGACGCCGTGCGGCTGCGACAGGCTGGATCGCTCGCCAGCCAGGTCGACGGCGTGGAGCGGCTGACCCTGTTTCTCGCCACGGCCTTCAAGGTGCCGGTGCAGATCAAGGAATTCGTCGCCGCCTGGATCACCATACCAAAGGCGCTGCAGAGCCGCGTCGGCAGGGCCTACGCAACGCTCGGCAAGGGGGCAACGATCGGCCCGCGGGTCTTCAACCGCCAAAGCAGGATCGAACTGCGTGTCGGCCCGCTCGACCTCGACGACTTCAAGTCGTTCCTGCCCGGCGAGCGGCGTCTTGGCCTGTTCAAGAAGGCGGTGCGCGACATGATCGGCGAGGCGCTCGACGTCGATCTGCGCATCGTACTGGCGCGCGATGCCGTGCCGCCGCCGCGCATGGGAACCATCCAGCTCGGGCGAACCTCCTGGCTGCCACGGCGCCCCGAAAAAGGTGACGCCGACGATCTCAGACTGCGTACCATCGTCGGCTGGCGGCCGGAACTGGCGGAGGCGTCTGTATGAGCCTGCTGCTGACGCTGGAACAAGGCCCGCGCTCGCAGGTGGTCAGGCAGACCCGGCTGGACGAAGGCGAGCTGGTGATTGGACGCAGCGCCGAGGCCGGCTGGCAGATCGACGATCCGGACATGTTCGTATCGCGCGCGCATTGCAAGATCAGCGGCGGCCGCGACAGCTATTTCATCACCGACACGTCGAGCAGCGGATTGTTCGTCGACGACTCCGACACCCCTCTGGGACCCGGCCGATCGGTGCGGCTGCAGAGCGGCATGCGGCTGCGCATGGGCGACTATGTGTTCCATGTCGAGGTTCAATCCCAGGCGAGCCAAACCACAGTCGGGTCCGCCCCGGTCGCCAGCCGTCCGGCAGCTGCTTGGTCATCGCCGGAAGCCCGGACGCCCGCCAGCATCGGCGGTGACGACTTTTTCTCGGCCAGGGTCGAAGAGCAACCGCGGCCGCCACGCCCGGCGGACCTGCCGAACCCGTTCGAGCAGCCTGTTCCCGGGGCTTATGATCGCGCCTCCAGCCAACGCAGTTCGCCCGCCTTCGACGACCCGTTCAGCCTCGACCCGGTGGCGACGCCTGAATCCGGCGATGCCGCGACGCCAGGTCAACCAGATCCGTTCGGGTTCGGCGAAATGCCTTCGCGCAACGATGCGTCCGGGCCAGCGGCAAAGCCGGCTGGTTTCGATGACGATTTCAGCATCGGGCCGGCTGCGACGCCACCTCCCGCCAATGGCGCCGACATGGCAGGCCGTTTGCAGCATCAGGCTGAAAAGCCGCACCCGGCACAACCTTGGGATATGCCAGTGCAGGCAGTCGAGCCACCGCCGCAGCCACGTTCCGTTCCGGCGCCCAAGCCGGCCCGCCCGATGCAGGCCGCTCCGAACGACATGGCGCTTCGCGCCGCATTCTTGCGCGGCATGGGCGTCGAGGAGGCCGACTTTCCCGGCCGCGATGCGATCGCCGAAATGGAAAAATTCGGGCGTGAATACCGGCTGATGCTGGATGGCCTGATGCAGCTTCTGCGCAAGCGGGCCGAAGAAAAAGGAAGCGCGCGCGTGGCGCAGACGATGGTCGGCGCCTCCGAGGTCAACCCGCTTAAATTCCTGCCGACGGTCGAGGATGTCATCGTCACCATCGTCGCGGAACGCAGCCCGGGCTTTCTCTCCGGCGAGGCGGCGATCGGCGATGCGGTGAAGGATCTTGCGCAGCATCACGTACGCGCCTGGCGCGGCGTGCAGGCTGCGCTTCGGCGCATGATCGACCGTTTCGATCCGGCCGCGATCGAGGAAGAGCTCAAATCCAATTCGGCGATCGGCAACCTGCTCTCCGGCGGGCGTAATGCCAAGCTGTGGGAGCTCTACCAGAAACGCCATCGCGACATCGCCCAAAGCGCGGAATCGAGTTTCCTGGGTGAGATCGGCGCAGACTTCAGGGACGCATATGAAGAGGAGTGAGACATGATCGACAGACGCGAATTCATCATTGCCATCGGCGCCACGGGGTTGCTCGCGGCTTGCCAGAGCGGCCCGCCGAAACCATCGGTTATCTCGGTCAACGTGACCGGCGGGGCCGGCATGAATCCGGGGCCGGGCGGCGGCGACCGGCCGGTGACGGTATTGGTGATGCGGCTCGCCAGCACCGGCAAGTTCAACTCAGCCGACTATTTCGCGCTGCAGGGAGACGCGAGTTCGGCGCTCGGCGCCGACCTCATCGGCTCCGACACGATCTCGGTCGCGCCTGGCAAGACCGCGGCCAAGACCATCACGGTCGAGCCGAACGCGACGGCGCTCGGCTTCGTGGCCCTGATCCGCGAGCCGGGCGGACGCAATTGGCGCACGACCAAGTCGGTGTCGCCAGGGTCGAAATTCACAGTCAACGTCAGCCTCGGCAAGGGCGGCATTTCCGCCTAGGCGCGACGACAAGCGACAGGGCAGTGCAGAGAGTAACGGCATGAGCGATGCAAACAGGGTGCTGTGGTCGGAAGGCCTGTTTCTAAGGACCCAGCACTTCCAGCAGCAGGATCGGTTCTTCGAGGGCATGGTGCGCGGCGCGTTGCAGGCCGGCCAGCTCCATACGTTCGGTTTCCAGCAACTGACGCTCGACCAGTCGCTGCTCGATGCCGGCCAGGTTTCGATCGTGTCCGCCCGGGGCATTTTCCCGGACGGCACGCCCTTTTCCATCCCCGAGCTGATGGACGCGCCCAAGCCGTTGCCGGTCACGGCCGACACCGGCGCCGGGCCGGTGCTGGTGGCGCTGCCGCTCGAGCCGCCCGGCGGCGTCGGATTCGATCCGGCGCATGCGGCATCGACCGGCGCGCGCTATCACGGCAAGATCGTCTCGGTGCGCGACGCCGTCCAGAGCGGCGCCGACCCCGAAGAAATCGAAATCGCCCGGCCGCAAGCGCTCCTGCTCGCGCCCGGCAAATCGGTCGGCGGCTATACCGCCTTGCCGATCGCCGACATCAAAGGCGTTCGCGCCGACGGCGGCATTTCACTCGATGAAACGTTCCTGCCGCCGACGCTGATCACCGGCGCGGTCCATTGGTACCGGCAATTGCTGCAGGAGGTCGTCACTGGCCTCGACCAGATCGCCGAGGCGCATGGCAAGATGGTGATGGGCGGGGCTGGCCGCAGCGTCGAAGACCTTTTGATGCTGCACCTAGCCAATGCCGCACGGCCGCGGCTTGCCCATATGCTCGCGCAGGACGTCTTTCATCCGGCCGAGCTCTATCTCGAGCTTGCGGGCCTCGCCGGCGAGATGGCGACTTACGGCTCGAGCTCGCGGCGGCTCGGCGAATTGCCGGCCTACGATCACATGGCGCCTGGCCCTGCCTATATGGCGCTGGCCGATGCCTTGCGTTCGCTCATCCTCAGCCTTCGCTACATCGAGCCGAAATCGCGCGCGCTGCCGGTCATGCGGCACGCGACCAATGTCTGGAAAGTGCGCATCGACAATCCGAAACTGCTGGTTGCCAGCCGGATCGTCATCCGTGTCGGATCGGACCTTTCGGAAGACGCGCTGCGCAAGATCTTCGTCAACCAGGCGACTGTCGGTGCCGCCGACCAGTTCGAAGGGCTGTGGAAGTCGCGCCTGCCCGGCATTCCGCTGAAGCCGCTTCATACGCAGCCGCGCGAGATCCCCTACGATGGCGACAGGCTATGCCTGGAGCTGGATCAGAAGAGCGAGCATTGGGCCTCGCTGCTCGACGCCCCCGGCTTCGTCATCGGCGTTTCCGGTGTCCTGCCGAGCGAGCCGCAGGTCGATTGCTATTCGGTCAACAGGTGAGGCCATGAGCCGGGATGATCCTTTCGGACTGTCGGAGGATCGCGAGCGCACCCGCATCAGGCTGGCGGGCGCCACGCCCCGTCCACTGGCGCCGCTGGCGCCTGGCGCGCCGGTAAAAAGGGCGCGCGCCCATCCCAACACACTCATCAACATCTTCGCGCCGCTGCTCGAATTCGCGCCCGAGCTCGAAAGCGCACTGGCACCGGAGAACCCGGAAGTGATGCGCACGCGCCTGCTCGACGAGCTGGTTCGGGCGCGTGACGCCGCGGTTGCGGCGGGCTCCCCGCTGGAGCGCGCCGACCAGGCGGCCTGGGCCGTAGCGGCGCTGCTCGACGACCTTGCGCTCAACACACCATGGGGCGGCGCCAGCGCCTGGCCGCGCCAGCCGCTGGTGGTCATGCTGCGCGGCGACGTCGACGCCGGCACTCAGTTTTTCACCCGCCTTGACGAGCTGGAGCGCCATCCGAACCGCGACCGCGAAATGCTGGAGCTGCAGTATTACTGCCTGGCGCTCGGCTTCCGCGGCAAGTATCGAGTGCCCGGGCGCGCCGGCGACCGTTCGCTCAATGCCGTGCGTGTGGCGGCCGCGCGCTTCCTGCGCAATGCGGATGTCGAGGACGCGCCGCTGTCGCCGAACTGGAAAGGCGTGATCGCCTCTGACGAGCCGCAGCGCTTCATCGTTCCGATCTGGGTGATGGCACTTGCCGCGGTTGTCGTGGCCGCCGCTGCCTATATCGGCCTGTCGATGGGCTTGAGCAGCCAGGCGGTCGAACTCTCCGCGCTGGTGCGCACGCTGCCGCCGGCCTCGCGCGGCGACGTCACCCGCGCCGCGCCCAAGCAGGACGCCCCCGAACCCGAAGCACCGCAGCCGGTCGATTTCGCGCTGCTGCCCGAATTCAAGGCCGGGGCCCCGGATGACCTCAAGGGAGCGCTCAGCGGCACCGAGAGCGTCTCGCTCGCCAAGCTAGTGATACAGTCCTCCAACCCTGAGCTGTTCCAGTCTTCGCGACCGACACTGACCCAAGGCTACGAGCCGCTGGTCGAGTCGATCGCCAAGGTGATCCTGGACAACAAGGAGCTGATCGGAAAGATCACCGTCGTTGGCCATACCGACAATGTGCGCCTGCAAAGGTCCAACCCGCTGGCCAGCAACCAGCGTCTGTCGGAAGCGCGCGCCGAAACCATAGCCAAGCTTCTGGTGCAAGCCGGCGTGCCGCAGGAGAGTATCTCTTCCGAGGGCCGTGCCGAAACCGAACCAGTGGCCGACAACTCGACGCGCGAGGGCCGCGCGCTCAACCGCCGCGTCGAGGTCCTGGTCGAGAAGAGGCTCTGAGATGTTCATCCTGCGCTTCTTGTGGGCCGTCATCACGTCGCGCTTCCTCTGGACGCTGATCGGGATCGCGCTGCTGTCGCTATTGATCTGGGTGCTCGGCCCGATCGTACAGGTCGGTCCCTACGCGCCGTTCGAGTCCGACAATGTGCGCATCGGCATGATCGCCGGGCTGATCATCCTGTGGCTGATCTGGCTGATCATCGCGCAGCGCCGCGCAATCCGCGCCAACCGCATGTTCGTCGCCGAGATCGCGGCACCGGTGGCCGAAAAGCAGCTCACCCCCGGCGAGGAGAGCGTCGCGGCCGTCGGCGCCAAATTCGGCGAGGTGATGGTCGAGCTCAGGCGGCGCAAACTCGGCGGCAGAAAATTCCTGCGCGAGATGCCGTGGTATGTGATCGTCGGGCCGCCGGCCACCGGCAAGACCACGGCACTGCGCCAGTCCGGTCTCAACTTTCCCATCGACCTCACCGACGATCTGCAAGGCGTCGGCGGCACGCGCAATTGCGACTGGTTCTTCTCCGAGAGCGCGGTGCTGATCGACACGGCGGGTCGCTACGTCCAGCAGGAAAGCCAGCCGGACGTGGACGCCGCGGAGTGGCTGGGCTTCCTCGATCTTTTGAAGAAGCATCGGGGTCGCCGCGCGCTCAACGGCGTCATTGTCGCGCTGTCGATCGATGCGCTCTCGGAAGGCGAGGAAGCGATCAAGGCGCATGGCCGCAAGATCCGCCGGCGTCTGGCGGAGCTTAACGATCGGCTCGAAATCCGTCTGCCTGTCTATCTGATGCTGACCAAGGCCGACCTCATTAAGGGATTCGAGGCCTTTTTCGGCGGCTTGTCGACAACGGCGCGCGAGCAGGTCTGGGGAACGACTTTTCCGCTCGATGCCCGCATCAACGCCGGCACGATCCAGACCGAACTATCGCGGCTTGCCACGGAACTGGAGCGGCGGCTGGTGCCGCGCCTGGAAGACGAGGAGAAACTCGGTTCGCGCGCCGAAATCTTCCGCTTCCCGGCACAGTTGGCGAGCCTGTCCGAGCCGATCCAGGTGCTGATCGAGGCGATGTTCGGCGAAAGCCGCTACGAGGAAGCCGCCTGGCTGCGCGGTCTTTATCTGACATCGGCGACGCAGGAAGGCGCGCCCATCGACCGCCTGACGGCGGCGCTGTCGTCTTCCTTCGGGCTGCCGCCGCGCCGCGCCATGCCTGCGGCGCGAGTCGAGAAACGCAGCTTCTTCCTCAGGAACCTGCTGACCGAGGTGATCTTCAAGGAAGCCGGCCTCGGCACGTTCGACCCGCTGGCGCAGCGCCGCCGCGCCTGGATCTGGCGCGGGGCCGCCGCCGCCTGCGCGCTCGCCGCCCTCGTCGCCGGCGGTCTGTTCACCTGGTCCTATCTCGACAACCGCAATGCGATCACCGAACAGGCCGGCCAGTTCGAAGCGCTGCAGCAGCCGCTGACTGAAGTCGCCGCCATGCCGGCCGCGGTCGAGCAGCCGACGATGGATGGCGCGCTGGCGGCGATGGATGCGGTGGCGGCGGCCCGAACTGAGCCACCTAGCGCGATCCACAACCTGCTCGGTCCGACCGCCTCGCCCGAACTGGTGCGCGCGCAGACCGATACCTACGACCATGCGCTGCGCAACGTGCTCGAACCGCATATGGTCGCTCTGCTCGAAGCCACGATGTGGCGGCAGATCCGTGACCCGGATTTCATGCTCGGCGCGCTGAAGACCTACCGGATGATGACCGGGCTCTCGCAGATGGACACCGATTTCGTCCAGAACTGGTGGGTGAACAGCCTGCCGCAATTCGCGCCGGCCCCGCCCTTCCCGACCGCGGATGCCGAAGAGCATCAGCTTGCCGCCATCAGCCGCATGGCCGTCGACGACAGCTATATTGCCCCTGACAAGGAACTGGTCGCCGAGGCACTCAAGACGGTCTGCACGATCTCGCTGCCGGAGCGCGCCTATAAGCAGCTTCTGGCCGACCCGGAAGTGGCAGCCGCCAAGGAATGGGTGCCGGCCAATTTCGCCGGACCGAACGGCGCCAAGGTATTCGCCCGCCGCTCCGACAAGACGCTGCGTGTCGGCGTTCCTGGCCCCTACACCTATGCCGGCTTCCATGACGCGATCCTCGATCGGATCGAGGACGTGGCTGGCCAGGCGGCGCTCGACCGCGCGGTGTTCGCCGGCGGCTGCTCGGAGAATTCGGAAACATCGGTTTCAGCGCTGTCCGAGGACATCTTGAAACTCTACTACGACGACTATATCGCGCAGTGGGATTCCTTCCTGCGCGACATGCGGCTTGCGCCGTTGACCGACCTCAACGTCGCCAGCGAGAACCTCAAGGACCTTTCAAGCGCCGACTCCGCGCTGAAGCGCTTGCTGACCGCGGTGGTGCAGGAAACCGACCTCACCCGCTCCGACGATGCCTCCACCGACGACAAAAGCGGCGGCGCCGCCAAGACAGGCTCGAAGCTGCTCTCGAAGCTGGGCAAGCTCGGCAAGGTGGTCACGACAGGCGCCAAGCTGCTGCCGCGCGCCGGCTCCGCCAACCAGGTCGACATGACCGGCAGCCTTGTTGCGGATCACTTCAAGCCGCTGAAGGGCACGATCGCCCAGGTCGACGGCCAGCCGCCGGCGCTCGACGCCGCCGTCGTGGCGCTGACGGCGCTGTCCAACGTGCTGCAGACGGTAACCGCCAATCCCAACCCGCAGGATGCGATCAAGAAACAGGGCGGGCTGGCCGAACTGACAGGCGCGGTCGCCAGGCAGGCGCAGATTCTGCCTTCGCCGATCAACGACTGGCTGGGCGGCATTGCCGGCGATACCAGCGGCCTGTCGCAGAAGGCCGTAACCAACGAGCTCAACGCCATCTGGCGCGCCGACATCCTGCCCTTCTGCCAGGCCGCGCTCAACAACCGCTATCCGTTCAGCCCGGACAGCGCGGTTGACGTCAACGTGCGCGACTTCCAGCGCCTGTTCGGCCCGACGGGATTGATCGACGCCTTCACCAACGACCATCTGATCAACTATGTCGACACCGCCAGCGAGCCGTGGAAATGGCGCGCCGACTTCGGCCTTGACCCGGCGGCGCTCGCCGCGTTCGAGCAGGCGCGGCACATCCGCGACGACCTGTTTCCCGGCGGCACTGGACCGGTGATGAACTTCACGCTCGAGCCCAAGGACCTGTCGCCCAACGTGGCGCGGGTGACGCTCAACCTCGATGGCCAGAATCTCGTTTACTACAACAACGCGACCAGGCCACAGCCGATGACGTGGCCCGGCAAGGACGGCACGGGCGTGATCTCGCTCGCCTTCCAGCCGGTCGATGGCTCGCCCGAAACAATGCTCAACGAGACCGGCAGCTGGGCGTGGCTCAGAATGCTGCGTGGCGGCCGTTTCGCCGCGACCAAGCTCACCGACGTCTACAGCCTACGTCTCGGCACCAAGGGCATGTGGGCCGATTTCGAGCTCAAGGCCGCCAGCGTCGAGAATCCCTACACACTCGAAATGTTCAAGAAGTTCACATGTCCGCCGCAGATCTGATCCTGCCCGGCCTCTACGGCAAGATGCCCGCCGCCGGCGATTTCGTCACGCGGCGGCTGCCTGGCGATTTCGTGCGCGTGTGGGACCGCTGGCTGGCGCAGCACATCGTGCCGATGTTTGAGCTGGAAACCTGGCCGCAAAATACTGCGTTGCGTTTCCTCAGTGGTCCTGGTTGCTTCGGCGCCTGCGCCGGCATCGTCCTGAAGAGCGCCGACCGGGTCGGCCGGCAATTTCCATTGAGCGTCGTCGCAAGACTCCCGGAGGCGTCCCTCGAGCTGGCCTATGCGGACGCATGGTTCGAAAGCATCGAGGCCCTGGCGCTGGCCGCGCAACGAGGCGAGTTGACGCCCGACGAGCTCGATGCGGCGCTGGCCGGCCTGCCCGTTCCGGTCGTTGATGGCGATGGCGATGTTATCGAAGACCTTGTGATGTGGACGGCGCATACGGATATTTTCGACATCGATCAGCTGGAGCCACAGCCGACGTTAGAACAGATCTTCGCCGCGAGCTGGGAGACCAGTTGATGGAGACCTGGAACCAGGTGGGTTACCCGCATCAGTTCACCATGGGCATGGACAAGGCCGGCCACCAATGGATCGTTGTGGTGGTCAAAGGCACATTCGACTTTCCCGCGACGCCTGGCGGATTGGTGCAAAAATCGGCGGAACAGGTTCCGCTGGTGATGGCCGACACGCACACCGGCATGCCCGGCTATTCAGCGACGCTGTGGGAAACCGACTTCGCTTTCCGCAAGCCCCGTTGTGATGTCGTCGCCAACGGGTGCGCCTATGCGCCGGGCGGGCGTCCGGCCGAGCGCGTACCGGTCGGCATCAAGATCGGGAACTGGTCGAAGCGGTTCGAGGTGGTCGGACATCGCGAGTGGCGCGCCATCGGACCGGTGTTCACCGCTACCGCGCCGCAACCCTTCCTGAAATTGCCGATCTCTTACGACGTCGCATGGGGCGGTGTCGACAGGCTGGACCCGGAGGACAAACTGCCGGCCAGCTACAAATACAACCCCGTTGGCACCGGCTGGTCGCGGACCAGGAACCAGCGGCTGATCCCGGGCCTGAAACTGCCCAACACCCAGGCGGTGGGTGAGGAGATACGCTCACCCTTCGGCGATTACAGGCCGATGAGCTTCGGTCCGATGGGGCGTGGATGGCCGGGCCGCATCGAACATGGCGGTACCTATGACGACAACTGGACCGCCAACATCTTTCCCTTCCTGCCACCGGACTTCGACGAGCGTTATTTCCAGATGGCGCCGCCCGACCAGCAGATCGATGCGCCGAGGGACGACGAGGAAGTGCAACTCGTCAATCTGACGCCGGCAGGACGCGAGAGTTTCCGTTTTCCCAAGACAACGCTGCCGATTACGCTGTTCAAGGGCAGGCAAGAGGCCTTTCAAGGCGACCTTCTGCCCGACACGGTCCTGTTCGACCCGCAGAATCGTCGTTTCTCGCTGGTTTGGCGTTTGCAGCAACGCATTCAGCGCTCGATTCTCGAATTCACCGAATGCTGGGTTGGCCCGCCGACCAGAGGCATGCTGCGGGCGAGATTGACGGGCAAGCGATACATACGCGCCGACGTCCCTGCGAAATTCGACGACGAGGAGGCTGCCGCATGAAAGCCGCACTCGACTTCGTTTCGGCCGGCATGGTGACGGCGGTGGGCCTGGATGCGGCTTCGTCCTGCGCGGCCATGCGTGCCCGGCTGGACGGATTCCAGGAGACCAGGTTTGCGGTGCCCGGCGGTGACTGGCTGATTGGCGCGCCCGTCTCGCTGCCGCGCAACTGGATTGGCGAAGAGCGGCTCGCCCACATGGCCGCCGCGGCCATCGTCGAAGCGTTTGAAATCGCACCGCAGGCGCGCGGCCAAACCGCCCTCATCCTGTGCGTGGCTGAGGAGGATCGTCCCGGGCGTCCGGTTGGCAACGGACAAAACTTGTTGGGCCTGATCGAGGAAATCTCCGAGCTCGGGAAGACGATCCAGCCCCGCATGGTCGCTCATGGTCGCCCGTCCGGCCATGTCGCTCTCGACGCGGCCCGCCGTCTGCTAGCCTCGGGCAGCACTGGCTTTGTGATGATTGTAGGGGTGGATAGCTATCTGACGCCAAAGAGCGTCAACCATTATCTTGGCGAGAGGCGGCTGGTTACAACCATGAACTCGAATGGGTTCATTCCGGGGGAGGCGGCCGCTGCCATTCTCTGCGCGCCTTCTGGCGGTGTACTTCGTCTCACAGGGTTGGGTCTCGCACGAGAGCCGGCTCATATTTACAATGAAATGGATTATCCGCTCCGAGCAGAGGGGATGACGTCGGTCTACAAGAACGCACTTGCCGAGTCGCGGTGTCTTCATTCCGATGTGGTGCTCAAAATCGGAGATCTTGTAGGCGAAACTTATTGGTTTCAACAATCCGCCTTAGCCATGCTGCGCACACAACGGGAGCGCTCAGCGGTGCAGCCGATCTGGGCGCTGGCCGCTAGCTTAGGAAACATTGGAGCAGCCGCTGGACCAGCGATGTTGGCCTGGGCGGTGCAGGCTGTTCAACGCGGCTACGCTCCAGCAGGGCCGATCATGGTGGAAGCATCAGGTGACAATGGGGCCTGCGGCGCCGCCATCGTGGAGGCGCGATGACTGTCTTCGCAAACGGAAGGGAGATTTCAGCCGAGGCGCAGGGTTGCAAGGTCATCGCAGCCTTCCCCGATACCTGCTTTACGCCACCCGAGAACCCGGCAACCCCCCCCGGTGTGCCGGTGCCTTATCCCGACTTCGGCGTCGATTCCGACCTGACGTCGGGCAGCGGAACGGTAAAGATCGGCGACAAGCCGATCAGCCAGGAGAATAGCAGCTACTACAGCAAGTGCACTGGCGACGAGGCCGGGGCGGCCGCGAAGAAGGGGCTGATCACCTCGAAGAACACCGGCAAGGTCTATGCTCAAGCCTGGTCCATGGACGTGAAGGTCGAAAGCAAAGGCGTTGCGCGCTTTGGCGATATGGCAACAAGCAACCATGCCAGCAATCCCGGCGACACACCCACAATGGCGATCGTCGGGGTGGTGCATAATTCTTCCTTTGTTCAAGCGATGACGTGCGCTGAACTTGGGATACGAATTCGACAGAGGATTGAAGAATTAGAAGAGCGGCACCAAGATTTTCTAGACGACAATTATGACCTCTTCACGAATCATCGAGCGGTAACCAATCGTCATCCGAAGCCCGGAGTTGGAAGCTGGGACGGCCACGTCATCCAATATGACGGGCAGCAGCGAAATCTACGACGCATGTTGCTTGAATATAGCGGTCTCAATTGCGTTTCCATCGACTATCAACATGCAAACCATATAGCTTACAGGCCCCATCCGCCGAATCCTCGAAGGTTAAATCCAAGGTGAACCTGGTGAAAAAACAAAACAACGCCAGCGATTCTTATGCGGCCAATTTTATTGGCAACGCAAATGGTCGTATTTCGACTTTAACCAGCCCACCTTGGGTCGATATCCAGATCGAATATGACAGCTTATATCAGCAAGTATGGATTTGGGTTTTGGTCACTGACATTCATAGCGCGAAGAGAGCGTATGAGGTTCTGGTCAACAACGTTAGAATATTAGACATCGATGAAACGCAGTGCGAGCTTAATCTAATGATCATGTGTAAATTTCGTGACGGGAGAACTGGTCACATCGCCGATCTGTGCGGAAAGCAGGACGTCATCGATTTTTACTATAGAGAGACAGGTGAAGGCGATATCATCATCGGAGACGCATCCGATGCAGATATTTTTTCGAACCACTGATAGCGGGCGAGAGCGGCGGCCACCACGATCGGCGGATTACACGGCCTGCTGTAACCCTTTTCTCAACGTCGTCGAAAGAAACGCGCGAACTTTATCCAAGTTCAGGTCCCCGATGCGGACCGGAGCGCTGGCCTGCGATACTCTCAGCACGAACAATTCTCCAGGCTCCGGAAACTCTTCATACTGCTTTCGCGCGATCTTGCGCCCTTCCTCCCCCGCTACTCTCAGCCCGTCCAGATGCGCTTCCAGCCGCTCCACCAACCTGGCCAGGTGCTCTTCATCCATGTCCGGATTCTCGCCTGGATGCAGAAGATGGTAGTCGTAGACAGTCCAGAGATGTGCAGCCATCTCTGCGTGCTGGCGCACGATATTCTCGAGGATCGGAGCCTTCGCCATCAGTTCAGGTTCACCGAGCCGCCACGAATGCGGTTCGACGCGCTCGCATGACTGACAAGATAAGTTCCCCGAATGGTCAGATGCCCGTCCTTTTCCATGATGATGACCGATTTGCCGCAGCGCAGTTCCAGACGTTCGCCGGCAGTGATTTTGACCGTCTCGCCGTCGCGTGTGACGGTCATGTCGTCGCTGGACTCGGTCGGTTTTTGCGGCTGCTTTTTCGTCGGCCCCACAATCCGGCCGACAATCAGCGGCCGTTCAGGATCTCCGTCCTGAAACAGCAGCGCCACCTCCGCCCCGATCGACTCGCGCGACAGTTCCACAAGACTTCGCGCCGACAGAGCCGTCTCCTTCGGATTGCCGGAAAAGACAACCAGAGGCACATTCGCATCGAAACCGAGCAAGATACCGATTACGACGCCTTCGATTCGATCCCGGACATTGTTCATAGCCAGCGCCTCAGTTCTGATTGATTTTAGAGCCCTTCATCGTGATGTCGCTTGAAGCCTTCATGTCGATCTTGCCAGAGCCTTTGACTGTAATGTCCTTGCCCTCGATTGAGATTGAGCCATCTTTCTTCATCACTATTGTCGCCGAACCGCACTTGAGCGTGATGGAATCGCCGGCCTCGACCACAAGGTCCGTACCCATCTTGATCGCCCCGTCCTCACCGGCTTCGAGGAGATAGCCCTTGCCAACCTTTATCGCCTGCGAGCCGCCGACTTGCATCGCATCGTCAGCACCGATCTTGGTAGCCCGCCCGGCGCCTACGTCGAAGGATTGATCGGCACCAATGCTAATAGTCTGGGCAGCGCCGATGCTCACGCTCTGCCCGGCTCCGACGCTCCAGCTGTCCGAGGCGCCGATATCGTGGTTCTGACTGATCCCTACACTCACCGATCGCGTCGCGCCGATCGTGTTTGTCTGCGAAGCGCCCACGGTCCTCGCTTCGGCGGCCCCCACCGTGTCGATGCGCGCCGCTCCCACCGTCACCGTCTGAACGATCCCGACCGTCTGCGAATGGTTGGCGTCGATGTTTTCCGTCGAATTGGCGACGACGTGGATCGTCTCGTTCGCCTGGACGGTCAGCGAGCGGTTGGCGCCCACCGTCTCGGTGTCGTTCGAGCCGATGTTGGTGGTCTGATTGACCCCGACCTTGACCGTCTTGTTGTTGCCGACGTCCTCGTCGAGGTTGTGGCCGACAGAGTGTTTGGCGTCGTGGTCGATGCGATCGGACTGGTCGTGCTGCACCGTCTTGTTGCGATCATGCTTGATCAGCAGATGGTGGTCCTTCTGCGCCTGGAAGTTGACCAGTTCGGAACCGGCCTTGTCCTCGAACATCAGCTCGTTGTAGCCACCACCGCCCTTCGAGGAATTGGATTTCCAGCCCGATTGCGTGGCATTGCCCGGCAGCGCGTAAGGCGGCATCTCGGAGGCATTGTAGACGCGGCCGGTGATGATCGGCAGGTCCGGATCGCCTTCGATGAAATCGACGATGACCTCCTGGCCAATGCGCGGGATCTGGATGAAGCCCCAGCCGCTGCCGGCCCAGGTCTGCGACACGCGCACGAAGCAGGAAGAATTCTGGTCCTTCTTACCGAGGCGGTCCCAGTGGAACTGTACCTTCACCCGCGCGTATTTGTCGGTGAATATCTCCTCGCCGGAAGGGCCGACCACCGTCGCCGTCTGCGGGCCGCGCATGATCGGCCGCGGCGTGATGCGCGGCGGCCGATAAGGCAATTTCGTCGGCGCAGCGCCGAGCACGACCTTGAAGTTCTCGCTATGGGCCTCGTTCTGGGTCCGGTAGCCGGGATCGAACAGCCGATACTCGGCGCTTACCACCAGATATTCCTGGTTCTGGTCGTCACTCGGAAAACTTTCGAGCGTGAATTTGCAGCCGGAAAAGAGCCCTCGCACGGTTCCAACGGCTGTATTGCGCTGGTGCACCGCCTGAAGTTCCTCGCGGCGGATTCCCGCGATCTTATCGCCGCGCCCGACATCGAGATGCGCACCGGGCTGGCGGTAGTTTTCGCCCGAGGCCTCCTTGTGGCCGAAGGGCTGGGCGGACTTCGCCATCAGGTCCGCGCCGGGCTTTTCGAAATCATAGTCCGTATGGGCATAGGCGCCCGGTCGCACCGCGCTGCCGGGAATCCATTCGGTGATGTACTCTTTGTCGCGTCGCGAGCCGTGGCCCTCGAAATTGTAAAGCACCTTATCGTAACCCGGCGCGGGCTTCAGCTTGCTCATCGCGTCGCACAAAATGAGGGTGTGCTTGCCCTCATCATGCTCGAAGAAATAGAAGATGCCTTCGTGCTCGAGCAGCCGCTGCACGAAATCGAGATCGCTCTCGTCATACTGAACGCAATATTCGCGCTGCGGATAGGATCCCTGCAGCCGCTTCTCGAATTTGGCGATGCCATATTTCGAGAAGATCTTCTCGACAATCTCGACCGCCGTCATGTTCTGGAAGATACGGCAGTCGGTGGTGTTGCCGAGGAACCAGAGCCACGGTCTGACAGTGGCTTCGTAAAACGCCAGCCGGTCCTCGATGCGGGTCAGCTTGAAATCCGAAACCAGACCACTGAACCAGCGCTTTGGATCAGATTCACCCTCGACCGAAACAATACCGCCCAGCATCTTCAGCGGATCGACGTCGCGGCTCTTCGAAACGAATCCGACGGTGTAGGCAAAACAGCGGCTGATCTCATCGCGCCCGACGAGATGGGTAAAGGTCAGCACATCGGCGCCGAGCGGCGTCTGCACAACCGTGGCACGTTCGTTCGGCATGGGTCGTGCCCCTCCTGGACGCGGCCGCCAGTGTGATGGATTGAAGCCTCCGCTCTGTAAACTGCATCACGTTCGCGAGGTTTTCGAATTCACCGCATCGGACCGCCGCAAGCCTAGCATATGTTCAACGGAGGCCAAATAACAGCAATGGCTAAACCGTGCCGCGCATTCATGTGAAACGTACCTCGCCCGCTGCGCTGGTAAGCTGCTAGAATGTCTGGGATTTCAGGTTTGCCCACGGTTCGGATGTTCATTTCGCTGCAGATCAGTAACGTTGACAGGCTGCCCACCGGCATCGCGGCGAGCTATGCAGCCCGCGATCGAAGCTTCGAGATCGGCCGCGAAAATTGCGACTGGACCCTGTCGGACCCCGAAAAGTTCATCTCGGGCCGGCATTGCGAAATTCGCTATCAGGCAGGTTCGTTCTGGCTTTACGACGTCTCGCGCAACGGCACGTTCGTCAACGGCTCCAACCAGCGCATGAACGCCCCGCATCGGCTGACCCAGGGTGACCGGCTGCTGATCGGCCGTTACGTCGTTGCCGTTTCGATCGACGAAGAACCCGCCTCCATCGATCATCCGCAAACCAGGACCGGTTCGACGCAACGCGAGTTGCCGCCGGCGGCGGGAAGGCCGCTGGAACCTGGCAGCGCGCCACGCAATCCGCTGGAGCAGCGCCCGGCTGCGGCAGCGCCGATGCCGATGTCTTCGGCGCTGCAACCCGGCCCGGTTGCCCCGGTCAATCAGCCGGTGAAAGTGGACGAAATATTGCGTGATATCGCCAGGGCGGCCGGCATATCGCCGGAATTGTTGCAGTCGCGCGATCCACATGACGTTGCCGCCGAGATCGGCACGGTGCTGAGGACGACGGTCGAGCAATTGTCCTTGCTGCTGAAAGCGCGCGCGGCGGCCAAAGTGCTCGCCAAGAGTCCGAACCGCACGATGATCGGCGCCGAGGACAACAACCCGCTGAAATTCGTGCCGGGCACCGACGACATACTGGAGATCATGTTCGCCAAGCGCAGGACCGGCTATCTCGACGCCAGGCACAGCATCGAGGATGCGTTCCGTGACCTGAAGAGCCACGAAATCGCAACCTACGCCGCCATGCAGGCCGCATTGTCCCGACTGCTCGACGATCTTTCGCCGGAGGCGATCGCCAAAAGAATTCCGCCTGCGTCCTTTTCATCGAGAAAAAGCCAAGCCTGGGACGCGCTTGTCGCGACGTGGCGGATGATGGAGGACAAGCACGAAAACGGTATGCTGGATGTGTTCCTCGCCTATTTCGCCGAAGCCTACACAAAGGCCGGCAAACAGAAATAGCCAGAGCAATTCCAGGAAAAGTGTGAAGCGGTTTTCCGTTCGGAATTGCGTCAAACAAAGAGACAGAGCGGTTCGCGTTTCCGCGAAACGGTGAAACGCTCTGGGCGAGACTGATGCCGTCAGCGGCACGGTTGCCCGCTATGTGACGGGTCTCATAGAAGAAGCCCTCACTTTGATCATCCTGCTTTCCGATTTCCATCGGCTTCCCGTGCGATTAGAATAACGTATGGAAGCCTGCCTGGCGGGCAAAGCGGCGTGGCTTGGGGCGTGTGCGGGAATGTCATGTTTCGGCAAGATGAGCCTTTCCACCCGGCCGGCAGCTAAGGTTGAGCCTGGTCTGCGTTTCCTTTCCCCTCTTCAACATCCTCATTCCACGTCGACGGTCGCGCTCCGATGAGCTCGAAGGATGATTCCTCCAAGCCGCCGGACAAAACCGTCATCCGTGCGCCGCGGCAAAGGCAAAAGCCGCTTGCCAATCCCGATGGTTCCGGTCCCCGAGGGTTACCGTCTGCTCCTGCGCCCGCCAGGGGGTCGACGGTGTTCGATCCCGGCGTCGGCCGACAGATGCCGCCCGGCTGGTCGTCCGGGACCATGGTCTTTCAAGAGGCCACGCCGGGAGCGGCGCCCTCAGCGAGACCGGCGTTGCAGCAGGATGCTCTGCTCAACGCCACTGCCGGCGTGAAATACGCCGCGGCAAATCCCATCCTTGCCGCCGCGGCGCCATTGCTCATGCTGTTCGGCCAGTTGCGGCTGATACCGGTCGAACGGCAAGCGGCGGCGTTAGCGGAACATATCGCCGACGCCGTCGAAACCTTCGAGCGTACCGTTGCCAAGGCCGGTGTTGGGGAAGAAGACGCGCGGATTGCGAAATTCGCGCTTTGCGAAACCGCCGACGACCTTGTCGGCAACCTGCCGTGGCCAAGCAAGGAAACCTGGCTTCAGCACAGCCTGGTGCTGCAGTTCTTCCACACGCAACCGACAGGCGCCGGCTTCTATGAAGCGCTGAATCGGATGCTTGCCAAGCCCGAGGCGCATTACGACCTGCTCGAGCTGATGCATGCCTGCCTGTCTTTGGGTTTCGAAGGCCAGTATCGGGGATTGTCTGGTGAACAGAACGCGCTTGAGCGCATCCGTCGCGACGTTTACGACACGCTGCGCTATTTCAGGCCGCGTGCCTCCGAGGACATGTCGCCCCGGTGGCAAGGCATGGCAGCGGCGATGCCCAAGCCACGAGGGCGACTGCCGCTGTGGGCGGTCGCAGCCGCCGCAGCGACCCTGGTGACGGCCGCTTTTTTCGGGCTGCGGATATTGATCACAGACGAAGGCGACGCGACCGCCGGCGAGTTGCTGGCGCTCAATCCCCCTACCCCGATCACGATCGAACGCGCCAGCGTGGCGGCGCCGGCCGAACCGGTGCAGGCGACCCCGCCGGCGCCCGCCGTTCCAGGCACCTCACAGATCGATCGCATCAGCGCGGCACTTGCCAAGGACATCGCCGGGGGCGGTCTGAGCGTCGGGACGAAAGGCGACTTCATCGTTGTCGAGATCAGCAACCAGCTTTCGTTCGCTTCCGGTCAGGCTGAGTTGAAGGCGCAGTTCCCGCCCATCGCGGCGGATATCGCCGCAGCGCTCGACGCAGAGCCCGGGCCGATCAAGATCGTCGGCCACACCGACAATGCGAAGCCGAAGAAGTCGAGCACGTTCAAATCGAATTTCGACCTTTCGGTCGCCCGCGCGAAAGCGGTGCAGGCGCTGCTGGCCCAGAAATTGAAGGAGCCCACGCGGCTCAGCGCCGACGGCAAGGGCGAGGACGAGCCGATCGCCGACAATCGGACAGCAGACGGCCGCGCCAGGAACCGCCGCGTCGACGTGATGATCCCGAAACAGGAGACCTTGCAGACCGACCCGGCGGAGAGCGGCAACTGATGCCCTGGATGCTGCGGATATTCAGCCTGCTTGCCTTGGCCGGCTTCTCGGCCGTTGTCTGGTATGCCGGACCGCTGATCCGCTTCGCCGACACACGACCGCTCGGGTCTGTGTGGCTCAGGGCTGCGATCATCGGCGTCGCCGTGGCGATGTTTGCGCTGTTCTACGGCATACGCTTCTGGCAAGGCCGCAAAGCGCAAAAGGCGCTCGAAACGGCCATCGTGCGCAGCGACGACCGGAACGACGATGCACAGGTGCTCGAAGCGCGCATGAGCGAAGCAATCGCGACGCTGAAGCGGACGAACGGCAGGCGCAATTTCCTCTACGATATTCCCTGGTACATCATCATCGGCCCGCCCGGCGCCGGCAAGACGACGGCGCTTGTCAATTCCGGGCTGAAATTTCCGCTTGCGGGCTCCGGCGGCGCCCAGCCGGTGGCCGGCGTCGGCGGCACAAGATCATGCGATTGGTGGTTTACCGACGAGGCGGTGCTGATCGACACGGCGGGCCGCTACACGACGCAGGAATCGGACCGCGAGCGCGACAAGGCAAGCTGGCTCGCCTTCCTCGAATTGCTCAAGAAAAGCCGCGTCAAGCAGCCGATCAACGGCGTGATCCTCGCCATCAGCCTTGCCGATCTCATTGGCTTCGACGATCAGCAGCTCGAGGCGCATGTCACCGAGATCAGGAGCCGCCTGCGCGAACTGCACGAGACACTGAGAATCCAGTTTCCTGTCTATCTGCTTTTCACCAAGGTCGATCTCGTTTCCGGCTTCATGGATTATTTCGGCGAGTTCGACGAAGCGCGTCGGCGCAAGGTTTGGGGCGCGACATTCCAGACCGCCGATCGCACCAGGAACATGGCCGGCGAGGCGCCGGCCGAATTCGACGCGCTGGCGAAGCGCCTTGCGGAAGAAGTCGCCGACCGCCTGCAGGAAGAAACCGACCCGGTGGCGCGCATCGCACTTTTCGGCTTTCCGGCGCAGTTCGGTGCGCTCAGGACGCGGATCACGCAGTTCATCGGCAGCTTGTTCGATGCTTCCCGATCACAGGTGAATGTCAGCCTGCGCGGCCTCTATTTTTCCTCCGGCACCCAGGAAGGGACGCCGTTCGACCAGGTGTTGGGTTCGATCGGCCGCAGCTTCGGCGGCACTTCGCAGGCGCATCTTTCCGGCACCGGCAAGAGCTTCTTCCTGCATGATCTGCTGACCAATGTGATCTTCCCGGAATCGGGCTGGGTGTCGTTCGATCGGGCCGTTGAACGGCGCGCAAGGCTGGCCAGATTTGGCGGCCTTGCCGCGATTGCGCTTGCGGCCGTGGCGGCGCTCGGCTTGCTTGGCCTCAGCTTCTTCGCCAACAAGTCGCTGATCGCCTCGACCCGACAGGCGATGGCGCAATATCGCGACAGCGCGGATTCGCTGCTCAAGAGCACGGCCGTGACCGACGTTGACCTCGAAAACGTCATCGGCCCCCTCGACCAACTGCGCAACCTGCCGGCCGGGTTCGAAACCGGCGACCAGGGGAAGCCGATCGAGGAGATGTTCGGGCTCAGCCAGCGCGAGCGGCTGCTGTCGGCCTCCAAAGCCGCCTATCGGCAAGCGCTGGAGCGGACCTTCCGCTCCCGGCTCCTGGTGCAGGCCGAGCGGACCATCCAGGCCAAGATGGCCGATCCGATCGCGCTCTACGAGCCGCTGAAGATCTACCTGATGCTGGGCGGCAAGGCGCCTAAGGTCGATGACGAGCTGATCGTTTCCTGGATGCGGCAGGACTGGGAAGAGAACCGCTACCCCGGCGAGAACAACCGCGAGGGCCGCGCGCAGCTCGAAAAGCATCTGCGCGCCATGCTCGCGCTCGACGACGCCTACGATCCGGTCTTCGATCTCAACCAGCCGCTGGTCCAGGCTGCGCAACGTTCGCTTGGGCGCATGAGCCTTGCCGACCGCGCTTCGGCACTGATCAAGTCGGGTGTCTACGGCGCAAGGCTGGAAAAGTTCTCTGTCGCGGTGAAGGCCGGCCCCGAGGCACAGCTTCTGTTCGAACGCATGGATGGCAGCGATCTCGCCGATCTCAGCGTTCCGGGACTTTACACGCGCGCCGGCTTCAACCGCTTCTTCCTGCCGCAGCTTTCGCGCATCGCGCAAATGCTCGTCGACGACCGGTGGGTGCTCGGCGGCGGCGGCGAACAGGGCGGCATCGACCAGGACCTGCCCAAGCTCGGCCCCGAGCTCATCGACCGCTACGGCAAGGAATTCGCCGCCGCATGGAACGGCGTGCTCGACCAGCTGAAGTTCAAGGGGTTGCTCAAAGACAAGCCAGAATATCTCGCGCTTTCGGCCGTCGCCGCGCCGGACTCACCTCTCGATCAGCTCTTTACGGCGATCGCCGGTGAGACGGCATTGACGACTGAGAGCATCGCGGCCGAGGGGGAGAGCAGCGCGCCGCAACAAGACCTCGCCAGCATGGCCAAGGGCCTGGCCCGCATCGGCCTGCAGATCGCCGGCGGCAAATCGCAGAGCCGTGCCGGCTCGGGCCAGGGTGTTGCGCAGAATGCCGGCGCGAGCGTCGAGGCGCAGTTCCGGCCTTACCAGGCGCTGATCAGCGGCAGCAACGGACGCCGGCCGCTCGATGCGCTGACCCAGAATTTCCACGACATTTTTCAAAGCCTGAAACTGGCGGCCGATGTGCCGACCCAGACAGAACGTGTCAACACCAACCTGCAACTGCAGATCTCGACGCTGCGCGCCAATGTCTCGCGCCTGCCAAAGCCGCTGGCGCGCATGGTCAATGCGGCGGCGGACGAGTTCGAAGGCAATGTCGCCGAAGCCTCGGTGGCCAACCTCAACCAGAATCTCGACCAGACCGTCACGCGCGTCTGCGAGGAGGCGGTCAACGGCCGCTATCCCTTCGCCGGCGACGCCACGGAAGAGATCTCGATGGCGGATTTCGCCAAGCTGTTCGCGCCGGGCGGGTTGATGGACCGTTTCTTCGCGCAGAACCTTGCGCCGCTGATCGACATGACGGGCCAGGAGTGGACCTGGAAACAGGATGTCCGCTCCAGCCGCGACCTCGCGAAGTCGACCTTGAAAGCGTTCCAGTCGGCGGCGGAAATCCGCGGCGCCTTCTTCCCGTCGGGCGGATCGACGCCGTTGGTGTCGATCACCTTCACGCCCACCTCGCTGAACAGCGAAGCCGACAGCGCGGTGCTCAACGTGGACGGGCAGACGGTCCAGAGCGCGCAGGCCGGCAACGCGCCAAGCACGGTGACATGGCCGAGCGGCGCCGCTTCCGGATCGGCGAGCCTGAGCCTCGTCCCGGAAATGCCGGGCCGCGACTCCGCGCTCAGGTTCGAAGGGCCATGGGCGTTGAAGCGCCTGTTGGACAAGGCGACCATCACTGCCAATGGCGCCAACGCCGAAGCCCGCTTCGTGATCGGCGGGCGCGACGTCGCCTACACGCTCCAGACCGGATCCGGGGCCAATCCCTTCATGCTGCCGGCCCTGTCCGGCTTCAGCTGTCCGAAGGCGTTCTGACATGGCTGCGTTCCAGAGCATCGCCGGCTTCAGCCTTCATTTCGGTACTCTAATGTATGCGCTTGTGGCAAAGTGGGCTGGGCATGCGGCCCGTGGTTGTTCACAGAGGACGCTCGCGAAGCGCTTGGTGGCAAATTGAGCATTGTCGCGCTTCCCATCGAGAGCTTCGGCGTGAGCCATAAGGGCTGCGTGCGCGACCACAATGAGGACAACTACCTTATAGAGCCGCAGACCGGCCTCTGGGTGGTGGCCGATGGCATGGGTGGGCACGAGGCCGGCGAGGTCGCGTCCGCCAGCATCGTCGATCATCTGGCGACGATCGGCATTGCGAGTTCGGCGCCGGATCTTCGCGCCCGCTTCGAGGACCGGCTGAGCCGCGCCAATTCCGAGATCCGCGAGATATCGCGATCGCGCGGCATCACCATCGGCTCGACCTTTGCGGCGCTGCTTGCCATGGACGGGCGATTCGCCTGCCTGTGGGCTGGTGACAGCCGTATCTACTTGGTCCGCAACGGCACGATCTTCCAGGTCTCGAAGGATCACACCGAGGTCCAGGAACTGCTCGACCGCGGCATGATCAGTGCGGAAGAAGCGCTGACCTGGCCGCGCCGCAATGTGATCACGCATGCCGTTGGTGTCAGCGACGATCTCGAGATCGATTTCCAGCAGGGCGAATTGATGCCGGGCGATATCTTCGTTCTCAGCACCGACGGGTTGACCGCGCATGTCAGCGATGCCGAGATCGAAGCCGCAGTCAGATCGGGGACGCCGCAAGCGGCGTGCCGGAACCTGCTGGATACTGTGCTGGCGCGCGGCGGAACCGATAATGTGACTGTCGTACTCGTGAAGATCGGCGGCGAGCGCAACGGCGCGCTCCATCCGGATCGGTCCGGAGCGGAGAGCCTGGCGAAATGAGCGACGACGACAAGACCCGGATATCGACGAACGTCAATACTGGCGTCGGCACGCAACTCAGCGGCATTTACGAGCTTGATGAGAAGATCGCCTCCGGCGGCATGGGCGAGGTCTACCGCGGCCACAATATCCAGACCGGCGACCATGTGGCGATCAAGATCGTGCTGCCCGAATTCGCCCGCGACCAGACGATCCTGTCTCTTTTTCGCAAGGAGGCGTCGATCCTCAACCATCTGTCGCATGACGCGGTGGTGCGCTACCACGTCTTCACCATCGATCCGGGAATCGGCCGGCCCTATCTCGCGATGGAGTTCGTTGACGGCCAATCGCTGTTCGACGTGATGCGTCGCGGGCCGATGCCGGCCGAAGACGTGCGCCGGCTTTGTCATCGACTGACATCGGGGCTCGCCGCGGTGCACCAGGCGGGCGCGGTTCACCGGGATCTCTCGCCAGACAACATCATCCTGCCTGGCGGGCGGGTGGATCGCGCCAAGATCATCGATTTCGGCATCGCCCGTTCGGCGACCGTCGGCGGCGAAACGCTGATCGGTGGAAAGTTCGCCGGCAAATACAACTACGTCTCGCCGGAACAGCTCGGTCTCTATGGCGGCGAGGTCAGCGAGCAGTCCGATATCTACAGTCTCGGACTGGTGCTCGCCGCCGCGTTGCGCGGGAAGCCGCTCGACATGAGCGGTTCGCAGTACGAGGTCATCGAGAAACGTCGGACCGTGCCGGATCTGTCCGACATCGACCCCGATTTTCAGGAGCTTCTCGACGCGATGCTGCAGCCGGATCCGCGCGACCGGCCGGCCAGCATGGCCGAAATCGCCAGGGCAACGCGTGGCGAGGATGTCGAAGCGACATTGCCACCGGCATCGTTTGGCTCGCGTGCGCGCCCGGGCCTGCCGCGTGCCGGCTGGGCCGCACCGCCGGACTCCAAACCGCAGCCATCGACGCCTCCCGGCGAGCCGCGCTTCGTCGAACATGTGCGCCCGGCGCATCTGTCGGAGCCACGGCCTGCGCCGGTCGCGGCGCCGGCCAGCACGCCCATGCCGGCCGCGCCGCGAAAGTCCTCGCGAACGCCGGCTATCGCCGGCGGCCTCGTGACGCTGGCGGTCCTGTTGGGGGGCGGTCTTTACTTCAGCGGGATCGTGGCGCCTCCGCCGGCCGAAGAGAAACTCAAACCGCTGACGCCGAAGCCTGCGCCCAAACCCGTTGCGGAAGCACCCAAGCCGGTGGCCCCGGCACCGCAACCGGAAGCTCCGCAGCCGCAATCGCCGGCGCAGCCTCAGCCGGAACCCGCAAAACCGGACAACGCCGCCACTGACGGGACCGCGAACCCGCCTGCCCTGCCGGATGCAACGGTGAAGACGCCAACAGCGGCCGAGAACCAGGACGCGACAGCGGAGCAGAAAACGGAACCGGGAAAGCCCGCCGAGATCCCCGTGCCGACTCCCAGGCCCGAGGTGCCGCCGGCAACGGAGGCACAGCAGTCCGCCGAGCAAGCGCCGGCGCCCTCGCCGGTTGCCGCTGGCACGCAGGAGCCATTGGTGCCGCCCGCGAGCCCGTCAACGACGATGTCCCCGACTGCGGAAAGCGCGAAACCGACGCAGCCGGTCGGCGAGCCGCCAAAGACACCCTCGCCTGGCCAGGCGGAGGCAGAGAGCAAGCCGGCACCCGAGGCAATCCCGCCGGCGACAAAACCCAGCGCAACGGACCTCGTCGATATGCTGTCCAAGCTCGCCAAGCCAAAGGTTTCCCCGTCGCCGGGGAGCCAGGCGCCGACGCAACCAACCAGCCCGGCTGCTCAACCGGCGGCGCCCGCCCCATCGGCCAGCCAGCCGGCAGCACAAGCCGTACCGACGCAGCCGTCCCAGCAACCGCGGCCGCCGGCGACCACGCAGCCCGAAAATACCGACGTCGCCATCAATGTACCCAAGCCGGAGGTTCCGCCGGTGAAGACGGTCGACGAGACGGCACAACGCGCTTCATGGGTGCGCGACTTCAGCGGCGGCGACTGTTTCTACGCGTCGCTGACATCGGCAACGGATGGCGCCGCCGCCATCGAAGGCTTCGCAACAACCGTGCAGCCATTCGAGCAGATGCTCAATGATTTCAAGTCGAGGTTTCACCTCGAGCCGGACATCAGCGTTCGTCTCATCGACCAGCCGCAGTGTGAAGTGACCAACTTCCTGCGCTTTGTCGACCGCAATGGTTTGGAACGACCACAACTCGACCTCGATCGGACATCGGTGCCGGACGGCGCGCCGATCAGCGGCGCGCTGCTGACGCATGGCGGGCTCGTCTCAAACGTGATGCTGATCGACCACCGGGGCATCGCTTTCAATCTCGACGATCGCATGGTCGCGCAAACCGACAAGGCGACCTTCAGTATCCCGATCGGCCTTGGCGCCGCGGACAAGGCGGCAGGCAAGGCCCTGCCCCAGATCATGTTGGTGATCACCGGACCACGAGATATCCAGGCCGCGATGTTTACAAGACCGACACCGGTATCGGAACTGCTGCCCAAAATCCTCGAGGAGATCGAGGCGGACGGCTCGCAGTTCTCCGCCACCGCCAAGTATTTCAGGCTTGGCGGATAGACATGGACGCCGATGGATTTTCGTCCCGCGCACTCACTCGGCCAGACTTCGCGACGCAGGCGGCGTAGCTTGTTGCAGTTCCTAGCGGGAGCGGCTCGGCGTTTCACGGAATCGCCGAACCACTCTAAGTCTTTGGTTTCACGCAATTCCGGACGGAAAACCGCTATGCACTTTTCCTGGAGTTGCTCTAGCCTCTGCGGCCGCCTGGCATTTGCCGCGCTGTTGGGCATGGCGCTGCTCCCGATCCTCTCGACCGGCAGGGCGCACGCCGAATTCACCGTCTGCAACCAGACGCTCGACGTCGTCAACCTCGCCGTCGGACAGAAGGTCGACAATGCCGACCAGACCGATGGCTGGTGGACCATCGGCGCCAACCAGTGCGTGAACGTCATTCGCGAGGAGCTGGCAAACCGCTACATCTACCTTTACGCGACCGATGTATTCGGACATGCGATCCTCAACGGATCGACAGAGATGTGCGTCGATCGACGGCGCTTCTCTATCCGCGGCATCGACGAGTGCTGGCAGCGCGGCCATATCGCGGCGCGTTTCGTAGAGGTCGACACGCTCGAGCAGGCGCGCTGGACCTATTTCCTGACCGGAAACAGCCCGTGACGCACAGCATCGACACGAGCTTCAAACAGAAGAAGCTGGCGCGGCTGGCCGAGCGCAGACGCAAAATCCGGCGCGGCGTTCTTGCCGGCGTTGCCGCGCTTGGCGTCATCGCGATCGCCACCGGCTTCTATCTCACCAAGGACGATTGGTCATTTGGCGATGAGGATGAGGAACTGCATGCCGTCGAAGGCATGGAAGACGTGCCTGCCGATGCATCGGTCTATGTGCCGGCAATCATCGACCTTGCTGGTGACCCGATGTGGATCACGCTGGCGCCCGATGCCGACACCGCCACCAAGGGCCACGCTGTCGCGCGCCCGGCTGAGCTCGACAGTTCCGGGGCTTCGCCGCAGATCGAGATCCTGTCCGACGTGATGCTGAGCGCCAGCGAAAAGTTCATGACCACGATCCCGTCGACACAGGAGGATTTTGCTTTCTTCCAGGCGCAGCGGCAGGGCGCTGCCAAGCCTTCGGCAACGGCACCAGACGACCAGCAGCCGGCGCAACCCGCCCCGGAAACGACGCCGACCGACGATCAGCAAGGCGACCTGGAAAACGACCTGCAGGCGGCGCCGGAAGAGAGCGAGACTCCTGCCGGCTCGGCTCCCAAGGCGGATGCCGACGACCCCGAGGCCGGTTGGGGCGAGACCATAGACCAGGGCGAGGCGGCGCTGCCCGCCTTCAAGAAGACCGCGATCGAGAACAACACCACCGTCGCGACCGTCACCAGCGAATATCAGCGTTTCGAGGCGACTGAGGACAGTTTCGTCAAGATCCTCAACGATCGCAGCCTGGACAGCGTGGCGCTCGACGCGCATTTCTCCGCCGACGACGCCAAGCTTGCGGGCGAAGCGCTGAAGGCGCTGTTCAACCGCGACGGGCTGGAGCCCGGCTTTGTCGTCGCCATGCGCGGCTTCCGGCCGAACCGCGAGACGACGACCATGTCGCTGATGCAGGTCTCGATCTACGCCAGGAACATCTATGTCGGTACGCTGACGCGCAACGCGGCGGGCGCATTCGTGTCCGGCGTCGATCCCTGGGTGCGCGAGGACCTCTTCAACTATTCCGGCGCCTCGGATCAGGGCGGGCCCAAGCGCCAATACCGCCTGCTCGACGCGATCTATTCGACCGCGGCGCGCAACAAAGTGCCGACCAGCGTCATCGGCGAAGCGATCATGTATCTGTCGCGCGGACAGGATCTCGACGCCTTTGCCAGCGAGGACCAGCGCCTGGTGCTGATCTACTCGCAGACGCCGCGCGGCCAGGGAGAGATCTCCGGACGGGTGCTCTATGTCGGCGTCCAGGGCAAGGACAGCAAGCTCGACTGTTTCGTCTTCCAGCAAAGCGACGGCCAGTATGCCTGCGTGACCGGCGACGACCAGGTTCATTCGCTAACCGTCAGCAATGGCATGGTCACGCCGGTTAGCGGGGTGATGACGTCGACCTTCGGCCCGCGCAAGCACCCGATCCTCGGCACGGTTCGAATCCACAAAGGCGTCGACTGGGCGGCCCCGATCGGTACGCCGATCATGGCCGCCTTCGACGGCGAGATCAGCTTCCAGGGCGATGGCGGCAGCTACGGCAATCTTGTCAAGATCACGCATGCCAACGGGCGCGAGACGCGCTACGCGCATATGCAGAAATTCGCCATCGCCAGTGGCGTCGGCACCAAGGTGAAGGCCGGCGACGTCATCGGCTATATCGGCACCACGGGGCTTTCGACCGGCCCCCATCTGCATTTCGAACTCTACCAGAATGGCGAGGCGATCGACCCACTCGGGAGCGTAACCGCGGTCGCCAGCGCCGATTCCGGCACCTCTGTCGTTTACAGCGGCTCCGGTGATGCCGCCGTCGAGACGCTGACCGAGCGGATCGTGCATGTCGAAAGCGGCGGCAGCGCCCGCGCCAAGAACCCCAACTCGTCGGCGACCGGCGCCGGCCAGTTCATCACCAAGACATGGATCCGGATGATGAACACCTATCGTCCCGATCTTGCCCGGTCGCTGTCGACCGCCGACCTGCTTGCGCTTCGCTATGACGCGACGCTGTCGCGCGAGATGGTGCGCAATCTCGCGCGCGAAGGCGAGGCCTATCTGCGAGCCCGCGGCCACCAGATTACGGCAGGGCGCCTTTATCTCTGCCACTTCCTCGGCATGGAAGGAGCGCACCAGGTGCTGGCCGCGTCCGGCTCGTCGCAACTGAGCGCCGTTCTGGGATCGGCCGTGATACAGGCCAACCCGTTCCTTACCGGCAAGACCGTCGGCTACGTGATAGACTGGGCCGAGCGGAAGATGGGCCAGAAGGCGCCGCGCGTGGTGACGGATGCAAGCCAGCCGACGACCACCACGACCGAAATCCGGCAGACATCGCCGGAGTTCGAGAAGTACAAGCAGGCGATAACGGTGCTGGTCAATTCAATCCAGGATACGCTTGAGCCAGGCTAGCTCTCGGCTGAAAGGGCAGCAGCGTAGCGGTCGCCCGGTAGCCGACCGCCTACTCGGTCCTGATACGCATTTCCACGCGGCGGTTGACCGGATCGTAGGGGTCGGCGACACGCGGATGCGACTTGCCGACGCCGATTGCTTCGAGCCTGGCCGATTCGATGCCACTGGCCGTCAGGAAGGCCGCCACCGACTGCGCCCTGCGCTGCGAAAGGGTCTGGTTGTAGCGATCCGGACCGGTTGCATCGGTATGACCTTCGACAACGAAGTTGAAGGTGCTCAGCCGGTTGTCCTTCAGCGCCTTGGCGAACTCGTCGAGCTCGGTGCGCGCGGTCTGGTCGAGTTGCGCCGAATCCAGGGCGAAATTTATCATCATGTCGAGACCGGTTTTTTGAGACGAACCGCTCTTATCGGCCTTGCTCTTGCACTCTTCCTCCGTGCCGACGCAGATACCGCGCGAAGCGCCGAGATTGGCGGTCTGGCCGGCGAAGAATTTTACGATGTCTTCTGACTTCTGAAGCGGATCGGCGAAGACGTGTGTTGAAAAAAGCATGGCCGCCAATGCCAAGGCTGAACTGCCCCATCGCATGACTGTCACTCCTGTCCGAGAGGATTTCGCTGGTGCGCACGATATCAAATCGGGAAGCGATTGTCTGTGAACAAACGCACGTTGCCGATGGCTGCCACCTGCTACACGCTGAGGCTTGACCGGCTCTCGGCTAAAGGCTTGAGTGCTGTTCCGCTGGCTCTCGGGGTGTAGCAGCCATGGCCAATGAACTGGGATACAGAACGGCGCGGGACCTGTTCCTTGCCTGCCCCGCCATCGCCAGGGACATGAAATCGCCTGCCACCGGTCAGCCACCGCTTGATTTTTGCCGTGCTCTGCTTGCCGGACGCGTGCCGGAAGAAGCCGTCACCTTCTGTGCCTATCTCCTGCCTGAGCGAGCCGCCGTCTGGTGGGGACATGAATGCCTGAGCAATCTGGCTGAGCTCCTCCCGGACCGGGATGTCGAATTGCTGGCGCTTGTCCAGGACCGCGTCGGCGCACCTGACAGCCCACACCATCAAGCAGCCTTAAGCAATGCCCTGGACCTGCCTCCGGCGACGCCGGCTGCCTGGATCGCTTTGGCAGCGGCATGGCACAACCCCGGCCTCAACATGCTGTCGACCGGATTTCCGGCCGCCCACGCAGTCAATGCCGGAATTCTGGCCGGGCTGGCCCGCGCTTCGCTGGCCGACCGTTTCGCCGTGCTTGCCGCCTTTGTCGAAATGGGCATCCAGATGGTGGAGATGGAAGCGTAACGGCATTCGCCGATCCCTGCTCGCCTGCCATCAAAGCAGGCACGAGCCCGGCATCACCGGCAGCCGCCTTGCGCCCATCTGGCCAGCGCGACCTTGAAGCGGGTACCGAGCGGATGCTGCAGGCGCAGGACCGAGACGTCGTTGGCGGCGAAATTCTTCGCCTGCTCGCAGAGCCGGGCCTCGTTCCATTCATGGCAGTTGTCGCAATGCTTGCCTTGCCAGACCGACTTGTCGAGGCCTTCCACCGGGCTGAAAAGCGGTTCGCTCTTGATCAGCTGGGCGATGCTCTTGCCGTCGATCGCGGGGTCGCCGAACTTGATAGGATGATCGAAAAGGATCGGGCCGTCGGTCGCCAGCTTCGGGATCTTGGCGCGTAAAACGTTGAGCGCGAGCTGGTCGTCATTGTGGCCTGACGACGCGCCGGTGTTACGCCCATCGGAACCGGCTTCAGCCTGCGGGGCACTCGCCTCGCCGACGATCAGCGGCGCGTTGAGATCGACCTTATGCAGGACAACCTCGGTGGTCAGCGAGACATTGATCCAGGGTCGTTGCTTGCCGGCGGTCGCCTTGAAGACGTCGCTGGTCACCCTGTTCATCGCTTCGGTGATGGAGACGTTGGATTCCCCAATGTGCTGAAGCAATGCCGTCGTGAAGGGCGAGTGGTCGCCCGACCCGTCATAGGCGAGTTGGTCGGGACTGGCCGCAAACGCGACGAGCGTTCCGGCGCCGCCATTTTCGATCGGAATTTCCGCAAGGCCGCTGCTTGCACCCTTGATGCCCGCGGTCTTGGCCAACACATCGGCCAACGGATTGTCGCGGCATGCATCCAGAAACACCAGCCTTATGCTGGTCTCGCGCGACATCTGGCGCAGGATGAAATCGACCGACACGGCCTCGAAATCAAGCGAGGTCTCGTCCTCGAGCGCGGCATCCACCGGGAGCAGATAGTTCTTGCCTGAAACCTGCAAGCCATGGCCGGCATAGAAGAAGAGCGCCACATCGGAGCCGCGCACCTGCTTGGCGAATTGCGCGACCGTACTTTGTGTCTGTTGCTTGGTGAGGTCGAAGCCGGAGACCACCTCGAAACCGAGATTCTGCAAACGATCGGCCATCGCCTGGGCATCGCGCACGGGGTTGGCGAGAGGCGCGGCGTGCTGATACTGGGAGTTGCCGAGCACAAGCGCGACCCGGCGCTCGGCACTGGCGGCCGTCAACGTCAAAAGCAAGACAAACGCGGCAAGGCCGGCGCCGCGAAGCAAGCCAGCACAAAACGCGATTGGACGGGAACCCACCCGGACCTCAGTTCACGAGCTTCGTGGCGGAGAATTCGATCCGCCGATTGAGCGACTTGTTCTTGGGCGTGTCGTTGGCGGCAACCGGCTTATCCTCGCCATAACCGGCGGAACTGATCTGGTTACGCGGCACGCCATCAGCGACCAGCGCGTCGGCAACAGACTGGGCGCGCCGTTCGGAAAGCGCTTTGTTGGCCTCGGGCGAACCATCGGAATCGGTGTAGCCGGAAACCTCCACCTTGAGGCTCGGACATTTACCGACGACGCCTTCGACCTCCTTAAGCAACGGTTTGCTCTTGGCATCGAGCCTGGCGCTCGCCGTGCGGAAGTAAATGGCGCCGGTGCGCGACAGGACGGCAAACCGGTTGAGGCATTCCTCGTCGCTGAAATTGGTCTTGGCGGCGTCGGTGGCGACCGGACCTACCTCGGCTGCACCGGCAGCGACTGTCTTCACCGCGGCCGGCTTGCTGCCCTCGGCGGTAAAGACGAAATCGAACGACACCGAGGCGGTGGGCACGATGTTCGTCACATTGGCCGCCTGCTGCAACTTGTCGACGTTCGGCAGCAGGCCGAAGTCTTCGACGTGCACCGCGACGGGAGCTTCCGAAGCGACGGAGACCTGGGTGTCGCTGATCATGGTGACGACAACGCTCGCCTCCAGGTCCTTGTCGACACCGTGCATGCTCAGCCGGAACGGCAAAGTTGCCTTGATCCGGCGCTTGGTCGGCAAGTCGGCAAAAGCGGCCGGATCGACCTTCGCGGTCAGCTCGGCCGTTGGGAACTTGAATGTTTCGAAGAACAGGAAGCGCATGCGCACATTGCGAAGGTCGACGCCCGTGTCCACCGAATTGAGGTCGAAGCTGATCTTGGCGTCGCCGGCCGAGCTCAGCGTGCCGGTGATGTTCCTGATCTTGTTGGTCTCGACGATCGTGTTCTTCTTGACCGACTGATAGGTGAGCACCGAAGCGTCCGGGTCAAGCGTCCAGTTCGGCGCGGCACTCGCCATTGCCGGCCCGAAGACCAGCAATCCCAAGATCGCCGCAGCGATCAGGCCAATACGCCACGTAGCGGCTCTCGCCCGCGTTTTGCGCGACAATGCAACGACTTCGAACATGGAACGCCCCCGCCAGGACAACCTATCTCGATACCGGCACGAGGCGGGAGCATAGAGCACTTGCGCCTGCTTGGCGAGCGGTTCCAGCGGGCGTGAACGTTGCTAACCGCGGCTCAAAAAAACGTGGCGCGTCAAGACTTGTCACCACCCGCCGCCGCCACCGCCGCCAGAACCGCCACCACCGCCCAATGGCTTTATCACAGGCTTGGCTTCGCTGTTGACCGGTTCGGCCAGTTGCTTGGCAGTCGCCTTCTTCCGCTTGACCACCTTCGGCGCAGTCGTGGAGCGAATGTGCTGGGTGCGATGTTTCGTCGGCGGCGCCGGCTCCAGCCTGGGCGGCACGGTTGTGCACCCAGCGACCGCAAAGGATAGAAATGTCGCGATGACCGCCTGCTTCAATGCCCTGCCCACCATTGCCTCCTTGTTGATCAGAACAGATCCCGACGCGGATTGGCTTGCTCCCAGACGGCTCTTGCCGTCTTGACCAGTTGGTCGTCGACCGAGCCGCCCGCCGGGATTTTCGATTTGAGTTCCGAGCGCAGTTGCTTCAAGGCAGCCGTTTTCGGCTTCACGCCGAACTGCGCCAGCGTTGCGCGCGCGTTCGGCAACTCGTTGCGAAGATCGAGCCCTGCCGCGAACGCCAGGTATCGGACGGCGACGGCCTGGTCGGATTTGTCGCCCTTCTGCATCTCGATGGCCGCTCGATCATATGCCGCCGAGTAGTCGCCGCGATCGGTCGCCAACTCGAACAGCCTCTGCGCCTCGGCAAGGTTCTGGTCCACCCCCTCACCGTCACGGTACATGCGGGCAAGACTGCCGGGAGCATAAGGCTGGCCAAGATCCATCGCCTTCTGGAAAAGCGCCTGCGCCTGCTTCGGATCCTTCTCGACGCCAAGTCCGCTGAGATAGTTGCGCCCGAGAATGTTCATCGAATACATATCTTGCCGCTCAACGCCCGCCTTCAGGAAGGCAACGGCGCGCTCGGGATCGGCGGGCACGCCATTGCGGCCTTCACTGAAAATCGCGGCCAGGTCGTTCATGGCATAGGTATGCCCCATGGCCGCCGCCTTGAGCAGCAGGTCCAGTCCCTTGCCGGTGTCGTGCTCGACGCCGAGACCGTTGAACAAGGCACGCCCCCAGGCGGTCATGCCGTAGGGATCGCCTTTGTCGGATGCCTTCGCATAGAAGCCGTTGGCCTTCTTCGGGTCCACTGCCGTTCCTATTCCGGACGAGGCGATGTAACCCAGCTCGAACATGGCACGGACATGCCCCTTGTCGGCAGCTTCCTTGATAGCCGTCTTTGCGTCTTCGACCTTGCCGGCTGCAAGCAGCGCGCGTCCGAGCTCGTAACGGAAGCGGGCGACATCGGGATAGGCCTTCACCGCTGCCTGACAGGCTTTCACCGCGTCGGCGCCGATCTCGTTCGGCAACAGACCGGTGACGACACCTTGCAGGTCCAACGGCTCACCGGCCTCATTGTCGCAGGGATCGACGCTAGGCGACAACTTCATGTTGGCCGGCTTGGATGGAGTGTTGTCGGCACTGATTTGGAAGCCGACTATCAGTGGTTTGACGGCGCCTATCTGGGGTTCGTAGCGCAAATTATCGATCTCATCGGCCATCAGGCTCGAATCCGGAGACAAGGTGCGATCCGGTAAGGACAGTGTCCCGGTTGCCGGATAGGTGGCAAGTTTCAGGCTGACCGCCGGATCCCTGGTCGGGAAATCCAGCTTCAACGGCACCGGACCGACGCCGACAGGGACCTGGACGTCGCGGTTCTCGATCGCTTCGGCGGCGCCGGTGATGTGGATGCCGCGCTCCACCACCTCCTGCTTCTGCTCGGATTCGAGCGAGGCCACGAGTTGCTTACCCTCGGCGCCCTCGCCGTTCTTGACCCGGAACACCAGGATGCCCTGGGATCCGCCGCCCCAGTCGTCATGCGTGGCATAGGCCAGCATGTCGACTTCTTCCTGGGCGCCGCTACCCTTCGGCACATCCATTTGCAGTCGCGGCAGGTCCTTGCCGGCTATCGGCTCACCTGTAGCAACCGGCTTGCCATCCAGTATCAGGCGCCCGAGCGACGGCGGTCTCTCGATGCTCACGGTGACCGCGCCACCATCGACGTCGACCGGCACTGGCAAGTCGAGCGCGACGGGGCCGACGCCGGAGGGCACGACCTTTTCCAGCACCGGCGGCAGTGCAGGACGGTTGGTGCGACGCATGAGGACGACCTCGTCGATCAGCGAGGAGTTCTCCCAGGGCACCTGCTTGCCAGCCGTAGCCTCGACCACATCGCGGCGAACGGCCGCCATGACCGAGCGTATCTCCTGGTTCGGCGCCAGCGCGCGGCGCGAGAATGCGGAGGAAAACGGGCTGAGATCGCCTGTTCCGTCATAGGCGACGGCACCGGGCTCGGTGGCGAAGGCAATCAGCGTATTCAGCGAGCTTTTCACCTGCGCAAGGCCGGTGCCGCCGGCGGCGATCAACTGGTCACGCAACCAATAGTCCTTGCGCGGGAACGGGTTGTTGCGGCAAGCGTCGAGGATGATCACCTGAATCTTCGATTTCGCCCGCAACTGCTGCAGGACGTCGTCAAGCTTGACCGCCTGGACCTCGATGTCGGCCGCATTCTTGAGCGATGCATCGACCGGGATCAGGAAATTCTCGCCGCCGATCTGAAAGCCATGGCCGGAATAATAGACGACCGCCAGATCGGCGCCGTCCGCCGCCGCAAGGTAGTTGCGGAACTGCTTTTCAAAGTCGATCTTGGTGAGATCCCGGGCGACGAAGACATCGAACCCAGCCAGCCGGAAGGTCTTCGACACGTCCTCGGCGTCCTTGTCCGGATTCTTGAGGGCCGGAATTTCGCGGTATTCCGAATTGCCGATGACAAGGGCAACCCTTCGATCGGCGCGTGCCTGCATTGTCGTGAGGCCCACGAGGATCAAGGCTGCAATCAGCGCGCAGCGTCGCAGCATGGCAAAATCCCTAACCGCTATGACCTGTGGGCCACAAGAACGCAGCTTGCGACACGGAGGTCTGTTAAAGAGTTCACAATCCGCCGGGACAGACCGGAACCCTTCTGTTAACGACAGGAGGCATGCATATCGTCCAATCAGGCCGAGATTACCGTAGGGGCATCGGCACCGCAATGATCGCCCGCGAGCCGCCAGCGCCATATCGACGCCATAAACAGGGGCGGACCAAACGGGTGCTTTCAGGTCCGCGCCCGCGCCAGCCGCAGCTATTCCGCAGCCTCGACCCGATTGGCTTGAATAATTGCCCGTATCTCCGATCGGCAGGAGCCGCAATTGGTGCCGGCCTTCAGGGCGACGCCCATGGCTTCGACCGTCGTGGACCCAGCTGCCACTGCCGCCACGATCTGGTTGACCCCCACGTTGAAACAAGAGCAGATGGTCGCACCCGCGTCGGGTCGATCGGCGCCGGCGCGACCGGCGACAATCCTGAAGCGTTCGCGCGGGCTGGTGTGGATCTCGTCGAGCTGTCGTGTAGCCCAACCGCGCGAAACGACCACCGGGCCGGGCGCGACGAACAAGGCCCCGGTGAGGCGCTGGCCGTCGAAGGCGGCAATGCGATGCTGACCGGCGTTGCGGTCATGATAGGCAAGAATTTCGGCGCCAGCTGACATTCCGAATAAGGTGCCGGCGAAACCGGCCCAATCGATGTCGTCGTCGGCAAAGGCAAGTTCGACCCGCCAGCCGCCCTCGCATTTGGCCGCGGCCCAGTAATCTGCGGCTGCCGGTACCGGCTTCCGGCGCACCACCGCGAAGCCGAAGGCCTTCGCGGCGAACTTCTCGATGCGGGCGGCAACATGTTTCAGCGCCGGCTGGCCGGAAACCGGATCGGTGAGCGGCGCGGTCAGCGTGTCGAGGCGGCCCCTTGCGGCAAACTGGTCGGTCCAGTGCATCGGTGCAAAAATGCTGCCCTGGCGCTGGCGTACCGTGACCAGCGCGCGCACCAGAACGTCGCCGCGCGGACTGGAAACGCGCACGATGTCGGCGTCACCGATGCCATGACGCCCGGCATCCGCCGGGTGGATTTCGACGAAGGGCTCGGCAATGTGCTGAGACAGCCGCGAACTTTTGCCGGTCCGGGTCATGGTGTGCCAATGGTCGCGGACACGGCCGGTGTTGAGGATCAGCGGATTGTCCGGGTTGGTTCGGGATTCCACGGCTGGCCGGATAGCGATGAAGCGCGCCTTGCGGTTGGGTGTATAGAAATTGCCGTCGGCGAAGAAGCGGATGCTGGAAGGGCCGCATCGAAGCTGGGCGTCTCTTTCTTCCACGCTCCGCGCCGGCCACTGGAACGGGGCCAAGTCTTTATACCCGTCCGCATTGACACCGACATAAGCGCCAATATCGAAATCGCGCGCGCCATCATTTTCGAAACCCGACAGCTCGGCGTGTTCGGCGAAGATTTCCGCCGGCGACAAATAAGAAAACGCCGAGCCAAAACCCAGCCGTTTGCCGACCTCGGCGACAATCCACCAGTCGGGTCGCGCGTCTCCGGGCAGGTTCAGAAACGCACGCTGACGCGAGACGCGTCGCTCGGAATTGGTGACGGTGCCGTCCTTCTCGCCCCAGGCGGCGGCGGGCAGCCGGACATGGGCGTGTCGCACCGTGTCCGTGCTGGCCAGCATGTCCGAGACCACGACGAACGGACAAGCCTTGATCGCCGCTTCGACAGCGTCGGCGTCCGGCATCGAATCGACAGGGTTGGTGGCCATGATCCACAGCGCCTTGATGCGCCCGCCGGCTACGGCCTGAAACATCTCGACCGCTTTCAAGCCAGGCTTCTGCGCCACGGCCGGCGCGTTCCAGAAGCGCTGCACGCGGTCACGGTGCCCGGGGTTTTCGATCTCCATATGGGCGGCGAGCATGTTGGCCATGCCGCCGACTTCGCGGCCACCCATGGCGTTGGGCTGGCCGGTCACCGAAAACGGCCCTGCACCGGGCTTGCCAATGCGGCCGGTGGCGAGATGGCAGTTGATGATGGCATTGACCTTGTCTGTCCCCGAAGACGATTGGTTGACGCCCTGGCTGTAGACGGTGACGGTTTTCGCGGTGGCGGCAAACAGGCTGTAGAAACGGCCAAGCTCGTCCTCGCCGAGGCCGGCGGCGGCGGCAATGCCGGCAAGATCGAGTTTCGATGCGGCAAAAAGGGCTTGGCCGAAACCGGTGGTGTGGGCCGCGATATAGCTGCGGTCGAGCGCGTTGTGCCGGCCGAGCCAGGCAAGCAGACCCGTGAACAAAGCGACGTCGCCATCCGGTGCGATCGCCAGATGCATGTCGGCGATGTCCGCTGTCACGGTGCGGCGCGGATCGATAAGTACGATCTTCATCTCCGGCCGCTTTTCTCGAGCGGCGGCGATGCGCTGATAGAGCACGGGGTGGCACCAGGCGAGGTTGGAGCCGACCAGCACGATGAGGTCGGCGAGTTCCAGATCCTCGTAGATTCCCGGCACCGTGTCTGAACCGAAGGCGCGGCGATGGCCGGCAACGGACGAGGCCATGCACAGACGCGAATTGGTGTCGATATTGGCCGAGCCGATGAAGCCCTTCATCAACTTGTTGGCGACGTAATAGTCTTCGGTCAGCAACTGGCCGGAGACATAGAAGGCGACCGCATCGGCGCCGTGTTCGGCAATGGTTCGCGAGAAGGTCGACGCGACAAGGTCGAGGGCCTCGCCCCAGCCGGTGCGACGACCGTGAATTTCCGGATGGAGCAACCTGCCGTCGAGATCGATGGTCTCGGCCAACGCCGATCCCTTCGAGCAGAGCCGGCCGAAATTCGCCGGATGGTCGGGGTCGCCGCGGACGCTGACTTCACCATCCGCGGCAACCTTCGCCAGCACGCCGCAACCCACCCCGCAATAGGGACAGGTGGTCCTCACCTCGCGCGCTGCATCGATCTCCATGGTTCAGGCCGCGCGGCTGGCCAGCGCTTCCAGCGCGATGAACAGATGCTCGCCCTCGATCCGCACGGGAATGGTGCGCACTGCGCCCTCGTCGGCGCCGAGCGCCCTCCCGGTCTCCAGCGAAATGACCCAATTGTGCAAGGGACAGGTCACCGCCGTGCCGTGCACGATGCCCTGGCTGAGCGGCCCGCCTCTATGCGGGCAGTGATCGTCGATGGCATAGACCTGATCGTCCTGGGTGCGGAAGACCGCGACCTTGCCTTCAGGTGTGTAAACGCAGCGCGCCCCACGGCGTGGGATGTCGGAGAGCGGGCCAATGGCGATCCAGTTCATGGTGGTCACTCCGCCGCCTCGGCAAACCCGACCGAAGCCATCGGCCGGAACTCGTGCTTGTCCTTGCCGGAAACGCGCTCCGACCAGGGGTCGACCTGGGCGAATTTCTGGCTGAAGACGAAGCGGTCGTAATAGGCCTTGCGCTTCTCGCCATCGTCCATGATCTGGCGCTTGATCTCGGGAATGCCGATGCGCTTGGCCCATTTGTAGATGCGTTCGAGATAGCGGCCCTGCTCGCGGTACATCTGCGTCAGCGCCACGATGTGCTCCAGCGCCTCGTCTTCCGTCTTCACAAGGCCGAGCACCTCGGTGCCCTTGATGTCGAGTCCGGCGGCTCCGGCGAAATGGATTTCGTAGCCACTGTCGACGCAAATCACGCCGACATCCTTGCACGTTGCCTCGGCGCAGTTTCTCGGGCAGCCCGACACAGCCATCTTGACCTTGGCGGGCGTCCACGAGCCCCACATGAATTTCTCGATGCGGATGCCGAGCCCGGTCGAATCCTGCGTGCCGAAGCGGCACCAGTCGGAGCCGACGCAGGTCTTCACGGTGCGCAGCCCCTTGGCATAGGCATGGCCGGAGACGAAGCCGGCCTGGCCGAGATCGGCCCACACCGCCGGCAGATCCTCCTTGCGGATGCCGAGCATGTCGATACGCTGGCCGCCGGTGACCTTGACCATCGGGATCTCGAACTTGTCGACGACATCGGCGATAGCGCGCAGTTCCGCGGCGTTTGTCACTCCGCCCCACATGCGCGGCACCACCGAATAGGTGCCGTCCTTCTGGATGTTGGCGTGGACGCGTTCGTTGATGAAGCGTGACTGGTAGTCGTCGGCGTAGTCATCCGGCCAGTCGCAGACGAGGTAGTAGTTGAGAGCGGGGCGGCATTTGGCGCAGCCGCAGGAGGTCGTCCATTCCAGTTCCTGCATGACGGCAGGAATGGTCTTCAGACCCTTGGCGATGATCAGTCTTCGCACTTCGTCATGGCCGAGCGTCGTGCAGCCGCACATCGGTTGCACGGCGGCCGGGTTGTACTTGTCGCCGATCGTCAGCACCATCAGCTCTTCGACCAGTCCGGTGCACGAGCCGCAGGAGGCCGAAGCTTTGGTGTGGGCGCGTACATCGTCCAGCGAGGTCAGGCCTTTGCCCGTGATCGCGCCGGTGATCTTGCCCTTGCAAACGCCGTTGCAGCCGCAGATTTCCGCATCATCCGGCAAGGCTGCAACGGCCGCCATAGGGTCCAGCGGGGCACCCCCCTGGTATGACTGGCCGAAGATCAACGTATCGCGCATTTGCGAGATGTCGGTCTGCTTCTTCTTGAGGTCGTTGAACCAGGCGCCGTCCGCAGTCTCGCCGTAAAGCACGGTGCCGATGATGCGGTTGTCCTTGAGCACTAAGCGCTTGTAGACGCCGGCGGCGGCATCACGCAGCACGATCTCGTGGCGGTCCTCCCCCTCGGCGAAGTCACCGAGCGAGAACAGGTCGATGCCAGTGACCTTCAGCTTGGTCGGCGTGTCCATATGGACGAAGGCCGCCGCTTTGTTGCCGGCAAGCTGGCTTGCCGCGACACGCGCCATCTCGTAGAGCGGCGCGACCAGCCCATAGACCTGGCCGTTGACCTCGGCGCATTCGCCGAGCGCGTAGATGTCAGGGTCGTTGCTGCGCATGCCGGCGTCCACGACGATGCCTCTGTTGACGGCGATGCCCGCTTCTTTGGCCAGCGCCGAATTCGGCCTTATGCCGACGGCCATGACCACCAGCGTCGCCGGGATGATGGTGCCGTCGGCAAGTTCCACCTGCTCGACCTTGCCGTTGCCCGTGATCGCCTGCGTGTTGGCCTTGGTGATGACCTTGATGCCGCGCTGTTCGACGGCGCGCTGCAAGAGATAGCCGGCGGCCGGATCGAGCTGGCGCTCCATCAGCGTCGGCATCACATGCAGCACGGTGACGTCCATGCCTTGCGCGTTGAGGCCGGCTGCCGCCTCCAGCCCGAGCAGGCCGCCGCCGATGACCACGGCCTTGGCCCGCGACTGGGCGGCCAGCATCATGGCCTGGACGTCGTCGAGATCGCGATAGGTGAGCACGCCCGGCAGATTGTGGCCCGGTACCGGAATGATGAACGGCACCGAGCCGGTGGCGATGACCAGCTTGTCATAGGGCTCGGTGACGCCGTGATCTGAGGTGACGGTCTTGGCCGTCCGGTCGATGGCGACTATTCTGTGGCCCTTATAGAGGGTGATGTTGTTGGCGATGTACCAGCCATCGCCATGGATGATGATTTCATCAAAGGCCTTTTCGCCGGAGAGCACCGGCGACAGCATGATGCGGTCGTAATTGACGCGCGGCTCGGCGTTGAAGATGGTGACGGTGTAGCGCTCCGGCGCCTGTTCCAGCAGGTGCTCCAGCATGCGCCCTGGGGCCATGCCGTTGCCGATGATGACGAGTTTTTCGCTCATGGCGTTACTCCGCGGCTTCGACGAAGCGGTGGCGTTCGTAGAGGAACTTCAACACCGCCTCGCGGCAGCGCAGGAAGGTGCGGTGGGAAGAAAGCTCGACGCGCCGGCGCGGCCGCGCCAGCGGCACGGGCAGCACCTCGCCGATGGTGGCCGCCGGGCCGTTGGTCATCATGACGATACGGTCGGACAACAGCACCGCCTCGTCGACATCGTGGGTGATCATGATCGTCGTCGAGCCGAGCCTGGAATGGATGTCCATCACCGCGTCCTGCAAATGGGCGCGCGTCAGCGCGTCGAGCGCGCCGAACGGCTCGTCGAGCAGCAGAATCTTCGGCTCCATGGCGAGCGCCCGGGCAATGCCGACGCGCTGCTTCATGCCGCCCGATATCTCCGCCGGACGCTTGTCCCTGGCATGCGCCATCTGCACCAGGTCGAGATTGCGCATGATCCAGTCATGCCGCTCGGCCTTGGTCTTGCTACGGCCGAAGACTTTCGACACCGCCAGGTTGATGTTTTCGTAGACGGTCAGCCAGGGCAGCAGCGAGTGGTTCTGGAACACCACGGCGCGCTCCGGTCCGGGGCTGTCGACTTCCTTGTTTTCGAGCAGCACGGCCCCGGCGGAGACTTTGGTCAGGCCGGCGATCAGGTTGAGCAAGGTCGACTTGCCGCAACCGGAGTGGCCGATGATGGAGACGAATTCGCCCTTGTCGATGGTCAGCCTGATATCCCTCAGCACGTCGCTGACCTGGCCGCCGCGGGCGAAGGATTTGTCGATATGGTCGAGTTTCAGATAGGCGGTCATGGCGCTTTCCTCACTTTGCCGTCGTGCCACGGGTGACGAAGGCGCCGACGCCAGCGACCATGCGGTCGAGGCAGAAGCCGGTGACGCCGATATAGGCGAGCGCGACGATGATGTCGGGCAGCCGCGACGAGTTCCACGCGTCCCAGATGAAGAAGCCGATGCCGACGCCGCCGGTCAGCATTTCGGCGGCGACGATGGCGAGCCAGGACAGGCCGATGCCGATCCTGAGACCCGTGAAGATGTACGGCGCTGCGGCAGGCACCATGATCTTGACGAAGAACTCGAATGGGTTGAGCCGCAGGATGCGGGCGACGTTGCGGTAATCCTGCGGGATGTTGCGCACGCCCACGGCGGTGTTGATGATGATCGGCCAGATCGAGGTGATGAAAATGACGAACAGCGCCGACGGGCTTGAATCGCGGAATGCCGCCAGCGACAGCGGCAACCAGGCCAATGGCGGCACGGTGCGCAGGATCTGGAACACCGGATCGAGGCCGCGCATCGCCCAGATCGACTGGCCGACCAGCGCGCCGAGCGCGACGCCAACGACCGCCGCCAGGCCAAAGCCGATAGCGACGCGTTGCAACGAGATCAGCACCCGCCAGGCCAGCCCGATATCCTGCGGGCCGTTGTTGAAGAACGGATGCGCAATCAGATCATAGGCTTCGTTCCATACCTGGCTTGGCGGCGGCAGGCTCGACGTGGGCGACGAGCAGGCGACCTGCCAGACAACGAGCATGAGGGCGATGACGATAATCGGCGGCACCAGCGTGCCCGCCAGTTTGCCGGCGATGGCGAGCGGCTTGAAGCTACGCCGCGCCTTGGCGGTGAAGGCGATCACCTCCGCCGGTTTGGCGGGGAACGCCTTCACCTTGGTATCCTCGATAGTCTGGATCGACATGTCTGGGAAAAACTCCTTGGGCGGACCCTGGGTCGGTGTGGGCGACAAACGGTGCGATGCGCCGTTTGCGCGTCAAGCCGAAACCTTGATCTTCAGGCTGTCGAGATAGGCGGACGGGTTGGCCGCATCGAAGATCTTGCCGTCGAAGAAGGTCTCGACACCGCGCGACGAGGATGCCGGAATGTCGGCCGCCGCCACGCCGAGATCCTTGGCCGCCTCGCGCCACAGATCCTCTCGGTTGACCTGATCGACCAGCGCCTTGATGTCGGTGGTCGGCGCGAATTTGCCCCAACGGATGTTCTCGGCGAGGAACCAGGAGTCATGGCTCTTGAAGGGATAGGAGACGCCGCCTTTCCAGAACTTCATGTAGAGGTCGGTTCCAGAGGCGACGCGGCCGTTGCCGTAGTTGATGTCGCCCTTGAGGCGGCCGATGATGTCAGGGACCGGCACGTTCATCCATTGCCGCTTGCCGATGATGGCGGCCATCTCGTCCTTGTTCTCCTTGGCCTCGCACCATTGCTGGGCTTCCATGACGGCCATCAGGATCGCCTTGGTGGCGTTCGGGTATTTCTCGATGAATTCGGCGCGAAGGCCGAGCGCCTTTTCGGGATGGCCCTTCCACAATTCGCCTGTCGTGGCGGCGGTAAAGCCGACGCCCTGGTGGACGAGCTGCTCGTTCCAAGGCTCACCGACGCAGAACACGTCCATGTTGCCGACCTTCATGTTGGCCACCATCTGCGGTGGCGGCACAACGATGGTCGAGACATCCTTGTCGGGATCGATACCGCCGGCGGCGAGCCAGTAGCGCAACCACAAATCGTGGGTGCCGCCCGGAAAAGTCATGGCGGCCTTGACCTCCTTGCCGGCCGCCTTCTTGGCGGCGAAGGCGTCCTTCAGCTTGGAGGCATCCAGGCCGACACCGGTGGCGGCATATTCCTGGGCAACCGAAATGCCCTGGCAGTCGTAGTTGAGCCGCGCCACGATCGCCATCGGCATCGGCTGGTTGTTCTGCGTCACCTTGCCGGTGTGCATCAGGTAAGGCAGCGGCGTCAGGATGTGAGCGCCGTCAATGCCGTTGGCGGCGCCGCCGAGGATGAGATTGTCGCGTGTCGCGCCCCAGGAGGCCTGCTTGAGCACCTCGACATCGGGCATGCCATGTTTGGCGAACAGCCCCTTCTCCTTGGCGATCATCAGCGGCGCGGCATCGGTCAGCGCTATGAAGCCAAGCTTGGCGCCGGTGACTTCCGGCGCAGCGGTGGCGGCATAGGCGCCGGAGGGGAAGAGCTTGCGGGCCGCGACGAACAGGCCCGCCGTCATCGCACTGCTGACAAGAAAATCGCGACGCGTCATGTCCTTGAGCGATGTTCCCGTGCCGATCCATTTGTTCATCGTCTTCTTCATCGTCGTCTCCGGTTGAACGCGATTCCAAAACAAAAAAGCCGCCGGCCAGGTCTTCGCGCCCGAGAGACCGGGAGCGCGTTTTGACCTGAGCGGCAGCTTTGCCTGTGGCGCCCGTCATTGGACGCCTGTTCCGTGACCCGTGAAGGGCCTGATTATTTCAAAGCAGGAACCATGCCAGTTTGCGAAGAAAGGAAAAACATAAATGAAATCAGTGGCGCGCGCCCATCGACGGCGTGCCGGACACTGTGGTGGGCAGGCCAAAGATTGTTCATTAGAGCCGCCGCACGCACAATCTTTGTGCAATGCACAAGAATGGCGTGTAAATGATCAGGCTTCCGCGCGGGCCGATTTCTGTCGAGCGATGTAGCTGTCGATCTCATCGGGATCGAAGATCTGGCCGTCGAAAAAACCATCCGGACCGAGCACCAGGCCCGCCCCGGTCGCACCGACCGCGGTGGCGACCTTGAGCGCGCCCTCGACCTTCGCATTGGCGCCAGGCAGCGCGACACCGAGCGGCTTCAGCGCCGAACGGTAGAGGTCGGGCCGGTAGCAGTTTCTGGCGATGGCGAGATTGTCAGGCATATGCGCCACATGCCCCCAGCGCACCATCTGCGTGTAGAACCACAGCGCATGGCTCTTCCAGGGAAAATTGGCCGCCTTGTCGAAGGGCAGGAAGAAATCGTCGATATCCAGCGCCGCCCCGCCGCCCAACTGGAGACGTCCGGTCAGGATCGGCATCTGGACCGCCGGCGGCAGGCCGAGGAAGCCGGGTTGCGCCATCACATCTGCCAATTCGCCGTGGTTGGCCGGATCCTGACACCAGCGCGCCGAGTGATGCAGCGCGCGCAAGAGCGCGGCCAGCGCCTCGGGATTCTCGTCCGCCCAAGCCTTGCGCACGCCGATCACCTTCTCCGGGCTGTTGCGCCATATCTGCGCCTTGACGGTGACGATATGACCGGTGCCGGCAGCGACCGCAGCACTGTTCCAGGGCTCGCCGACGCAGTAACCGTCGATGCGTCCGGCGGCCAGCGCATCGGCCATGAAGGGCGGCGGCACGATGACGATCTCGATTTCACGCGCTGGATCGATGCCGCAGGCAGCAAGCCAGTAACGCAGTTCGTAATTATGCCCGGAATGCGGGTGCACGACAGCGAAGCGCAGCGGATCGCCACCAGCGGCGGCGCGCTCGCGAATGAGCAAGCCCAGTGCAGCCCCGGCACGCGCGGGATCGAGATCGGGTTCGGCGCCATGCTCTGCCATGCCGGCCCAGACGGCGTTGGAGATGGTGACGCAATTGCCGCCGAGCCCGAGCGAGAACGGCACGATGGTCTCGGAAGCGAGCGGCGTCAGCCCGAGATTGCAGGCTAGCGGCATCGGCCCGAGCATATGCGCGAGATCGAAGTGGCCAATGGCGATGCGGTCGCGGATGTTGGCCCAGGACGTCTCGCGGTGCAGCGTCAGGTCAATTCCTTCGTGCGCGGCGAAGCCAAGCTCGCTTGCGGCGACCAGCACGGCGCTGTCGAACAGCGGCATGAAGCCGGCGGTGATCTGGTGCTCGGCGCCCATGCTCATTCGTCCTCCGCCGGCCCCAGCAGCCCGGCGGCAGTCACCAGGCTCTGGGCGATATCGCTGATCTTGCGGTTCTGGTTCATCGCCGTCTTGCGCAGCAGCGTGTAGGCTGCTTCTTCGCTCAATCCGCGCGATTTCATCAGGATGCCCTTGGCACGATCAACCATCTTGCGGCCCTCAAGCTCGCCCCGAACTTCTTCCAATTCGCGCGCCATGCGTGAGAAAGCGTTGAAGCGGCTCACCGCCATGTCGAGGATCGGCTTGACGCGCTCTTGCCTGAGACCATCGACGACATAGGCCGAGACGCCGGCATCGACCGCCGCCTCGATCGAGGCCTGGTCCGATCGGTCGACGAACATGGCGATCGGCCGCTTCACCGCACGCGACAGCTGAAACATGTTCTCCAGCATGTCGCGATTCGGATTTTCGAGATCGATGACGATGACGTCCGGTTCGATCTCGGCGATCCGTCGGGCAATGCCGGTCACGTCATGGATGACGGTGACGTGCTGATAGCCGGCCTCGCGCAAACCGGCCTCGATAATCGCGGCGCGGATGCGGTTTTCGTCGATCACCAACACGGCGAGGGAGGAACGGACCATGCCGGCATTGTGATCAAGTGAAAGAATTGTGCAATGCGGGATGATCAACTGGTACTGAACGGCATCATGGGTCGCTAAGGACAGGTCCATATGATCCCCGCCCATGCCGGCTCCTTCGCAGCCTGTGCGTTACATCGGTTTGCCCAACCCGCGCACGTCTTTCGGCCCAACGCTGTCGGCCGGAGCAGGATGCTCTACCACCTTCGGAGTTAAGCGCTTCGACAAAGTCGAGATGGCTGCTTGCGTAACCGAGCCTGCCGACTTATCAGCCGCAGCAACAAGCCGGAACTGGTGGTTTGATGCGTGGGGCAAGGCGGTAGCGCTCTACCACCATCCCCCACACTCCTTTGACGTCGATGGGGAAAGCATCCTCGCCCAGAAGCGCCTTTGGACCAGCAGTGATTTTCGACTTCAATTTATCCTGGCGCCACTCTGGGCATCGAACAGGTGCACCTTTTGCACCATAATCTCCAGGTTCACCTCTTGATCCGGTTTGAAAAGTGGCTGGTCCCGGATCTCCGTTATCAGATCGACGCCATCAGCGGTTAACGTGATTTCCTGCGCTTCGCCGGTCGGCTCGACCACCTGGACTTTCGCCTTTGCGTGGCTGCCGCCGACAGCGATGTGCTGAGGCCGGATCCCGTAAACCACACCTTGCCTGTCCGCTATCCCTGCCTTGTCCGGCAGAGGCAGGCGCAGGCCTTGCTCGGCAATGAATGCTCCACCCTCGATGCGGCCCCTGATCAGATTCATTTCCGGCGAGCCGATGAAGCTCGCGACAAACAGATTGGCCGGGTTCTCATAGAGCTCCGAGGGGGTGCCAATCTGTTCGATGCGACCTTTGTTCAGCACCACGATGCGGTCGGCGAGTGTCATCGCCTCGGTCTGGTCATGCGTGACGTAGATGCTGGTACGCCCAAGCCGTTGATGAAGCTTCTTGATCTCGGCACGCATCTTCACGCGCAGCTTGGCATCGAGATTGCTGAGTGGCTCGTCGAACAGGAAGGCGGAGGGGTCGCGCACGATGGCGCGGCCCATGGCGACGCGCTGGCGCTGCCCGCCGGACAACTGACGCGGCATGCGGCCGAGCAGATCCTGCAAGCCGAGGATTTCGGCCGCAGCCTTCACCCTGGAGACGATCTCCTCCCTGGGAACCTTGGCCAGGCGAAGGGCGAAGCTCATATTGTCGGCAACGCTCATATGGGGATAGAGCGCGTAGCTTTGGAAGACCATGGCTATGTCGCGCGACTTGGCCGGCATCTCGTCGACGACGCGCCCGCCGATACGGATCTCGCCGGTCGTCTGCTCTTCCAGCCCGGCGATCATGCGCAGCAGCGTTGACTTGCCGCAGCCTGACGGACCGACCAGCACAACAAACTCGCCGCTGGCGATGTCGATATTGACGTCACGCAACACTTCCACCGCGCCGAAGCTCTTGCCGAGCTGTTCTATCTCGATTGCTGACACTTATTGTCCTCCCGTCCGGGCACCGCTCATTTCTGTTGAGCATGCCGCCATGCGCGGTATTCGGCCTCGCCCTCGGGGCTCAGCGGGTAGTATTTTCGCAGGTCTCCTCCTTGCGCCAGGCGCGAGCGCGAAAACTCTTCCCACTCGATATGCGCGCCGGCGAGCTCGACCAGCCTGGCGGCAAGGGCGATCGGAACGACGACCACGCCATCATCGTCGGCGACAATGATGTCGCCAGGAATGACCAGCACGTTCGAGCAGGCGATAGGAACGTTGACGGCGAACGGCACGATGTTGGTCTGGGCGTGGAAGTTCGGCGTGACATCTCTTACCCAGATGCCGATATCGAGCGCTGCTGCCTGAGCGGAATCACGGATGCAGCCGTCGACAACCACGCCGGCCCCGCCGCGCCCGGCGAAATAGGTCAGCATCATCTCACCGAAGATACCGCTGCCGAGGTCGCCGCGCGCATCGACCACAACCATATCGCCCGGCTGGGTGGGATAAAGCACGTGTCGATGAAGCTGCCGCTCCGGCTCCTCATACTCGGTCTCGTTGTAGAGATCCTCGCGCTTCGGCATGCACTGGAGCGTGAGAGCGGGTCCCGCCGCCGTGCGGCCAAGCCTCAGCGGACGCGGGCCTCGTATCTGCGGGTCGCGAATGCCCATCTTATGATAGAGTTCGCTGGCCAGCGTCGCCGAGCCGATCGCCGCAAGCGCGTCGACCAATTGTCTCGGCGGCCGCGAAATATCCGATATCGGCGGTATCTGCTCAGTTCCCATTCCTTGTCCTCCAATCGAGCGCCTTGCGGCGTATGTCCGCCATTCAGCCGCGAACCGCACCGGTGGTGAGGCCCTTGACCAGCAGGCCCTGGGCAAACCAGACGAACACCAGGGTCGGAATGACCATCAGGACGCCGGCAGCCGACATGGCGCCCCAGTCGATGCCGAACTGCGAGACGAAGTTGGTTAGCCCGACCGGCAGCGTCTGCGCGGCCTTGCTCGAGGTCAGGGTCAACGCAAGCAGCAGGTCGTTCCAGGTGAAGAGGAAGGTGATCACCGCGCTGGCGCCGATGCCTGGTGCAATCAGCGGCGCCACGATCTGCACCAGCGTGCGCACGGTGCCGGCGCCATCCGATTGGGCCGCCTCCTCGATCTCTTTCGGCACATCCTGGATGAAGCCCAGAAGCAGCCAGATGGCGACGGGGAGCTTGGCCGCCGTATGGCTCAGGATCAGCGCCCAGACGGTGTCGAGCAGGCCAAAAGCCGCGAACACGGCAAAGAGCGGGATGGCAAGCGCGATGACCGGGATCATGCGCATGATCAAAAGCAGCCCGAAAATCACCATCCCGCCCGGCATCTTGAAGCGTGACAGCGCATAGGCGCAGGGAATGGCCAGCAGATGCACGAGGATGACCGTCGCCACCGAGACGACGACGGTATTCCAGACATAGCCCAACGTGTCGTACTCCGTGAAAACGGAGACGTATTGCGTGAACGTCGCGGTCTCGGGGATGATGTGCACCGGCACTGAAAAGATGTCGGCCGAACTGCGGATCGAAGTCAGGAACAGCCACACCAACGGAAAGACGGTAAGCGCGACGGTAAAGGCCAGCGCCAGATACTGGCCGGCGATCCCCAAGGTGAACCGGCGGCGCCGGCGCTTTGGCCTGGGACGCGCGCTGACGGTTGCGACTTCGGTCATATCGCTCTCCGTTTCGCGATCAGCCACGGTACTCCGTAGAGGAGCCCGAGCACGAACAGCGACATGCCTAGCGCGATGTAGGAGACCGCCGCCGCGTGTCCGAAATCCACCGCCTGAAACGCCAGCAGATAGGAATAGACGGTGAGCAGGTTGGTGGCGCCGCCCGGCCCGCCCTGCGTCATCAGCCAGACGACGTCGAAGGTCCGGAACGTGTCGATGATGCGAAGCATCAGCGCTATCATGATGACCGGACGCATCAGCGGCAGCACGATGTGCCAGAAACGCTGCCATGGCGTCGCGCCGTCCACGGTAGCAGCCTCGAGCGGCTCCTGCGGCAAGGACTGCAGGCCGGCCAGGAACAGCAGCACCATCAATGGCGTGTTCTGCCAGACATCGGCGACGATCACCGAGACAAGCGCCCAGGTCGGGTGGTTGAGCCACGGAATGTCGGGCAGGTTGAACATGCGCAGCAGCGCGTCGACCAGGCCGTATTGAGTGTTGAACAGCCAGCGGAAATTCAGGCCGACGACGGCAGGCGCGATCATCGGCGGCACCAGCAGCAAAGTGCGGGCGAGCCGCATGCCGCGCAATTTGCCGTTGACGAGCACGGCGATCGCCATCCCAGCCACGACTTCTATCGAGATGGAAATGACGCTGAAGATGGTCTGATTTCGCAGCGCCTGGTTGAACTGGCGGCCGAAGAGTTCGTCGGTGTAGTTTGCCGTCCCGATGAAGGGCGCCGAACCGCTCAGATCCCAGCGGAAGAAACTCATGATGAAAGAGTATCCGAGCGGATAGATCAGGATGGCCAGCATGACGAGCAGCGCCGGGCTGGCCAGGAGGTAGCCTCGCTGCCAGGTGTAGGGCAACGGCGAACGTCGCCGACGCCCTGACACCTGGTGGTGCGCAACGGGCGGCATGCTCAATCGTAAGCTCCCGCCCGGCGCATGATCTCCTCAGCCTCGGTGGCCGCCTGGTTGAGCGAGTCTGCCGGAGAGACCTGGTCGGTCAGGGCCTGTTCGATGGCCGAGAACATCAGGGTGCAGACTTTCGAGAAGCCGGCCAGCTTCGGCCATTCCTTGCCGTTGGCTATCGTCGCCTCGAGCTGCTGCAGCCACACGGCCTGGGGGCCCTTTGCCGCCGATATCACTTCCTTGGCGACCGCCTGGCTGCTGGGGAAGTTGGTGAATTGATCGAATTGCAGCCGCTGCGCTTCCGGACCGACCGTATATTTGATGAATTCGACCGCGGCGTCCTTGCGCCCGGATTGCCCGTTTAGCGCCATGGCATGCGAGATGGCGCATGAAATCGCCGCCTTGTCCCTGATGTAGGGCGCCGTCGACCACTTGCCGACGACACGCGAGGTCTCCGGATTGGACAAGGTGGCGAAGGCGCCAGGCCAATCGAAATTGGCATAGACCGTGCCGGCTGAGAATTCGGTCGAATTCTCGTTCCATTGATAGCCGACCGCATCCGGCGGCACGATTTTGTGCTTCTGGATGAGATCGCGGTAGAAAGTGAGGGCCTTGATGCCTGCTTCCGAATTGAAAGCCGGCTTGTTGGCCTGGTCCACCCAATCGCCGCCAGCTTGCCAGAGCAGATCGCTGAAGGTGCGTTGCGCCGGATCGCCCTGCCCCGGCACGACAAGCCCATAGTGGCCATTGCCGGTGAGTTTCAGCCCGACATCGACAAGCTCTTCCCAGGTCTCGGCCGGCTTCAGGCCTTTCTCCTGGTAGATGTCGCTGCGGTAATACTGAACGCGCGAATCCATGTTGCGCGGAATGGCCGCCAGATTTCCGGTTTTGGGGTCGCGCAGATATTTGACCGCCACGGGATAGAATTCGGCCAGTTCGGAGTCGCTGAAATAGCTGTTCAGCGGCGCGAAGTGATTGAAGTAGGAATCGATCTGCGCCGTGTGGGTGCTGTAGACGTCGTATTGGCTCGACCGCGCCGCGCTCAGCGTGACCACCTTCGCCGTCAGCGGCGTGAATTCCAACAGGTCGTAGCGAACCTTGACGCCTGTCTTGGCAGTGAAATCCTGAACGATCTTTTCCCAGTATTTGGGATAGAGCGGGCCGCCGGTGATCAGCAGCGCGGTGATCTCGTTGGCGTCTGCCCTGGCAATCCACGGCGCGGCGAGCGAGCCAGCCGTCACCGCCGCGCTCGCGGCAAGGAATTTGCGTCTCGATAAGTTTGCGGACATCACAATCTCCTCCTTGGTTTGATTGGGCGGCCCATCCAGGGGCGCCGACGACTTTCAACCTTTCCGGCAAATCTTCGGCGGCTTGCTCCTCCCGCCGTGAGACTGCCTGGATTGCTCCCCGAACGACGCATGCGACCCGCGGGCGATTGGGGGGCACCTATGCTTCGCCACGCCATGGTGCTTTACGCGAAGGCGCTTCGGTCCTGATCTCGGACGACGGAAGCCTGGAGGCCGCGGTTGGAAGACCTCCACCGTTCGATCCTCCCTTCCCGCAGGCCGAGTTATAGGCTAGTGAGCGTTTCATGGGTTAAGTTGACTGCATATCTAGCTATCAGCCTATAAGCTTATCAGACAAGTGGATGTTAATGATGGATGCCATGGAGGTCAAGCTTCAAACTTTGCCCAAGCAGGTGGCCGGCGTGCTCGCGCGTCGCATCGCCAGCAGCGGCGTCAGCGGCGGCCAGGGACCGTCGGAGCAGCAGATCCTTCAGGAGTTCGGGGTCTCGCGTGCGGTCGCGCGGGAGGCGCTGAAGATGCTGGCGTCTCTGGATATGATCGAGATCGCGCAGGGACGGCGCGTGGTGCTGCGCCCCGCCGAAGAGTGGGACTATCTCAGCCCATTGCTGATCGACTGGCTGCCGCCCGAGCAGAGCCGCGAGATTCTGGCGGAAGCGCACGCGACGCGCATCATCATCGAACCGGCCATTGCCGCGATCGCGGCCAAGCATATGACCAAGGAAAACCTCGAACGTCTTGGCATCTTGCTCGCGGCGATGTCGGCCAGCGAGGACAATCCGGACGCTTATCTGAAGCTCGACCTGGATTTCCACATGGAGATTTGCCGGGCGGCGCAGAACAGGATCCTCGATCGCTTCATGTATTCGTCCCGGTGGTGGCAGATGGCGAGCAGGCGCATCAGCAACCAGATGCCTCATGCGCTTCCCTCGGCCACCGAAATGCACAGGGCTATCTACGAGGCGCTCGTGGCACGCGATGAAAAGCGGGCGGAAGAAGCAATGCGCCGGCATCTCAAGAAAACCACCGCGGTCGGCTTGCCTCGATGAAGGAGCGGCGCAGCCAGCATTTGCGCTGGCCGCGCTGCGGTGTGTCGGGAGGACACGGCTTGAATCGGGGTAATCCTGGGAACTAGGCTCTCTTCGCTTGCTGTTCCTGGCGCTGCCGCGCGCGAAAACCGAACATGTCGCCCTTGTCCTTGATTTCCGCCCATATGGGCGCGGTAATCTTTTCGATGGCCGCGAGATCCGCGTCGGAAATCGGCCAGCCGGCGCTCTCGACGTTTTCCTCCAGTTCGTTGACCGTGCGCGCACCGACCAGCGGCGAGCTGACGCCTGGCCGGCTGGTGAGCCACTGGATCGCAAGCTGCGGAACCGTTTTGCCATAGCGCGCCGCAATCGGCTTGAGGGCGTCGACGGCATCAACCGCCCGCTCGTAGGTGCCTGGCTGGAACAGCACGGTGGTGCGCCGCTCATCGCCTTCGACGAATTTGGTATCCGGCGACAGCAGCCCGGTGAGCAGCCCCTGGGCGAGACCGCTATAAGGCATGACGCCGATATTGTGCTTACGGCAGTAAGGCAGCGTCTCAACCTCCGCCTCGCGCCACAGCATGTTGTAAGGTGGCTGCAGTACGTCGATGACGCCGTGCTGGCGGGCGCTGTCCATGTCGGCGGTGCTGAAATTCGAAACGCCTACCGCCTTGATCCGCCCTGACGAGCGCAGCCGTTCCATCATCTCCATGGTCGGACCGATCGGAAAATCCGAGTTCGGCCAGTGGACAAAATAGACGTCTACATAGTCCGTCTGCATGCGTTTGAGCGAACCATCGAGCGCCGCCTCGATCGCGGCGGGTTCGAGATGATTGGGCGCCACCTTGGTGGCGATGACCGCCTTGTCGCGGCGGCCGGCCAGCGCCTTGCCGACGACCTCTTCGGCATGGCCATGTCCATAGGCTTCCGCCGTGTCGATCAGCGTGATGCCAAGCTCAAGCGCACGCCTGATCACCCGGATCGATTCCTCATCGTCAGCCGCGCCCCAAAACGCACCGGACATACCCCATGTCCCCAGGCCGATTTCCGATACCTTGACCGGCGACGGTCCGAGCTGTCGCTGTTGCATCCTGTTTCCTCCTGATTGGCCGCATGGTTGGGTTTCACCCACCCGGCCTTTAATTTATACGCTTATATACTCGTCTAACAAGTAGGGTTCGACACCTTTGTAGCGCGCAATCCGGATTCCGGGAATCTATCAAGAAACTCAACGGAATTTGCTCCAATTGCAAAGCGCCTTGAGCAAAATCATCAAGAGGGGGTTTACGTCTCATCGCTCACTCTTGTATGCTTATTAGACAAGTTGTTCCTGAGCTATCCACAGGCGTTTGAAAGCGCGGCGTGCCGTCACGGGAGAGGGTTTTATGAAGATTGTGGACATCAAGACGGCGGTCGTCGCCTATCACGGCAAGGCGACCCTGATCCGCATCGACACGGATGCCGGCATCTCCGGCTATGGAGAGGCGAATCCCGACGCAGGTGCGGCCGCGATCGTCGGGCTGATCTCGGAACTGAAGTCGGAACTCATCGGCCAGGATCCGCGCAATGTCGAATATTGCTGGGACAAGATCCGCCGCGATCACGTCTTTTCCGGCGCGCAGGCCGGCGTCTTTCTGATTGCGCTCACCGGGCTCGAGATGGCGCTGTGGGACGTGGCGGCGAAAGCTGCCGGCCAGCCGCTCTACCGCATGTTCGGCGGCAAGTTCCGCGACCGCATAAGGCTCTATGCCGATTGCGGCGACGGCGATGAGCAATCGGGATCGCCGCAGGGATGCGCGGCGCGCGCGCGCCGCATGGTGGCGGAAGGCTTCACGGCGCTGAAATTCGACATCGACAATCTGCGCCACCCGGCGAAGTTCGACGCGGTGAACCACACCATCAACGGCGCCGAGCTGCGTTTCATGATCGAACGCGTCGCGGCCGTGCGCGACGCAATCGGCCCCGACGTCGATCTCTGCATCGACCTGCACGCGCGCTATGACGTGCTGAGCGCCAGCCGCATAGCCGCCGAGATGGAGCGCTTCAATCTTCTGTGGCTGGAAGAGCCGATCCCGGCGGAAAATGTCGAGGCCTTGAAGCAGATCCGCATGCGGACCAAGACACCGATCTGCGTCGGCGAGAATCTCTATCTGCGCTGGGGTTTCCGGGAGCTCTTCCAGAACTATGGCGCCGACGTCATCATGCCCGACGTGCCGAAATGCGGCGGCCTGGCCGAAAGCCGCAAGATCGCGAATCTCGCCGAGATGTACTACGTGCCGTTCGCGCCGCACCTGGTGTCGACACCGCTGGGCACGATGGCGACATGTCATGTGTGTGCGAGCGTGCCGAACTTCCTGGTGCTGGAATGGCACGCGCTCGAGGAGCGCGAAGCCTGGGACAGCTATGTACGCCTGCCGAACGGCGCCAAGTCGATCGTTGAAGACGGCCACATCGTGGTGCCTGACGTTCCAGGCATCGGCGTCGAGCTCGATATGGATGGTGTGCGCAAGCACGCCGTCCCAGGCTACGGCATCTTCGAATAACGGATGACGGGGTTCTGCCAGCCGGCACCGGCTGCTCGACCGAACAAATCCGTTGGGAGGAAACGATGGGCAAACGGATCATTTTCACCGGCGGCAGCGGCAAGATCGGCCGCCACGCCATACCCTATCTCTTGAAGCGCGGCCATGAGGTCCTGAACCTCGACCTGACACCGCTCGATGTGCCAGGTGTGGACACAATCATCACCAACCTTGCCGACGCCGGCGAGACCTACAATGCACTGACGCTGCATTTCGGCTTCAGCGAGTATTTCGGCGGCAAAGGCCGTAGCCCGGTCGACGCCGTGGTCCATTTCGCGGCGCTGCCGCGGATCTTCCTGCGACCCGACAACGCCATGTTCGCCGCCAATGTGCAGTCGACCTACAATGTGATCGAGGCCGCCACCAAGCTCGGCATCCGCAAGATCGTCACCGCTTCCAGCGAAACGGTCTATGGCGTGTGCTTTGCCGAAGGTGTCCGCGATTTCACGTCGTTTCCGGTGGAGGAGGACTACGACGTCGATCCGACCGACAGCTATGGTCTTTCCAAAGCGCTGGGCGAGAAGATCGCGCGTTCTTTCGCCTCCCGCACAGGAGCCGACATCTACGCGCTCAGGATCGGCGGCGTCGTCGAACCGCAGGACTATGCCCGCTTCCCGGAATTCCTGGCCGATCCCTCGAAACGGCGGCGCGATGGATGGACCTATATGGACGCACGCGATCTCGGCCAGATCGTCGATCTCTGCATCGAGAAGGACGGCTTGGGCTTCCAGATATTCAACGCGGTCAACGACAATATCGTGGCCGAGGTACCGACGGCGGAATTTCTGAGCAAGCATGCACCCGACACACCCGTCACGCGCGCCATGGACGGGTTCGAGGGACCGATCTCAAACCGCAAGCTGCGCGACGTCCTCGGTTTCCGGCAAGAGCATGACTGGCGGAAACAGCGACCCGGCTGATGCGCTGACAGGCAGCTTCAGCGATCGAAGAAGCCCGCATCCTCTTCGCTGAGATATTTCCTGGCCGCTTCCGCGTCGATATCGAGACCCAGGCCCGGCGCTTCGAGCAGGTCCACCATGCTGTCCTTCACGATCTGCGATGGCAAGCCGATCACCAGATCCTCCCACCAGGGATCGGAAGCGCTTGGATATTCGAAGGCGACGTAGTTGGCGGGCAAGGTGGCGCAGACGTTGATCAGCGCGCCGAGCCCGAGCAGGCCGTTCGCGGTGCCGTGCGGGGCCATCAGGATCGAGTGCATGTAGGCGTGCTCGGCAACCCATTTGAGCTCGGCGATGCCGCCGATATCGGCCGGGTCCGGACCGATGACGCGCACCGCCTGTGTCTCGATCAACTCCTTGAAATTGTGCCGCAGATAGATCTGCTCGCCGGTGTGGATCGGCGTCGAGGTAGATGAGGTCAGTTCCCGGTAGGCCTGCGGATTGACCCACGGCACATAATCACCGGTCAGCATGTCCTCGAGCCACATCAAATTGTACTTCTCGACCGCGCGCGCGAACTTGATCGCATCGGGCAGCATCCAGCCCGGGCCGCAGTCGAGCGCCAGGCTGACCTTGTCGCCGAGCACCTCCTTCATCGCGATCACGCAGTCGAGCATGTGATTGAAACCGCGCTCGCTGATCACGCCCTGATCCATGGCGCCGTGATAGCCGGCCTTCTTCTGCGTCACGCCGTAGTGAAAACCCTCGACGCTGTCCTTCATGTTGGAGTGGAACGAGATGCCTTGCTTGACCATGAAGAAGTTCTGCGGCTGCTCCATCATCCATTTGACGTCGGCGGCATAATCCTGCGGCCGGTCGCCCGTGCGCTTGCGGCGGATCGAGCCGTTATAGACGCGCACCTTGTCGCGCACCTTGCCGCCGAGCAATTTGTAAACCGGCACGCCCGCGGCCTTGCCGGCGATGTCCCACAACGCATGCTCGATGGCGCTCACCGCGGCACCATAGGGTTTGAACGAGCCGCGCTGGCGGATCTTCAGCATCACCCGCTCGACATCGGTCGGGTCCTCGCCGATCAGCGCCTCGCGGAAATGCAGCACAAAGGGCTTGAGATAGCTTTTCGTATACTCGACTTCGCCAAGGCCGTAGAGGCCCTCGTCGGTGACGATGCGGACGATCGGGTGCTTGCCGATAACAGCACAGCGCAGGTCGGTGATCTTCATGGCGCAGTCCTATTTCACAGACGAGAAGGCCGTCGGCGTGAGCAGCTGGCTGCTGATATTGGCAACGATCTGCCCGTCGCGCTCAGACTCGTCGCGAGCCCTGTGCCATACCGGATCGGCGACGAAAGCCGTCCATTTCGCCTCACGCTCGGCCAGCGATTCCCAGGCGAGGAAATATGTGAGGCGATTGCTGTTTTCGCCGATCACCGTGGTGAAAAACCCGGCTTGACGGATGCCATGCCTCTCCCAGATGGCCAGCGTTTGGTCGGAAAAGCGCTTGAGCAAAGCCGGCAGCCTGCCCGGCAGGCAGTCATAGACACGCTGTTCGTAGATCATGGTTTCGTCCGTTTCTTCCTTCGCCTCTCCCTGGGAGAGGTCGACACGCATGGTTGGTCGTTGGCCTTGTGAGCCTGGGGGAATGAGGGAGGGTCCGGGCTAACTCCAGGTCCGGTCCCAGCTGTATTCATTGTCCCAATGCTCGGTGGATTGCCATATCCCCGTGACACCCGGTTGCAGGTGCAGCGAGATTACCTCGTCGACCACGTCGTCGATCCCCAGGCCCGGCTTGTCCAGCACGGTGATAAAGCCGTCCTTAACGAGCGGCTTGGGCAGGCCGGTGACGATATCGTCCCACCAGTCGACATCGGCCGAGTGGTATTCGAGCGCTATGAAGTTTTCGGTCGCGACGGCGACATGTGCGGCGGCCATCGCGGCGATCGGACTTTCGGCCATATGGATCGCCATGGCGACGCCGTGGTCCTGCGCCATATCGCCGATCTTCTTGGTCTCGAGGATGCCACCGCTGGTGAGCAGGTCCGGGTGGATAACCGAGAGACCGCCGCTCTTGAGCAGAGGCTCGAACCCCTCCTTGAGATAGATGTCCTCACCGGTGCAGATCGGCACCGTGGTGGCCTGCTGCAGTAGCCGGTACTGCTCGGTGTATTGCCAAGGGATCACATCCTCGAGCCAGGCGGGGACATATTTCTCGATACGGCGCGACAGGCGGATGCCGTCCTGCAGCGAGATATGGCCGACATGGTCGATGGCCAACGGGATTTCGTAGCCGATCACCTCTCGAACTTCGTGAATATACTGCTCGAGCAGGTCTATGCCTTTTTCGGTGAAATGCAGGCTCGTGAACGGGTGCTGCACGTTCTGCGCGTCGTAGGCAAGATTGCGCGCCTTGCGTTCCTCAAGCGTGCCGCCACGGCCGCGCGGACTGGCGTTGAAACCTTCGAGCGCGCCGGCGGGCGCAACCACGGCGCCCGGGACATGGGCGATCTGCATCAAGCCCAGGTCCATTTTGAGGAAGCTGAAACCACGCTCCATGCGCTGCTTGAGGCGCTTGCCGGTTTCGGTGCCGCTCGGTTTCTCGGCATCGGTATCGCAATAGACACGCACCTTATCGCGAAACTTGCCGCCGAGCATCTGGTAGATCGGCACGCCATAGGCCTTGCCGGCCAGGTCCCAGAGCGCGATCTCGACCGCCGAGACGCCGCCGCCTTGCCGGCCGTGGCCGCCGAACTGCTTGATGCGGCGAAACAGGCGATCGATGTCGCAGGGGTTCTCGCCAAGCAGCCGGCTTTTGAGCATCAGCGCGTAAGTGGCGCTGGCTCCGTCACGCACCTCGCCAAGCCCGACGATGCCCTGGTTGGTATAGATCTTGAGCAACGCCGAGGTGAATGGCGCGCCGACGATTTCGGCAACCCGCATGTCGGTGATGCGAAGCTCCGACGGCCTGGAGTTCGTGTTGATCCGATTGAGAGCCTCGCCGGCTCCACCCGTCTTTGGCATGATTTATCCTCGTTCTGATCGGCGGGGGCTGTTGCTGGGCGCTGCTAGCCGAGTTCAATCTCATGGGCCTGCAGATAGTCGCGGTTCATCTCAACCCCGAGACCAGGCTTGGAGGTCAGTTTGAGGTTGCCATTCGAAACATCGAGCGGTTTGTCGATGAGGTGATCATATTTGCCCAGGTTCCATTCCGACGTTTCGAGTTTGTAGAAGTTGGGAACGGTCATCATCACCTGCGCCCCCGCAACCACGTTGATCGGTCCGGCGGCGTCGTGCGGCGAAACCGGGATGTAGTATGCCTCGCACAGGGCGGAGATCTTCTTGAGTTCGGTAATGCCGCCCGTCCAGGTGACGTCGGGCATGATGTAGTCGGCGAGCTTGTTCTCGAGCACCGGCACGAAATCCCACTTGGTGTGGCCGCGTTCGCCCCATGAGATGGCGGCATTGACCTTGTCGCGCACCTGCTTGAGGGCGTTGAGGCTCTCCGGCGGGCAGGGTTCCTCGAACCAGTCGATCTGGCCGGCTTCCTCAAGGCTGCGGCAGAGGCGAATGGCGGTGGGAACGTCGAAGCGGCCATGCGCATCGATGAGGATGTCGACATCAGGGCCCGCCGTTTCGCGGATCAGAGCCGTGAGCTCGGCCGCCTCGCGTTCGTCTTTTCGAGTCATGCTGCCATCGAGGTAACCGTCGCGCTGTTCGCGCGACAAGCCATCGGCGGTGCGGCCCTGATGGGGGAACGGGTCGAACTTGAGCCCAGTATGTCCGGACTCGACGATGTCTCGAATTTCGCGGACCACGGCCTCCTTGCTGGTAAACTTGCGCTGGTTGGGATGGGTGTAGAGTGCGATCTCATCGCGCACCGGCCCGCCCAACAATTCGTAGATCGGCTTGCCCAGGACTTTGCCGCGGATATCCCAGAGCGCGATGTCGATCGCGCTGACGCATTCGACAGCCGCGCCGCGGCTGCCCATATAGGTGAAGCTGCGGAAAATCTTGTGCCACAGACGCTCGATACACGCCGGATCCTCGCCTGCCACGGCGATGCCGATCTGCCGCAGGATCGTGCAGAGAGCGCGGTTCGCCAGCTTCGTCGTGGTGGTGATCTCGCCCCAGCCGCTCACCCCCTCGTCCGTCGTCACTTCGACGAACAGGTACTCGCCCCAGTATGAAGCATCGGACTTGATCAGCCACGGCCGAACGCTCGTGATTTTCATCTCAACTACCCTTTTCTGAAATGGCCAAGCTGACTGTGTCTGGATTGGTTATCCAGCCCGGGCGGCGCTGCGTGCGCGCATGTGTTCGAGGACGTGCCGGCCGGAACCCTCGACATGGCGCGCGATGAGCTCGGCTGCCTCGTCCGCGTTTCCCGCTTTGACATGCGCGATGAGCTCGCGGTGCTCGCGCAGGATCGCGGCACGCCGGGCGAGCGTAAAATTGAAACGCCGGCTCACGGCGCGCAGCACTTCGCGATGCTTCCACCAGAGCTCGGCGGCGTGGCGGTTGTAGTGCCGCTGATACATCACAGTGTGAAAGGCGGTATCCAGCTCGCTGTGCCTGAACGTATCGGCAAAATTGTTCTCTTCGATCAGGCCTTGGAGACGTTCGAGTTCGGCGATGTCTTCGTCGGTAGCCATGTTCACGAACCATCGCGTCAGGGCCGGCTCGATCAGGACACCGATCTCGTAGATGTCGCGGACAAAATCCTGATCGATGGGCCGCACGCGTGCCCCGCGATTGGGCAGAAAGGTGACAAAGCCTTCGCCACGCAACAATTGCAGGGCCTCGCGCACGGGATTGGTCGAGGTGCCGTGGCGTCGGGCGAGATCGGTGACCACAAGCCGTTCGTTGGCGGCGAGCCGCCCCTCGATGATGTCCTCCCTGATCAGTTCATAGAGCGAGGCGCCCTCGCTGGAAGCCCCGAGGGCGTCGATCCCTTCCGGTGGCTCCGCTTTAAAATCGCTTGTTTCGGCCAAGTCCTGCTCCCCAGTCCATACACATCCTACCCTATATCACGCTCAGGTTTGATAAAACAATGTACGATTCTGTCCGTTGACAGCCAATCTGCGATCTGAAAACGTATTAAGCGCTCGAAGAGATACACAGATGGAGCCCCCCCGCTATCGAACGAGCAAAGACCGCTCGCCTCGATGCAGAGCGGCATGGGAGAGAAACCTGGAGGATACCTATGACGAGGATCACACTCGGCGGTGCCGTCCTGCGCGGCACCGTCTCCACTGCTTTAATGGCATCGTTGATGTCCGCCCCGGCGCTGGCTGCGCCCCCGGTCGATCTGAGCAAGTGGTCGCCGGAATATGTGCGCTCCATCGCCGGCACACAGGATTTTGATACGGCTGGCGATTGCGCCAAGGTCACCCCGCTCGACTACAAGGGGCGACTGACGTTCTGGTATCAGGGCGTGTTCGAAGGTGACCCCGATCTCCTGCGTCAGTACTACAAGGATTTCTTCGAGACCTTCCGCAAGACCTACCCGAACATCCAACTCGAGGAAGAAGCCCTCACCTATAACGATCTCCTGGACAAGTTCCGCACGGCGCTGCTTGGCAATGCCGCGCCGATGGCGGTGCGCCTGCAAATCCTGGGAGGCACCGAGTTCGCCTCGAAGGGCTATCTGCAACCGCTCAAGCCCGAGGACGTGGGATATTCGACCGAGGATTTCTGGCCCGGCGCCATGAAGGCCGTGACCTGGGACGGCGTGACCTACGGCATTCCGACCAACAACGAGACGATGGCCTTCATCTGGAATGCCGACATCTTCAAGCGCGCTGGCCTCGATCCGGAGAAGGCTCCGGCAACCTGGGACGATGTGGTCAAGTACTCCAAGCAGATCCACGACAAGCTCGGCATCGCCGGCTACGGTCTCGTGGCTCGAAAGAATGCGGGCAATACTCCGTACCGCTTCATGCCGCAGCTGTGGGCCTATGGCGGCGGCGTCTTCGACGAAGCCACGGCGAACCCGACCTACAAGGACATCGAACTCAACAGTCCGCAGAGCAAGGCCGCGCTGCAAGCGTCTTACGACATGTATGTTCGCGACAAGTCGGTCCCGGTTTCAGCGCTCACCAACCAGCAGGCCGACAACCAGCCGCTGTTCCTCGCCGGCCAGCTCGGCATGATGATCTCGCACCCATCCGACTACAATGTCATGCTCGACCTGCAGAAGAAGGCGACGGGCACCGACAAGGACAAGGCGCAGACTGTTATCGACAACATGCGTTACGGCCTGATACCGACCGGCCCCGACGGCAAGCGCGCCGTGGTCTTCGGTGGCTCGAACATCCACATCCTGAAGCCCGAATATGTCGACGGCGGCAAAGTGGACGAGCCGGCGGCAAAGGCCATGATCTGCATGTGGACCAGCCCCGAATGGTCTTTGAAGATGGCCTATGCCGGGTCGAACCCCGGCAATCTCAACGGCTTCAAGACCAAATGGATGAAGGAGCGCCTGGACAGCATCAAGTTCCTCGATGTCACCACCTCGATGCTGCCATACGGGATCCCGTTCCCGGCGCTGCCGCAGTCCCCGGAAATCATGAACATCATCGTCCCCGACATGCTGCAGAATGCCCTTACCGGAGCGATGACGGTCGACCAGGCAGCGGACGACGCAGCCAAGAAGGTGAAAGACCTGATGGGAGGCGGACTCTGATCCAGGTCTGAGCGACGATCCGACCGGCTGCCTCGTGAGCGCAGCCGGTTCTTCCCAGAAAAACGAGGGCGACAGTGACGACCGTGACCGGCAAGGCCGAGGCTCGCGACAGATTGCAACCGGATAGGTCTGGCCTGCTCGGCAGGATCTGGGAGCACCGCGCCGATTACGCCTATGTGCTTCCGGCGATCGCGGTGATGCTCATCGTCATCGCCTATCCGATCTACTACACGATCGAGCTGTCGTTCTTCAACACGCCGCCCGGCTTGCAACTGCGCGACAAGATCTTCGTCGGCGTCAACAACTACACGAGCATCCTCGCCAGTGAGGTGTTCTGGCAAGTCACCTTGAACACCCTGATCTGGACCGTAGCATCCACATTCTTTTCCTTCGTCCTGGGATTTGCCGCCGCGCTGGCGCTTCATCGCGACTTTATCGGCCGGGGGATCTTGCGGGCCATCCTGATCATTCCCTGGGTCATCAGCGCGGTCGCCGCCTCCTATATCTGGAAGTGGATCTACCATTCGGACTTTGGCATCATCGGCGCGGTGCTGGTCGAGCTTGGATGGGCCGACCGGCCGCCGAATTTCATCGACAGTGTCTCAACGGTGCTGCCCTCCCTGATCGTCGTCAACATCTGGCGGGAGTTTCCATTCGCCATGATCATGATGATGGCCGGGCTGCAGACGGTGCCCGACCAGTTGCTGCGCGCCGCGAAAGTCGACGGGGCCAATGCGTGGCAACGCTTCTGGCATGTCACGTTCCCGCATCTGAGAAACGTCTCGACGGTGACGATCCTGCTGCTGGCGGTGGCCAACTTCAATTCCTTCATCATCCCCTGGATCATGACCGGCGGCGGACCATCGAACGCATCGCATATCTGGATCACTCACATTTATGAGCTCGCCTTCGGCCGCCAGCGCTGGGGAGTGGCGTCGGCCTATTCGGTGCTGCTGTTCCTCATCCTGATGGCGTTCGGCTATTTCTACGTCCGGGCACTGAGCGGCAACGAGCGGAAGGATGGCGCATGACAACGATTGCCACGACAGCTCCTCGAGGCCAGTCGCGCCGCCGCATGCGCGTCGATGGATGGCGATGGGCGGGGCGCGTCTTCCTCGTCTTCATGCTGCTTTACACCGCATTGCCGATGATCTGGATGCTGCTTACCTCGATCAAATCGGGCTTTGCGGCGATGCAGTTTCCACCGCAATGGTGGCCAGACCAGCCGACTCTTGCCAGCTACCAGAAGCTGCTCGATCCGCAAAACAGCGTCGGCCACGACTTCCTCCGCTTCTTCTGGAACAGTCTTCTCGTCTCGACCGCCACGACCGTCCTTTCCGTGATCGTGGCGGTCCCCGCGGCCTACGCGTTTTCGCGCTTCACTTTCCCGGGCCGGAACTTCCTGTTCTTCGCCGTGTTGCTGCGCAACATGTTCCCGGCGGTGATTTTTCTCGTGCCGCTCTTCATCCTGATGCGCGCGATCGGGTTGGTGAACACGCATGGTTCGCTTGTTCTCACCTACCTTACCTTCGGCCTGCCGCTGGCAATCTGGCTGCTCAAGGGCTTTTACGACAACATTCCGGTGCAGCTCGAACAGGCGGCGCGCATCGACGGGGCGACGCGGTTCCAGGCGTTTATCCTGATCGTGATGCCGCTCTCGGCGCCAGGAATCATCGCCACGGCGATCTATTCCTTCATCGGCGCGTGGAACGAGTACATCTACGCCTACACGTTCCTCTCCAAGAACGACCAGTTGACGCTGCCGGTCGGCATCCAGCGTTTCTTCTCGGAAAATACGACGGACTTTCCGGGGCTGATGGCAGCCAGCTTCATGATGAGCGTGCCCGTCGTGGTGCTGTTCCTCGTCCTGCAACGATACTTCGTACGCGCCCTTACAGAAGGCGCGGTCAAGCACTAGGAGCTGCCGATGGCCCACGTGGTCCTCAAAGATCTCGTCAAGACCTATGGCAGCTTCAAAGCTGTCAATGACGTTTCGCTGACGGTCAATGACGGTGAGTTCGTTGCGCTTGTCGGCCCTTCAGGCTGCGGCAAGACAACCACGCTCAATCTCGTCGCGGGGCTGATCCCGATCACTTCGGGCGGCATCCTTATCGGCGATCGGGTGGTCAACGACCTCGACCCGAAGGACCGAGACATCGCCATGGTGTTCCAGAACTATGCGCTCTACCCGCAAAAGTCGGTCTATATGAACCTCGCCTTCCCGTTGCAGATGCGCAAGCTGCCCAAAGCCGAGATCGACAGGAAAGTCAGGGAAGCGGCGCGCGTCCTCGACATGACACAGTTGCTCGAACGCAAGCCGCGCGAACTTTCGGGCGGGCAACAGCAGCGCGTGGCGCTCGGCCGCGCCCTCGTCCGAGATCCGGCGGTGTTCCTGATGGACGAACCGCTCTCCAATCTCGACGCGAAGCTGCGCGTGCAGATGCGCTCCGAACTCAAGCGTTTCCATCAGGATCTCAAGGCGACGATCATCTATGTGACGCACGACCAGCTCGAAGCCGTGACCATGGCAGACAGGATGGCTGTGATGAACGGCGGCTATCTGCAGCAATACGATTCGCCGGCCCAGGTTTTCGCCCATCCCGCCAACATGTTCGTGGCGAGCTTCGTCGGCAGTCCGGCAATGAGCCTTGTTCCACTGGCAGCATCGACGGCAAACGGCGACACCGTCCTGACGAGCGCCGAAGGTTGGAGCCTGGCGCTGTCGCCTCTCAATGCGCGCAAGGTTCAGAAAGCAACCACCAGGAAGGTCGTGCTCGGCGCGCGACACTCGACGATCAAGCTGCATAAGAGCGCCGTTCCCGGTGCCATTCCAGCCAAAGCCTATACGGTGGAACCGACCGGAGACGTCACCTTCGTGCAGGCGCTCCTCTCAGGCGCCATCGTCAACATCAGCGTGGCTCCCAATATTGCCGTCACACCCGACGAGCAGATCTGGCTCGAGTTCGACCAGGAGCGCATCCACCTCTTCGATGGCGAGACGGAGATGGCCCTCGAGGCCGAATGAGACGGCCGGATGCCGTGTGAAACGAGTGTGAATTGATGATGAAACTTAAGATCACGGCGATCAAGCCCTATCCGGTATGGGTCGGAACGCGCAATCAGATGCTCGTCAAGGTCGAGACCGACCAGGGCATTTTCGGCTGGGGCGAGAGCGGCTTGAGCAGTCGCGAGAAGGCCGTGGCTGGCGCGATCGAGCACTATCGCGAATTTCTCGTCGGCCGAGACCCCATGCAGACCGGCCGGATCTGGCAGGAGCTCTATCGCAGCCAGTATTTCGAAGGTGGGCGCGTTCTGCAGGCGGCGATTTCCGCCATCGACATTGCCCTGCACGACATCAAGGGCAAGGCGCTGGGGGTGCCGGTCTACGAGCTGCTGGGCGGCAAGCAGCGCGACCGCATTCCGACCTTCGCCTCGACCGGCGACGAGGCCGAGAGCGATGCTGCCATCGAACGAGCCAGTGAACTGCGCGCACAGGGATGGCAGGCGATCCGCTTCTTCCCCGTCGGGCAAAGCAGCAGGGACATCTTCGAGCCGCGCGAGTCGATTGGCCCTACCGCCAGGATGCTGAACAAGGCCCGCGAGGCGCTCGGCGACGAAGTCGTGCTCGGCATCGACTATCATCATCGGCTGTCGGTGGCCGAGGCGGCAAGCTTCTGCAACAAGCTTGGCCGCGGCGTGCTGGATTTCCTTGAGGAGCCGATACGCGACGAGACACCGGAGGCCTACGAATCCCTGCGCTCGATGACGGCCATCCCGTTCGCCATCGGTGAGGAATTTGCCAGCAAATGGCAGTTCCTGCCCTACATCGAGCGCGGCATCCAACAGTTCAACCGGCTCGATGTCTGCAATGTCGGCGGGCTTACCGAAGCGATGAAAGTCGCTGGCTGGAGCGAGGCGCACTATGTCGACCTGATGCCGCACAACCCCCTTGGCCCAGTGTGCACGGCCGCGACCATCCATCTCGCCGCCGCGGTGCCGAATTTCGCGTGGCTCGAGACCAGGGCGCCGGAAAGGAAGCTGGGCTTCGACAATTCCGAATTCTTTTCCGTGCAACCACGGCTGGACGGTCCCGACTATCCGGTCAGCGATCTGCCGGGGCTGGGCGTCGAGGTCAACGAGGCGGCGATCCAGGCACAGAGTTTCCGTTTCTGGGAAGCGCCCCACCTCAAGCGCCGCGACGGGTCTGTCACGAACTGGTAGTTCCATTCATCGGAGTCTAAAATGACGCATACGCCCGACATCACGCGACCGCCTAAAGACCTGATCGACGGGCTAAGGGAGATCGGTGCCGCGACGGTTGCCGGCACGCTTGGCCATATGGGCTTCCGCAATCCTCATATGGTCGGTCCGGTGGCGCAGAATCATGGGAAGTCGATCGTCGGGCCGGCGCTGACGCTGCAGTTCCTGCCGCAGCGGCCGGATCTCTTCAGCGAGGGAGAATATGCCGACCCGGAAACGCAACTGCACCGGCACGTGCTCTATCATGCGCAGGAAGGCGATGTGGTCGTCGTTGACGCGCGCGGCGACATGAGCTCGGGCGTCTTCGGCGATATGATGTCGACCTATTTCAAGGGCAGAGGCGGCGCGGGCATCGTCATCGATGGATGCATGCGCGACCGGCCCAATGTCGAAAAGCTCGATCTCCCGCTATGGCTGCGCGGCTGGACCCCCAACTACCATGTGCAGACCAGCATCTATCCAAACGCGGTCAACGTTCCGATTGCCTGCGGCGGTGTCACGGTGATCCCCGGCGACATCATCGTCGCGGACGATGACGGGGTGGTAGTCGTCCCCGTCGCGATGGCCTCAAAAGTGATTGAAGAATCGAAGAAGCATCACGATTGGGAGGAGTTCTCCCGCGAGAAGCTCATGCAGGGCGCGCCGCTGCAACGCTACTATCCGCTGCATGACGATGCCCGCGCAGAGTATGAGGCATGGCGCAGCGCAAGGCGCTAGCAGAACCGGTTAGCGTCTTCACGCCAATGGAAAACGGCCGATCAGCAATGGCCACCCTCACCGGCGGTTGCCTATTTCAATTATATCGGCGTCGTCTTAGGCGTGATTATTTTCTTGTTCGTTTGGCGGCATCGATGCGCTTCAGCAGCGCACGCATGGAGTCCGGCAACCACTTTTCGGTTTTGAAGATCGGAAGACTTCGAAGATACCTTCTCATGATCTCACTGCGAAAATAACGTCGCGTGACCATTCGTCTCTCTTCGTCGTCCAGCTTCTTGGGCATTGCGTTACTTGCTCGCGCGGTGCTGCATCGGAAACACCGGCCCCACCGACTGGTTCCTCCGCATGAAAGAGAGTTTCGTCCATCGCCTGGAACCACGATGAAGTCGCGGCATTGAGGACTCATCGATCCTTGTTTGCGAATGCAGAAAGCAACACGATGACCACGACTCAAAACAATCGCGAGACCGGGGCCACGAAGTATCCCGCTCGTGAAGGCCGCGATCCCACCGCCGAGTTTTCCCAAGACGCTGCGGAAAACAAGAAGCCGAAGGACGGGCTGTCGAGGCCGCCCGGCGAGGTCGACGACAAAACCCATCAATCGGACGGCCAAAATCCGCCCCGCGCGGCGACGCCATCGCCTGCCACTCAAAGGGTGGCCGGCGCCGGCCCGGCCATTGCCGAACGTTCGAAGGACGCGGGGATGCCGAGAGATGGCCGCCAGCCCGGCGAGAATTCAAAGGACTGACTCATGTCGTCAACGCGGGCCCGTCCAATCGCGCGTGCTGTTAAGGGCGATGAATGGAACCGACGGCCATGACCAATTTATTGAAGCTTCCTACCATGGCGGAGCGCTATTTCCGGATGGTGATCGAGACGCCGAGGGGTTCGGCCGCAAAGCTCGCCTACGAACCGAAATCAGGTGTTTTTCAATATTCACGACCGTTGCCGGTCGGAAACACCTACCCCTTCGATTGGGGGTTCGTTCCCTCGACCCTGGGAGAAGATGGCGATCCGCTGGACGGCATGGTCATCCATCAAGCGGCGACAGCGCCCGGCGTCGTGATCAAATGCGAACTGCTGGGTGCGTTGCGCATCAAACAGAAGGACCCCGATGGCAACGAGATCCGCAATGACCGCTATATCTTCTGCCCGCACAAAGAGGATGCACCCGACGAGGCTGTTGCCGACCATGTGCCGGACGAACTGCGCCGCGAGATCGAACAATTCTTCTTCTCGTCGGTGTTGGGCACCGGCAAGAAGATCAAGCTGAAAGGCTGGCAGAGCGCCGACAAGGCAGTTGCTTCCCTGCGCAAGGGCATGAAGGCGTTCCGCCGGCGATCGGGTTGAGGATGACGGTCGAACGGCCCCTTTCCGACAGGACGGCGCATATCTGCGTCGATATGCAAAAGATGTTCATGCCGCCCGGCCCTTGGGCCGTAAGCTGGTTGCCGGCGACGCTGCCGATGGTGATCCGCCTCGTCGAAAGGAATCCGAGCCGGACGGTCTTCACCCGTTTCATTCCGGCCCGGCGGCCCGGCGACGGCCACGGCATGTGGCGAAGCTACTTCCAGCGCTGGCAGGAGATGACCTTGGAAAGAGCCGGCACCGATATCATCGAGTTGGCGCCGCCGCTGGGATCGTTCGTCCCTCCCGCGAGGACCTTTGACAAATCGGTTTATTCGCCGTGGTTCGGTGGCGAGCTCGCCCGGTCCTTTTATCACCGGGAGGATCGACACCCTCGTCATCAGTGGCGGCGAAGCCGACATGTGCGTGCTCGCGACGGTCATGGGCGCCATCGACCTCGGGTTCCGCGTGGTACTCGCGGAGGACGCTATCTGCAGCACGTCCGATATTGCCTATGACAACATTCTCAGGCTGTTCAACGAGCGGTATTCGCATCATGTCGAGACCGGACCGGTCGAGGAGATCCTGGATTGGTGGAAGTGAGAATTGCGCTCGACCGGCAATCTACGCAGGAGGCTCCTGAGGGGGAGACGTTGATAGGTGTCGATTTCGGGCGACGGCAGCGAACCTGATCTGCCCAAACGATTTTCAGCGCATCCGCAGCGGCCAGACCCGGAACAGGGAGCGCGGGAAGGCTTCGGCCTTCCCGGTTGATGCGCCGGCGTGGAGTGTTGCAGCGCGTCGGCCCACAAGCCCCAAGCCGCCTTGCACGAGATTCGGCCAACTTTTGTTGACCGTCGTAGACATAGCTGAATTTGGTGCCGAACGGTAAACGAGCGGTAAGGTCGCCGTCTCCCATGACGGAGACTTGGACTTTAACGAGTTTAGCTATCAGCTAGCTTGGCAAGCCATTGATTTGCAAGTATTTTTTCAAGTGCTTTTGTAAGCCGATGGTACCGTTGGCTGGGATCGAACCAGCGACCTCCGGATCCACAATCCGGCGCTCTAACCAGCTGAGCTACAACGGCACTTCTGCCTGGGCAGGATCGCGGTGGAAGTCTCCGCAAACCGCCTTATCGTCGGCGAAGCGTCCAATACGGGCTATCGGATTTTAATTCAAGGCCTTTGATATGGCAAAGGACAAGGTTGTCCTCATCGCGTCTTGGGAAAAGGCAAAAGAAAAGGCCGGCGGGAGGAGGTGCCGGCCTTTTCCTGTTACGAGCCAGCGGGAGGAGGTGCTGGCTGGTCACCCCGGAAACGGAGGGAGGAGGTTCCATTTCCGGGTATCTGGTTAATCAAATCTATCGCACGTATTTGTCTGACGAAATGCGACGTTTTGATGCATCGCAGTTTTGTGCGTCTAAATTAGGCAGCCTTAACGTCCTTGATCGCCTTTTCGAAGGCGGTCTTGACCGGCTTGGAGACGTCCTCGACCGCCTTGGTGGCAACGGTCTGGAGTTCCTTGGCCTGCTCGACAGCGGTCTCGACACGCTTGCGCAGGAAAGAGGTCTGCAGCTCGACGACTTCCGAGAGGCTCTTGGCGCCGATCAGCGCTTCGAGATGCGAGAAGCCGGCTTCGAAATTGGAGCGCAGCACGGCGATGGTCTTGAGCGAAACGTCGCTGGAAACGGTCTTGGCGGTCTCGAAGGTCGACTCCAGAACCTTCTGGGTCTCCTCGGCGCCGGTCTTCAGCTTGGCATAGGCTTCCTTCGACTGCTCGACGCCCTTCTCGGCGAAGGCGCGCATCTGATCGGTGGCCTTGGAAGCGTCAAAGCTCGGAAATTCGATGTTTTCGATGGTGTCTGCGGTCTTGGTGGCGGTCTTGGACATTTTCCAACCTTTCAGGATAGCGGCTTTGACAGAAAGCCGTCTCGTTCATGTATGATGGCAATATAGAGGTTTTTTTGTGCAACGCAACATCTTTGTTGCACTGCACCATAAAATCTTCCCCCACGTCAGCCAAGGGCGCCGTTAACCACGAGCCCAGAGATTTCGACCGTTAAACCGCCCAGCTTGTGGACCTTCCGGCCGCGGGCTTTTATTAACAAAGCGTTAACTGAAACGCCTGCGGAGGGTTGGCCAGCGCATGCCGCCTGAGAACTACTCCTTCCTCGACGTTGCCGTGCTCGACGCGGTGCGCCAGCGCTTTGCCGCCGGCGACGCCTTGGCCATTCTGTCGGCGGACCTCGAACAGGTGATCTGGGCGAATGGCCCGGGGGCGGCGGCGTTCGGCTATCCGGATATCGAAGCCATCATCGGCGCGTCCGCGGGGCTGCCGCTGATTGCCCGGCGGCAAATCATGGCGACCAGCGGTTTTCCCGATATCGGCAGCGATCGCTCCATCCTGGTAAGGCTCGCCACCGGCATGGTTAGCCGCGCCGTCGGCTTCCTGGCCAGCGCGGTGACGATGCCAGACGGCGAAAAGGCGATCATGCTGGCCGTGCCGGCGGCGCAGACCAGCTCGCGAAGCGCAGCCGAAATCGCCAGCCGCGCCATCGGCGGTTTCACAGAGGCCGGACATTTCATCGCATTCGTCGACGCACAAGGCCATGCCGATGCGGCATCGGACGGCTTTGCGGCGCTCGGCATCATGCCGGAAACACTGGCCGCCCTGGTTGCGGATGTGGCAAGCAGCGGCGACCGTGTGGTCAAGCGCCTCGTCCCCGGCGCCAGCACTTCTTACCCGGCCGGTTTTGCGCGCCTCACCGATACGCGCCATCTGCTGGTGGTGATCGATGAGGACCAGCTTGAAGAAAGCCATGAAGGCGCACAGCCACATGGCGACGTCCCCAGCGACCAGGTAGCGGCGGTAGCGGAACATGACGCGGCGGCGCCCGGCGTGCCGACTGTCGAACCACAACCCATACAAGACAACAGTCCGCCGCCTGCGACTGCCGAACAGGCTGCCGCCGTTGCGGAGGCGCCTCGGGTCGACGCTCAGCCTGCCGAGGAACGGCAGCCCGTGGCCGACGCCGCGCAACCGGAGGCGGCTCCCTCGCAAGACAATGCAATGCCTGCCGAATTGGCCCAGACTCCGGTCGACCAAACGCCGGCTTCAACCGAGCAGTCAGCCAGCTCCGTCGAATCCGGGCAAAAAGCGGCGAACAGCGATCCGGGTCAGCACGATCGCTGGTATTTCCATTCCGGCGACGACGAGACCGAGCAGGCTCCGCCGCCGGCTGAGGGCAAGCCGTTCGAGGCGACTGAAGCCGAAGCTCCCCGGGAGATCGCGGAAATCCAGGCGCCAGCTCAGCCCGTGGCACAGCGCAATATCGATCGCTCGGCGCCACCGCTGCGCTTCGTCTGGCGCACCGATGCCGAGGGCAAGTTCAGCGCGCTGTCGCCCGAGTTCGCCGAAATCGTCGGCCAGCCGGCGGCCGATGTGATCGGCCGCCGCTTCAAGGATGTCGCCACGACGTTCGGTCTCGACGCCTCCGGCGAGATCGCCGGCCTGCTCGAACGGCGCGACACCTGGTCGGGCCGCTCGGTGCTGTGGCCGGTGGCCGGTAGCGATCTCAAGATCCCGGTCGATCTGGCGGCGTTGCCTGTCTATGGCCGCAGCCGCGCCTTCGAAGGGTTTCGCGGTTTCGGCGTCGCGCGCAGCGCCGACGCCGTGGTCGACCCGGAGGCGCTCGGCCTGGCGCTGGTGCCCAACGCCGGCGCACCCGCTGAGGCGCCCACAGCAGAGCTTCCCACAGCAGAGCCATCGAAGCCTGAGGATCCGTTCCAGGGTGAGGTGCCGGCACTGACCATCGTGCCGCAGCCCGAACGGCGTTTCGCCGACAAGGTGATCCGGCTCGCCGAACATCGCCAGCCGGCCAATGACAAGCAGCCAGGAAGTGACAGGGGCCTTTCCGTCCTTGAACGCAGCGCCTTCCGCGAGATCGGTGAAAGGCTGCGCAAGGACAGTTCAGCCCCGGCCGAACCGCCTGCGCCCGAAACCGCGAAGCGGCCGGTTGCTGTCGACAAGGTTGAGACGCCGCAACCGCCAGTCAGCGAAGCTGGCATTGAAGACGCCAAGCCGGCCGCGGCCGACGTGACGCCGGACGAGCCTGAGGCACCGCCTGTGACCCCGCCGTCGGAGTCTGAGGCTTCCGAGACGACGCAAGCCACGGCCGAGGCAAAGAGCTCGCAGACGGAGACCGAGGCAGAAACCGCCGAAGCTCAGACCGAGGCGGAGGACCAGAAGGATCTGGCACGGCTCGATGGCGCCGAAGACGCCACGCCGGCGAGTTCCGCAGACCAAGGCGCAACGCCGCCCGTTTCCGGCTCGCTGCTCAACTATGCCGATGGCGAGAAACCCGCAGACGTCGCCGGTGATGCGTCCGTTGCCGACCAAAAACCGGATGCGCCGCGGACGGTCGAACCCGCTGCCGTTGAGCCCGTGCAGACCGTCGAACCACCCGTGGCGCAGCCGCTCGTCACGGAACCGGCGCCTGACGCGACGGCGGATGGCGACAGCATGACCGCCGACGATTTCCGCGACGCCCAGGACAATGAGGATTGGGCTGGTTCCGATGCCGATGCCGGCGCCACGGCAAAACAGTCGGAAGCACCGGAAGCCGCTCCACCGGAACGGCCACGCCTTCAGGTGCCGCCGCTCAAGCTGGAAGGCTTCGTGCCATCGGCCTTTTCGACCGGTGAGGACGCCAGGGCGCCGGACACCGCCATCCTGTCCAGGTTGCCGGTGCCGCTGCTTATCCACTCAGGCGACGTGCTGCACTATGCCAATGAGGCTTTCCTCGAGCTCACCGGCTACGACGCTGTCGACGACCTCGCCGATGCCGGCGGGCTGGGCGCGCTGTTTGCCGACCACTACGCCGATGATGGCGCTACGGACGAAAGCGACCGCTCGCTGAAGCTCAAGACCCGCCAGGGCCAGGAGTTTCCGATCGACGCGCTGCTGCGGTCCGTGCCATGGCGCGAGGGCAAGGCGTTGATGCTGGTGGTACGGCGCTCCGGCGAGGACGATGCGTCGCATTTCAGCGCCGCGAATGACGAGCCGGCGTTGCAGCCGGACGTGCCGGAGCTGAAGTCGCGCATCTCCGAGATGCGCACCATCATCGACACCGCAACCGACGGCGTCGTGCTGATCGGCCGCGACGGCAACATCCGCTCGATCAGTCGGCCGGCCGAAGCGCTGTTCGGCTTCGACAGCGACGAGGTCGTCGGCAAGCCGTTCGCCTCGCTGTTCGCCATCGAGAGCCAGCGCGCGGCCCGCGACTATCTCGCCGGCCTTTCCGAGCCCGGCGTGGCAAGCGTCTTGAACGACGGCCGCGAGGTCATCGGCCGCGAGGCGCAGGGACGTTTCATTCCGCTGTTCATGACCATCGGCAGGCTGCCCGGCGACAGCGGCTTCTGCGCCGTGGTGCGTGACATCACGCAGTGGAAGCGGGCCGAGGAAGACCTGACGCAAGCGCGCGCGGTCGCCGAGCGCGCCTCTTCGCAAAAGACCGATTTCCTGGCCCGCATCAGCCACGAGATCCGCACGCCGCTCAACGCCATCATCGGTTTTTCCGAACTGATGGTGGATGAGAAGTTCGGCCCGATCGCCAATGACCGCTATCGCGATTACCTGCGCGACATCAACCGCTCCGGCAACCATGTGCTCGACCTCGTCAACGACCTGCTCGACATCTCGAAGATCGAGGCCGGCCAGCAGGAGATGGCCTATGAGGCGGTGTCGCTCAACGACACGCTGGCCGAGACGGTGGCGATGATGCAGCCGCAGGCCAACCGCGAACGCGTCATCATCCGTTCCAGCTTTGCTTCGCGGCTGCCTGAGGTGGTGGCGGATTTGAGAAGCGTGCGCCAGATCGCACTCAACATCCTGTCCAACGCCATCCGTTACACGCAGGCCGGCGGACAGGTGATCGTGTCGACGGCTTACGAGGCCTCGGGCGACGTCGTCCTGCGCGTGCGTGACACCGGCATCGGCATGACGCCGGCCGAGATTGAGCAGGCGCTGAAGCCGTTCAAGCAGATCAATGCGCTGAAGCGTGGACGCGGCGACGGCACCGGCCTTGGCCTGCCACTGACCAAGGCGATGGTGGAGGCGAACCGGGCCCGGTTCACCATCACCTCGACGCCTGGCGAAGGAACCCTGGTCGAGGTCGCCTTCCCTTCGACCCGCGTGCTCGCGGAATAAATTGAAGACCACGGCCAGCCGCTATGGCGTGCAGGAAATGCAGCCGTAGTTTCCCGACCTGCCGCCGCCAGTATTGCGCGGCGTGAAATAGGTCGGCGGCGGGAACAAAGCCCGCAGGTGCTTGTTAGGCTCACATCACCATGTGTGCCAACGAGGATCTTTCCATGAAAAATAGACTGTTACTGGTTGCGCTTGGCGCGGCCACAGCCATGACTTTTGCTATGCCTGTTTTCGCCGCCGACAAGGCGCAGGATTTCGTCGACAAGGCAGCCGCCGGCGGCATGTTCGAGGTCGAGTCGAGCAAGATCGCCGAAGGCAAGGCCCAGGACAAAAGCGTCAAGGACTTCGCCCAGAAGATGATCGACGATCATGGCGCGGCCAACGCCAAGCTCGAAACGATCGCCGGCGAACAGAAGCTGACTGTGCCTTCGGAAATCGACGCAAAGCACAAGAGCGATCTGGACTCCCTTCAGGCCACGAAGGATCCGGTCGACGAGTCGTACGTCCAGATGCAGCGCGACGCGCATGCCGACGCCGTCAAGCTGTTCGAGAGCTATGCTTCCGACGGCGACAATGCGCAGTTGAAGAGCTTCGCGCAGGAAACAGTGCCGACGCTCAAGATGCATCAGGAAATGATCGAGAAGATCGCTTCCACGATGGGCGACACGTCATCGGCCACGAGTTCGACGACCCCAGCTGTCGCCACACAGGACACGGCCAACCCGGCCGCTCCGGTTCCCGGCGCCAACAGCTTCACCGAGGACCAGGCCAAGAGCCGCATCCAGGATGCCGGCTTTTCGGAAGTTTCCGCGCTGAGCAAGGACGACCAGGGCATCTGGCGGGGTCAGGCGACCAAGGACGGCAAGAAGACCGCCATTGCGCTCGACTATCAGGGCAACGTCGTTGCCGGCGCTAACTGAACAGCGAATTTGGAGATCATGATCATGAAAACAGTGACCGGACTTTTCGACAATTACGATGATGCTTCCGACGCCGTCGGCGAATTGGAAGCCAGCGGCGTTCCACACGCCGATATCAGCATCGTCGCCAACAATTCCTCCGACTGGTACGACGGTGATAACGACAGCTCCAAGACTGCCGCGGATGCTACCGGCGGGGCTGGCGTGGGTGCCGTCATCGGCGGCGCCGGCGGCCTGCTGACCGGACTTGGCCTCATGGCTATTCCCGGTGTCGGTCCGGTCGTGGCCGCCGGTTGGCTGGCAGCCACGGCAGTCGGCGCGGTCGGCGGCGCTGTTATCGGCGGTGCTGCCGGCGGCATTGTCGGAGCGCTTACCGATTCAGGCGTTCCAGAGCGGGATGCCCATGTCTATGCCGAGGGCGTGCGCCGTGGCGGCACGCTCGTGACAGCGAAGGTCAGCGACGAGCTTGTCGACGAAGCCGAGCGGATTCTCGGGCAGACCGACTCCGTCAACCTGGAGCAACGCCGCAATGCCTACGAGGCCGGCGGCTGGACCGGTTTCGATCCCAAGGCAGATCCCTACACCGATATCGAGGTTGAGCGCGACAGAACGCGCAACGCCAGCCCTCTCTGATCATCGAAGCCCCGTCGCCGAAGGGTGGCGGGGCTCCATGACATTCGGCCACCCAGGAATGCGTGCACTCCCTGCAAGGAACCCATCATGACCAAGTCTCCAAGCCGCGCCGGCAACCAAGCTGTCGTCCACGATCAGAAGCTGGTTCGTGGCCAAGGCGGCGAGTTGCACCAGATTGCGGCGGGGACCGTTCCTGTCCTCACCACGGCCCAGGGCGGCCCGGTTTCGGACGATCAGAATTCGCTGAAGATCGGCGCGCGCGGGCCGACCGTGCTCGAGGACTTCCAGTTCCGCGAGAAGATTTTCCATTTCGATCATGAGCGGATTCCCGAGCGGGTCGTGCATGCGCGCGGCTATGGCGCGCACGGCTATTTCGAGACGTATGAATCGCTCGCAAAATACACCCGTGCCGACATCTTCCAGCGCGCCGGCGAAAAGACGCCGGCCTTCGTTCGCTTCTCCACGGTGGCCGGCTCGAAGGGTTCTTTCGACCTGGCGCGCGACGTTCGAGGCTTCGCGGTCAAGCTTTATACGAAGGAGGGAAACTGGGACATCGTCGGCAACAACATTCCGGCCTTCTTCATCCAGGACGCCATCAAGTTTCCGGACATGGTCCATGCCGTAAAGGAGGAGCCCGACCGGGCCTTTCCACAGGCTCAGTCCGCGCATGACAATTTCTGGGACTTCATTTCGCTGACGCCAGAATCGATGCACATGATCATGTGGGTCATGTCGGACCGCGCGATTCCGCGCTCCTTCCGCTTCATGGAAGGTTTTGGCGTGCACACATTCCGCTTCCTGAACGCCCAGGATGAGTCGACCTTCGTGAAGTTTCACTGGAAGCCGAAGCTCGGCCTGCAGTCGGTGGTTTGGAACGAAGCCGTGAAGATCAACGGCGCCGACCCCGACTTCCATCGCCGCGATCTCTGGCAGGCCATCCAGTCCGGGAATTTCCCCGAGTGGGAACTCCGGGTCCAGCTTTTCGACCAGGATTTCGCCGACAGCTTCGACTTCGACGTGCTCGACCCGACGAAGTTAATTCCGGAAGAAGACCTTGAGCCGATCCCGGTCGGTCGGCTGGTGCTCGATCGCATGCCCGACAATTTCTTCGCCGAAACCGAGCAGGTGGCGTTCATGACGCAAAACGTGCCGCCAGGCGTCGACTTCTCCAACGACCCGCTGCTGCAGGGCCGCAACTTCTCTTATCTCGATACGCAATTGAAGCGGTTGGGCAGCCCGAACTTCACGCACATCCCGATCAACGCGCCAAAATGCCCGTTCCATCATTTCCAGCAAGATGGGCATATGGCAATGCGCAATCCGGCAGGCAGAGTGAACTACCAGCCCAATTCGTTCGGTGAAGGCCCGAGGGAATCCCCGCAGCCCGGATTTCGCGCCTTTCCCGATGTTGAATCCGGCCAGAAGGTCCGGCTGCGCGCGGAGAGCTTTGCGGACCACTACAGTCAGGCGCGACAGTTCTTGAACAGCCAGACACCCCCCGAGCAGCGCCACATCGCGATGGCCCTGACCTTCGAACTGAGCAAGGTCGAGACGCCTGTCATTCGCGAGCGGATGATCGCCCATCTCATGAATGTCGACGAAGCGCTCGCGACAACCGTCGCCGACAAACTCGGCATCGCGAAACTACCCAAGCCGGCTGACGCCGCGGTCGCACCGAGGAACGATCTCGAACCGTCGCCGGCGCTCAGCATCATCGAAAATGGACCGGACAGTTTTGCGGGCCGCAGGGTCGGCGTGATGGTCAGCGCGGGCGCGGATGCAGCGGTTCTCAAGCGGTTGCAAAAGGCCATCGAGAAGGAAGGAGCAACCATGGACGTGGTCGCTCCCAAGGTCGGCGGTATCAGGGCCGACGACGGAAGCTGGATCGAAGGCCGGCACATGATCGACGGGGGACCGTCCGTCCTGTTCGACGCTGTTGCCCTTGTTCTCTCCGAGGAAGGAGCAGAGCGCCTGACCGGCGAGGCGGCCGCGCGCGACTTTGTCGCCGATGCTTTCGCCCACTGCAAATTCATCGCCTTCACATCCGGAGCCGTTGCGCTGTTGCACAAAGCAGGTGTCGATCCGAAGGCCGATGAAGGCATGATCGACCTCAGCGATCCGAAGGCGGTGGCCGGCTTTGTCGAGTCTTGCCGCAAGCTTCGTCTCTGGGGGCGGGAAATGGCCGTCAAACTATAACCAGACCATCGCGACCAAAGGATGCTGCCATGCAAATCATGCGAACGGAAGTGGCTGAGGCCACCTCCCCTGCCGGCCGGCTGATCCAACGGGTGCGGTTTTGTGGTGAAGGCGACGAGTGCGTCACCGTTGAAATGGCCTGCTTAGAGGGTTCGGCGGCGGACGACGCAGCGGCTTTGCAGCGAGCCAGAGCCATCCTGGTCCAGACGGCCACCTTCGATGCGGCGTCAAATGCATACGATGCCCAAAGCAATGGCAATTTCGATGAGCTTGCCGTCACCCTCCTCAATGATGAAAGCGGCGGGATCTACGTCTTCGAGTATCGCGACGGCGAAGGGTCTCGACAGGTTCCTCCAGTCAGCATGCCGAGCCTGGAGGCCGCGCGCGAGGAAGCGGTCCGGTCGGCTATCGACGTGCTTGTCGATCTGCAACCGGGCACGGACGATCTGTCGGGCTGGCTGGTGCGCGTGCGGGATGAAAACGGCGGACTGCTCTGTGCCATCGACGTGGCGGAGGCGCAAGCCGCCCTGCAGACACGCAGCACAACAGGGCCTTAAGCGCCAAAGAAAAAGGCGTCCTGGGGGACGCCTTGAGAAATGGGATGCTGTCACAACGGGGGCTTGAGCTGAACCTCAGGGGCGAGGAACGGGATTTCTCCCTCAAGTTACTCGCGACTATCGGGGGCGTCCCTTAACAACTCCTTACCGGGTCGCAAAAAAATTTACGAATGTGTACCACCCATGAAATCTAGGTAAATTCGTCGGTTAGATTTCATTAACCACACGGGCCTGGGCGGTTCATCGTTTTCATGGAACCGCTGAACCGCTCCATTGTTATTTCGACGCAATTCCGGACGGAAAACCCCTGCACACTTTCCTGGAATTGCCCTAAAGCGCGTCGCGCTGAAACGGATTCAGACGAACGCGCTTTAAGTCTTTGTTTTGAGCATGTCGTCGTCCCAGAACCGCTGCACACTTCCGGGCGACATGCATTAGCTCGCCAGTTGCGGCAGGTCGCGGAAGAGTTCAAGCGCCTCCGGATTGGCGAGCGCTTCCTTGTTCTTGACAGTGCGGCCATGGACGATGTCACGCACGGCGAGCTCCGTGATCTTGCCGGATTTGGTGCGCGGTATGTCGCTGACGGCGACGATCTTGGCCGGCACGTGGCGCGGGCTGGCGCCCGAGCGGATCTTGGCGCGGATGCGCTTTTCCAGATCCTCGTCGAGGCTGACGCCGGCGGCAAGCCGCACGAACAACACCACGCGCACGTCGTTGTCGAAATCCTGGCCGATGCACAGTGCCTCGAGGATCTCCGGCATCTGCTCGACCTGGTTGTAGATCTCGGCCGTGCCGATCCTGACGCCGCCCGGATTGAGCGTGGCATCCGAACGGCCATGGATGATCAGGCCGCCATGCACGGTCCATTCGGCGAAATCGCCATGGCACCAGATGTTGTCGAAGCGTTCGAAATAGGCGGCCGCGTACTTCTTCCCGCCCGGGTCGTTCCAGAAGCCGATCGGCATCGACGGGAAAGCTTTTGCGCAGACAAGCTCGCCCTTCTCCTGCCGCACCGGTTTGCCGTCATCGTCCCAGACATCGACCGCCATGCCGAGGCCCGGCCCCTGGATCTCGCCGGTCCATACCGGCTCGATCGGCACGCCGAGCACAAAGCACGAGACGATGTCGGTGCCGCCTGAAACCGACGCCAGATGGACGTCCTGCTTGATGCCGTCATAGACAAAGCGGAAATCCTCCGGCGACAGCGGCGAGCCGGTCGAGGAGATGGCGCGCACGGTGGAGAGATCGTGGCTCGCTATCGGCTTCAGGCCGACCTTGCGCAGGGAATCGATGAACTTCGCCGAGGTGCCGAAGAAGGTCATCTCATCCGCATCGGCGAAGTCGAACAGCGCATTGCCGTCGGGATAGAAAGGCGAGCCGTCATAGAGCAACAGCGTCGCGCCGGAGGCGAGGCCGGAGACCAGCCAGTTCCACATCATCCAGCCGCAGGTGGTGAAATAGAAGAACCGGTCGCCATCGATGAGGCCGGCATGCAGACGGTGCTCCTTGACGTGCTGGATCAGCGTGCCGCCGGCCGAATGCACGATGCATTTCGGAATGCCGGTCGTGCCCGACGAGAACAGGATGTAGAGCGGATGAGCGAAAGGCAGCCGCTCGAAGGAAAGCGTCTTGGCGGCAACGGGCGCGAGCGCCTCTTCCAGCGCCGTGGCCTTGTCGATGGTGGCGGCGACATCGGTCGAGGTGCCGAGATAGTCGACGATCAGCACCTTGCGCAGGCTGGTCAGCTTTTGCGCCACCGCGCGGACCTTGTCGGCGACCTCGATCGCCTTGCCGTTATACCAGTAGCCGTCCGGCGCGATGAAGACGACCGGCTCGATCTGGCCGAACCGGTCGAGCACGCCCTGTTCGCCGAAATCGGGGGAGCAGGAGGACCAGACGGCGCCGATCGAGCTTGCCGCCAGCATGGCGGCCACCGTCTCGGGCATATTGGGCATCATGGCGGCGATGCGGTCGCCCGCCTTCACGCCAAGCGACAGGAAGAGCTGCTGCAGCCGCGATGTCAGCGCGCGCAGCTCGTTCCAGGAAAGCCGGCGTTCGACCTTGTCCTCGCCGCGAAAGACGATGGCCGGACCGCTACCGCTCTTCTTCAAAAGGTTCTCGGCGAAATTGAGCTTGGCGTCGGGAAAGAAGGCCGCGCCCGGCATCTTGTCGCCATCGACCAGCACTCGCTCGCCTTTGTCGCCGACAAGATCGCAGAAATCCCAGACCAGGCTCCAGAATGCCTCGCGGTCGTCGATCGACCAGCGATGGAGCTCCGCATAGCCGGAGAAAGATGCGTCCGCCTTGACCGCCGCGGCCTTTAGGAAAGCCGTCATCGGTGCTGCGTCGACCTGGTCCTGCCTCGGGGTCCACAAAGGTGTCTCGGCGGCCATGATCGCTCCTCCCAACCGCGTCGCGTTCGGGGCAGTTAAGCCCAACATGGCTTATGCCATTATCCCAAAACCGGCGCGCCATTGCGGAGCGGGATCGGGCAGACCGCTTATGCCTATTGCAGCGCAGCAGAGCAAGATTTTGTCAGAGCATGATGCCGAAAAGTGTGAAGCGGTTTTCGGAAGACATCATGCTCTATCTCTCTGATTTAGAGCCGGATTCGGATTTCAGGTCGAACAGACCTGAAATCATCCGGCTCTAGGCCGCTAATGCCGGGTGGCGGGCAAATGCCATTGCAAGGCCATAAAGACTTGAAAAGCGTCAGCGCTCGGTTACACCCGTCGGGCGGTTTTTGTCGGCAACGGAAGCATACGGGGCGAAATGCCATCATCTTTGATCCGGCGCGGCGTTTGGGTGATCGGCGTTGTGGTGCTGATCATCGCGCTCGCCGTCGCGGCGCTGCCGCTGATTGCCTCGACCCGGATCGTGCGCGACCGCATCGCCTGGGAGCTCAGTGCCTGGAGCGGCTTCCGGGTGACGATCGACGGCTCGCCGCGCATCGAGGTGTGGCCAAAATTCCGAGCCATCCTCAGCGACGTCACGCTTTCGCAGTGGACGGAGACCGACGCGCCGCCGGTGGTCGAGGCCGATCGCGTCGAAGTCGACCTGTCCGCCATGGCTGCCTTGCAGGGCGACGTGGCGTTCACGACCGCAAGGCTGGTGCGGCCGACGATCAGGGTCGAGCGCACAGCGAGCGGCTTCTACCTGCCGCCGCTGCCGACCGGCGGGCGCATCTCGCGCTCGATCGATACCGCGCGCGGCGTGGTGACGGCCAACCCGCAAAAGCCCGATCTCGGCAAATTGCCGTCCGATCCGTTCGGCATCGTCGAATTCCGCGATGGCCGTGTCGTGACGTCGGCCGAAGGCAAGGACACGGAAATCCTGAGCGGCCTCAACGGCCAGGTCAATTGGGAAGCCATGAACAGCGACGCGTCGCTGACCGCCAGCGGCATCTGGCGCGGCGAAAGCGTGCAGCTCGATTTCTCCACGGCCAAGCCGCTGGTGCTGTTTGCGGGCGGGTCGGCGCCCGTCACGCTCTCGTTCAAGGCGGCGCCAGCGACATTCTCCTTCGACGGCACGGCTTCGATGTCCGACAATGCCTATTTCGACGGCCAGGCGAAGTTTGCCGCGCCATCGCTCAGGCGGGTGCTGGAATGGTCGCAGGCCGGCATCGCGCCCGGCGCGGCGATCGGTTCGGTTTCGTTCGCCAGCAAGGTAAATGCCTCGGCGGGGCGGGCGAAGTTCGAGAATACGACGGTGACGCTCAACAACAATCCGGGCATGGGAGCGCTGGACTTCTCTTTCGCCGAAGCGCGGCCGGTGGTTGCCGGCACGCTTGCGTTCGACACGCTCGATCTCAGGTCTTTCCTGACGGCGTTCACGCCTGTCGCGCCGACCGGCGAGGACGGCCCAGGCGACATCGATACCAGCTTCGCCGACCGCATAAATCTCGACCTCAGACTGTCGGCCGCGCATGCCACGGTGGGACCGGTCCAGCTTGCCGATGTCGCCGCGACGGCGCAGGTCAAGGATGGCCTCGCCGTCTTCGACATCTCCGATGCATCGGCTTTCGGCGGCACTATCCAGAGCAGCCTGCGCTTCGACCGCAAGCCCGACGGCACACAGGTCGAGATGCGGCTGCTGGCTTCCGATGTCGACACCGGGGCGTTTGCCACGGCGGCGGGGATGACGCGACTGGTGCCGGCCGGCACCGGAAGCGTGTCGGTCATCCTCAAAGGGCCGGGCAAGGCGTGGAATTCGATCTTCGAGAATGCCGACGGATCGTTTTCGGCGACATTTGGGCCCGGCACGCTCAACGGCCTCGACCTCCAGGCCTTCCTGAAACGTAACCAGCAAGGCGGCTTCTTCGCGCTTGACGATGTCGACAAAGGATCGCTGCCGATCGACGGCGCCGAGATCAAGGCAAGCATTTCGAAGGGCGTCGCACGGCTGGACAAGGCCGAGATCAATGCGCAGAAATACAAGATCTGGCTGTCCGGCATCGCCTCTTATGCCGGGCGCGGACTGGCGCTGTCGGGCGGCGTCGTGCCGAACGGACAGCCGGCGCAGCAGCCCCAGGCCAACGGCCAGGCGGCCACTCCGGCGCCGCCCGCCCAGAACCAGTCGCTGTTCTTCGTCGGCGGCAACTGGAGCACGCCGTTCATCTCGCCGATCGCGCCCGGCGTTTCAGGCCAGTAGGCGCATCTGATTTCCGAAATGGCCGAAGGCGGAGGCGCAAGCCGCGCCGCCGCTCTTCCTGTCGCTTATCCGCGTTGCGCCGCCTGCTCGTCGAGTTGGCGCTGGACCTCGCGGCGCTTGTTGGCGATCGAGGCGATGATGACGCCGACAGCCACCACCGCGATCAGGAGGGTGCAGGCGGCGTTGATCTCAGGCGTCACGCCGAGACGCACCTGGCTGTAGATCTTCATCGGCAGCGTCGTGGCGCCTGGACCCGACGTGAAGGAGGCAATGACCAGATCGTCGAGCGACAGCGTGAAGGCCAGCATCCAGCCGGAGACGATCGCCGGCAGGATAACCGGCAAGGTGATCTGGAAGAAGGTCTTGACCGGCGGCGCGCCAAGGTCCATCGCGGCCTCTTCCAGCGAGCGGTCGAAGGTGATCAGGCGCGACTGCACGACGACGGCCACGAAGCACATGGTCAAGGTGATGTGCGCCAGCGTGACGGTCAGGAAGCCGCGGTCGAGCCCGACGGCGACGAACAGCAAAAGCAGCGAAAGGCCGGTGATCACTTCCGGCATGACCAGGGGCGCAAAGACCATGCCCGAAAACAGGATGCGCCCCCTGAAGCGCGTGTAACGGGTCAAGGTGAGAGCAGCCAGCGTGCCGAGCACGGTCGCGACGCTGGCGGAGATGACACCGACACGCGCGGTCACCCAGGTCGCGTCCATCAGACCCTGATTGTGGAACAGGGACACGTACCATTTGGTCGAGAAGCCGCCCCAGACGGTGACCAGCTTCGATTCGTTGAAGGAAAAGATGACCAGAAGAACGATCGGCAAATAGAGGAAGGCAAAGCCAAGCACGACCGAGGTGACGTTGAAGCGGCTCCAGGTCGAATTCATTTGCCTTGCTCCTGAGCGCGCGCCTGAGCCTGCTGGTAGAACATGATCGGAATGGTGAGCACCAGCAGAAGGATGACGGCAACCGCCGACGAAACCGGCCAGTCGCGGTTGGAGAAGAATTCGCTCCACAGCGTCTTGCCGATCATCAGCGTCTGCGAACCGCCCAGAAGATCGGGAATGACGAACTCACCGACGGCCGGAATGAACACCAGCAGGCAGCCGGCAACGACGCCCGGCAGCGACAGCGGGAAGGTGATCTTCCAGAAAGCGACGATTTGCGGACAGCCGAGGTCCTGCGCCGCCTCGATCAGCGAGTTGTCCATCTTCTCCAGCGACGAGTAGAGCGGCAGCACCATGAAGGGCAGATAGGAATAGACGATGCCGATGAAGATGGCGGTGTAGGTGTTGAGGATGACCAGCGGCTCGCTGACAATATGCAGCGACAAAAGCAACTGGTTGAGCAGCCCTTCCGGCTTCAGGATGCCGATCCAGGCATAGACGCGGATCAGGAACGAGGTCCAGAACGGCAGGATCACCAGCATCAGGAGAGTGGGCCGGACCGTCGCCGGAGCCCGCGCCATGCCATAGGCGATCGGATAGCCGACGATCAGCGTCAGCAGGGTCGAGATCGCAGCGATGATGACGCTGCTCAGATAGGCTTTGAAATAGAGCGCGTCCTGGGTGAGCCAGACATAGTTGTCGAAATTGAGCTCACGGAACCCTGCGAAGAAACCGGAAATGCCGTCGCTGAAATCGAGCACCGGCGTGTAGGGCGGCATCGCGATCGCCGACTGCGACAGCGATATCTTGAAGACGATGACAAACGGGATGAGGAAGAAGAACAGCAGCCAAAGATAGGGAACGATGATGACGAGCCGGCTGACGAAGCCCTTGGCCAACCTCGTCGGCAGAGCGTCTGTTCCAGCGGCGGTGGATCCGGTCACAGCGATGTCGGTCATGGCCCTCTCCTACCTGGTCAGCACGACGCCGGCATCGGGCCGGAAGGAAACCCAGGCGCGGTCGTTCCAGGTGAGCGGGTCCTCGGTGACACGCGAGGCGTTCAGGGCGCTCGCCCGCACGATCTGCCCGTCATCAAGCTTGATGTGATAGACGGTCATGTCGCCGAGATAGGCGACGTCATAGACCTCGCCTTCAAGCGCGTTGACGGCATCTGCCGGCTTTTTGGACGACACCTTGATCTTTTCCGGTCGGATCGCGAAAACGATGTTGGCGCCGGCGGCGGTATCGCCGCCATTGTCGACGACGATCTCAGCACCCGTCGCGCCGGTGATGCGCGTGGTGTTCGCCGTTCGCTCGCCAACCTTGCCCTCGAACATGTTCACATTGCCGACGAAATGCGCCACGAAGCGCGAGGTCGGGGCTTCATAGACTTCCGCGGGCGTCGCGACCTGCATGACCTCGCCCTTGTCCATGATGGCGATGCGGTCAGCCATGGTCATGGCTTCTTCCTGGTCGTGGGTGACGACGACGAAGGTGAGGCCGAGTTCCTGCTGCAGGTCCATCAATTCGAACTGCGTTTCCTCGCGCAGCTTCTTGTCCAAGGCGCCGAGCGGTTCGTCCAGAAGCAGAACCTTCGGCCGCTTGGCGACCGAGCGGGCAAGCGCGACGCGCTGGCGCTGACCGCCGGACAATTGGTGCGGCTTGCGCTTGGCGAACTGCTCGAGCTTGACCAGCCTCAGCATCTCGGCGACGCGCTTTTCGATGTCTGGGGCAGGCATGCCTTCCTGCTTCAAGCCGAAGGCGATGTTCTTCTCCACCGTCATATGCGGGAACAGCGCATAGGACTGGAACATCATGTTGACCGGCCGCCTGTAAGGCGGGATGCCGCGCAGGTCCTGGCCGTCGAGCAGGATGCGCCCGGCGCTCGGTTCTTCAAAACCGGCAAGCATCCTGAGCAGGGTCGACTTGCCGCAACCGGAGGCGCCGAGCAGGGCGAAGAACTCGCGCTCGAAAATGGTCAGCGACAAATTGTTGACGGCTGTGAAATCGCCAAACTTTTTGGTGACCTTGTCGAACTGGATATACGGCTTGGCGTTCGGATCAGTCCATGGCGCGAAATCCCTGCGGATGCTGCCAAGCGATTTCATGTCCCACTCCGTACTTAAATTTGCTTTTCAAATTCCCCAAAAAAACGCGACCCCGGCAGTTGGCTGCCGGGGTCGCTTCTCAATGCTTACTGGCCGGTGACGACCTTGGTCCAGGATCTGGTGACGAGCCGCTGCGTCTTGGGATCGTAAGGACCCACGGTGAACAGCTTGGACATCATCTTGTCGTCGGGATAAACACCCGGGTCTTCGAGGATTTCCTTGCTGACGAATTGCTGCGAAGCCTTGTTGCCGTTGGCATAGAAGACCACGTTGCTCGACTTGGCGATGACTTCGGGCCTCATCATGTAGTTGATGAATTCATGCGCCTCGGCGGCATGCGGCGCATCGGCCGGGATCGCCATTTCGTCGAACCACATTTCGGCGCCTTCCTTCGGAATCGCGTAGGCGATATCGACGCCCTTCTTGGCTTCCGCCGCGCGGTCGCGGGCCTGGAAGATGTCACCCGAATAGCCGACGGCCACGCAGATATCGCCATTGGCGAGCGCGTTGATGTATTCCGAGGAATGGAACTTGCGGATCGAGGGCCGGACGCTCAGCATCAGGTCTGTAGCCTTGGCAATATCATCGGGAGAGGTCGAATCCGGCTTGAGGCCGAGATAGTTCAGCACGGTCGGGAAGATATCGGTCGGAGAATCCAGGAAGTAGACGCCGCAGCCGGCGAGCTTGGAGATGTTTTCGGGCTTCAGAACGGCGTCCCAGCTGTCGATCTTGTCGACACCAAGCGCTGCCTTCACCTTTTCGGTGTTGTAGCCGATGCCGGTGGTGCCCCACATATAATTGACCGAGTATGTGTTGCCGGGATCGAACTTGGCAACCCGCTCCATCACCGTGCTCCACATGTTGGACAGGTTGGGGAGCTTCGATTTGTCGAGCTTCTGGTAGACATTGGCCTGGATCTGGCGGGCCAGGAACGGACTTGCCGTCGGCACCACGACGTCGTAGCCGCTGCCACCGGCGAGCAGCTTGGTTTCCAGGATTTCATTGGAATCGTAGGTGTCGTAGACGACCTTGATGCCAGTCTCCTTGGTAAAGTCCTCGATGATCGACGGGTCGATATAGTCCGACCAGTTGAAGACGTTGACGACACGGTCCTCGGCATGGCCGCTTGCCGTGAAAAGCGTCAGTAATGCTGAAGTCGCCGAAAGCCAGAGCGCTTTGCGGATCATGCTGTTCTCCTTTGGTAAGTGTTCCCTCGCCGGCTCGTCGCTAGATGGCGGGGCGGCGTTGATTTCAGACTATTGAGCTTTCCAGGGGGCGACAAGCGCGAACTGTCGGCGCTGCGCTGGGGTGTGGCAAAAGGGTTGGAAGCCCTGTCAGCGCCCCGAAGAGGCATGCTGGTGTCGTCAGCGGCATTCGCCGTGGCGTATGCAAAGATATGACGATGCTGTCCGGTCCCGATCGGGCCGGCGGAGACACTTGGCAAGATACGCCTGTCTTGTTGTTGCCGTAATCGCAGCCTGCCCGTCCGGCAACGGGGTTGTCAATGGGGAAGGCCGGCTATCGTCCTTGATGCATGTCGTTCTCCCAGAACCGCTGCACACTTCTGGGCGACATGCATTAGTCAATTGGGTGACGGCAGACCGGTGACGCCGGGGCGCGCCGGGCGCGCCTGCCGCTTGAACTCCAGGCCGATATGGACGAGCAGCGCCGTGACAACGACCGCGCCGCCGATGATGGTGCGCAGCGACGGCACCTCGGAATGGACGAGCCAAACCCAGATCGGTCCGAGGATCGGCTCGAACGTGCCGAGCAGTGCTGCGATCGCCGCCGGCACCAGCCGCGCGCCCATGGCGAAAAAGGCGAGGCCCACACCGAGATTGATGACGCCGAAGGCAAAGAGAAAACCCATGTCGCGCGACGAGACAGCGAATTGCGACGCCTGGGAGGCGGCGAACGCGCAGGCGAGCAGCGCCGCCAGGCAATTGGCCGGCACCATGCGCACATGGGCAAAGCGGCGCGTGATCACGGTCGCCACCGAAAACATCACCGCAATCAGCAGCGCCAGGCCATCGCCGATCGGCGAGACGGCTCCGTCGAGGGATTCGGACACCATGATGGCGACGCCGGTGATGACGGCGGCGATCGCGACCCAGGTTGCCGGGCTGACGCGTTCGCGAAACAGAATCCACGCCAGCAGGGCGGCCAGCAACGGCACGCCGGCCTGCATCAAAAGGATGTTGGCGACCGTGGTGTAGCCAAGCGCCACGACGAAGCTGGTCGATGCGGTGGCAAAGCACAAGGCAACGCCTAGTCCGGGCAGCCCCATGTCGCGAAACAATCTCACCGTGCCGCGCGGGCCGTCGCGCCAGAGCATGAAGGCGACAAGGAAGGCCACTGCCCAGAACGAGCGCCAGAACACCACCGTCCAGCTGTCGTCGATATGGATGAAGCGGGCAATGGTGCCGCCGAAGCTCCACATCAGCGCCGACAGGAAGACCAAAAGCATGCCCGCCCGCTCCTCGCGCGGCGAGACGGCTGGCAAGGAGGGGCTGGGAGTGGCGGTATCGGTCATGGACATGACTGTCAGCGAGTCGTTCGCATTACGATGCACCAGGGACGACGGGACTGTGTCTCATCCGCGTAGCGCAAAGCAGAAAGCCGGGCGTGATCCAGCATTCGCTTAAATGTTGGACAACCCCGCCCGGGCTTTTACTTTGATGCGCGTCGTCATTCCCAAAACATCGGCCCCAAAACATCGGCGCGGTTTCGGGCGTTATGCATCAGCCCTGAAAATCGAAAGCGCTCAAACCCGTCACCATCTCGTCGAGGCCGAGAGGGCGCGTCACCGGCGGCTCGGCGCGCGCCAGGCAGCCGACACGTTCGCAAAGCCGGCAGGCCGGGCCGACCGCCGTCGCAAGGCTCTGTCCGGGCTTGCCGGCGGCTGCCGCCGGCAGCGCCGCGCCATAGACGATCTCGTCGCGAAAGCCGATGTCGCAGCCGAGCAGCAACGCGGTGCGCCGCGGCCTTTCGGAGAACGCACCCTGCGGACCTTCGAGCGTGCGGGCAATGCATAGGAATTCGGCGCCGTCAGGCATCTCCACCGCCTCGACCAGGATTTGACTCGGCTGCGAAAAGGCTGCGTGGACGGGAAGCTTCGGGCAGCCGCCGCCGAAACGGTTTTGCGGATAGCCCTGGCTGCCGGCCCGGCGGAAGCGGTTGCCGGCATTGTCCACCTCGAGCATGAAAAACGGCACACCGCCAGCGCCGGGACGCTGCAGCATGGTCAAGCGATTTGCCGCCTGCTCGAAGGAGACGCCGAAGCGGGACCGCAGCACGTCGATGTCGTAACGGGCGCGGACGGCGGCGGCGTGAAAGGCCTGGTAGGGCATCATCAGCGCATGCGCGGCATAGCGGCCGAGCTCGAAGCGAGCGAGCCGGCGCGCCTCGTCGGTGCCAAGCTTCAGCGCCTGGATCTCGCCGGCGACGGCAACCGTCATGCGGATCAGGCTCGCCTCCATGGCGACTTCTCGCAGTTGATCGAAAGGCGACAGCCGCTCCGACAGGAACAGACGCTGCGAGTGGCGATCATAGCGGCGTCGCCAGTTGGGCATTGTGGCGACCGGCAGCACCTTGACGACGACACCGTGCTCACGCCTCAGCCATGCCTTCAATGCCCCGAACAAATCATCACCGGGGTCGAGCACCGAGGTGAAGGCCTCTGCCTCTTCCTCCAGCGCGGCGAAGTGGTTCGGCCGCCGTTCGAAGGTTTCATGCACTTCGTCCGCAGGCAGGCGCGTGCCCGACAGCGCGGTCGCCCTGCCCTCCTTCGCCAGCAATTGGTTGAGGTCGGACAGGCGCTCGGCCTGCTCGCGATAGGCGCGAAAGAGTTTTACCATCGCGGCCGACGCATTCGGCGCTGTCTCGGCAAGATCGATCAGTTCCTGATCGCCGGGCAGCTCGCCGGCCAGCAGCGGGTCGCCGAACACTTCCTTCAGCGCCGCGATCGAGCCCTTGGCCTCGCCCTGCAATTCATGTGGATCGACCTTGTAGGCGGAGGCCAGCTTGAGGATCAGCTGCACCGTCAGCGGCCGTTGGTTGCGCTCGATCAGGTTGAGGTAGGAAGGCGAGATACCGAGCCCTTCGGCCATGGCCGTCTGGGTCAGACCCCTGGCGTTGCGCAGCCGGCGCAGCCTCGGCCCGGCAAAGATTTTCTGGTCAGCCACGCTTCTGTCCTTGACAAGATTTTACACATAAACCGCCATCGGCAGTCAGCGTCATCTTTTACAATCGTGACAAATTTACAGCGCTGTCCTGTCAAAGACAACACAGGTTTTCTTTTATTTTCCGGCCAGATTACCGGTTTGCCTAGGTGATTTTGCGCCGCAATGTAAATGATGTCACAAGCGAGTGACGCTGAACGAACGTTTGCGGCCGACCGCTCAAACCAACCGCCAATGATCTCGGAGTGCCAAATGACTGATTTTTACAACCTCGTTCCATCCGCGCCGGAAGGCCGTTTCGACGGCATCGAGCGTTCTTATTCGGCCGAGGATGTGAAGCGGCTGCGCGGCTCAGTGCAAATTCGCCAGACACTGGCTGAGATGGGCGCGAACCGGCTGTGGAAGCTGATCCACGAGGAGGACTTCGTCAATGCGCTGGGCGCCATGTCGGGCAACCAGGCCATGCAGCAGGTGCGCGCCGGCCTGAAGGCGATCTATCTATCGGGCTGGCAGGTGGCGGCCGACGCCAACACCGCGTCAGCCATGTATCCGGACCAGTCGCTCTATCCGGCCAATGCAGCGCCGGAACTGGTCAAGCGCATCAACCGCACCCTGCAGCGCGCCGATCAGATCGAGACCTCGGAAGGCCGGGGACTTTCGGTCGACACCTGGTTCGCGCCGATCGTCGCCGACGCGGAAGCCGGCTTCGGCGGACCGCTCAACGCCTTCGAGATCATGAAGGCCTTCATCGAGGCAGGTGCCGCCGGCGTCCATTACGAGGACCAGCTGGCGTCGGAAAAGAAATGCGGCCATCTCGGCGGCAAGGTGCTGATCCCGACCGCGGCGCATATCCGCAACTTGACCGCCGCGCGCCTGGCGGCCGACGTGATGGGCACGGCGACCCTGGTGGTGGCGCGCACCGACGCGGAGGCGGCCAAGCTGTTGACGTCCGACATCGACGAGCGCGACCAGCCCTTCGTCAACTACGACGCCGGCCGCACGGTCGAGGGCTTCTACAATGTCAGGAACGGCATCGAGCCGTGCATCGCGCGCGCCGTGGCCTATGCGCCGCATGCCGACCTGATCTGGTGCGAAACCTCGAAGCCCGATCTGGCGCAGGCCAGGAAGTTCGCCGAGGGCGTGCACAAGCATCATCCGGGCAAGCTGCTCGCGTATAATTGCTCGCCGTCGTTCAACTGGAAGAAGAACCTCGACGACGCGACCATCGCCAAGTTCCAGCGCGAACTCGGCGCCATGGGCTACAAGTTCCAGTTCATCACGCTGGCCGGTTTCCACCAGTTGAACTTCGGCATGTTCGAGCTGGCGCGTGGTTACAAGGACCGGCAGATGGCGGCCTATTCCGAGCTGCAGGAAGCCGAGTTCGCCGCGGAGGCCAATGGCTACACCGCGACCAAGCATCAGCGCGAAGTCGGCACCGGCTATTTCGACGCCGTGTCGATGGCGATTACCGGCGGCCAGTCTTCGACCACCGCAATGCATGAGTCGACCGAGCACGCGCAGTTCAGGCCGGCGGCTGAATAACAACAGAGGAAACGCCCGCAAGGGCAACAAGGAGAAGAGCAATGGCATCGATAAGCCGAGTCAAGGAAAGGGCGGAGGAGCAGTCAAGCGCAATGAGCGTCGACCAGCAGGCGACGATCCGCATGCTCGCCAACGACCTGCACAGGTTGAACCAATCGGTCATGAAGGCAGTCGAGGCGGGCGTCTCGGTCGAGCTGGTGCGTTCGGCCAGGCACCATGGCGGCGACGGCAACTGGGGTGATCTTCTGATCCCGGTGATTGTTACGCAGCAAAGCCACGGTTGACGTTACGTCAACAATCTCGGCGATGGTTTCCCGCGCGCTATACGTTCGGGAAACTATCGTTTTTTTTCGATTTGCATTGGGAACGGATGCTAGGACTTGGACTGAGTTTTAAATTTTCTTGCTATATTTTCGACCGCAGCCATTTCAGCTTGACAGCGGCCGTGAACTCACGCCAATTGAGCCTCAGGTTTCAACCCTGCATTGAACCAGAGTGCCTGCCCGCCAATGTGTCCCGCCGACCCTAACGACCGCCAAAATCATCCGAAACCCCTACACCGCACCGGCGCCGCGCCGACGGATTTTTCCAAGGTGCTTGTCGTCGGAAAGTCGTCGATCAACCGGGTCGTGGTGTCGAAGATCGTCGAGCGTTCGGGACTGAGGCCGATATCGGAATCGCCGGAGACCGCGGAGAAGGCCCTGGCAGGCGTTACGCCCGGCGTCGTCATCCTGGATGGCGGCCCCGACAACAAGGATTGCGACCGGCTGATGTCCACAATCGACGCGTTGCGGCGCGCCTCGGGCAAGGCGCTGCCCGCGGTGATCCTGCTTTCCACCAAGACCGGCACACCTGAGACCCTCGGCCTGTCGAGCGTGGTCGATACCGTGGTTGCCAAGCCGATCACGCCTGAGAGACTGCAACCGGTGGTCGACCGGCTGGCAGGACGCGGCTAAAGCAATTCCAGGAAGTGTGAGCGGTTTTCCGTCTGGAATTGCCTCAAGATAGAGCCCATCTCCGTGAAACGGCGAACCGCTCTGGAATGTTTCGGACAGGCTCTGCCGGAACTCTATCCTGCTACCAACGGTCGAGCGCGGCCGACTCGAAGCGAACTCCGGGGCGCGCCGAGGCGACACTCCGGCGTTTGTTCTCATGAGCCTGGTCATTCCAGCTCGCCGCGTTCCCTCATTCCCTGCGCGACCTGCCGGAAAAATTCGAGGACCGCCGGATCCAGTGGGAGAGGCTCGGACCTGGCCTGCGCCTCGGCGGCCGTTTTGGCATAAGCGTCGCGAATAAGCGCTTGCTCAGCCTGGGAGGTCGAACGCCTGATGCCGACCGTACGGGATCGCATACGCCGAACCAACTCTTTGGCGGCTTCGGAATTGATGTCCCCCGCCTCTTTCAGCCGGCTGGCTTCCGCCGCAATAGCCTTCAGCGCAGCCGTGTTGGCATCTCCGCTATACTGTTTCCTTATCTCGTCAAAGGTGCGGCTTGTTCGCCCGGTCGGATCCTGCTCCGCGATCAGAGCTTCAACCCTTGCGGCGAATTTCTTGTTATCGGTGGTTTGCTGCACGACAGTCTCCTTGGTGAGGTTTGCTAACTCGTCCAGCGAAAGGTCTCGCCCCTCATCAATCTGACATAGCGCCACCTCTATGAGGGCGATCGCCCGTCTAATCTTGTCTTGTTGGGACTCCAGGGTTTCGCGTTGCAACCGCAAGACATCCCGAAGCCGGGAATGGCTCCCGACAAGCTTCCTCATCGATTTGAGGGACAGGCCGAGATCACGAAGCACGATGATCTGGTGCAGGCGGGCGATTTGAGTTGGACCGTATAGGCGCCACCTCGATTCAGCGCGGTGAGGAACAATGAGTCCCTCCCGCTCATAGACCCTGAGCGCCTTGGTGGTGACACCTAACCGCCGAGCTGTCTCCCCGGGGCCGAACCATTGCTCCTTTTCGCCGACCATATACCCGACCTTCCGTTCCGGACCCCCCGCTTCTGTAAGGGCGGTCCCAGGGTCCGATGCAAGAGCTTGTTGGCCGGTTCGTTCGGGGCGACCGCTCACCACTCCGAACCGAAGTTCAGAGCGAACGCTGACCCCGATGCTGCCAGGTGTGCCGCCCAGCGGTTTTTTGCACAGCTTGGGAACATCCCCTAGCGTCGTCAGCCTGCCTTGGCGATCGTCTCAACCAACGCCGGCAGCTCACCCAGATGGGCGATCTGGCGGAAGCGCGGGGCTGCAACCGGCGCCTCGGCGTGCTCGATGGCCCAGGTCAATTCATGCGGCACATGGATGCCCCAGCCGCCGGCCTCGATCGCCGGCACCACGTCGGACTTGAGCGAATTGCCGACCATCATGCTCTTTTGCGGCCCGTCGCCATGGCGGCTGAAGATGCGGGCATAGGTGTCGGCGTTTTTGTCGCTGACAATCTCGACGGCGTCGAACAACTCGCCCATCCCAGACTGCGCCAGCTTGCGCTCCTGGTCGAAGAGGTCGCCCTTGGTGATCAGCACCAGGCGATAGGCGCCGGCCAGCTTCTCGACGGTCTCACGGGCATGCGGCAGCGGCTCGATCGGATGGCTGAGCATGTCGCGGCCGGCCGCCAGGATCTCGCTGATGACCGAACCGGGCACCCGGCCCTCGGTGACTTCGAGCGCCGTCTCGACCATGGACAAGGTGAAGCCCTTGATGCCGAAGCCGTAGACGGCAAGGTTGCGCTTTTCCGCCGCGAGCAGCCTTGCCGCGATGTGAGCGTGATCGCCATGGTCCGCGAGCAAGGCGGCAAAGCGCTTCTCGGTCAAACGGAAGAACTGCTCGTTTTGCCAAAGCGTATCGTCGGCATCGAAACCGATTGTGGTAACAGCGGTCATTGCCAGTTCGTCCTCCTCGCAAGTTCGTGGTGTAGACGCCTTCACGCGGCACTGCTAGCTAGAGATCGCAAAGCGCGGGGGTGCATGCTGAATTCCTGGAAAGACGAGTTGGAGGCCTTCCTGGCAGGCGCAGGGGCGCGCACGCCGACCGAGCTGATCAACGGAATTCGCGATATTGGCGTTGCCATGGGCCATGAGGCCGGCGAGGCGCTGCTGCACACTCATCCGGAGCTGTTCTCGCACCGGCCGATGCTTACGCAAGCTTTCATAGAAATGGTTCATGCCCAAGACGTCGCCGAAATCGGGCAGATGCTGGGCCAGGACCTGAAGGAGCCGACTTCGTTCGGGCAGATCGCAACGGAGAAGACGACTATAGGGGTTATGTCGTCGAAGGATGCTTACAAACGCCTCGATGAAGTCTTCGAGCATGTCGATTTCACCGAATGCAGGCGTGCCGTGATGGTCGGCTGCGGCGGTCGACCGTTCACAATGTTTCGCATCCACGATCAGACACCGGTTCCCGAAATAGTCGGCCTCGATATCGTGCCAGATGCGGTCGAGACAGCCAACATTCTGGCTGCCAAGCTCGGCTACACACGCATGCGCGCCGAATTCTGCAACGGGCGCGACTATGACTATCGCGCCGCGCAAATGGTTTACATAGCCAGCATGGTTTCGCCCAAGGCGGAAATCGTGTCGCGCATCGCTGACACGGCCCCGCGCGACCTGCAGCTGGTTTTGTGGGAGCCGTATTCGCTCGCGCGCCTGTGGTCGGAGCGCGCGGAGGACGCACTCGATCCGCGTCTGGAGGTTGTTGGCCGCACCCGCGTGTCGCGCAACATGACGCGCGATGTGTTTGTCCGCTTCCGGCCAGGCGCCGCCGCTCGCCGAAACGAGGGCTGAGGCATTGACGATGAGTGCGGCTGATCGTGTGATTTTGACCGCCGCCAGGGCCTGGTGCCTGCTTCGCCATCCGGTGATCTGGAAAAAGACGTACGACCACAGCGGCATCTTTCCCGATCCCGCCAGGCCGACATCCTATGCCGACAAGTTCTTGTGGCGGAAAATCTTCGATCACAATCCGCTTTATGCAACAGCCTGCGACAAGCTGGCCTCCAAGGATTATGCGCTCTCCGTATGCCCCGAACTGAAAACGGCAAAAGTTCTGTGGAGCGGCAGTGACGCCAAACAGATCCCGCCGGCGCTGCTGACTGGAAATGTCGTGGTCAAGGCCAACCATGGCAGCGCCTGGAACATGATGATCCATAATGGCGACGTGGACATGGCGAAGTTGCTGAAGCGAACGGAGCGTTGGATGCATCGTCGCTATGGCCGGAAATACGGCGAGTGGGGCTACAAGGACGCAAGACGGCTGATCTTCATCGAGGAGATGCTTGTCCAGGATGAACTGCCGGCTCCGCTGGAGTACAAATTCCATGTGTCGAACGGGAGGACGGCTTACGCCTATGCCTCAAAGCGCGACGGACAAGGCAACGAATTGAAATGCCATTTCGACCGCGACGGCAGCTATGCGCCGGTCCCGCCCGGCAGCGGCGGCCAATGGGCGAAGATCGACCTGCCGGCCTCGTTTTTGCATATGCGCGAGATCGCGGAGCGACTGACGGAGCCATTCGACCACATGCGCAGCGATTTCTATGAGATCGATGGCGAAATCTACTTTTCCGAGTTCGCGGTTTACCCACTATCCGGCCAAGGTATCATCAACACCAGGCTGCGCGATCTGGCCGGCGACACGTGGGACATACGCCAGTCCTGGTTCCTGACGAACCCTCAGACGGGTTGGCGCAAGTTCTATGCGGCGGCGCTGCTGCGATGGCTCGATGCGGTTGAGGAAAGGCGGCGCTGAGCCAAGGTTCGGTGTCCGACGACCTGCGCATCTGGAGGCTTCCCCTTCCCTTCCCCCATGACGCCCGGCTATAGTTCGAAATCCGCAACACAATCTGGTGAATGATGCCGCCTGAAAAAAAGGAAGTCCGTCCGTCAAGCCGGGGGGGACGTGCCCGCACGCCTGCTTTCCTGAAAAACGAACGCGGTGTGAAGAACTGGAAGGAAGCCACCGCCTGGCTCGAATGGCGCGGCATCGAGGATATCGAGTGCATCACGCCGGACCAGGCCGGCGTTGCCCGCGGCAAGATGATGCCGTCGAAGAAGTTCACCTCCAATACGTCGCTGGCGCTGCCTTCGGCCGTGTTCATGACGACGATCTCCGGCGGCTATCCGGAAGACGGCAACGGCTTCCACTATCCGGAAGATGACGGCGACCTGAAACTTCTGCCTGACCTCTCGACGCTGACCGCGGTGCCCTGGGAAGAAGACCCGACGGCGGCGGTGATCTGCGACCTCGTCCACCAGGACGGCCGTTCGGTCGAATTCACGCCGCGCAATGTCTTGAAGCGCGTGCTTGCCGCCTATGACGAGCGCGGCCTTCGCCCCGTGGTGGCGCCCGAGATCGAATTCTACCTGGTGCGCAAGAACCCGGATCCGGACTATCCGCTGACGCCGCCCGTCGGGCGCTCGGGACGGCCGATCGGCGGCGGCGCCGGCTATTCGATCGCCGGCGTCAATGAGTTCGACGAGCTGATCGACGACATCTACCATTTCTCCGAACGGCAAGGCCTGGAGATCGACACGCTGATCCACGAGGAAGGCGCCGGCCAGCTCGAGATCAATCTGCGTCACGGCAATCCGATCGAGCTCGCCGACCAGGTGTTCATGTTCAAGCGCACCATCCGCGAGGCGGCGCTGAAGCACGAGATCTACGCCACCTTCATGGCCAAGCCGATCCAGGGCCAGCCTGGTTCGGCGATGCATATCCATCAGTCGGTGGTCGATAAGAAAACCGGCAAAAACATCTTTTCGGCCGAGGATGGCTCGGAGACCGAGGCATTCTTCCATTTCATCGGCGGCATGCAAAAGCATGTGCCGAACGCGCTGGTGATGTTTGCGCCCTATGTCAATTCCTACCGCCGCCTGACGCAACAGGCCTCGGCTCCGGTCAACAACAAATGGGGCTACGACAACCGCACCACGGCCTTCCGCGTGCCACGCTCGGACCCCGCGGCGCGGCGCGTCGAAAACCGCATCCCATCTTCAGATGCCAATCCGTACCTGGCGCTGGCGGCGTCGCTTGCCTGCGGGCTGCTCGGCATGACCAAGAAGATCAAGGCTGAGCCGCCAGTGCTGACCACGGCCAATGCCGCCGAGATCGACCTGCCGCGCAGCTTGCTGGAAGCGGTCGATTTGTTCGAAGGCGACACGGAGCTGTGCGCCCTGCTCGGCAAGTCGTTCGCCGCCACCTACGCGGCCATCAAGCGAGCCGAGTTCGAAACCTTCATGGAAGTGATCAGCCCGTGGGAGCGGGAGTATTTGTTGCTCAACGTTTGAGGGGAGTAGGGGAGTAGGGGAGTAGGGGAGTAGGGGAGTAGGGGAGTAGGGGAGTAGGGACGGATGACTGAAAGAACAGGTTCCTACAAGGATTGGTGGTGTGGCAGCAGGCGATGGATTTGGCTGTAGCGGTTTACGGCGCGACGAAATCCTGGCCCAAGGAGGAGCTCTATGGACTGACCAGCCAAGTGCGCCGCTCTGTAACCTCAGTACCTTCGAACATCGCAGAAGGCTATGGCAGAGAGATCCGCGGTTCCTATCAGCAATTTCTACGGATCGCTCAAGGGTCGCTGAAGGAATTGGAAACACAACTTATGATCGCTGAACGTACCGGTATCGCCCCGCAAGCAACAACGGCTTCGTTGCTAGCCGGCACCGAAAGTGTAGGGAAGCTTCTCCGACTCCTGATTCGGAAGCTAGCAGTCGACTAGGCATCTACTCCCCTACTCCCCTACTCCCCTACTCCCCTACTCCCCTACTCCCCTACTCCCGAGCATCATGCCCTACCAATCCCCCATCTCCCCCGGCCGTTCCTGGTATGAGGATACGGCTGGGCTTCGGCCCGAATATCCGGCGCTGGACGGCAATCGGACTTGTGATGTTGTGATTGTTGGCGGGGGCTTTACCGGCCTGTCGGCAGCGACGCACCTGGCCAAGGCCGGCGCCAATGTCGTGCTGATCGAAGCCTATCGCTTCGGCGACGGTGCTTCCGGGCGCAATGGCGGCCAGCTCGGGACCGGCCAGCGCGCGTGGGCCGAGGAACTGGAGGCCGAATACGGACTGTCGCGCGCCAAAGCGTTGTTCGATCTGGCGGAAGAAGCCAAGACGCATCTGCTCGATTTCGCTGCCGCCAACGCGATCGAGATCGACTATATGCCGGGTCAGTTGTCGGTGGCGCACAAGCAGCGCTATGTCGACGATTACAAGCGCCACGCCGAGATCATGGCGAGCCGCTTCGGCTATCGGCATATCAGCTTCATGGACGCCAAGGAGACGGCCGAGCGGTTGGGCTCGACGCGCTATTTCGGCGGCACGCGCGATATCGGCACTGGGCATATCCATCCGCTGAAGCTGGTGATCGGCACAGCAAAAGTTGCCGCCGCGGCCGGCGCGCATCTGTTCGAGCAGACGCCATCCACCGGCATCGTCGCCGGCGGCGGCAAGGTGAGGGTCGCGACGGCCAAAGGCACGATCACAGCGGAAAAATGCCTGATCGCCGTCAACGCCTATGGCGGCAATCTGGAGCCGGTAAGTGCGGCGCATATCATGCCGATCGGCTCCTTCATCGGCGCCACGGTGCCGCTGGGTGCTGCTTCCACAGTGCTGCCCGGCAGCGAGTCGGTCGACGATTCCCGCTTTGTGGTGCGCTATTTCCGCAAGTCGAAAGACGGGCGGCTGCTGTTCGGCGGCCGCGAGGTCTATGCCGTCAACGATCCCAAGGACATCCATATCCACATCCGCCGGCAGATCGCGGAGCTCTATCCGGAGCTCAAGGACGTCGAGATCACACATGGCTGGGGCGGCTATGTCGGCATCACGGTGCCGAGAAAGCCGTTCGTGCGCGAGGTGATGCCCAAGGTGATCTCGATCGGCGGCTATTCCGGCCACGGCGTCATGTTGTCCAACTTCTTCGGCAAGCTCTATGCCGAGACGGTGGCCGGCAATCGCGACCGGCTGAAGCTGATCGAGGACCTCAAGATCCCTGCCTTTCCGGGTGGGCGCCGTTTCCGGGCACCGCTCTTGTTTCTGGCGCTCAATTGGTTCGCACTGCGCGACAGGATCTGAAGCCGGCGCTCCGCGGGAACTGCCGACCGAGCTTGACCGCTGCCGTTGCGTTACCGTTTGAAATCCTTAATGAACGGTTTGAATTTCGCAAAATGGCGCACTCGTGCCATAATCAACAGTCAAAGATGCCATCCTGGGCGACTATCCGGGGATTTCGCGGGCCTGTCCGCAATGATTTCGGGACCGATGCCGGTCATGCGCAAGTTTTCTGCCGCAAGATCGAAAGAACGTCGGCCCGCTTGTTGGAGGTGGTTTGAGTGAACGAGCCCTTCAGTTTCGGCACGCCGGAACGACGGCGCCTGACAATGCAGTTCGGTTACGACATGCGGCCGTCTTTCTGGCAGACCATGCAGTCGAATTCGCATCTGGTGATTGCAGCCGTCGGTACCGCGGCGCTGCTTGGCGTGGCGGCGATGGGTCTATGGTTGTGCATGCCAGGCAGTGACCGACAAGCCGTCGCAAGTGCCGCGCAGGCCGTTCCGACAATCCCGGTGAAGACCATGAAGATTGTCCCGGCGGCGAACGCAGCGGTGACCGTGGCCGCGGCACCGCAAGCCGCGCGCAAGGCGGACGCGGTTTCGCCGGCAATCGCGACGCGTGAGGCCAACATCACTGCGCTCGCTTCGAACAATCCGCGTTGGACGGCTCCCGGCGCGCAGACCCCGCCGGCTCAACCCGAGGCCCAGCCGGCCTCGTCCGGTGGCGGCCAGGCAGCAAGCCCAGAGCAGAAAACGACCGATACGGCTTTCGCCGAGCCCGATGCCGAAAACGACGCTTCGACAGCGCTGTCGGAGGTCGCGGCTCCCGCTCCGGCGAACGGCCCGTCTGCGGACGCTAAGCCTGACGACAAGGATGGCGCCCGGACCGCCGCCATTCCCGAAACCCAGCCGCAGGTTCCCGACGCGCAACCGGCAGCGGCGGACAGCGCGGCTGAGTCAACGCCGAAAGCGCACAAGGTCGGCGCGGCCGGCAGTGGACGTATCCTGCGGGCAGTCACCATGCGCAGTGGCCCCAAGAAAGGCGCAGGCGCCATCGCCACCGTGCCCGCCAGGGCGTCGGTACAAGTGATGAGCTGCAAGCAATGGTGCGAGATCGTCTATAACGGCAAGCGTGGCTGGGTCTACAAGAGCTACGTCAAGACCGGCGCCTGACACGTTTCGTCAATGCAGTCCGCAGCGCAATGGGCCGGAGCGATCAAAGCGATGGCCGGCCACCTAATGCATGTCGCCCAGAAGTGTGCAGCGGTTCTGGGACGACGACATGCATCAAAACAAAGACTTAAAGCGCGTTGTCTGAATCCGTTTCAGCGCGACGCGATTTAAGAAATGGCGAATAAACTGCCAGCGGCGAGCACGCCTTCGCTGGCGGACGCGGGCCCTGTGCTGCTCGAACGGCACTTCGTACAACCCACACGCACCACATCCCTCCTCCTTGCCGCACGCCGCCACCCAGCATCTGACATCATGCGTCCAGGACAGCGCAACCCGTTCCAGATGTAGATTGGACGAACTTTTGAGCAGAATGAGCTCACCGGGCAAAGCCGTCTGCTTGATGAATTCCGACACATCCTTCACGCTTCTGATTTCTTGAAATCGGCCACTGTCGCGATCTGCTTCGCTGGCCCTGGAACGATGGGCGTTGTCCCCGACATAGATGACCTGGTCTGCAGCTTCGCGTGCCGACTTATAGGCGGCGCCGTATTTTCGGCTGGAACCGGCGTAGTCCGAAATCTGGCCGAGGACGATACGCTTTCGTCTGGCAGTGGCCTTTGACATCATCTCGATAGCAAGGTCGATCGAGTGCCAAGGCGCTTTTGCCGTATCGATGATGAATGCAGGGCCGGTTCCGGTAACCAACACCTCGCACCTGTTTTGCAAAGGCAAAAATGTTTCCAGCCGCGACGCCACCATCTCCGGCGGGACACCGAGTTCGAGGGCCGAGGCCGTGGCCGCGGCCAGCGGCAGCCAGAAATAGTCGGCGGGAAACGGAGCCTTCAGCGCAAGGGTGTTTTGTTTCCAATGGATCTTGAATGTCAGCGGTTCAGGATAACCGGCACGCACATCGCTGATGCGATAATCCGCGTCATCCGACATTCCGAAAGTCACGACGCGGCACTCGGCGCCGACTGCCATGGTTCTCACATAGGGATCGTCGGCATTGAGGATCGCGAGCCCATCAGCGGGAAGAGCCTCGACCAGCAAGCGCTTTTCATCCGCTACATTCGCAAGCGTCTTGAATTTGGTGAAATGCTCCAGACGGACCATGGTAACGACAGCGACGCTGGGCCTCAACAGCTCAGCCATTGGCCCTATCGAGTCCTTGCCGGCGCCAAGCTCAGAGACGACATAGTCGAAGTTGCTGCTGCTGACGCGTTTGCGGAGTGCGGAAACAAGCGCCATGATGGTGTTGGCGAACACCTGCGAACACACCGATGCATGTCCAGCCAGCAGATGCGCCAGCAGGGCTGAAGTGGTTGATTTGCCGGAGCTTCCGGTCACACCGATGAAAGTCGCCCGGCTTTTGGCGCGGGCCTGCTTCGCAAGATACAGCTTCGCCCTGTGCCTTGCGTTGCGGCGAATCCTGCGCAGCAGCAATTTTAGTTCTACGCCAGCCATTCCTCGCCCCATCGACCTATGCCCTCGGACGAACAGTTACGCCTCAGATGCAGCGCCCGCCATCGACCTCCAGCGCCACGCCGGTAATGAACGCGGCTTCGTCCGAGGCCAGCCACAGCGCCGCGTTGGCGATGTCGAGCGGCGTCGAAAGCCGACCGAGCGGGATCGAGGCACGGAATTTCTCTCGGATTTCCGGCGTGTCGGCGCCCATGAACTTTTCCAGCATGCCGGTCTCGCCGGCGACCGGACAGAGGCAGTTGACGCGGATGTTCTTCGGCGCCAGTTCCACCGCCATCGACTTGGTGGCGGTGATCGCCCAGCCTTTTGAAGCATTGTACCAGGTAAGCCCCGGCCGCGGTCGCAGCCCGGCCGTCGAGGCGGTGGTCAGGATGACGCCGCCGCCCTGCCGCTCCATGATCGGCACGACCGCGAGGGCCGCGTGATAGATCGCCTTCATGTTGACGGCGGTGATCAGATCGAAGGTTGCCTCGTCGACGTTGAGCATGTCGCCATTGCGATGCGTATAGCCGGCATTGTTGACCATGATGTCGATTCGGCCGAAGGCGCTCTTGGCGGCATAGACCATCTCGTCGAACTCGGAGCGCAGCGAGACGTCGGTCTGGGTCCAGATCGCCTTGTCGCCGATCTCGCCGGCAACGCGCGCGGCGCCCTTGGCGTTGAGGTCGGCGACGACGACACGCGCGCCCTCCTCGGCAAAGCGCTTCGCCATGCCTTCGCCGAAGCCGGCTGCCGCGCCGGTGATGACGGCAACCTTGTTTTCCAGACGCATGGTTTTTCCGCCCATTTGGATATTCCCCAGTTTGAGACGACCGCCGACTGGCTACCGGAATGAAGGCAGCTATGACGGCCGGGCGACGCCCGGTGATTTCCCCCTTAGCTTTCGTCACATTCGCGTTCTATGGTGCCGCCGCAAACGCTTCCGGAAGCCATCGCTTGCCGACAAGCCTGCCGGCGGCGTGAGTGTCAACGACACATGTGGACCATGCAAGTCCAAGCGATTGGTCTTCACATGTGACACCATGGCACTGGAAAATTTAAATCGATTAGATTATACCAACCTCGCTGCCGGCGCCCGGCATCAAATCGGACAGACCATGACCAGCCAGATCATTCCCGTCGACCCGTTCGACTTTATCATCTTCGGTGGCACCGGCGACCTGTCGGAACGCAAGCTCCTGCCCTCGCTCTACCACCGCCAGCGCGACCATCAGTTTTCCGAGCCGACCCGCATCATCGGCACATCGCGCTCGAAGATGAGCGACGCCGAATTCCAGGCTTTCGCCAAGCAGGCGATCTCCGACCATGTGAAAGCGAGCGATATTGACCAGAAGGAACTCGAAACCTTCCTGGCAAGGCTCTCCTATGTCCCGGCGGATGCCACGACCGGCGCTGGCTTCGACAAGCTGAAGAAGGCGATCGGCGACAGCGACCGCGTCCGCGCCTTCTATCTGGCGGTGGCGCCGGCGCTGTTCGGCGACATCTCGCACCAGCTCAGAGAGCATAAGCTGATCACGCCGAACTCGCGCATCGTGCTGGAAAAGCCGATCGGCCGCGACCTTACCTCGGCGCGCGCGCTCAACGACGCGGTGGGCGACGATTTCGACGAAAGCCAGATCTTCCGCATCGACCATTATCTCGGCAAGGAAACGGTGCAAAACCTGATGGCGCTGCGCTTCGCCAACGCGCTCTATGAGCCGTTGTGGAATTCGGCCCATATCGACCATGTGCAGATCACGGTCGCCGAAACGGTCGGCCTGGAAGACCGCGTCACCTATTACGACAAGGCCGGCGCGCTGCGCGACATGGTGCAGAACCATATGCTGCAACTGCTTTGCCTCGTCGCGATGGAAACGCCGTCCTCGATGGACGCCGACGCCGTGCGCGACGAGAAGCTGAAGGTGCTGCGGGCACTGAAGCGCATCAACGGCAACGAGGCGCCGAAGCACACCGTGCGCGGCCAGTATCGCGCCGGCGCCTCGGCCGGTGGCGCCGTCAAAGGCTATGTAGAAGAACTCGGCAAGGACAGCACCACCGAGACTTTTGTCGCCATCAAGGCCGAGATCGGCAACTGGCGCTGGGCCGGCGTTCCCTTCTATCTGCGGACCGGCAAGCGGCTGGCGAGCCGGGTTTCGGAGATCGTCATCGAGTTCAAGCCGATCCCCTTTTCGATCTTCGACGACAGCGCCGGGCCGATCTTCGCCAACCAGTTGGTGATCCGGCTGCAGCCGGACGAAGGCGTCAAGCAGTTCATCATGATCAAGGATCCGGGTCCCGGCGGCATGCGGCTGCGCCAGATCTCGCTCGACATGAGCTTCGCGCAGTCCTTCGACGGGCGCGCGCCGGACGCCTATGAGCGGCTGATCATGGATGTGGTGCGTGGCAACCAGACGCTGTTCATGCGCCGCGACGAAGTCGAAGCGGCATGGAAATGGATCGACCCGATCCAGAACGCCTGGGAAAGCGCAAGGCAGGAAGCGCAGGGCTATACCGCCGGCACCTGGGGGCCATCGGCCTCGATTGCCTTGATCGAACGTGACGGACGGACATGGCACGAGAGCAATTGAGCGAAGCTCACTTCACCTGGAACGGCTTTGCCGACCGCCAGCAACTGGCGGCGGCGCTCGCCGGCCATGTTGCCGGACGGCTGACCAAGGCGATTGCCGAGCGCGGCACCGCGCTGCTCGCGGTCTCCGGCGGCACGACACCGGCGAAATTCTTCGCAGCCCTTTCCGCCATCCCGATCGCCTGGGACAAGGTCGTCGTGACCTTGGTCGACGAGCGCTTCGTGCCGCCGTCCTCGCCGCGTTCGAATGCCGGGCTGGTGGCTGCCAATCTTTTGCAGAACAAGGCCGCCGCGGCGCGCTTCGTGCCGCTCTACCATGAGGCTGAAAGCATCGAAGACGCGGCCGCTGCCGACAGCGAAGAGCTGAGAGCGCTGCCCTGGCCGCTCGACGTCGTCATCCTCGGCATGGGCGGCGACGGCCATACCGCGTCGTTCTTTCCCGATGCAGGCAACCTTGACGCATTGCTCGATCCGTCCTCGCAGCGGATCGTAATGCCCGTGCATGCGGCGAGCGGCGGCGAGCCGCGGCTGACGCTTTCGATGGCGCGCATCGTGGCTGCCGGCTTTATCGCGCTGCACATCGAGGGCGAGGACAAGCGTACCGCGTTCGACGGCGCGATGGGACCAGACGCGAAGAAACCCATACGCAAGGTGCTCGAGGCAGCGCCGATACCGGTCGAGGTGTTCTGGGCACCCTGATTTCAATGTGAGTGTCCCGACGGCGCTGGGAGGACGTCAGCCGGGTTTGAGAGGACGGACCATGACAGCCAGACGCGATATCGAAGCCATCACGGAACGCATCCGCCAACGTTCGAAAGCCGGCCGCGAAACCTATCTCGGCCGCATCGCGGAGGCATCTGGCCGCAGCGCCAACCGCGCGGTGCTGGGCTGCGGCAACCTTGCCCACGGCTTCGCCGTCTGCAGCCCATCGGAAAAGATCGCGCTCGGCGGCGACCGCGTGCCCAACCTCGGCATCATCACCTCCTACAACGACATGCTGTCGGCGCATCAGCCGTTCGAGACGTTTCCAGCGCTGATCAAGGAAGCCGCGCGTGAAGCGGGCGGCATAGCTCAGGTCGCCGGCGGCGTGCCGGCGATGTGCGATGGCGTCACCCAAGGACAGCCGGGCATGGAACTGTCGTTGTTTTCGCGCGACGTGATCGCCATGGCGGCGGCGATCGGCCTGTCGCACAACATGTTCGACGCCGCGGTCTTCCTCGGCGTCTGCGACAAGATCGTGCCGGGACTGGTGATCGGCGCGCTGACCTTCGGCCATCTGCCGGCGGTGTTCATTCCGGCCGGGCCGATGACGACCGGCCTGCCGAATGACGAGAAGGCCAAGATCCGTCAGCTCTATGCCGAGGGCAAGGTCGGCCGCGCCGAATTGCTGGAGGCGGAGTCCAAATCCTATCACGGACCGGGCACCTGCACCTTCTACGGCACTGCCAACTCCAATCAGATGCTGATGGAGATCATGGGCCTGCACACGCCGGGCGCCTCCTTCGTCAATCCGGGCACGCCGCTGCGCGACGCACTGACGCGCGAGGCAACCAAGCGGGCGCTGGCGATCACCGCCCTCGGCAATGCCTATACGCCGGTCGGACGCATGATCGACGAGCGCTCTTTCGTCAACGGCGTCGTCGGCCTGCATGCCACCGGCGGCTCGACCAACCACACCATCCACCTGATCGCCATGGCCGCCGCCGCCGGCATCACGCTCACCTGGCAGGATATTTCCGACCTGTCGGATGCCGTGCCGCTGCTCGCGCGCGTCTACCCGAACGGGCTTGCCGACGTGAATCATTTCCACGCCGCCGGCGGGCTCGGCTTCCTGATCCGCGAACTGCTCGACGAAGGCCTGCTGCATGAGGACGTGCAGACGGTCTGGGGCGAAGGCCTGCGGCCCTATGCGGTCGAAGCGCGGCTTGGTGACGACGGCAGCGTGGCGCGCGAAGCTGCACCGCTAAAGAGCGGCGACGAGAAGGTGCTGGCGCCAGTCAACAAGGCGTTCCAGTCGACCGGCGGCCTGAAGATGCTTGGCGGCAATCTCGGCCACGCGGTGATCAAGACCTCGGCCGTCAAGCCTGAACGCCGTCTTATCGAAGCGCCGGCGAAAGTGTTCGACAGCCAGCAAGGACTGAACGACGCCTTCAAGGCGGGCCAGCTGACCGGCGATTTCGTTGCCGTCATCCGCTTCCAGGGCCCGAAAGCCAACGGCATGCCGGAGCTGCACAAGCTGACCACGGTGCTCGGCATTCTGCAGGATCGCGGCCAGCGCGTCGCGCTGGTGACCGATGGGCGCATGTCCGGCGCTTCCGGCAAGGTGCCGGCGGCGATCCATGTGACGCCGGAAGCGGTCGAGGAAGGGCCGATCGCCAGGATCCATGATGGCGACATCATCCGCCTCGACGCCGATGCCGGCACGCTGGAAGTGCTGGTGCCGGGAACGGAATTCGCGCTGCGGCGCACGGCGGATGCCGACCTCATCGGCAATGAGTTCGGCTTCGGCCGCGAGCTTTTCGCCGGCTTCCGGCAACTGGTCGGCCGCGCCGACCACGGCGCCGCAGCGTTCGGCAACGCTTGACAACCGCTGATACGTTTCAAGCAAAAGGGCGGCTCGAAGCCGCCCTTTTTCGTTCTTGTCCGACCGGATGCTACTGGACGGTGAGCTCGTTGCGCTCGCCGGCCTTGATCGTGAACGGCGTTTCCTTGTCGGCTTTGTCGGTGGTGAAGTTGGTCACCAGCACATAGTCGCCCGCAGCCAGCGTGGTCTGCATCTTCTCGCCATAGGCATAGGTGACCTGCTTGCGCTCGCCCTGGATGTCCTTCTTGGCTTCGAAGATCTTGAAGCCGTCTGCGCCCGGCGCGTCGACCGACAGCACGCCCGCGTTCAGCGTCACGTTGACGTCACTCATCTGCCCGACCTTGACGCTGAACGGCTGTTCGGTGGACACGGCCTGCACATCGACGCCCATCACATAGTCGCCGGGCGGCAGGTCGAACTGGCTGTCGGGGCCGTAAGCGTAGGTCACCTGGTCGCGGGTGCCGTCGAGCTTCTTGGCCGCCTTGTACACTTTCCAACCCACATCGGTGGAGGCCTTTTCGCCGCCCTGGGTGTAGAAGGCGTTGGCCTTGGCCTTGCCGACGCCGACGATCATGTCCTTGTCGACGACCTGGCCGGCGGCAAGCTGCATGGTCTCGCTCACCTCGCCGGCTCCCAGCTTCACGGTAACCTTGGTCTCACCCGTCGGGACGACGAACTTGACCTCGCCATAGTTGGCGTCCGAGGTGCCGCCGGGATAGGCGATGCTGATCTGCGCATTGCGGTCGACTTCGGCGCCTGGCGCCGGCCGCGCGTGGATGGAGATTTCCGCGGCGTTCAGGTCCAGCGCCAACTCTGTTGTCCTGTCGGCCGTCAGCGAGATCTTCTGCTCGGTCTTGGCGCCGCCACTCGAGGCGACGACGATGTAGTTGCCGGCGGGAACGTGAAACTTGATGCCATTATAGCCGTAGTCGACATGGTCTCCACCGACACCCTTCGCGTCGTCCTTGAAGACTTCATAGTAAACGTCGATCTTCGGCACCTCGCCGCCCGCTTTCAAGAACGCCTGCGGGAGGAGATTGTAGTCGACCTCGGCCGCTTTCGGAGCCGGCGCGGGAGCCGGCGCCGGTTCGGGAGCCGGTGCGGGGGCCGGCGCCGGAGCCGCGACGGTCTCGACCAGCGCTTGCTGCAGCGCCTTCTCGTCGGACGCCTGGATGTATTTGCCGCCGGTGTTGTCGGCGAGGCAGGCGATCTGCTTGCCCTCGTCGGCGGTCAGGCCGAAACCGACAACGTCGGCGGTGAAGTCGACACCGGAGGCCTTCAGCTCCTTGCCGAGCGCGCATGGGTCGCCGCCGCAGGTTTCCAAACCGTCGGTGATCAGAACCACCGTTGCCTTGTCCTCGGTGTATTTCAGCGCCTCGGCTGCTTGTTTGACGGCCGCCGTCAGGGGTGTCTTGCCAAGGAATTTCATGCTGTCGGCGGCCGCCGTGATGGCGCTTGCCGATCCCGCCTGCGGCGGCACGATCAGTTCGATGTCGTCGCAGCTGCCCTTGGTGCGATGGCCATAGGCCATGAAGCCGATCTCGTCATCGGCCGGTACCGACTGCAACACCGTGCGCAACGATTCGCGCGCGATTTCCAGTTTCGGCTTGCCGTCGATCTGGGCCCACATCGAGCCCGAAGCGTCCAGAATGATGATGACCTTGTTGGCGGCAAAGCCAAAAGTCGTCATCGACAAAAGCAAGGCCGCCGCAGCGACGCCCCGTATCAGTCCCGCCATGGATATCTCCTGATTGATCCCTCGTCCGCGTCGCGGAAGCTATTTTAGGCGGCCCTCAGAGACAAGCGGCAAAAGCTCAGGCTGCCGGCACATGTGCCGGGACAAAGCCCTGCGCCTCGACGATTGCCCGGGATCGCGGATCGCCGCGCAGGCTCTTGAAGCCGGAACGATGCGCACCGCCGAGCAGGTCGTCTTGCGCGTTACCGATTGCTCCAGGTAGCGGATCGCGTCGTCATCGTGGCCGAGCATGGCGGCGGTGGCAGCGATCTTCTATGTCGGGTCGCGGTCGCGCAGGTCCTGCCGCTGTTGTTCGGCGAACATCGCCTTGCGCGCGGCACAGCACTCAGTAGGTGGTGCGGCGTTCTTCCGATGGCGGGCGGCCGAACTGCAGCCGGTAGCTCTGCGCGAAATAGGAATGCGAGGTGAAGCCGGTCGCGATCGCCACGTCGAGGATCGGCATGTTGGTCTGGCGCAGCAATTCGCGCGCCCGCTCCAGCCTGAGACGCATGTAATAGCGGCCGGGCGTGACGGAGAGGTGGCGCAGGAACAGGCGTTCGACCTGGCGCACAGAAAGCCCCGCCGACTTGGCGAGCTGCACCGCCGACAGCGGCTCGTCGAGATGGTCGGCCATCAGCTCGACGATGCGCCTGAGCTTCTCCGACTTGCCGGTGAGGTCGCGCTCCGGCCCGACGCGCTGGCGGTCGCCAGCCGAGCGGATGCGCTCGTGCTGGAACTGGTTGGCGACGCCATTGGCGAGATTGGAGCCGAAATCGCCGCGCACGATCTCCAGCATCAGATCAATCGACGTGGTGCCACCGGCGCAGGTGTAGCGCTTGCGGTCGATCTCGAAGACATTGCCGGTGCAGTTGATGTCGGGAAAGCGTTCCATGAAGCCGGCGCGGTTTTCCCAATGGATGGTGCAGCGATAGCCGTCGAGCTGACCGGCTTCGGCCAGGAGATAGGAACCGACCGACAGCGCGCCGAGCGCGTTGCCGCGCCGGCCCCAGCTGCGCAAAGCGGCCAGCACCTTGCTCTTGCCGGGAAATTCTATGGAGAGGCCGACCGAGACGAACAGGATGTCGACGGGCGGCATATCGGCGACGGAATAGTCGATCTTGAGCGGCAGGCCGTTGGAAGCCATGACCGCGTCGCCATCGGCCGAAATCGTCGTCCAGCCATAGAAATCGCGGCCGAGCAGGCGGTTGGCCGAGCGGAAACAGTCGATGGCCGCGGCCAGCGAGAACATCGAGAACTTGTCGACCAGCAGAAAACCGAACTGACGGCCGCCCTGAACGGGATCGTTCGTGATCGGCCGCTCGACGGAGGCAGTCAGGTTCGGCAATGCAAAGGCTTTCTCGGTCAGAAGGACGGCCGCTTCAACCCGGCCGCGAGGTAGGCGGAAACTACAGTGTTCGCCATCAGCATGGCAATGGTCATCGGTCCGACGCCGCCCGGGACAGGCGTGATTGCGCCGGCGGCCTTGGCCGCTTCGGCATAGGCGACGTCACCGACCAGCCGCGACTTGCCCTCGCCCTTCTCGGGCGCCGGGATGCGGTTGATGCCGACATCGATGACGGTGGCGCCGGGCTTGACCCAATCGCCCTTGACCATTTCCGGCCGGCCGACGGCGGCGACCAGGATGTCGGCGGTGCGGGCAAGCGCGGGCAGATCCTTGGTGCGGCTGTGCGCGATGGTGACTGTGCAGTTGGCCGCAAGCAGAAGGTTTGCCATCGGCTTGCCGACGATGTTGGAGCGGCCGACGACGACCGCATTGAGGCCGGAAAGATCCTTGCCGCGCACGCGCTCGATCAGAAGCATCGAACCTGCCGGCGTGCAGGGCACGAAGGCGGTCTCCAGCTCGCCGGTGCCAAGCTTGCCGACATTGATGAAGTGGAAGCCGTCGACATCCTTCTCCGGCGCGATCGTCTGGATGACCTTGCCGGCATCGATATGGCCGGGAAGCGGCAACTGCACCAGGATGCCGTTGATCGCCGGATCGGCATTGAGGTCGCCGATGATCTTCAAAAGCTGCTCTTCGGTGGTATCGGCCGGCAGCGTGTGCTGCAGCGAATGAAAGCCGCATTCCTTGGCGGTGCGCGACTTGGAAGCGACATAGACCTGGCTTGCCGGGTCCTCGCCGACGATCACCACGGCGAGACCTGGCTTCATGGCGCCTTTGGCCACCAGCTCCGATGTCAGCGCCTTCACCTTCGAAACCACGTCCTCGGCGACGCTCTTTCCATCAATCACTTCGGCCATCACTATCCTCAGCTTCGCTTGAGACCGCCTCGATGCACGGCCTCGTTCTTCCGTCCGGCTTTGTCGACATGCCAAGGCAAGGCGCTGACGGCCGAACTGCAGCGCGGCATTTTCACGAAAATTCGACAAGGCAATCCCGCCAAAGCGTCGTCGGATGCCGTAAACCCGAAACCGGGCGCTTTTATCGACCGCTGAGGCTTTAGAAATAGCGACGGCGTGTACGGCTTTCGCTCAGATCGCGCACCGACTGGCGGAATTCGCGCAGCCTGGCACGGATTTCGTCGATCTGGCCCTGCTCGTCGGCGGCCGATTGCGAGGCTTCGGCCAATGGCGGTTGCGGATAGGTGGTTTCGTATGGGTCAGCCCGCGCGCTGTCGGTCCGATAGGCATAGCTTTGCGCGGGCGCCGGCTGGAAGCCTGGCTGAGCCGGCGCAACCGGCGGCGCGTAGCGGGCTTGCTGGGTGGGCGCGCGCCAGGCGCTTTCAGGCGGAACGGTATCCGTTTCGGCGGCTTCCGCCGTATCTGCTTCCCCCGAATCGCGCCGCACAAAGTAACGCAAGGACGAAGCGAGCGTACCCAAGAAGCCTGAGCGGCCGGCATCATCGACCGGCGCCGAAACAACGGCGACTGGTGCAGGCGGAGGAGGAACGGCTTGCGAAGCCGGCCGCGCGGCAGCCGGCGAAACCGGTTGCGGGGCTACAGCTGGCTGACTTTGTTGGGGCACGGCAGGCCGTGCCGGCGACCTGGACACAGATGCAGGAGTCAAGGGCGGTGGCGGCGTGACGGGGGGCGGAGGCGGCGCTTGGCTGGACCTGTCTTCAACGACAACGCGGCGCTCGTTGCCGCCGCGGCGCGAACGGCTATCGGCGGTCTCGCGCAGGCTGGCATAGATGCCGCGCAGCCCACCGAGGCCGATGCCGGCGAACAGACCCGCGAACAGGCCGGCCAGGGCCTTGACGACGCGCGACGGGCCTTTGGCCTCGAGCGGCGGTTGGGCGGGCGAAAGCACGTTGATGTTGGCGGAGTTGACGTCCTTTTGCTCGCTGGTTTCCTTGGCGCGCAGCAGATATTGCTCATAGACGGAGCGCTTGGCGGCGGCTTCGCGCTCCAGCTCGCGCAGCGAAACAAGATTGCTGTTGACGTCTCCGCTCTGCACCTTGGCCTGCGCCAGGCGCGACGACAGATCCTGCTCGAGCTGCACGGAGCGTTTCAAGTCGACCTGCAGCGAGGCGGCAATGCGCTGCAATTCGGCGGCGATGCGTTCGCGGGCGCCGGCAAGCTGAGCGTTGAGCGCCTGGAGCTCCGGATGGCGTGGTCCGAACTTGATCTCGGCGCGATCGGCCTCCTGCTTCAACGCCGCATATTGCGAGCGCAGCTCGCTCATCATGTTGGAGGTGATCTCTTCCGGCAATGTGCCGCTAAGAACCGAATTGACATTCAACGAGCGCGCCGACGCGGCGCGCGCATTCAGTTCCAGTGTGCGGGCGCGCGCCACGGAAAGCTGCTCGTTGAGCTTCAGCATCTGGTCGTCACTGATCAGGCGGCCCTGCGCGTCGACGAGGTCGTGCGTGGCCCTGAAATCCTCGACGTTGCGCTCCGCCGTCTCGACGCCCTTGCGCAACTCGTCGAGCTTGGACGTCAGCGTGCTGGTCGCACGTCCGGCCATGTCGGACTGGTATTGGCCGATCTCGCGCTGGAAGACGTCTCTCGTCCTGTTGGCGATCAGCGCCGACTTGTCGGCATCCTGCGTGGTGGCGCTAATGGAAATGACAAAGGTCTTGCCGGTGCGGTCGACCGAAAGGCTCTCGGCCAGGTTGCCGACGGCCAGTGCCTGGCGGCGAACCTCGCCGCCGCCGGTCGGCTCGTCATGTCGCGACAGTATAGAGCGCACGAAGGACATGACGCCGAGACCGCCGGAACCCTGGCCGTTGAACTCCGGGTCATTGACGAGATTGAGTTCCTTGACGACCTCGTCGAGAACCTTGCCGGAGGTGACCATCTTGATGCGGGTTTCGACGACGGCCAATGCCGCATCGGGTTGCCCCACGGCTTGGGTGAGATCGCGGTCGGACAGCTTGAGGTCGCCCGGCTCGATGGTCAGCTCGGTGGTCGCCTCGTATTTCTTCGGCGTCGACAGCGCTATCGCAATGCCGAGCGCGGCGCCCAGGATCGTCGTCGACAGGATCAGTGCCTTGGAGCGGGCAATGCCGCCGATCACCTGCATCGGATCGATCAGCGGTTTCCATTCCTGCGCGTTGGAACCCTCACCGGCAGACGGCTGCCTTGCCGAGCGGGACCCGAGGGCTGCTTGAGGCTGGTAGTCCGAGGCATCGCCGGCATCGCTCCGCCCGGCGGGTGCGTGGCGACCCGTTCTTTCCCATTCGTTCTCGGCTTCTATCCGATCCGCAGCCGGTTCGGGCCGGGCGTTACCAGTATCGCCGCGCTGCGGATCTGTCCGCCCTTCGCGTTCGAAGCGCGCTGCGCGATGGCGCGCGGCGGCATCCTCGCGCCATGAGGAATTGGCCCCCCCGCCGATCGGAACCGTGTTGTCTTCGCCGCGCACGGCCTGGCCGAGCGCAAGCAGAGAGCGCTCACGCCTCCAATCCTCGCGGTTTTCCCTGTCGACCATGGTCCTGGAATTACTTTCTGGCGGCTTGGGAGCGGCAGTCGGCCAATCGTTAAGCCACGCTAAACAGGCATAGGAAACAAAAGGTTAATTTTTGCCGCCGCGGGGCGCGGTTTTTGGCTTTGTTTGCAACGATTGCGCGATTCCTGACGGGTCGCCAGAACGTCACGTTAAACTTTCCGGCCTATCTGTCGGCCGTTAGATGACCCAGACCAGCGACATACCGCAAAGGCGGCCTCTCGCGCGGATCGGCCACTTCGTGGCCACCCGCCGCAAGCTGGTTTTGGACTATTTCTCGGCGATTAGCGGCGCCGGCGGCCGACTGGTTTTCTCGCTCGCCTATTTCGTGGCCCTGGCCAACACGCTGTCGATCGCCGAATTCGGCATGTTCGCCACCGCCTCGGCGGCCGGCATCATGCTGTCGCGCATCCTTGCCTTCGGCTTCATCTCGGCGCTCTACCGCACCGCCACGATCCGCCCCAATCTGATCGGCACCTTCACCGCCGGCTTCCTGTTCCTCGGCGTGCTGTCGCTGCCGTTCCTGGCCGCGGCATCCTACATGGTCTACCTGATCTTCTTCGCCGGGACCGTCCCGCTCGGCGTCTTCGCCGCGGTCGTCTTTGCCGAAGCGCTTTTGTGGCGACCGGTCGAGGTGGTGCTGATCGTCAACAACGGTCTCGGCAAGTTCGGCCGCGCCGCGGTGCTGGCGATCCTGGCGACGGCGCTCAGGGCAATCGGCGCGGTGATGTTCGTGTTCGCCGCGCAACGCACGGTCGGCGTCTGGTCATTGTTTTACATCGGCGCCAATGCCGCCTCGCTGATCGTCGCCTTCGCCTTCTTCTATCCACGTCAAAGGCTGAAGCTGCGCCCGGAGCTCTATTTCCGGCGGCTCGCGGATTCGATCTATGTCGCTGGATCGGATGTGCTGTTCTACCTGCAGATGGAGTTTGACAAGCTCTTGGTGCTGTCGATCGGCGGCGCGCATCTCGCCGGCATCTACGCCATCATCATGCGGCTGGTGGATCTCACCGCAATCCCCATCCGCACCTTCTCGATGATGCTGGTGCAGCGCATGATGCGGGCGCCGGAGCTTCTGTCGCGGCTGGCGGTCAAGAGCGGCATCGAAAGCGGGGTGTTCCTGGTCTCGACGCTGGCGCTGGCGTCGCTCGGCGTCGTGCTGCATTTCTTCCCCAATGCTTTGGGCAAGAACGTCGCCGAGGCTGCCCCCCTGGTTGCACTGGCCATCTGCGTGCCGGGCCTGCGCAACCTCGTCGAATACCAGGCCGAGTTGCTCTTCGCGCGCGGCCAGACGGCGATGCGGGCGATCAATCTCGGCCTGCTGGCCGGCCTGAAGGCCGTGCTGCTCACCTATGTGCTGACGACGATCGCCGACACACCCAACCTCGTACTGTCGCTCAACATCGTCTTCCTGCTGCTTTATCTCGCCTCGATGCTGCTGACCTATTCGGCGATGCGCAGGCCGGCCAAGGCAATCTGATCTAACGATCAAGCCCGATCAAACGGCGGATGCGGCCGAGATCGGTGCCGATGAAGGATTGCATGCCGATCGCCACCTGCTCGGGCGCCATCGTATCGACGAAGTGGCGGAAGCCGTCGTCGGACAGCGGCTCGCCGTTCCAGTGGACGCGGCAGAATTCCTCCGACCCGTGGAAATGGCCGGCGCCTGCAAGCATGTCGTCGACATAGCGGCCGTAGATCATGCATTCGGAGAATTTGCGCGCGGCGCCGATGACGCTGACCCAGTCGCGGTCATGCGCCTTCTCGATGCGCTCGCACATCGCGTTGACCGTCTCGCGGCGCCAGGCAATCAGCGTCGAGATGTAGTCGTGGTTCGAGACATTGGCCGCATCGATGCCAAGCGCTGCGCCGGCATTGCGCGACCAGACGCGATGCTCGTCATGGCCATCCTCGGCAAGCACGCCGTCGCGCCGGAACAGGCGAACCTTGCCGTCGCGCCAAAAAGCGCCGGTATCGAACGGTTTGAGGAAGGCGACATCGGAATCGCAAAAGACGAGCACGTTTTCCCGTGCATGGCCGGCAATGGCAATGCGGCGCAATTGCTGCACATGCCAGCCGCGCAGCGGCTGTGTTTTGAAACTCAGCCAGACACGGCGGCGGAACAGGCTGAGCGGATCGTCGAAAGCGCGCAGCCAGCGCGGCAGGAGGTCCCGTTCGTCGACGACGCTGCGGCGGCTGCCTTCCAGTTGGCGAAACAGCGCGACGTCGCGGTGCTCGGTGAGGATGTAGTGATGCGCCATACCGGTGACGTGGCGGTCGATGGTTTCGCACAGCAGCCGGCAGCGTTCGAAATCCGGCGCATAGCTTGCCGTCACGATCGCGGCCGACGGCGAAGCCGGCAAAGGCTCGATCCTGGTGGCCGTACCCGGCACGAAACGGCTGTTCACCGGTGTGCCTCCGCCGGTCGAGGCCGATGCGTCAGCTTCTGCTTGAAAACCCGCCACAGGAAAACCGGATTGCCGACCACGTAGCGACGCCACAGGCGGCCGGGTTCGATCCACAGGCGAAACAGCCATTCCAGGCGCAGCCGGCGCAACCACAACGGCGCGCGCGGCACCGTGCCCGAAAGGAAATCGAGCAGCGCGCCGACAGCGATCGGCAGCGTGCAATGGCGGGCGTCGATATGGCGCTCGATCCACAGTTCCTGGCGTGGCACGCCCATGGCGACGAGCAGAATATCGGGCCGCACCCTGGCGATGCGCTCGACGATTTCGGGCTCCTGCGCGGCGGAGAAGTATCCGTCATGGATGACGACGAATTTGTGCTGCCCGGCCAGCGCCGAGAGCTTCGCCGATGCCGCTTCGGCGTTGACGCGCGTCGCGCCGAGCAGCGCCACGGTCAGCGGCCGCGACGAGGCCTGCAGGAAGGCCGGGATGAAATCGGTGCCGTTGAGGTTGCTGGGAAACGGCGCGCCATAGAGCAGCTTTGCCGCGATATCGACGCCGACCCCGTCCGGTAGGATGAGGAAGTCCTCGAGCGCTTCGGCAAAGGTCGGGTCGGTATAGGCGATGTTGGCGTTGTGGGCGTTGAGGAAGCTCACCTTGGTGAAGCGTCGCTCGTCAATCAACCTGGTGAGCAGGGTGACCGCCTCGTCCCAGCGGATGGCGAGCACCGAGATGCCGAGGATGGTCTTCAGCGTGTCGAAACCCAAGGCGGCGCGCGCGGCATGCATGTTCATGCGGCGACCTCCTGCCTGACCGCGCCGATCCTGGCGAGGCCCGATTCGATCGCGGCGTCGAGCGCCTTGAGCTGGCGGCGGTGGAAGGCGCTGCCGTCCACATCCCGGATATTGCCTGCCGCCACTTCGAGCGCCGAGGCGAAAGCAACGGGATCGTCGGTGACGACGCAATTGTCGGGGCGATAGCCGATACCGCGCAGCGAGCGGCTGGTGGCAACCGACGGCAACCCGAGCTCGAAGGTCTCGATGGTTTTCAGTTGCACACCGCTGCCAGCGGTGCTGATCAACGGGATGACCGCGGCGCCGCGCACAAAGGCCTGAGCGTCGGGAACGCGTCCGACGAAGGTGACGCCGGGATGCGCCGAGGTGACGCCCGCAGGCATGTTGCCGGCGATCTTGACGCGGAAGTCCGGCTTCAGATGCGGCACGATTTTGGTCAGGAACCAGTCCAGCCCGATGCGGTTCGGCTGCCAGGTCCAGGTGCCGATCAGCGCCGCGTCGCAGTCGATTTGGCGCCGCGTCTTGCTTGCCGGCGCCTGCGCGCGGGTCACCAGCGGCAGCACCGCCGAGCGGCTGTCTGAAGCGACGCCAAGTGCCGCGCGATCCTCCTCGGCCAGCGTGAAGACGAAGCGCGCGGCGCCGCAGAGGCGCTCTTCCACGATCTTGAGCAGCCGCGCCTCGCGGCGGAACATCCACCGTTGCAGCGCACTGCCGGCCGCGGCGGCATTCTCCTGTGCCGAACGGTGCTCGACATTGTGGGCGACGAAGACGAATGGACGGTCGGCGAGGATTTTTTCGAAGGCGCCGGCGAACTGCACCGAATTCAAAACATAGCCGTCGAAAGGGCCGGCGCGATCGATGGCGGCGCGAACCTCACCGTCCGCGACGACACGCAATTTGACCGAGGAGAAGGTCAGGCCTGAAAGAACCGCCTTGCCCAGCCAGACGAGCTTCTGCAATCCCGAAGCGCTTTCGGTGCGCACCTCAACGGCGTCGAGCACGATTGTGTTTTGCGGATCGGACGGCATCTTTCCCGGCCAGATGAAGCCCATAACCGTCACGCGCGCGCCGGCGCGCCGCAGCGCGTCGATGATCGCGGCGTTGGCAATCTCGTAGCCCGAGGCAAGAGCGCCGTCGGGCACGATCGATGTGGCAAACAGCAGATGCATCTTATCTATCCATTGGTGTAGGCGGTAGCAAAGCGCGGTGAAGCGTTGATTAAATGGCTCTGTCAAAGGCCGAAAACCTGGGCTTTTCAGCAACCGCGCAAGAAGGTGATTAACGAAGCGTTATCATCGCCATGCTACCGAGGCGTGAAACCCACGCTCTGGAAACGGATGATCCCTTTGCCGTCCGACGCTTCTGTATCGATCGCGGGGCGGTCTCCGGGGCTTGTCGCGGAAACCGTCGAGGCGGTGGTGACGCTGCCGACCTTCAAGCGGCCGAAACAGGTGCTGGAAACGCTGGCTTCGCTCAAGGCGCAGCAAACCGCCAGGCGCTTCGCCGTCATCGTCATGGAAAATGAGGCCGAGGCACGCGAGGGCGCAAAGGCGGCGCTGCCGCTGTTCGAGCGCGGCGAGATGCAGGGCCTGGTCATCGTCGCGCATGAGCGCGGCAATTGCAGCGCCTACAATGCCGGCTGGCAGACAGCCTTGCTTCAGTTCCCGAACTTCAGGCATCTGCTGGTCATCGATGACGACGAGCTCGCCGAGCCCGATTGGCTGGAGCGCCTATGCAGCGCTGCCGAAACGCTCGGCGCCGACATCGTCGGCGGTCCGCAAGTGCCGATCTTTTCCGACCCGGTGCATGCCAGATGGGCCGAGCACCCGGTGTTCGCACCGCCCTATCGGGTAACGGGCGGCGTGCCGGCGCTTTATTCGTCCGGCAATCTTCTGGTCGGCCGCAACGTGCTGGCGGCGATGGGGCCGCCCTTTCTCGACCTGAAATTCAACTTCATGGGCGGCGGCGATTCCGATTTCCTCAGCCGTTCGGCACAGAAAGGCTTCGCGCTCGGCTGGTGCGCCGAGGCCAGGGTCAGCGAAACCGTCCCCGCCCGACGCGTCGAGGCCGACTGGATCCGTGCCCGATCCTTGCGCAACGGCGTGATCTCGACACTGGTCGAGAAGAAGAAGCGCGCCGGCACGCCGTTCGCTGGCGCCAAGGTTTTGCTGAAGAGTCTGGCGCTGCTTGCCGCCTCGCCGCTGCGCGGGGCCGTAAGGCTGGCGCGTACCGGCTCGCTGACGACTGGGCTTTATCCCGTCTATGTCGCGCTTGGCCGGGTAATGGCCGAATTCGGATATGCCAATGAGCAGTATCGCCAGCCCGAGAAGAACTGAGCGCGCGCCGCTCATCGCCGCTTTCACGCGCGACGGTGTGGCGACGGCTATCGCTGCGCTTTTGTTCACCGTCATCATGGTCTCGTTCCGGCCCTTCCAGCCGGCCGGCGCCGAGCTTACCGGCGACGGCGGCGACATCGTCAACCAGCTCGGCTTCGGCGCGCTCGGCGCTGTCTCGATCTTCGCGCTGCTCGCCTTCGCCGATCCGCGCGTGGTGCGCTCGCTGGTCAGCCCCTCCTGGGCGCTGATGCTCGGCTTCTTCTTCCTGTCGGTGGTGCTGGCGACCGATCCGCCCTCGGCGATGCGCGCCGCCTCTTTCACCATGATCGGCATCATCACCATGGCGACGATCCTGGTGCTGCCGCGCGATGCCGAATCCTTCGCAAGGGTCATCATCTTCACCGCGGTGGTGGTGATGGGCCTTTCCTATATCGGCCTTATCGTCTTCCCGAACGAGGCGTTGCATACGGCCGACTCGCAGGAGCCGGAGCATGCCGGCTTGTGGCGCGGCGTCTTCACCCACAAGAACATCGCCGGCCCGGTGATGGCCTGCTTCAGCTTCGCCGGCCTATACCTGTTCCGGCGCGGGCAGCGCTGGTGGGGCGCCGGCATCTTCTGCGCGGCGATGATCTTCATGCTGCACACCGGCTCCAAGACGACGGCGGGGCTCATCCCGTTCTCGATCATGATCGTCGTGCTGCCGAGCCTCATCGGCATGCGGCTCGGCACGCCGATCCTGTTCCTGTCGGCCATCATCGCGACCGCCGTCGGCACGCTCGGCATCGTCTTCATTGCGCCGGTAAAACAGCTGGCGGCGGTCTATTTTCCCGACCTCACCTACACAGGACGCACGACCCTTTGGGAGTTCGCCGGCGAGATGCTGGCCAAGAAGCCATGGACCGGTTACGGCTACGAAAGTTTCTGGGGAACGCCGCTGCTGCTCAACCAGGACCAGCCCTTCGACCGGCCCTGGGACATCCGTACCATCGTGCATGGACATGACGGCTATCTCGACATCGCCGTGCTGATGGGCATCCCGGCACTGTGCGTGGCCGTCTACACCTTCCTCATCGCGCCGCTGCGCGACTACATGCGCATCCCGCCGTGCAAGGAAAACATCTTCCTCGGCGATTTCTTCATGATGGTGGTGCTGTTCACGGCGCTGAACGGTTTCCTCGAAAGCTTCTTCTTCCACCGCGGCGACCCGGTCTGGCTGTTCTTCGTGCTGGGCGTGCTCGGGCTCCGGCAGGTCTCGCTGCGGCCGATCCCGGTGCGCTCGCCTCACTGATCCCTGGCCGATCGGACTTTGCCGAACTGGACTTTTCCGCCGGCGCGCAAGTGTCTCTTTGTCCACGCAATTCCGGCGGAAAACCGCTTCACACTTTTCCTGGAATTGCTTTAAGGAAAGCCGTGGTATGGAGGCTTTCATGACGATCAGGCTCGTTCTCGCCGGTTGCGGCAATATGGGTTACGCCATGCTCTCGGGCTGGCTGAAATCCGCAAAGCTCGAGCCGTCGGCGGTCTTCGTCGTCGAGCCCAACGCCGAATTGCGCAGCCGCGCCGAACATCTCGGCTGTCCCGCCGCCGCCGATGCGCAAGGCATTCCGGCCGATGCGGTGCCCGATCTTGTGGTCATTGCCGTCAAGCCGCAGGTGATCCGCGAAGTGACGGCGCACTACAAACGCTTTGGCGACGGCCGCACCACGTTCGTCAGCGTCGCCGCCGGTACGCCGGTCGCGACATTCGAGCAGATCCTGGGCGAGCACGTGCCGGTGATCCGCTGCATGCCGAACACCCCGGCGGCGATCGGCAAGGGCATGATGGTGGTGTTTTCCAATGCGCTCGTCTCCGATGACGTTCGCCGCTTCGTGCTCGAGCTGCTGTCGGCAAGCGGCGTCGTCACCACCATCGACGATGAAGGCCTGATGGACGCGGTGACGGCGGTTTCCGGCTCCGGCCCGGCCTATATTTTCCACTTTATCGAGGCACTGACCATCGCGGCCGAAAAAGCCGGCCTGCCGGCCGAGACCGCCAGGTTGCTTGCCATGCAGACGGTTTTCGGCGCCGCTTCGCTCGCCGCCGAAAGCGACGATGAGCCCGGGGAACTGCGGCGGCAAGTGACCAGCCCCAACGGCACCACCGCAGCCGCGCTTGCCGTGCTGATGGGCGATGACCGGCTGACGAAGCTCGTCACCGAAGCCGTCGAGGCAGCGCGACTGAGGTCTATCGAACTCGGGAAGTAAGGACCTCGCCAATAACGACAGGACGCTCTTGGCGCGCGATCGCCTATGGAGACGTTCGGTCGACCATTGTTGCCTCGGCAAACCAATTCCGCAAAACAATCTCGATGAGATCGAGGCCGAGCTGCGGAAATAACCGGTCGAAGGGCCAAACTCAGGCTGATAAAGCCGGCGAAACTATCTTTGTCCCGTAGAGCATCTCGTCCTGCAACGCGCGCAGGGCGTAGAGCCTGGTCGTGCGGTCGGGCGATGCGTTGTCCTCAGTCAACAATTCGCCCTTCCTGACCGGCTTCACCACCTTGCCGCCCTCGAGCAGCCCAACCGGCACGGCGCGGTTGGCTCGGGCGTCACCGATTGTCATTGTCCAGGAGCGGTAGCAGGTCTCGCCGATGGCGTCGAAGGTTTCGCCGGCGGCAAGATCGCGCTTGGCCACCGCGCAGACTTCCGCCACCGGCTTCGGCAACGGCACCATGTCGGGTTTGCCATAAAGCATGATGCGCGCGGCGGTCAGCGGCACTTCCAGCGACGTCAGGTGAAAGGGCCGGAACAGGCCGTAGTAAGGACCCTGGCCGACATGCAGATCGTCCATGCGCTCGACGATGCGCGGATGCATCGCCTCGACGATGACGAAGACGCCGGGCGCCACGCCCTTGCCGATCGTGTAGTCGACCACGCCTTTCCTCGACAAAAGCCCGCCGTCCGTCTTCGGGATCAGCACCTTGGCGAGCTGGTCGCGATCGGCCTTCGGGCCGTGCATTCCGGGAACATCCGGCACCAGGCCGGTGGCGTTGGCGATGGCGCACATCTCGACCATGGTCTTGGAGCCATCGACAAACTCGACCAGCATGCGCGGGTTCATGTTGCGGCGGAGCGCTTCTTCCCGGTAGTCGTCGGGCACGGCATCGTGGTTGAGCGGGTTGTTCTTGCCCTTGCCGGCCGAGACAATGGTCAACCCAAGCGCCGAGGCGAACTCGATCAGCTCCATGCAGCTCGATGGCTCGTCTCCGGCGCCGACCGAATAGACGACCCCCAGACGATCGGCCTGCTGCTTCAAATAGCAACCGATGGTGACGTCTGCCTCGACATTCATCATCACCAGATGCTTGCCGTGCTCCATCGCCATCAGATCGAAATCGGCGGCGACGCCGGGCTTTCCCGTAGCATCGATGACGACGTCGATCAGCGGATTGGTGACCAGCATCTCGTTCGAGGTGATGGCGATCCTGTCGCTCTCGATCGCCTGCGTGACCTTCGATGCCGTCTCGGCCTCAACGGCCATCGCCTCGTCGCCATAGGCGATGCGGATCGCCTCGCGGGCGGTGTGCGGGCGTCGCGTGGAAATGGCCGCGATCGAAATGCCCGGCATCAGCATGCCCTGCGTCACCAGGTCGGTGCCCATCTCGCCGGAGCCGATGACGCCAATACGCACCGGCCTGCCTTCGGCGGCGCGGCGGGCGAGATCGCGGGCAAGCCCGGTCAGGGCAACATTGGTCATGAGCCGTCCATGCTTTCCGGTTTCGGAGCCGCAATAACAGGGAATAGGCCCGCTTTGCCAATGAAAGCATTCACACGTGGCAATTTCGCGCGCGCAATTTGCAGAAGCGCAGCAAATCCTTTGCAGCAAGCTTCGGTCTGGCATTCATTAGCCGAGCCGCTAATCTCTGGCGCTACCAACATCCAAGGGGGCAGACATGACGGACGTCACGCCAAAATTCGACCTGAACGGCAAGGTTGTGCTGGTCACCGGCGCCTCGCGCGGCATCGGCCGCGCCTGTGCACTCGCTTGTGCCGGCTCCGGCGCCGACATGATCGTCGGCGTGCGCAGCGCCGCCGACGGCACGGAACTTGTCGCCGAGATCGAGCGCATGGGCCGCAAGGCGCTCGCCGTGCATATGGACGCGACCGATCTTGCCACGGTGCGCAGCGCGGTGGCCGAAGCCCATGCCGCCTTCGGCCGCATCGACGTGCTGATCAACAATGTCGGGCTCGGGCCGGAAAACCTGGCCGAGAACGTCACCGAGGAGGATTTCGACCTCACCGTCGACGTCAATTTGAAAGGCACGTTCTTCACCACGCAGGCGGTCGGACGGCTGATGATCGCGCAGAAGTCGGGCCGCATCATCAATATCAGCTCGCAGGCCGGTACGGTGACGCTCAAGGGCGAAGCGATCTACTGCATGTCGAAGGCCGCGATAAACCACCTGACCCGGTGTCTCGCCGCCGAATGGGCGCAGCATGGCATTGCCGTCAACAGCGTGGCACCGACCTTCATCTGGACCGACGGCACGCGCCCCTCTCTCGCCGACAAGGATTTCCGCGCGCAAGTGCTGGGGCATATTCCGCTGGGGCGCATCGGCGACCCTATCGATGTCGCGGGCACCGTTGTGTTCCTGGCGTCGCCGGCAGCGTCGCTGATCACCGGGACGAATATCTTGGTGGATGGCGGCTGGTCGGTGGCGTGAGCTGGTGTGACGGGATTCGCCTGGCGAAACCAGTCACGCAGAGGGCAGGCTGTCCACGAGGAAACGATGCCAGGCGCCGCCCAGCACGAGCGACGTTTCAGCCTTGCTGAAGCCGACCGAGAAAAGGCCCTCGGAAAGCCCGGGAAAATCGAGGTTCGATACGAACCAGGACGGTTGCGGCGGAAAGCTTGCGGCGCCGTTTGCCTGACGGGTCCAACGGCCCTCGCGCATCCAGCGCACGACACTGTCGGGCTGGTCCTGGCAAAGATCGGAGCCGACGCCGAGATGCTCCGCACCCATGATCTCGGCGGCTGCTGAGGCCATTTCGCCGAATTGCCGAAGCGTCGTCTGCGACCCGTTCGCAAGATGCAACGGGTAGAGCGAAAGACCGAGCAGTCCCTGCTTTTCTCGCAGCGCCTGCATGACGGTCCTGGAAACATTGCGGTTGCTGCCGCAGAGCCAACGCGGATTGGCGTGGCTGATGACCACCGGCTTTTGCGACAGCGCGATCGCCTCCAGCGCCGTTCGCTCGCCCGCGTGCGACAGATCGATGATCATGCCTAGCCGATTCATCTCGGCGATCGCCTCGCGCCCCATGCGGGTGACGCCGCTGTCTTCCTTTTCCATCCAGCCGCAGCCGAGCAGCGACTGGTTGTTGTAGGTGAGCTGCATGAAACGGATGCCGAGATCGAAGAGCATTTCGACCAGGCCGAGATCGTCCTCGATCGGCATCGGGTTCTGCAGCCCGAGGAAAATCGCTGTGCGGTTCGTGACGCGGGCACGCTCGATATCGGCGCCGTCGCGCCCCAACAGGATGAGGTCCTCGTTGTCGCGGAAGCGGGTGCGCCAATCCACCAGGTGGCGCACCGTCTCGCGAAAACCTTCATGGTAGCCGACGGTGGCGTGGACCGCGGCCAGGCCGCCCTGGCGCATCTGTTCAAAAATCGCGCGCGACCAGTTGCAGTATTGCAGCCCGTCGATGAGCACTTGCGGGGTATCGGCGGTCATTCGGCCGCGCCCGCATGGATGTAGGACGTCTTGACCTGGGTGTAGAACTCGACCGCGGCAGGCCCTTGCTCACGCGGACCGTAGCTCGAGGCGCGCACGCCGCCGAAAGGCACGTGATAGTCGGTGCCGGCGGTCGCCAGGTTGACCATGACGCAGCCTGAACGCGACGCATGGCGGAACTTCGTGGCGCGCGCCAAAGAGCGCGTGGCAATCCCCGCCGTCAGCCCATACGGCGTGTCGTTGGCGAGGAAGATCGCCTCGTCGAGATCGTTGGCTTGAATGACGCAGGTGATCGGCGCGAACATCTCTTCCTGGTTGATGCGCATGCGCGAGCGCCCGTCGAGGAAAACGGTGGGCGCCATGTAATGCCCCTGATGCGCCCGGTCGAGCGCTTCGCCGCCCGTCGCAAGCTCGGCGCCTTCGCTTTTGCCGAGCGCCACATAGTCGAGATTGGCCGCGAGTTGCCCGGCGCTGACGACCGGCCCCATCTGGACCCCGGCCGCCAGGGCATGGCCGACTTTCAGCGCCTTGGTTTTTGCGAGGAACTTCTCGACGAAGGCATCATGCACCGGCTTGTGGACGATCAGGCGCGAGGATGCCGTGCATTTCTGGCCCGAACCGCCAAAGGCGCCGTTCACGGCAAGGTCGACCGCTCGGTCGAGGTCGGCGTCGTCCATGATGACGAACGGATTCTTCGACCCCATTTCGAGCTGCAGTTTCACGAACCGGGCGGCCGCCGATGCCGCGATGCCCGAGCCGACGGCGCCGGAGCCGGTGAAGCTCAAGCCCTGGATGTCGGCACTGGCGGAGAGCTCGCGACCGATTGTCGAACCCGATCCCATGACGAGGTTGAAAAGCCCTTTCGGGATGGCCTGCCGGCTGATGATCTCAGTCAGGGCCCAAGCGCTGGCCGGCGTGATGCTGGCCGGCTTCCAGACGACGGCGTTGCCGAAGGCCAGCGCCGGCGCGATCTTCCACGACGCGGTGGCGATGGGGAAATTCCACGGCGAAATGACCGCGACGACGCCGAGCGGCTCGCGCTCGGTCAGGACATCCACGCCGGCGCGGACAGAGTCGGCCGAGGAGCCAAGATTGCGCAGCGCCTCGGCGGCGAAATAGGTGAAGAACTGCCCGGCGCGGTAAACCTCGCCGACACCCTCGGGAAGGGTCTTGCCTTCCTCACGGGACAGCAGTTCGCCAAGCTCTTTCGAGCGCGCCATCAATTCGCGCCCAATGGCATCGAGGACCGCCGCTCTCGCTTCCAGGCCAGCGGCTGCCCATTGGCGCTGCGCGCTCTGCGCCGCCGACACGGCGTCATGAATATCGGAGAGCCGTGCCTGCGCAAAACGCCCGACGCTATCGGTTACATCGGACGGATTGCTGTCCTCGATCCAGTCGGCGCCATCGCGCCACTCGCCGGCGACGAAGTTCTGTCCGTTCAGCATCGCGTTCGTCCTGCATCAATTCGGTTGACAACGACCTAACCAATGTTGTGAACTTCAATCAAGCTCAATTTTTGGTACAAATGTTCAGGCAAGCTTAACAGTGACCAAAACCATCAGCCTGACCGGCATGCGCAGCTTCGTCGCGGTCTATGAGACCGGCGGCGTGCGCGCCGCGGCGGACCAGATTGGCCGCACGCCGTCTGCTGTTTCCATGACCCTGAAGCAGTTGGAGGACGGTATCGGCGCGCCGCTGTTCGAGAGCGAACGCAAGGGCGCGCTTTCAGCCGTCGGCCGCATCGTGCTCGACGAAGCGCGTGCGATGATCGCCCACTACGATCGCGCCTGCCTGGCGATCGCCAGCTATGCCGCCGACCGGCAAGGTCGCTGCGATATCGCAAGCGTACCTTCCGTTGCCGTGACGCTACTGCCACGGGCAATCGCCCAGTTGCGCGCCGAGGGCGACCGCTTCGACATCCATGTTCGCGACAGCGATTCCAACGCCATCGTCGAAGCGGTCGAGAACGGCATGGTTGAGGTCGGCCTGTGCGTGCTCGCCGGCAAGCGGCCGCAGCTCAGCTTCGAGCCGCTGTTCCAAGAGCCGCTCGATTTCGTCTGCCCGGTCGATCATCCCTTGACCGAATCGAAACGTCCCTTGAAGTGGGCGCAGCTGGAAGGCGAGAGTTTTATCCGCAATGGCGCGGCCGCAGCACTTGGCATTGCCGAGATCGAGGCGCTTGCCGCCGGCTCCAAGCTCACGGCGACCAATGTGAGCTCCAACCTGGCGATGGTCGAGGCCGGGCTGGGAGTGACCATCCTGCCCCGGCTTTGCCGCTGGAAATCCAGCCACTCCGTTCGCTTCGTCCCGCTCGCCGACCCGCGATCGAGCCGGACGGTCGGCTGGATCGCCAAGGAAGGCCGCAATTTGCAGCCGGCTTCGCTCAGGTTCATCGAAGGCATTCGGCTGCAGACGCAAGCGAGCGAAAAAGAGTTCGGCTATGTGGCAGCGTGATTGGTGGATGACCGGATGACCCATCTCACCCAAGCCCGGATCGAGACGCTGGCTTGCACCGCCCTGATGCGCCACGGCGCCAGCGACGAACAGGCCCGGGCGCTGGCCGCCGGCATCGCGGCGGCCGAACGCGACGGCCTGAAGTCGCACGGCCTGATGTATCTGCCGACCTATTGCGAACATCTGGCCTGCGGCAAGGTGCTGGGATTAGCCGAGCCTCGCCTGACACGGCCGGCTCCAGCTGTCGTCGCTGTCGATGCCGGCAACGGTTTCGCACATGCCGCCATTTCCGCCGGCCTGCCGCCACTGATCGAAGCGGCGCGTTCGCAAGGTGTCGCGGCGCTCGCCATCCGCAACTCCTACAATTGCGGCACATTGGGCTATCACACCGAACGCATCGCGCAAGCCAGCCTGGTCGGGCTGGGCTTCACCAACGCACCGGCCTCGATCGCGCCATGGGGCGGCCACAAGGCGGCCGTCGGCACCAATCCCTGGTCGCTGGCGGTCCCGGACGGGCAAGGCGGCGCACGCTTCGTCATCGATCAGAGCGCCAGCGTCGTCGCCAAAAGCGAGGTCATCAAGCGGGCGCGCGCCGGCGAACCTATCCCGCCCGGCTGGGCTTTCGACGCAAGCGGCGAAACAACCACCGACGCCGGCGAAGCGCTGAAGGGCACAATGGCGCCGGCCGGTGGCTATAAGGGCGTCGGCTCCGCGCTGCTGGTCGAGATTTTTGCCGCATGCCTGGCGGGAGCCAATCCAGGGCTGGTCGCCAGCCCGTTTTCCGGCACCGCCGGCGGTCCTCCGGGGACCGGCCAATTCTTCCTGGCAATCGCACCCGACGCCACCTCGGGTGGAGCGTTCGCCGGAGCGCTGGAGATCGTCGCCGGCGCTTTTGCCGGCGAGGCCAGGCTTCCCGGCACAAGGCGCTTTGCCGCGCGCGAGCACAATACAAGCGAGGGCATCGAAGTGGCGGCCGAAACGCTTGCCACGCTCGAAAAGCTCGCCGGGACGGCCGCATGACGACAATTGCATTGCGCCCGCCCGAGATCGTCATGCGCCTGCAGCGGCTTGGCGCGGCGCATCCGACGCGGCTGAGTTTCCTGCGCCAGCTGATCCGCCGCGCCACCAAGGAACAATGGCGTGTGCGCAAGGATCGGTTCGAACTGGACGACAACGGTTTCGGACGCGCGGTCTACGCGGTCGAGACGCCGGCGAGGGTCTACAGCCTGGTGGCGTTCTCGACGCGGCTCGATGATGAAAACCGCTCCGACCGGGTGATCGCGCAGGCCTGGGATACGAGCTACGTTCTTTACGACGGCTTGCCCGATGAAGCCGAAATCGCCCGGCTGGAGGCGAATGCGCCCCTGCAGGAAGCGGGCCGCTACACGAGCCGCGAACTGGTGCTGGCGCGCGCCAACAAGAGCGTGCGGCTGTTCGAGGACGTCGCCGCGGCGTTGGCGCAAGGACAACAGCCCGACGAGGAGCAACTGCTCGGCGTCGGCTATCTGCTGCGCACGACGGCAGTCTATGGCAACGGCAAATTCGGCATTGCCGACCGCGACGAGATCGCGTCGCGGCCGGAGCTCGCCGGCTCCTTCCAGGCCGAGATGCTCACCGTCTGGCTGATCCGGTCCTTCACGCTCGATCTGGTCGATCACATCGCCCATCGCCTGAATCCGGCCGGCGCGGCAAGGCTAGCGCCGGATCTGCGCCGGGCGCTGGGCGTGGGCAATGCGACGGGGCTGGGCATGGCGCCTTTCCTCGTGCGCCATCCGCTGCTGACGCACAGCTGGTTCCTGGCGCGCGAAACCGCGCTGGCGCGGGTTCGCGCCGAGCCGCATGCCGGCGAGGCGGAACGAAGGGGCTTCTCGACGGCCCTCGCCGATCTGCGCCGACGCGTCGCCCGCTGGCATAGCGACGACAGAAGCCAAGCTGCAGCAACACAGGCATTGGCGGGAGATCTCGATGCGCTGGCGGAAAACCTCGATCGTCTCCTGGCAAAGCCGCTGCCTTGGGATGCGCTCTATCGATTCGCGGAAGAGCAATTCTCCCTGGAGGGGCAGGAGGCCAGCGTTTCGCTGATCCTCGAGCCGCATGGCGCGCTGGTCGACGAACTCGGCGAGACGATGAAAGCCGACGAGACGCCTGGGCACGCGATCGAGGGCGGCATGAGCTGCGGTTCGCTCCGCCACATGCTTCTCGACGGCTATTCCTGGGCGGCAAATATCGACTTCGCCGAACCGGCCGCCAACGCGCGGTTCTGGTATGTTTCCGCCGAGAAGCTCGAGCCCCGGCTTGGCGAACGCTTCGAGGAAGAGGGTGCCGAACTCGAACAACCTCTGGCAACGGCGCGCGATGCGCTCGAACTCGCCGCCGCGGTGGCGCGGGAAACCGCTTCAACCAGTGTCGCGGAATTTCTGCTTCGCCGGCCGGAGTGGCGCCATGCCGTGCGTCGCGCGCAGATCGTCGCCAGATTTCCCTATTCCGAGATCCACGACAATCTGATCGGCGCCGAATTGCGACCCGTCGACATATTGCGCGCCAAGCTTGCATTTTTCGGCGCGCGCAGTTTCGATCCGCGCTCGGACCGCTGGCTGCGGATCGCGCTGTTCAGCGGCGAGCCGCTGATCGAGCATGTCGCCACGACGGCGCCGGCCGGAGAAGCCGGATGATCGACCTGTCGCTCAACGAGGTGGAAACGCTGAGCGCCAAGGCGGCGCGGGGAGCGGGTTTTTCATGGGGCCTGGCCGAGGATATCGGGCGGGCGGCGCGACGGATCGCCGTCGAAGATCAAAACTGGGGCCAGGCCTTGCTTGGCCTGCTCGACAATGCCCAATCCTTCGCGCCGCCGGATCCCGCGTGCGCGGCGCGCTGGCGCATCGGCGAGGCCGACGTCGCTGCCGGAAGGCCGCTCTGTCCGATCCGGACGGCAACCCTTTTGCTCGACGATCCGCCGCCTGAGGAGGTGATGCCGCTCACCATCCTCGATGTCGCCTTGCCGCTCTGGCTCGACGCCATGCTGCGCCGGTCGACCATGCGCCTGGCGCATCCGGTGGCATTGGCCCGGGCCGATGTCGTCATCGAACGCCAGTCGGGGATCGCGCCGCCAGTCGCGGGCCGGCGCGGGGCCATCGACCGGGAGACGCTTGCCGCGCTCAACGGCCTTGCCGCCCGCACCTATGTGCCGGAAAGCGAAAGATCGCGCACCCGCGGCGCTGGCGGAGGCCGTGTGGACGACTGATAAGGGGAGAAAGCAATGAGCGCAGCCGACAGCCAGAAGATTGCCATGCGCGGAGCGGGCTACTATTCGGCGAACACGGTGGGAGCCAAGAAGGTCATCGACAAGGTCGGCGACCTCGTCGTCAAAACTGTCGCCAAGATGCCCCGGCTTGCCGACGGCCAGCCGTTTGCGATAGCCGATTTCGGCGCGGCCGACGGCGGCACGTCGATGGACATGATGCGGCGGCTGGTCGGCGCCATCCGCGAAACGGAACCGCATCGGGCGATCTCGATCACCTATACGGACCTGCCGCACAATGATTTCTCGACGCTGTTCAGGCTGAGCCAGGGATTGGTTGGGCCCGCCACGGACGCTCCGCTGGCCGAGACTCCCGCGCTCTACATTTTCGGCAGCGGCACCAGCTTCTATCGCCAGATCCTGCCCGACAATTCTCTGTCGTTCGGCTTTTCCGCCACCGCGATGCACTGGATCAGCAAGCGCCCCTGCATGATCGCCGACCATGTCCAGGCGGTCGGCGCGACTGACGCCGAGCGCGCGCAGTTTCGCGCCCAGGCGCTCAGCGACTGGGAAACGATCCTGCTTGCCAGGTCGCGCGAACTGCGGTCTGGCGGCAGGCTGGCGCTGGCCAATTTCTGCGTCGATGAGGAAGGGCGTTATCTCGGCCACACGACAGGGGTCGACATGTTCGACAGCTTCGCACGCCATTGGCGCGATCTTCTCAAGGCCGGCCGGATCAGCGAGGCGGAGTATGTCAACGCGACGTTCCAGCAATTCTACAAGACGCCGGACGAGTTTGCCGCGCCCTTTAGCGATCCCGCTTCCTCGGTGTCGCGCGCCGGATTGGCCCTGGAGACGATGTTCACCATGGTGACGCCCTGCCCCTACGCGGAGGCGTTCCGGGTGCATGGCGACGCCAGGGATTTCGCCAAGGCCTATGTGCCGACGCTGCGCTCCTGGTCGGAAGTGGTTTTTGCCAACGCGCTCGATCCGTCGCGTCCCGCCAGCGACCGTTCGGCGATCGTCGATGCGCTTTATGGAGCTTATGAAGCCGAGGTGGCCCGAGCGCCCGAGGGGCACCGCATGGACTACGTCCACTGCGTGACGGAGATCATCAAAGGGTAGGAATGGGCGCAGCACGTGTCTTCGGTCTGCCGCAATAGCTGGCTTCCATCAAATTGTAGGCTTCCCTGAAACTGAAATTGCAGCACACCGGCCTTAAACAGATGCCTCCGAGAGGAGATTGGCTTGGTGACCACAAGAACTCAGACCGCGCCGGTTCAACCATGGCGGCAGATCATTTGGCGAGCGTTTCTGGGCACTGTCGCCTGCGTGTGCCTGTCGCTCGGCCTGAACTATCTGCTGTTCTTCAGCGATGTTCTGACGCCGTTTGGCCGCAGCATCGTAACCGCGACGCTTGTGCCCATCATCATTGGCCTGCCGCTCTTCCTCCTGCTCGGCCGGATGCAGATCGAGATCGGTCGCTGCCGGCGGGAACTCACAAGATCCGGCACCTACGACAAGCTGACCGGCTGCCTCAATGGGGTGGTGTTCACGTCGATGGTCGACAGAAGGGCCGCGCTGCCGGCCGGCCCGCGTTCCGGCGCCTTTCTGGTCATCCATCCGGAACATCTGGCGTCAATCAACTCGCGCTTCGGCCTCGGTTGGGGCGACGAGGCCTTGCGGCTGCTCGCCTCGGCCATCCGCTCCTCGGTACGCACGGACGACCTGATCGGCCGCATCGGAAACTCGATGTTCGGCGTCTTCCTTCCCGGCGCGACGAAGCAGGACGCCAGGGAGGTCGGCGAACGCATCAGACAGGCGGTCGGACAGATTTATTTTGCGCCGAAAGGCGAAAAGGACGTGCTTGCCATTCGCGCCGGCGGCGTCGTCTTCGAGCATGAACTGGCGTTCGAGGACATGTTCCGGTCGGCGGAGGAGATGCTGCTGGAGGCTCAGGACGAGGCGGAGCTGGCGTTGTCGCACATCAGCAACTGAGCCGGTGCAAATCGACGGCCAGGCGCAATTCAATGCCGTAGGGAACTGGTGCTGCGAGAGAGGATTGAACTCTCGACCTCTCCCTTACCAAGGGAGTGCTCTACCACTGAGCTACCGCAGCCTGCGATGGCGGCGCTTCTGCCATATCGAATCGGCAAGCGCAAGGCCAAGAGGAACCCAAAGCGTCGCATGTGAGGGCCGCGAATGCGGCACGCTTTTGGGCGGCGCCCTGGCTAGCCATGATCCGGCGACCAACAGTCATGACATGGCGGCGTTAAAATGTTAGCCGTTCCTCAAATCGCCGCCGGTCCACCGCCGGCCAGGAACGGGATAATGAACGACAAGGCAAATCCACCTAAAACGGGCGGCGGCGGGCGCAAGGACCGGCTTGCCGAAGCGCTGCGCGCCAATCTGCAGAAGCGCAAGGCGCAGACGCGTTCGCGGCGCACCGGCAGTGCCGACCAAAGGCCGGAAGGGCTGCCGGCTGCTGGAAAAATGCACAAGGACTGACCAAATCAGCCACACCGGCCGGCGAGAGTTGGTTCGGTTTTAAGAAAATCCTATTTCTTGAACCAAGCCGGCCAATGGTCTAAGCCGGCACACTCAACCGATTGAAGCGGCCTTTCGGGCCGAGGGGACTTTTTCTCATGGATCGCATCAGAATCGTCGGCGGCAACAAGCTGACCGGTACCATTCCGATCTCGGGCGCCAAGAACGCGGCGCTGCCGCTGATGATCGCCTCGCTGCTTACCGACGACACGCTGACGCTCGAAAACGTGCCGCATCTGGCCGATGTCGAGCAGCTGATCCGCATCCTCGGCAATCACGGGGTCGACTATTCCGTCAACGGCCGCCGCGAAAAGCAGCAGGAAGGCTATTCGCGCACCATCAATTTCTCCGCCCGCAACATCGTCGACACCACCGCGCCCTATGAGTTGGTGTCGAAGATGCGCGCCTCGTTCTGGGTCATCGGGCCGCTGCTTGCGCGCATGGGCGAAGCCAAGGTGTCGCTGCCCGGCGGCTGCGCCATCGGCACGCGCCCGGTCGATTTGTTCCTCGAAGGCCTGCAGGTGCTGGGCGCCGAGCTCGATGTCGACAATGGCTATGTCTTGGCCAAGGCCAGGAACGGCCGCCTGATCGGCAACCGCTACGTCTTCCCGAAGGTCTCGGTCGGCGCCACCCATGTGCTGATGATGGCGGCCGCGCTCGCCAAGGGCGAGACGGTGCTGGAAAACGCCGCCCGCGAGCCGGAAATCGTCAATCTTGCCGAATGCCTGATCGCCATGGGCGCCAAGATCCACGGCGCCGGCACCGCCACCATCACCATCCAGGGCGTCGAGGCGCTGTCGGGCGCCCGCGTAAGGGTCATTCCGGACCGTATCGAGACCGGCACCTATGCCATGGCGGTGGCCATGACCGGCGGCGACGTCATGCTCGACGGCGCGCGGCCGGATCTGCTGCAGACCGCGCTCGACGTGCTTGTTGAGACCGGCGCCGAGATCACGCCGACCAATGAAGGCATCCGCGTCAAGCGCAACGGCGCCGGCATTTCGCCGGTCGACATCACGACCGCCCCTTTCCCGGCCTTCCCGACCGATCTGCAGGCGCAGTTCATGGGTCTGATGACGATGGCCAAAGGCAAGTCGCGCATCACCGAGACGATCTTCGAAAACCGCTTCATGCATGTGCAGGAACTCGCCCGCCTCGGCGCCCACATCACGCTTTCCGGCCAGACGGCGATCGTCGACGGCGTCGGCAAGCTCAAGGGCGCGCCGGTGATGGCAACCGACCTACGCGCCTCGGTGTCGCTGGTCATTGCCGGCCTTGCCGCGGAGGGCGAGACGACGGTCAACCGCGTCTATCACCTCGACCGCGGCTTCGAGCGGCTGGAAGAAAAGCTCTCCGGCTGCGGCGCGGTGATCGAGCGCATTTCGGGCTGACGCTAACCGGCAACAACCGAGACAAAAGGTCGGCCTCTCCGGCGTCGAACCGGCCAATTGTGGACGCCGGCGCTGCCCCTCATCTGCCTGCCGGCATCTTCTCCCCGTAAACGGGGCGAAGGGGCTGGTCGTGGCCTTGGCGCCTTTCCTGCAACGTAGGCGATTGGCGAAATCCCTGGCGAAGGCGCTTCTTCTCCCCGTCACTACACCGGGAGAAGTGCCCGGCAGGGCGATGAGGGGCAGCGCCGACCTCACGTGGTTGCTTCGGGCAGGATCCGTGCTGAGGTTGCACGGACCGGAAAGACCGCCTAACAGAAGGCTGAAGCCAACCTCAGGTGCGCATTCCGCATGGCAGCCTTAAAACTCATCGCGCTCGACGACCAGGATCTGAGCATCGTCTCGGCACACGTCCAGGACGCCGTGATGAAGATCTCCGACCTCGAATATTTGCCGGCCGCCAAGCGCTTCGTGATGACCATGAACCGCTTCGTCTGGGAGGCGAAATCGGGCCTGTTTCGCCAGCACAACGAGCGGCGGCAGGCCGTTTTGCATTTCGACCGCGTGCTCGGCGCGAAAACCAACGGAGTTCCCCGCGACAAGCCGGCCGAGGTGCTCTCGCTGCTGGCGATCAGCTTCGTTGCGATCAGCAAGCCGGCCGGCATCGTCGAGCTGGTGTTCGCCGGCGGCGGCACCATCATGCTCGACGTCGAATGCATCGAGGCGCGGCTCGCCGATATCGGCGGCTCCTGGGAAGCCTCCTCGCGCCCGGCGCATAGGGGCTAGGGCGCAATGGCGATAACGCTGCGCCTGGAAGACGCCGATTTCGAGCGGAGTTTCGCCGCCTTCCTCACCACCAAGCGCGAGGTGTCGGCCGATGTCGAGGCCGCGGTGCGCGACATCATCGGCCGCGTCCGCGCCGAAGGCGACAAGGCGCTGATCGACTACACGCTCAAATTCGACAAGGCCGACCTTGGCAAACTTGGCATTGCCGTCTCGAAGGACGATACCGCCAAAGCCTATGCCGCGGCCGATCCGGCGACCATCGAAGCGCTCAAATTCGCGCGCGACCGCATCCGTTCGCACCATGAGCGGCAAAAGCCGAAAGACGACCGCTACACAGACGCCGCCGGCGTCGAGCTCGGCTCGCGCTGGACTGCGGTCGAGGCCGCCGGCCTTTATGTGCCGGGCGGCACGGCGAGCTATCCAAGCTCGGTGCTGATGAACGCCGTGCCGGCCAGGGTTGCCGGCGTCGAGCGCATCGTCATCGTGGTGCCGGCCTCGGGCGGCGTCATCAACCCGCTGGTGCTGGTGGCGGCCGACCTTGCCGGCGTCTCCGAGATCTACCGTGTCGGCGGGGCGCAGGCCGTTGCCGCCCTTGCCTATGGCACCGAGACGATCAGGCCTGTCGCCAAGATCGTCGGTCCAGGCAACGCCTATGTCGCGGCGGCCAAGCGCCAAGTGTTCGGCACGGTCGGCATCGACATGATCGCCGGTCCCTCGGAAGTGCTGGTGGTGGCCGACGCCGACAACGATCCGGACTGGATCGCCGCCGACCTGCTCGCCCAGGCCGAGCATGACGTGTCGGCGCAGTCGATCCTGATCACCGATAATGCCGAATTCGGGCAGGCGGTGGAGCAAGCGGTCGAGCGCCAGCTCAAGGTGCTGCCGCGCGGCGAAACCGCTGCCGCAAGCTGGCGCGACTTCGGCGCTGTCATCCTGGTGCCGACGCTCGAAGCCTCGCTGCCGCTGGTCAACCGGATCGCCGCCGAACATGTCGAGCTTGCCTTCGATGATGCCGAGGCGTTTCTCGCCAGGATGCGCAATGCGGGCGCGGTCTTTATCGGCCGGCACACGCCGGAAGTGATCGGCGACTATGTCGGCGGCTCCAACCATGTGCTGCCGACGGCGCGTTCGGCGCGGTTTTCCTCCGGCTTGTCGGTTCTCGATTTCGTCAAGCGCACATCGATCCTCAAGCTCGGGCCCGAGCAGCTCAGGGCACTGGGGCCGGCGGCGATCGCGCTCGCCAAGGCTGAGGGGCTCGACGCGCATGCGCGCTCCGTGGCGATCCGGCTGAACATGTAGCGATGTCGGGCCACCACCAAACCCGCGACAGGCTGATCGACGTCGAGCTCGACGAGACGATCGGCCGTTCGACGCCCGACGTCGAGCATGAGCGGGCGGTGGCGATCTTCGACCTGATCGAGGAAAACAGTTTTCGACCGGTCAATGACGACGGCGCCGGACCCTACAAGCTCAAGCTGTCGCTGGCCGAGTCACGCCTGGTGTTTGCCGTCAGCCGCGACGATGGCGCCGCCGTGGTCACCCACATCCTGTCGCTGACGCCGCTCAGGCGCATCGTCAAGGATTACTACCTGATCTGCGAAAGCTACTACGAGGCCATCCGCTCTTCGACGCCGAGCCACATCGAGGCGATCGACATGGGACGGCGCGGCCTGCACAATGAAGGCTCGCAGACGCTGATGGACCGGCTTGCCGGCAAGATCGAGATCGACTTCGACACGGCGCGCCGGCTGTTCACGCTGGTCTGCGTGCTGCACTGGCGGGGTTAGTCCTGATCGGGTTGCCACATTCGATCCTGTTTTTATGCGGCATGAACGCCGTGCGCTCACCGATCGCCGAGCAATTGGCGCGGCGCATGCTGCCGGCCACCACCTTCGTCGCTTCGGCAGGCGTGCGCGCCGGCGAGCGCGACCCCTTCGTCGACGCGGTGCTGACTGAGGACGGGCTTTCGCTCGGCGCGCGCCAACCCAGAACACTGGACGATCTGGAAGACGACTATTTCGACCTGATCGTCACGCTGGCGCCCGAGGCCCATCATGCGGCACTTGAGCTGACCCGCTCGCTCGCCGTCGAGGTCGAATACTGGCCGATGCCCGACCCGACCGACACCGGCGGCACACGCGAACAGATCATGAGCGCCTATCGCGACGTGCGCGAGCGGCTGAAAGCGCGCATTGGCCGCCGTTTTCCCGGTCCAAAGGCCGAAAACGCGACGGATTAAGCGTGTTCACAAGCGCACGATTATCATATAGGTTCCGCCGAAATTCCGGCCTGGGCACTCCTGGGCGCCGGAACTGAAATCCAAGCAAAGGTATCGAATGCCGAAGGAAGAAGTCCTCGAGTTTCCGGGTGTCGTGACGGAATTGTTGCCGAACGCGATGTTCCGGGTGAAGCTCGAAAACGAACACGAGATCATCGCCCACACGGCCGGCCGCATGCGCAAGAACCGCATCCGCGTGCTGACCGGCGACAAGGTCCTGGTCGAGATGACGCCCTATGACCTGACCAAGGGCCGCATCACCTATCGTTTCAAGTAACAGTCCGGCGCGAAGAGCGATGAGCATCCTGCAGAAGCTCGTGCTTGCCTCGGGTTCGCCGCGCCGCATCCAATTGCTGCAGCAGGCCGGCATCGAGCCGGACCGCGTGCTGCCGGCCGATGTCGACGAGACGCCGCTGCGCGCCGAGCACCCGCGCTCGCTGGCCAAGCGGCTGGCCAAGGACAAGGCCGACAAGGCGCTCGCCTCGCTGAAAAGCGAAGAGGATTACGCGCCGGCCTTCATCCTCGCCGCCGACACGGTGGTGGCGGTCGGACGCCGCATCCTGCCCAAGGCAGAGACGATCGACGACGCCCGCAACTGCCTCGGCCTGCTTTCCGGCCGTTCGCACCGTGTCTATTCCGGCGTCTGCCTGATCACGCCGGGCGGCAAGCAGCGTTTGCGGCTGGTAGAGACAAGGGTCCGCTTCAAGCGGCTGCCGCGCGAGGAAATCGACGCCTATGTCGCGTCAGGCGAATGGCGCGGCAAGGCCGGCGGCTATGCCGTACAGGGCCTCGCCGGCTCCTTCGTCGTCAAGCTGGTCGGCTCCTACACCAATGTGGTCGGCCTGCCGCTCTATGAGAGCATTGCGCTGCTTTCCGGCGAAGGCTTCAAGGCCCATCAGAACTGGCACGCTTCGCGCCCATGAGCCTGGACGACAAAGTGACGCCGCTTCGGCCGAAGCGGCCCTGCCCCGAATGCGGAAAACCTTCCGCGCGCGAGCATTATCCGTTCTGCTCGGTGCGCTGCAAGGATATCGACCTCAATCGCTGGCTGAAGGGCGCCTATGTCATTCCAGGTCGCGACAGCGAGGAGGACGAAGACGACAACCCGAAGCCAGGTCCGGCAGCCAGGGACGAGGACTGAGCAGCGGAGCCGCTGCTTTCCGACGATTTTTCTTTCCGGTGAAATCAACCGCCAAGCTAAGTGATTGTTTTCACGCAATTCCGAGCCGGCAAACCGCTACATACTTTTCCGGGAATTGCTCTGGACAGGCAGGATACCCGTGCTATAACCCACGCGCTTTCCAGGGGCGCCGCATGGTGCTCCCGTGAAATCCGGCAGGCGGATCCCGTTAGTCGGCGCAGGCCCAGATAGCTCAGTTGGTAGAGCAGCGGACTGAAAATCCGCGTGTCGGTGGTTCGAATCCGCCTCTGGGCACCACTTCTCTTCGGTCCATTCCGGACACATAGGTACGGTTTATACCGGAGACATGGGTAACACTGGGCCCGAATGGGTTTTGGAGTGGTTCGAGCCTGCATGTCTCATCATCGAAGTATCCCAATCATAGTCCATGAAGTTCGTCAGCCAAATGTGGTCCTCGACCTGCTTGATGCCGACGGTCTGGCCGGCAAAGACAAGGCTGAGGTTGATCTTCCTGCGATTGTAGCGGATGCGGCCGCAGGTGGTGACGATGACGGCCTTGTCGTGAAACGGATAATCGAGGTCAGACAGGCCAGTGTAGGGGCGCGTTGACGGCGTGTAGCGCTCTGCCGGACAGTCCATGCCGAGTGCCTGATGTGGACGTTCTTGAGTTGAGTTCGTTGATGAAGTCGTCGAACCTGGCCTGCTGCTGAAGGAAATGCCCGCAGCAGAACGGACGCCATGGGCGTATGCACCTCACCCTGAAGAAGGAGACCACCAAACCGGCCGGCGCCCTGCGTCCGGAAATGACAGCGGATCTGGCTCAAAAGGACGGAAGCCGACTTCTGACGAGGCTGCCACCGCCCAATGAACTACCGGCACTTCTCCTAAGTCACATCCGCAGCAAGCCCCGTCAACTCGTGGGGAGCTGACGGGCAGCGGCATCCGCAGTGTCCTCTGGTCTCGTGTTGAAGGCTATGGCAGCGTTCGGCGCCGCCTTGTGGATGATGTTCACAACGGTTTCGAATAGCGGCAGGCTCTTGGGCGGCAGCCTGAGGCCGCCGCCGATCACAACGCAATCATATGCAGCATCGCCCAGCGCTTTCTTGAGTGCGGCAAATCCGGCGGCATCGGGCGTGATCATGCAGGTATCGCCCTGCCAACCTCGGTCCTCAATCTTCGCCACGCCCAAAGCGATCCCGGCATTGATCTTTTCGGCATTGAAGCCGGGAGGCAAGGACGGGTCCGAGAAGTCGACAGTTTCAGGCTTCTGGCCGACGAACAATATTCGGGTCATTGGAATTCTCCATGAAGTTACGGGATTCTGAAACTGGCCGTATATCGTTCGGCGCCAAGGTGTCGCCATTGAGGACTGGTTGTTGGCCGAGACCTTTTTTGCTGCTCTCGAACAAGGAGCGCTACCGAACAAGGAGCGCTACACGCGCCTGCCGAGAAGGATATCCATCATCGATGAAATGGGTCAAACCCGGCACTTCGATCGGCCGTTGATCAACTCAGCTAGGGCGCGTCGGCTAATGCTCGATCGTCTGTGGGTGGGGCGGATGGTGGCGGACCAAGGGCATCTACGCCGGCGACTCGTACGTGCCGGGGCTGTTGGGCGTTGCGCGCCACTCGGGCTGACGTTCGGCGATCGCCTCGGCGAGCGCGCGCCGGACGCCCTTGACATCATAATCCTTGAGATAACCGGGAGAGCCCGGCTGCTGACGCCATGACTCCGCGATAGTGCCCGCGTCCACGGCGTCGAAGCCGATCCCGTCGATCAGCGCCATCGCCTTGGACTTGGCCCGGACGTCATCACCCGCCACCGCCAGAGCGATGCGGTCCGCGGAGCCCGCCGGCTTGGCGCCCGGCTGAAGATGGGTCGCTTCGATCGTGTTGAAGGCTTTGATCACCGGACGCCCAAGGTGCTGCTCGACCCATTCGCTTTCAGTGCCCCCGTCCTCAATTCCGTCCAGACGACCGTCGCGCTGTTGTGGATAGTAGTTGGTCGTGTCGATGACGACTACGTCGGCAGGCGTGGACGCGAACAGTTCGCGGGGCAGACTAGGGATTTTGTTTGTAGGAACGGCGACGACCACGACCTCCTGGCCGCGGACAGCATCTTCCATCGCAGCTGCCCGCGCTCCGGTTTCCGCCGACAGGTCCGCCAAAGATTCTGGTCCGCGCGAATTGGCGATCGTGACCTCGTGCCCTGCGGCCCGGAAGAGACGGGTGAGTGCGCTGCCGATGTTGCCAGCGCCAACAATGCCGATTTTCATGTTTGTGCCTTTCTAAGATGTCCAAGGGTGGGGAAGCCAATAGTGACAACCTAAATGCACCCTTGCATTCTATCGATAAATGGCGCCATGAAACCGGCTCTCCCAACCAGGAGTGTGGAATGGATCGCCTCGCCAGCATGGCCGCATTCGTAAAGGCGGCAGAAAGCGGCTCCTTTGCAACGGCGGCATCGTCGCTCGGCATCTCACCGCAGATGGTGGCCAAGCACGTCACCTATCTGGAGGCACGCTTGGGGGCACGCCTGCTCAACCGCACAACCCGAAAGCAAAGTCTGACGGTGATCGGCAAGTCCTATTACGATCGGTGCAAAGTGGCGCTGGCCGAGGTCGACTGGGCGGATGCAATCGCTGATGAGGCCAGGGGCAAGCCCCGAGGGCTTTTGCGCGTCAATGCCCCGGTTTCATTCGGAGCTCACTGCGTGACACCTGTGGTCGCACGATATTTGAGTAGCCATCCCGGTGTCGATGTCGACCTGGTTCTCAACGACCGCTTTGTCGACCTTATCGACGACGGGTTTGAGGCGGTGTTCCGGATCGGTCCGCTCGGAGAATCCAACCTCGGGGCGATAAAGCTCGCACCCTTTCAGACTATCGCCTGCGGGTCGCCTGCATATCTAAAAGAGCGAGGGATGCCATCGACTGTATCGGATCTGGCCAATCATGAATGCCTGCTCTTCGGAAACTGGCCCGAACCAACGTTCAGCGACTGGCTCTTTCTACGGGACGGTCTCACCTCAAAGGCCCTGGTCCACGGCCGTCTCAAGGTCAACAGCCCCGCTTCGTTGCTGGAGGCCACGCTCGCAGGTTTCGGCTTGGCGCTCATCGGCGAAGAGTCGGTGCGCCCTCACCTCGCGACTGGGCGGCTCGTCCGAGTGTTGCCGAACTACGAAACGCCTCCGCGTCCCATTCATCTGCTGTTCCACCCTGATCGGCGACAAACGCCGAAGCTGAAGAGCTTCATCGAGATAGTGGTGGAACAGCTGGGATCCGCCGAGGCGGCTGGCAACGGACAACAGACCTAGTCCGGCAGGCGTCTACCGACACGCTCGGCGAGCAACCGGACCTTGTTACGGCGGCTCGAGAAGCTTGGACGCGCACCTCCGACCCGCGGCGATGGCCAGAATTCAGGACGCGGCCGAGTGCTTCCTTGCTGCTCTCGAACAAGGAGCGCCACACGCACGTGCCGACGAGGACATCCATCATCAACGATGAAATGGGTCAACGCCGGCACTTCGATCGGTCGCCGATCAGGTCGGCTAGGGCGCGAGTTTTACCAGTGACTTTCACCAACTGATCAGCGGTGATTTGCGCAGCCACGTATCCGCAGTGAGTTGCTGAACGACGAAATCCGCGACATCGGCTCGGGCGATCGACCCGCCATGTACGCCCGACAGGTCGGTCAACGCCTTGATGCGACCGCGCGCCGGCTTGTCGTTGAGGACCATTGGTCGAACGATGGTCCAGTCCAGTGCGCTGCCCCGGATTGCATCTTCCTGGCGATCCTTGTCTTCATAGACCTTCCGCAGCATCAGCGGCAGCAACAGTCGGTCGAAGAAGAAGCCGCCATGGCCGCGGCTGTCGCCGGCGCCGAGGCCAGTAATGCACACGAGACGACGGATGTTCTGCCGCTCCATGACGCCGACCAGCGCGCGCGTCGCCGTCGACAGCAGGGTCACCTCCCGGAACGGGCTCATGGCGGTGCCCAATGAACTGATGACGGCATCACAACCCGCTATGGCCCTGGCTAGCGCTGCGGCATCGCGCGCGTCGCCCTCGACGAGCTCGGCGCCGGCGAGGTCCCCGGCCTTTGCCTTGGAGCGGACGAGGGCTACGACTTCGTGTCCCTCCGCGATGGCCTTGCCGACAATCAGCCGGCCGGTTGCGCCCGTGGCGCCCAATACCAGAATTTTCATTTCAAGCCTCCGAAGGTGTGCTGTTGGACGGGGAAACATCGATTAGCCGCTGCCGGAGGAAGGCACCGATGGCGTCCACCGACTGCTCGGCCGCGAGAAAGTGGCCGAGGGAAGACTGGAAGACATGCGGCATGCCCTCCCAGATCGACAGCGTGACCTCCACGCCTGCCGCTCGCGCCCGGTCGGCGTAGCGGATGGAGTCCGCGAGCAGCAATTCGTCGTCGCCGACATCGATCCGGATCGGTGGCAGGCTGTTGAGTTCCGCATAGAGCGGTGATGCCTTGGAGTTCGTCGCATCCTGGCCCTGAAGATACATGTCTGCGAAGGCCTGGAGCACGCCGCGCGTGAAGATCGGGTCCGCCCCTGCCCTCGTCTCGAAGCTGTCGCCGGTGAGCGCCAGGTCGGTCCAAGGCGACATCGCGGCAGCCCCGGCCGGTTGCACCATGCCCTTCGTCTTGTCGTCAGCGAGGATCGACAGCAGCGACAGCGTCAAACCGCCGCCGGCCGAATCGCCGGCAACCACGATCCTTTCCGCCCCCTCTGCAACCAGACCACGATAGGCGGCGATGGCGTCATCAATCGCAGCTGGGAAAGGGTGTTCCGGCGCGAGCCGATAGTCGGGGACGAAGGTATCGGCGCCAACGCGAACGGCGATCTGGCCCGCGAAGTTCGTGAGCGCCTGGGCTGAGCCGAGCACATAGCCACCACCATGAAGATAGAGCATGCGCGCACCCGGTCGTGCGTTCGGCAGCCGAAGCCAGAAGCCGGCAATGCCGCCGACCGTCGCAGGTTCAATCCGCACATCCGCGGCGGCGGGCGTTGCGGCAAACATGGCGTCGAACATCGGCCGTGCCTCGGGCCCGAGCTTTTCACCCTTGTGGGCCGAGGCGGCCTGTCGCATCGCGGCCACCGCTGGAGCGTCTTCAGGCAAGAGGGAGTGGATCGTCATCACGGCGGGTCTCCTTTGTTGGGGGCCAAGGTGCGGGCTCAGCCCTTCGCCCACTGGGCGGCGGCATCCCTGGCAAAAGCGGCATAGGAGCGGGGGGCGTGGCCGAGGAGCTTGGTCAGGCGCTCGATGTCGTCAGCGGTCGCCACCGCGCCTTCCGTCTGATACCGGCCGAACATCAGGCGCAGATCAAGCGCATGCCAGGTGGGCAGCATCGTCTTCGTGCGCTGTTCCATGACGACGAGATCGTCGCCGCCATGGCGGATCGCGCGGCCGAGGGCCTCGCTCCAGATGGTGGCGATGCCGTCGCCGGTCAGGCTGTCCGGACCAACCAGGGCGTAGGTCTCGCGGCCGAGCGGCGTGGCGGACTGTTCACGGCGGACCAGCTCGATCGCCGCGGCCTCGCCGATGTCGCGAATATCGACCATCGAGACGCCTTTCCTGCCGATCGGCGAGCCATAAATGCCATTCTTCAGAAGTCCGTCCTTCTGGCGAAGATCGTTCTGGATGAAGTAGGCGGGACGCAAGATCGTCGCGGGCAGGTCGAGGGCCTCGATCATGCGTTCGACCGTGTACTTGCCCGCAAAATGCGGCACGTCGGCATAGGCATCGCCGCCGAAGACCGAGAGATAGACGATGCCTTTGACGCCGGCCTCTCGTGCGACCGTCAGGGTGAGCATGGTCTGGGTCAATTCATCGGCGACGTTCGGGGCGAGCAGGAACAGTGTGCTGACGCCTTGCAGTGCCGCGCGCACCGAATCCGGGTCGGCGAGGTCACCGCGGACGGCTTTTACGCCGGAGGGAAATTGCGCCGTTTCAGGTGAGCGCGTCAGGGCGCGGACCTCTACGTTCCGTCCCTGCAGGTGGGCCAGGACCTGGGAGCCGATCGTGCCGGTGCTGCCGGTTACCAAAATAGCCATTGTGAAAACTCCTTATGTTTGGTTGCTTCCAGAAAAAGATAGCCGTTCCAAAATTGATGAATAGATGACATGATTGAAACATCTCGTCTCATTATTGGAACAGAAGAATGGATCTGGAAGCACTGGTCGATTTCAATCTCGTTGCCGCCCATGGCGGTTTCGGCCGAGCCGGTCGCATCTCCGGCCGATCCAAGGCGACATTGTCGCGCCATGTCAGCGAACTCGAACAGAGCCTGGGTGTCAGGTTGATCGAGCGTGGATCCCAAAGTCTGCGACTGACAGACGAAGGGTTATCGCTGCACGAGCGCACGGACGGATTGCTGTCGGAAATCGCCGAAGCCGGGGAGGCGATTGTCCTGGGTGCCTCGACCCCGAGAGGCAGGCTGCGGGTAAGCGCCCCCATGGTTTTCGCGCATGTGGCGCTTCCCAGGATCGGCGCCCGTTTCGCGCTCGCCTATCCGGAGGTCAAGCTTGAGATTGTTGCCGAGGATCGCAAGGTCGATCCGGTCGAGGATGGCTACGACCTTGTTATCCGGATCGATCCTTCACCGGATGAACGTCTCATCGGTCGCCGTTTTCTCAATGACGAGCGCCTGATCGTTGCCTCACCGGACATGCCATGCCCACAGCCGGCGCCGGATGGCGGACCGAGTATCGTGAAGGCAGTCTTGCTGAGTGCTACTCCGCCGAACGTTGTCTGGCGCCTGAAATCCGATTCTGAGGACGAAGTCCTTTTCAAGCCCGAGCCGATCCTGCGCTTCTCTTCTCTGCTGATGGTGCGCGATGCCGTTCTTGCAGGTGCGGGCGCGGCGGTGCTTCCGAAGCTTCTTGCCGAAGGCGATGTCGAGGCGGGTCGGCTCGTTTGCTGGGGAACTCATGCCGGTCCATCGGTGGAAATCTGGGCGCTGCAAAGCTCGCGACGTCTTGTCGGTGCGAAGGTTCGCGCTTTCCTGGAGGTGATGGAGAAGGCGTTTCCAGCGAGAGTTTTCGTTCGCCCATCGTGAGCGGCAACTCAGCGGCTGCAGGCCAACCAATTCTGTTGGCATGACATGGATTCGATCAATCATCGATACGCTGCCGTAACCTCGATTTGCCGGAGATGGAGATGGTTGTTGGTCGACATTGCGAAATAAGGGCGGCAAAAAGTATCAGGCTTCACCCTATTCACTTGCCAGCGCTCGTCGTCCCGATCCAGCTCATGTAAATCTGCGGCGGACATCGCATGCCGGTCACCCAACAGGAGGATTTGAATGCCCGAGCTTTCATTTACATCGGCTGCCCCCGGGGCTTGGCGCGACAAGCCCTGGCATCGCGCCTGGCTCGAAAGCCAAGCAAACATCCTGTTCGATCTTTTCGATCCCGTCGCAATCAATCCGAAGGGCGGGTTTTTCGATCTCGATCCTTCCGGCAAACCGCTGCCGGGCAGCGCCGTGCGGCCAATCCACACCACGGCCCGGGCCGTCCACTGTTATGTCATCGCCAGCCTGCTTGGCCGCCCCGGCAGCGACCGGATGATCGATCACGGAATGAATTACCTCTGGCATTCGCACCGCGACGCACAGCATGGCGGTTACATGTGGTCGCTTGACGATAACGGCCCGAAAGACGCCAGCAAGCAGGGCTACGGGCACGCCTTCGTACTGCTCGCGGCGTCGAGCGCGAAGCTGGTGGGGCATCCCCTGGCCGACAGGATGCTGGATGACGTCACGACGATCCTGAACGATCGCTTCTGGGAAGACCAGCACGGCGCGATCACCGAGGAGTTCGAACGCGATTGGACGCCGATGCGAGGCTATCGCGGTCAAAACTCCAACATGCACCTGACCGAAGCGTTGATGGCCGCCTATGAGGCGACCGCCAATCAGGACTATCTTCGCAAGGCCGAGCGTATCGCGGACCTGATCATCAACCGCCGTGCCCGCGAATGCGATTTTCGCGTCGCCGAGCATTTCGATGAGCAATGGTCGGTCGACCGCTCCTACAAGGCCGTCAACGAGATGTTCCGGCCCTCGGGAACGACGCCGGGCCATTGGCTTGAATGGTCCAGATTGACACTCCAGCTCTGGGTGCTGGGCGGCAAAAGCCATGATTGGATGCCCGCAGCCGCGGAGACGCTGTTTCGCCGGTCTGTCGAGCTGGGCTGGGACAGAAGCAAGGGTGGCTTTTTCTACACCCTCGATTGGGCCGACAAGCCGTCATTCCGTTTCAAACCCTGGTGGCCGATAGCGGAAGCCGCGGGAGCTGTCACTTTTCTGATCGAACACCGCCCGAGTCCATTCCATGAAGAATGGTATCGGCGCATCTGGAACACGATTGCCGAATCCTACATCGACCGCGAGCACGGCGGCTGGTTCGAGGAACTCGACGAGAACCTTGTTCCGGCGCATTCGCTGTTTGCGGGCAAGGCAGACCTGTATCACGCGCTGCAGGCTTGCCTGATACCGCTGTACCCGGCGCAGGGAAGCCTTACAAAAGCGATCGGCTGATTGGAGCCCAGCGAACTCAACGCCCTTCAAACTAATACGGCCAGAACAGACACACAGTCGCCGGCCTTGACCAGACCGGGAAAATGACGGGCGGCGAGCAGGCCCGCCATCCTGGCCTTGATCTCTTGCGGCGCCTGACCGGTGCGTCCGACCGAATGGATGCGGGCAATCACCTGGCCCTCCTCGACGGGCTCGCCGAGATCGACCATGGTCTCGATCATGCCGTCATCCTCGGCGAAGGCAAAGCAATCGCCGGACGGCATGTCCAACCATTTTGTTCGAGTCTTCTCGACCGCACCATCGACGATACCGGCATGGCGCAGCACATTGAGGATGCCGCGCCGCGCGATGCGCACGGTTTCAGCGCGCGACGTCCCGCCGCCGCCGAGCTCGGTGGTGACGAAGACCTTGCCCATTTCCTCGGCCGCGGTGTCGTACATGCCGACCGCATCGATCTCGGTCATGCGCATCGAGAACGGCGCCGAGAAAGCTTCGACGGCCGCGAAGGCTTTGGCTTCCTGCGCCTTGTCGGGCAGCGTGTGCGCGGCGCAGAACGGCACGAAGTCGAGCGTTTTGCCGCCGGAGTGGAAGTCGAAGACAATGTCCGCGCGCGGCAGCAGCTCACGCTGGAAATAGTCGGCGATCTTCTCCGTTACCGTGCCATCGGGGCGACCGGGGAAGCTGCGGTTCATATTGCCTTTGTCGATCGGCGAGGTGCGCGTGCCAGCGCGAAACGCCGGATAGTTCATCGCCGGCACGATGATGACCGTGCCGGAAACATCCTTCGGGTCGAGCGTGCGGGCGAGTTCGTAGAGCGCCAGCGGCCCTTCATACTCGTCGCCATGATTGCCGCCGGTGAGCAGCGCGGTCGACCCTTGGCCGTTGCGCAGGACGCAGACCGGGATCATCACCGAGCCCCAGGCGGAATCGTCGCGGCTGTAAGGCAGGCGCAGGAAGCCGTGCTGGACACCGTCGCGCTCGAAGTCGACGGTCGCCGCGATCGGCGACGGACGCGTAGCTGACATCGGCTCAATCCTTCACGAACAGCTTGCGCGGCACATTGGCCAGGCATTCGACGCCGGTGTCGGTGATGAGGATGGATTCGGTGATCTCCAGCCCCATCGTCTCCAGCCAGAGACCGGTCATGAAATGGAAGGTCATGCCGGGCTTGAGCTCGGTGCGGTCGCCGGGACGCAGGCTCATGGTGCGCTCGCCCCAATCCGGTGGATAGGACAGACCGATCGAGTAGCCGGTACGGTTGTCCTTGACGATGCCGTATTTCTTCAGGACGGCGAAGAAAGCATTGGCGATGTCCTCGCAGGCATTGCCGGGCTTGGCGGCGGCAAGGCCGGCTTCCATGCCTTCCAGCGTCGCCTTCTCGGCATCGAGGAAGGCCTGTGTCGGCTTGCCGAGGAAGACGGTGCGCGACAGTGGCAAGTGATAGCGGTTGTAGCAGCCGGCGATCTCGAAGAACGTGCCCTCGCCCGCCTTCATCGGCTTGTCGTCCCAGGTGAGATGCGGCGCGGAAGCGTCGGCGCCGGACGGCAGCAGCGGCACGATCGCCGGATAGTCGCCGCCGATACCATCGACGCCGCGTGTGCCGGCGTCATAGATTTCGGCGACGAGGTCGCATTTGCGCATGCCGACCTCGACCTTGTCGACGATGCGCTGATGCATGGCTTCGACGATGCGCGCGGCCTTGCGCATGTAGTCGATCTCGGTCGGGCTCTTGATCGCACGCTGCCAGTTGACCAGTGCCGTGGCGTCGGCAAAGCGCGCGTTGGGCAGGTGTTTCTGCAGGGCCGCGAAGGCGGCCGCCGAGAACCAGTAATTGTCCATCTCCACGCCGATGGTGAGCTTGTCCCAACCGCGCTCGGCCAGCACGCCGGCGAGATAGTCCATCGGGTGGCGTTCCGTCGACTGCACATAGTGGTCGGCGTAGCCGATGATGTTGTCATGGGCGAGGTAAGCAGTTCGCCTGGCGCCGTTGGCGTCCTGGCCACGGCCGTACCAGACCGGCTCGCCCGATGGCGGCACGATCACCGCCTGATGGACATAGAAGGACCAGCCGTCATAGCCGGTGAGCCAGGCCATGTTGGACGGATCGCTGACGATCAAGAGATCGACGCCCTTGGCCTCCATGGCACGCCGCGTCTTGGCGAGGCGATCGGCGAATTCGCCTCGCGAGAATTTCAGGTTTGGCTGCATTTTGTTGGTCCTCGTTTGTTGGGCCTAGAGCCTGATTCATCTTCGTTGAATCCGGCTCGTCGTCTGTTTCTTGTTTGCGCGTGATCTTTTCGGAAAACCGGTTCCCACTTTTCCGGATCACGCTTTGGCCAGCATCAGCTTTCGAAAATCGTTCCGGCATTGGCCGCCCGCGCGCGATCACGGGCCAAAGTGGCGATCGCCGTGTCCTGCACGCCGGTGCCGGTGAGGTCGGCGATGGTGATGTCGCTGGCCGAACGCCGGCCGTGCTTAGCGCCAGCGATGATCTGGCCGAGTTCAGTGACCTCAGCGTCGGCGGCCATGACGCCAGCGGAGATGGCGTGGTGAAGCTCGCCAAGACGCCGCGTCTGCTTCGCGCTGTCGGCGACATAGAGATCGGCCATGCGCAGGATCGCCGGCGCGATCTCGTTCTTGTGCTCGGCGTCCGAGCCCATCGCGGTGAAGTGCTGGCCGGAGGAGACGAAGCCCGGCTTGATCAGCGGTTCGGTCGACGGTGTGGTGGTGACGATGATGTCGGCGCCCGCCGCCGCCTTCGCCGCCTCCGGTTCGGCGCGGACCAGAATGCCGAGCTTGTCGCGCAAACGGGTGGCGGTTGCCTCGGCCTTGGCGGCGTCGCGCGCCCAGATGCGGGCTTCCTCGATCGGCCGCACCAACCGCAACGCCTCGAGCTGAAGCGACGCCTGCAAACCGGCGCCGAAGATCGCTGCTACCGCGGAGTCTTCGCGCGACAGGTGCTTCGCCGCGACCGCTCCTGCCGCAGCGGTGCGGATGTCGGTGAGGTAGCCATTGTCGAGCAGCAGCGCCTCGACCACACCGGTCTTTGCCGACAGCAGCACCATCATGCCGCCACCGCTCGGCAGGCCGAGTTTTGGATTGTCGAAGAAGCCGGTGCTGATCTTGACGGCGAAGCCGTCGATACCGGGCACATAGGCGGTCTTCACATCGACTTCGCCCCGATGCTCGTGAAGATCGAGCCGCAGGATCGGCGGCATCGCTACCGGCAGCGTCGCCAGGGCACGAAAGGCGTTCTCGACACAGGCGACCGCTTCCAGATCGAGCGTCACGATCTTGCGCAGCTCCGTCTCGGTGAGGATCGTCATACGGCTCATGCGGCGCGCTCCGTTACGATGGATTCTCCGCAGATGACGCGGCGGTGCAGCCGCATGTCGATGTTGCGGCCGGAGAGGATGAGAACGGTCGGACCGCCTACTTCGACCTTGCCGGCAAGCAGCGCGCCGATGCCGACGGCACCGGCACCCTCGACGATTTCGCGCTCCTGCTCATAGGCATGGCGGATGCCGGCTGCGATCTCGTCTTCGGCAAGCAGGATCACATCGTCGAGCAGGTCGCGGCACATGGCGAAGGTCACTCTATTGTCGAGGCCGATGCCACCGCCGAGCGAATCCGCCAGCGTCGGCAGTTCTTCGACCTGCACCGGGCGGCCGGCGTCGAGGCTGGCCTTCATCGCTGCACCTCGCTCCATCGAAATGCCGATGATCTTGGTGGCGGGACTCACCGCTTTGACAACCGCCGCGACGCCAGCCGCAAGGCCGCCGCCGGACAGCGGCACCAGCACGGCCGCGGCATCCGGAACCTGCTCCATGATCTCCAGCCCGAGCGTGCCCTGGCCGGCGATGATGTCGGGGTGGTCGAAGGGCGGCAGCATGACCAGCCCCTCTTCCTTCACCAGCCTGTCGACTTCCTGCTGGGCATCGTCCTGGCTATCGCCGACGATGCGGACATCGGCGCCGAGGTGGCGGATGGCGTCGAGCTTGTTCCTGGGCACCAGCCTCGACATGCAGATCACCGCGCGAATGCCTGCGAGCTTCGCCGCATGAGCCAGCGCGCGGCCGTGATTGCCGGTCGAGGCGGCAATGACACCGCGTGACCTTTGTTCGGGGTTCAACGCGGCGATGGCGTTGGAAGCGCCGCGCAGCTTGAAGGCGCCGGTGGTTTGATGATGCTCAAGCTTCAGATACACGGGGTGCCCGGCGCGATCCGAAAGGCTTTGCGACAACACCGTCGGCGTTCGCTCGACCTTGCCGACAATGCGTTCGCGCGCGGTCTGAATATGTTGAAGTGTGACCAGCATTTCGATCACGCAGCCAAAGGCTTCGTCATCAGCCTGCCGAACTCCGGCCGAGGCCGGTCGTCGCCGCAAAGCCGCAGGCAATTCCAGGCGCTGGCCTGGTTGCTGGTGACCACCGGGCGCCCGATCGCTTCCTCCATGCCGGGAACGGCGAGCGCGGCGCGCAGCGCGGTGCAGGACACGAACAGCGCATCGGCCTGGGGATGCGTTGCCTTGCGCGCCAGGTCGACAAGCGAAGCGGGCGTGATGCGTGCCATCTCGCGGTCGTCCTCGAAGCCGAGGCACGTGAAGCTCTGGATGTCGAAGCCGTGGCCTGCGAAATAGGCGGCCATCGGCCGGCTGGTCCGGACCGTATAGGGCGTCAGGACGCTGATGCGCTTCACGCCGAAGGCGTTCAGGCCGCGCATGCCGGCCATCGGCGGGGTGACCACGGGCACCCCTGGCTTGGCCGCCTGGATCGCTTGCTCGATCTCGTCGTCGCCGATCACCACGGAGGCCGAGGTGCAGGAATAGCAGATGGCGTCGAGCGGCTCGTCCGGCAGGATCAGCGCCGCGCCGGCCGAAAGCGACGGCTGCATCTTGCGCAGGTTCTCCGGCGTCGTCGGATTGGCATAGGGAATGCGCGCGACGTAAACGCCGATGCGCTCGCTGGCCACCATGCGGCGAAAATCGACCTCGCTGGTGTGGTCGGTGGCGAGAGCGATCAGGCCGACGCGCTTTTCCAGCGGGCGCTGGTCGAGCGCCGGGCGCGCCGTTTCGAGATGGATGTCTGGCAAGGGTTTCATGGCTTTCATCTCTCGATCTTGCCGTAGCGGCGTTCCAGCCAGCGCAGGAGCGCGACCGAACAGAGGCTGATGACAAGGAAGAAGGCGCCGACCAACGTGATCGGCTCCAGGTAGCGATAGTAGGTGTTGGCGACGCTTTTCGCCTGGTTCATCAGCTCCAGCACGGTGATCGCCGACAGCAGCGGCGTCTCCTTGAACATGGCGATGAAATAGTTGGCCAAAGCCGGGATCATCGGCGGAATGGCTTGCGGGATGATGATGTGCGTCCAGGTCTGCCTGGCATTGAGATTGCACGCCTTGGCGGCTTCCCACTGGCCGCGCGGCACATTGTCGATGCCGGCGCGATAGACCTCGGCCGTGTAGGTGCCGTAATGCAGCCCGAGCCCGATGACGCCAGCCACCAGCGGTGGCAGCAGGATGCCGATATCGGGCAGCACGTAGAAGATGAAGTACAGTTGCACCAGAAGCGGCGTGCCGCGGATGAATTCGGCGACGAAACCGACCGTGCGCGACAGCGCCTTGTTCGACGAGCGGCGCGCCAGGGCGATACCGAGCCCGACGATCGCCGCCAGCACCGAGCCGAGCAGCGTCGCCAGGATGGTGATCTTCACCCCCTGGATAAGCGTCGGCAGGATCTGCCGGACAAAATCCCAGTCCCAGTCCATTAGCGGGCCCAATCCATCAGCGAACCCCGGCCATCAGACGCGCACCCCGTCGAGGCCGCGCGCCAGACGGCGCTCCAGCGAGCGCACGCCCCACGAGATGAGCAGCGCCAGGATGAAATAGATGACGAGGATGGTGGCGAACGGCACCATGGTGTTGCCGGTCTGGGCGCGCACCACCTGCGCCTGGAAAGTGAGGTCCGCAAGCGAGATCAGCGAGACGACCGACGTCGCCTTCAGCAACTCGATGGCGTTGTTGCCAAAGGTCGGCAGCATGACCAGAAACGCTTGCGGCAGGATGACATGGCGCATGCCTTGCCAACGGCCGAGATTGAGCGCGATGCAGGCCTCGTGCTGCTCGCGCCCGATCGACTGCACGGCGCCGCGCACCACCTCGGCGGCATAGGCGCCGACATTGAGGCCCAGCGCCAGCACGCCGGCCTGCAGCGGGGTGAGTTCCACGCCCACCAGCGGCAGCACGAAATAGGCGAAGAACAGCTGCACGAAGATCGAGGTGCCGCGGAAGAATTCGATATAGGCCGTGGCCAGCCAGCGCAGCGCAAGCACATGCGACAAGCGCCCCATGCCGGCAAGGAAGGCCATGATCAGCGCCAGCACCGACCCCATCAGCGTCAGCTCGATGGTGACAAGCGCTCCCTGCAATATCAGGCCGAAATAGCCGGACCACTGGGTCATGAAGGTCGAAGTTCCTGACGAGTATAATTATGCGAGACGGCTGCGACAGTCCCTTCTCCCCGTTCACGGGGAGAAGATGCCGGCAGGCGGATGAGGGGCAGCGCGAACCTTGAAATGCTGGCGCCGCCCCTCATCCGTCACTTCGTGACACCTTCTCCCCGCGAACGGGGAGAAGGCAAAAGTCACTTCGCCGAGCAGAGCTTGTCGCGCGTCGTCGACATCGCGGCGGCGGCGGAGAAGCCGTAGGGCTCGATGATCTTGGCGAATTCGCCGGATTTCTTCATCTTGGCGAGCTCGACGTCGTAGGCATCGCGCAACGCCTCGTCACCCTTCTTGAAGGCGGCGCCGTCGCAATAGACCGGAGCGCCGACCACCGGAGCGATGACTTCGAGGTTCGGATCGCTGGCCTTCTTGACGAGATCGTTGATCGACAGCACCGGCAGCGAATAAGCATCGATGCGGCCGTCCTGCACCATCTTCAGGCCGCTCTGACCGTCCGGTACGACGATGACGCGCTCACGCGGCACGCCGGCATTGAGCGCCAGCTTTTCCTCCGTGCCGCCGCCCGGCGCGCCGACAGTGGCGCTGGCGTCCTTGGCGATATCCTCATAGCTCTTGAAGCCCTTCGGATTGCCCTTCTTCACCAGCAGCGCCTCGGCATCGCAAAGCACCGGTTCGGAATAGGCAACCGCAGCACACCGCTCCGGCTTCATGAACAGGCCGGCGGTGACGACGTCGAAGCGGCCGGCCTGCAGGCCGGGGATCATGGCGCCATATTCCGAGATCGAGGCCACGACATCGGCGACGCCGAGCCGCTTGAAGATCTCGCGCGCCACGTCGGGTGCCGCGCCCGAAACCTTGCCGTCGGCAGCGACCGCCGTATAGGGCGGCTCATTGGCGATGGCGAGGCGGGCAAAGCCCTGCGCCTTCAACTGCTCGAGCTTGTTGTCATCGGCCGAGCCCGCGCTTGTGGCGGCGAGCACGGCTGTCAGCGTGAGACCGGCGACGCCAGCCAGAATGCCAAGTTTTTTCATTGTTCCCAACTCCTTGTTTGTCTTCTTGGTTTGTGGCGGTTGCGCCGCCTTCGAGACGACTTCGCCGCTCCTTTGCATTGCGGTCAGACGCGATGTCCGGCCGCGATGATCTTCTTCAGGAAGCTCTGCGTGCGTTCCTGCTTGGGATGACGGAAAATCTCGTCGGGCTTGCCTTCTTCCACGATCCTGCCGCGGTCGAAGAACAGCACCCGGTCGGCGAAGTCATGGGCGAAACCCATCTCGTGAGTGACCAGAAGCATCGTCATGTCGGTCTCGGCAGCGAGCTTGCGCATGACATTGAGCACTTCCTCGACCAGCTCGGGGTCGAGCGCCGAGGTAACCTCGTCGAACAGCATGATCTTGGGCGATAGCGCCAGCGCCCTGGCGATCGCCACGCGCTGCTTCTGGCCGCCGGAAAGCTGCGCCGGCATGGCTTTCGCCTTGTCGGCAAGGCCGACCATATCGAGCAGTTCCATTGCCCGCTTCTCGGCCGCGGCGCGCGCCATCCCCTTGGTCAGCATCGGCGCCAATGTCACGTTGTCCATTACGCATTTGTGCGGGAACAGGTTGAACAGCTGGAAGACCATGCCGATCTTCTGGCGCATCTTGGCCAGATGCCGCTCATCGGCTGTCAGCAGCTGGCCGTTGCGCTCCATGTGGTAGAGCTGCTCGCCATCGACCTGGATGTGGCCGCCGTCGATTTTCTCCAGGGTCATCAGGATGCGCAGGATCGTCGTCTTGCCGGATCCCGATGGGCCGATCAGCGCCAGCTTCTCGCCGGGCATGACCTGCATCGACAAGCCGTCCAGCACCTTGAAGCTGCCGAAGCTTTTCGAAATGGCGTCAACCTTGATGATGGGTGCGGGCAATCCATTTCCCCGTTCTGGAGAAGCCTATGCCCTTAACGATGCGAAACGTGTCAAATCATGTCAATTGGGAAAATTAAATCATGACAATATTTCCGACACCGCACAAATTCAGGGCAATTTATAGCATCAGATGGCGAGCAGAAGATGCTCTGGATCGCCAAGCAACAGCTTGGCGACAACGCTGAGGCCAGCCCGCAGTTCCCCTTCGGTGGTAGATCCTAGAGAAATCCGGACGGCAGGATGCCAAGGCGTGTCGGCAATGCGGAACGAGGTGCCCGGCGCGATCGCCACGCCGCGCAGGCGCGCCTGGGCGACAAAGCTCTCCTCGGCGCGGTCGCCCGGCAGTTCGAGCCAGATGTGCAGGCCGTCGCGATGCACACGATAGTCGACGCCGCTCAGCATTTCAGCCGCGATCTCCTGGCGCCGCCTGAGCGCTGCGCGTTGCCAGTTGACCAGTTCTATCGCCGTGCCGTCGGTCACCCATTTGGTGGCAATCTCCGCCACCATCGGCGTCGCCATCCAGTTCGAGACGAGATGGCGGTTGGCGACGGCCGCGACATAGCGGTCCGGCACGGCGAGATAACCGATGCGCAGGCCAGGCACGGTGATCTTGGTGAAGGAAGTGACGTAGAGCGTCCGCTCCGGTGCGAAGGCGGCAACCGCCGGCGGGCGGCCCTCCACCAAGGGTCCGAGCACATCGTTCTCGATGATGGCGATGTCGTGCTTGCGCGCCACCGCGGCGATCTGCTCGCGCCGTGCAGCGTCCATCAGCGTCGCAGTCGGGTTGATCACCGATGGCTGCACAAAGACGGCGCGGATATCGGAATGGCGGCAAGCCTCGTCGAGCGCCTCGGGAACAAGGCCATTGCCGTCGATCGGCAGGCCTTCCAGGTTGAAGCCCAGATAGCGGGCGAGCGGAACCAGCGTGTGGTGGCCGATCGCCTCGGTGGCAACTGTCGAGCCGGGCGGCGCCACGCTCATCAGCGCCACCGTCATGCCGGCGGTGGCGCCATTGGTCAGGCTGATGTTCTGCGGCGAAGCTTCCAGCCCGCAAAGCTTCAGCCACTCGACCGCGACCGCGCGGTGGCGCGGGAACACCATGTTGGGCCGGAACGACAGCGCCGAGCTCGACGGCAGGTTCTCGGCCAGCCAGCCCAGCGCCTCTTTCAGCTTGTCCAGATGCATCGGCTCGCAGACCGGCTTAAGAATGGAGAGGTCGATGACCTCGCCGAGCCGCTCCGGGATGTAGGGCGGCTCCGGCTCGCGGCGCTGCGTCTGCACGAAGCTGCCGCGCCCGACCTCGCCGGAAATCAGGCCACGGCGGATCAGTTCCTCATAGGCGCGGCTGACGGTCTGCACCGAGAGTTTCAGATCGTCGGCAAGGCGGCGATGCGTCGGCAATTGCGCGCCATTGGCCAGCCGCCCGTCATGGATGGCGCGCGCGACCTGGTCGGCCAGCGAGAGGTAGGCCGGACGGCGGATGAGCGCGGGATCTGGCTGCCACAATGTCATGACTTATTAGAGATCGAAATCAGTGCAATTGACAATCGAAATAATACACGGTCATGGTGTGCCGAACGAAAGGCGGACATCCGCATGGCGGCAGCGAAACTTGACCCGATCGATCTCAAGATTCTCGACGCCATCCAGCGCGACGGGCGCATCACCAAGCTGGCGCTGGCCGAGAAGGTCGGCCTGTCGCCGACGCCATGCTGGATGCGGCTGCGCAAGCTGGAAAAGGCCGGAATCGTTTCGGGCTATCATGCCTCGATCGCCATGCGCGCAATCGCGCCTGTGGCAACCGTGCTGATGGAAGTGACTTTGGCCAACCATCGCCAGGCCGATTTCGACCGCTTCGAGCGCGTTGTGCGCGACGTTTCCGAGATCGTCGCCTGCTGGTCGGTGGGCGGCGGCGTCGACTATGTGCTCAAGGTCATGGCGCGCGACATCGACGCCTATCAGCGGCTGGTCGATGGCTTGCTCGAGCGCGAGATCGGTATCGACCGCTACTTCACCTACATCGTCACCAAGACGGTGAAGGACGAGACCGTGTTGCCGGTGGCCGATCTCTTGCCGTGACAGTCGTGACGCCCCCTCATCCGGCCGCTTCGCGGCCACCTTCTCCCCGAGGGGAGAAGAGGTGCGCCAGCGCTCTCCTCTCCCCTCGGGGAGAGGTCGGATTGCCCCGAATTGCCCTTCGCAATTCGGTTGGCAATCCGGGTGAGGGGGATTTCGCCTCATCTGAAGCGCGCGTCTGAGGTAGCAGAGAGAGATCGTCTGCTTCCGCACACCAATAGAGACAATCTCTCTGCATGTTGCGGCCGAAACAGCCTCTCTGTCTCGACCGCGCGACTAGTCTCTCCATATCGCCTCGGCACCGGGAGACCCGACTGATGTCCGCGTATTTTGCCCGCACCAACCACCATGAAGCGCTCGACCGCCTCGCCGATCGCCGGCTGTTGCGTGCGCTGGCCTATGTAGACGGCCACTGGACGGCAAGCGAAGCGGCGGCGAGTTTTGAAGTCACCGATCCGGCGACCGGAGCCACCGTCGCGTTCGTCGCCGCGCTCGATGCCGCCCAGACGACGAAGGCAATCGATGCCGCGTCCCGCGCCTTTCCGGCCTGGCGATCGCTGCTGCCGCAGCAGCGCGCTGGCATCTTCCGAAAATGGTTCGAGCTGATCATCGCCGCCAAGGACGATCTGGCGCTGCTGATGACGCTCGAACAAGGCAAGCCGCTGAAGGAATCGCTGGGCGAGATCGACTACGCCGCTTCCTTCGTCGAGTGGTATGCCGAGGAAGCAAAACGTCTCAACGCCGAGAGCGTGACCAGCCATCTGCCGAATGCCCAGATGACGGTGCATCGCGAGCCGCTGGGCGTCGTCGGCGTCGTCACGCCGTGGAATTTTCCCTCCGCCATGCTGACCCGCAAGGCAGCCGCTGCCTTGGCCGCTGGTTGCACGGTGGTGGCGCATCCCTCTTCAGAAACGCCGCTGTCGGCGCTGGCGCTGGCCGAACTTGGAGAGCGCGCCGGTCTGCCGGCTGGTGTGTTCAACGTCATCACCGGCAAAGCGTCGACCATCGTCGGCGCTATGTGCGCCGATGCAAGGGTGCGTGCCATGAGCTTCACCGGCTCGACCGAGGTCGGCCGGCTGATCGCCGCGCAAAGTGCTGCGACCATGAAGCGGCTGGTGATGGAACTGGGCGGCCACGCGCCGCTGATCGTGTTCGACGACGCCGATATCGATAAGGCCGTGGCGATCGCGCTCGATGCCAAGTTCGCCACCTCCGGCCAGGACTGTCTTGCCGCGAACCGCATCTATGTGCAGCGGCCGGTCTATGATCGCTTCTGCGCCGCTTTCGCGCGCCGCATCGAGCAGCTCCACATAGGCAACGGTCTATCCGCAGACGCCGAGATCGGGCCGCTGATGCATGAGCGCGCGGTGAAGAAGGTCGAGGAACAGGTGGCCGATGCGCTTGCCCATGGCGCGCGCTGTCTGACCGGCGGCAAGCGTCACGCAGCCGGCCCGCTGTTCTACCAGCCGACGCTGCTCGTCGACGTGCCGGACGCGGCGCTGATCATGCATGAGGAAACCTTTGGCCCGGTCGCCGCCGTCACGCCGTTCGATGATGAGGCGGAAGTCGTCGCCCGCGCCAACGCCACCGAATACGGCTTGGTCGCTTATGTCGTGACCGAGAACGGCGCCCGCCAGGCACGCATGGGCCGTGCCTTGGAGTACGGCATGGTCGCGATCAACCGCGTCAAGATTACCGGCGCGCCGATCCCGTTCGGCGGCGTCAAGCAGTCCGGCATCGGCCGCGAAGGTTCGCGGCACGGGCTCGAAGCTTTCACCGATCTCAAATACCTTTGCCTGGACGTGGCGTAAGCCATCCCGGAAATTTCAGGAGTCAAAAACATGCTCGAACAGTCCAACGAACTCTCCGCCTGGGATCGTGACCACTTCTTCCACCCCTCGACGCATATGGGTACGCACGCGCGTGGCGAATCCCCGGCGCGCATCATGGCCGGCGGCGAAGGCGTCACGGTATGGGATAATACCGGCAGGAAGAGCATCGATGCCTTCGCCGGTCTCTATTGCGTCAATGTCGGCTATGGCCGCCAGAAGATCGCCGACGCGATCGCAAGCCAAGCCAAGAACCTCGCCTATTACCATGCCTATGTCGGGCACGGCACCGAGGCCTCGATCACGCTCGCCAAGATGATCATCGACCGCGCGCCGAAAGGCATGTCGAGGGTGTATTTCGGTCTCTCGGGTTCCGACGCCAACGAGACCAACATCAAGCTGATCTGGTACTACAACAACGTTCTTGGCCGGCCCGAGAAGAAGAAGATCATCTCGCGCTGGCGCGGCTATCACGGTTCGGGCGTGATGACCGGATCGCTGACCGGGCTGGAGCTGTTCCACAACGCTTTCGACCTGCCGCGCGCGCCCATCCTGCACACCGAGGCGCCGTACTATTTCCGCCGCGCCGATCGCTTGATGAGCGAGGAGCAGTTCTCGCAGCACTGCGCCGACAAGCTCGAGGAGATGATCCTCGCCGAAGGCCCGGATACGGTCGCAGCCTTCATCGGCGAGCCGATCCTCGGCACCGGCGGCATCGTGCCGCCGCCGGCCGGCTATTGGGAAAAGATCCAGGCCGTGCTCACCAAGTATGACGTGCTGCTCGTCGCCGACGAAGTGGTGACGGGCTTCGGCCGTCTCGGCACCATGTTCGGCTCCGACCACTACGGCATCAAGCCGGACCTGATAACCATCGCCAAGGGCCTGACCTCGGCCTATGCGCCGCTGTCGGGCGTCATTGTCGCCGACAAAGTCTGGCAGGTGCTGGTGCAAGGCTCCGACAAACTCGGCTCGCTCGGTCATGGCTGGACCTATTCGGCGCATCCGATCTGCGTTGCCGCTGGTGTCGCCAATCTCGAACTGATCGACGAGATGGATCTGGTGACAAATGCCGGCGAGACCGGCGCCTATTTCCGCGCTGAGCTCGCCAAGGCCGTCGGCGGCCACAAACATGTCGGCGAGGTGCGCGGCGACGGCATGCTGGCCGCGATCGAATTCGTCAAAGACCGTGACGACCGCGTCTTCTTCGATCCGGCGCTTAAGGTGGGACCGCAGATCGCCACGGCGCTTGCCGCCAGCGGTGTCATCGGCCGCGCCATGCCGCAAGGCGATATCCTCGGCTTCGCGCCGCCGCTCTGCCTGACCCGCGAAGAGGCCGACATCGTCGTCGCCAGGACCGCCGACGCGGTGAACGCCGTCTTTGCCAGCCTCTGAGCAATTCAAGGAAAAATGTGAAACGGTCTTCCGTCCGGAATTGCGTAAAACAAAAGATAGAAGCGATATGAATGCAATGACCCGAACCGTCCCCGCCACAATGGCCGCAGTGCAACTCACCAGCCATGGCGGGCTGGAGAAACTCGTTTACAACACCGGTGTGAAGGTGCCGGTGCCTGCTGCGGGGGAAGTGCTTGTCAGGGTTAGCGCTTGCGGGATGAACAACACCGATGTCTGGGTGCGCCAGGGCGCCTATGGCACGGAAGAGGATGCCACCGCCGTGTCGACCTGGCGGCGGCAAGGCAACACGCTCACCTTCCCGCGCATCCAGGGCACCGACACAGTCGGTGCCATCGCTTCTGTCGGTGAAGGCGTCTCGTCGGACCGGATCGGCGAGCGGGTGATGGTCGATTTCTCCATCTACAACCGCGATGACGATTCGCTCGCCGACATCGACTATATGGGCCATGGCCGCGACGGCGGTTACGCCGAATACCAGACGGTGCCGGCCGAGAACGCGCATGTCGTCGACACCGATATGAGCGATGTCGAGCTCGCCACCTTCTGCTGCGCCTACCTCACCGGCGAGCAGATGCTGGAGCGCGCGGCGCTGAAGGCCGGCGAGCGTGTGCTGGTCACCGGAGCTTCGGGCGGCGTCGGCTCCGGCATCGTTCAACTGGCACGGGCGCGTGGCGCCATTCCCTACGCCGTCGTCGGCAAGGGCAAGGAACAAGCCTTGCTCGATATCGGCGCCGAGAAGGTCATCACACGCGGCATCGCGGATCTACCGGCTGCGGTCGCGGAGGCAACGGGCGGCGAACCTATCGATGTGGTCGCCGACCTTGTCGGCGGCGCCATCTTCAACGATCTCTTGCGCATCCTGCGCCCCGAGGGCCGCTACACCACAGCAGGCGCGATCGCCGGCCCAGTGGTGCAGCTCGATCTCAGGACGATGTATCTCAAGCAGCTGCAGCTGCACGGATCAAGCCAGGGCACGCGCGCGGATTTCCGCCGCATCGTGCGCTACATCGAAGAGAAAAAGATCCAGCCGCTGGTTGGCGGTGTCTACAGACTTTCGGACTTCCACCGCGCCCAGACCGACTTCATGGCGAAAGACTTCGTCGGCAAGCTGGTTGTGGTGCCTGACGCGATGTGGGGACGGTGATCCTGCTACGGCAGCCGAGCAGCGTGCCACTTCAGGTGATCGTCCATGAAGGTCGAGATGAAATTATAGGAATGGTCGTAACCGTCCTGCATGCGCAGCGTGAGATCGATGCCAGCCTGCCTGCAGGCCTCTTCGAGCAACCATGGGCGCAAGCCATCCTGCAGGAAGCTGTCCGCTGTGCCCTGGTCGACGAGGAAGCCAGGCAAGCGCTTGCCGTCCTCGATCAACAGCGTCGTGTCATAGGCGCGCCAGTTTTTCTCATCCGGCCCAAGATACTTCTCGAAGGCCGGCCGCGACCAGCCGGCCGTGCTCGGCTGCACGATCGGCGCGAAAGCCGAGCAGCTCTTGAACCGGTCGGGATTCTTCAACGCAATGGTCAGCGCGCCATGGCCGCCCATCGAGTGGCCGAAGATCGACTGGCGTGACATGTCGACCGGGAAATTGGCAGCGACCAGCGCCGGCAATTCCTCGGTGATGTAGGAATACATGCGGTAGTTTTTTGCATAGGGCTGCTCGGTCGCGTCGAGATAGAAGCTGGCGCCGCAGCCGAATTGCCAATTGTCCTTTTCGTCCGGAACGTCAGGCCCGCGCGGGCTGGTGTCGGGACAGACGATGACGAGCCCGAGCTCCGACGCCAGACGCCGGTATTCGCCTTTGTCCATGACATTGGCATGGGTGCAGGTGAGGCCAGACAGGTACCAGAGAACCGGCACGGGACCGTCCTTGGCCTGGGGCGGCACGAACACCGCGAAGGTCATTTCGCAGGCGCAGACCTCGGAAGCGTGCGAATAAACGCCCTGGACACCGCCATGCGATTTCGAGGTGGAAACGACCTTCATCAATTCTGCCTTCTCGTCAGCCTATCTCAATCCGGCATAGCCGCCGGCCAAGCCGCCCGCAACCTCGCGGCTCGCAAAACTGCGCCGGTGGTGCGATCGAGCTACGCTGCTGGACTATGCCGCGCGGTGGAGCGCGGCCAGTTGGAAGTTGGCCTCAAGACCAGCGGCGGTTTCCGTCAGCGCGTCCAGCGCGAAGGCGGCCGAGGCAATGTCGAAGAAGATGTCATAGGAGATCGCGCTGAAACGATCGAGACGCGCGATGACGACATCAAGATGCAGCGCGCGGGTCTGCGCCACCTGGCCGTGCCCGAGGCTTTCCGGCCTGAGATCGGCCATCGAGATCCGGCGCATCAAGGCCGGCGCGGCGGGGCCGGAGACGACGAACCAGGCCCAGCCCTCGTCGCGATAGGCGTCGTAGCCTTTGGCCGGCACCGCACTCTCCCGCCATGCCCGGCGCAAGTTGCGCAACCTTTCGCCGCTTGCGCCCGGAGGCGCGGTCAACAGCACCTCCTGCTGGCCGAGCCGCAGTACGCTGATGCCATCCGGCAAAGTGATAGCCTTGTTCACCACATCAGGCGCTGCACGTCCTTCCGCGGCAAGCCAATCCATGGTGCCCGGACCACGCAGGCCCATACGCTCGGTCCCGGTGCAATCCAACACGACATTGTCGCTGGTGCCCGGCAAAGCGATCGTCGGCGCCAAGCGATGCGCGATGGCGTTGCGGCGCATATTCGGATCGACGCTGGCGAAATCCACGATCATCCTACATCTCCTGCCGGCGATTTTCGGGATCATAGAACGGCTTCGCCACGACGTTGGCTTCGATCTCCTTGCCGCACAAGCCGCGAATGCGCAGGGTGGATCTTGGCGCCGTATCGCACGGATCGGCATAGGCCAGCCCGATCCATTTGCCCAATGTCGGTGAAAAACAGGTCGAGGTGACGAAGCCGACGGGGCGGCCGTCGCGCAGCACGAGGCAGGATTCGGCCAGGCGGATGCCGTGGCCTTCCGGCAACTCGAAGCCGCAAAGCCTGCGCTTCAACCCCAGTTTGCCGCGCGCTTCGATGGCCGTCCTGCCGACATGAAGCTGCTTGGTCTTGGACAGCGCCCAGCCCATGTTGAGCTCGTCCGGCGTCGACAGCGCATCGGTGTCCTGGCCGATGATGATGTGGCCCTTTTCCAGGCGCAGGATGCGCGATGCTTCAAGCCCGTAAGGCTCGAGGCCATGCGGTGCTCCCGCCTCCAGCAGCCTGCGCCACAGCGATGCGCCAAAGGATTGCGGCACATGCAACTCGTAGCTCAATTCGCCGGTGAAGCCGATGCGCATGATGCGCACCGGGCAACCACCGATCACGCCAGTGCGTCCATTCAGATAGGGAAAGGCTTCGGAGGCGAGGTCGATGTCGCTGCCCAGGGCCTCCAGCACCTTGCGCGCCGAAGGGCCGGTGACGTTGATCGCGGCGAAAGCTGCGGTGACGTTCTGGATGTCGACCTGCATGCGCCATTGCGCGTTGAGGAACAGCATCTCGCTGAAGACACGGGCCACAGCACCTGTTGTCGCGGTGACGTAGAATTCGGTTTCCGACAGGCGATAGGCGACGCCGTCGTCGATGACCGAGCCCATGTCGTTCAGCATCAGGCAATAGCGCACGCGGCCGACCGGCTGCTTGAGATGCGCCATGGTGTAGATCCGGTCGACGAAGGCTGCTGCATCCAGACTGCGGATCGCCAGTTTGCCGAGCGTCGAGACATCGAGCATGCCGGCCCGTTTGCGCACCAGGGTGACCTCGTCGGCGACTGTCTTTCGTGCATCGCCCTGCGCTCCATAGTGGAGCGGACGCCACCATGCGCCGGCCGGCGTCAGCTTCGCGCCGGCGGCGACATGCTCGGCATGCATCGGCGTATGGCGATAGGGCACATGGTGCGGACCGGCAAGCAGGCCGAGCTTTTCCGGTCCGAACGGCGGACGCGCGGTGGTGATGCCCACCTCGGCCACTGTGCGGCCGGTTTCGGCGGCAACGATCCTGGCGGTGGTCAAGGCGGAATGCCGGCCTTGCGACGGTCCCATGCCGACGGTGGAATAGCGCTTGACCAGCTCAAGCTCGCGATAGCCGTCGGCGACGGCATTCCGGATGTCCTTGACCTGCAAATCCTCGTCGAAATCGACAAAATCGCGGCCTTTGGGATGAGCCAGGAGCTGATGGAAATGGTTCATGCCCGGCGCGATTGGATCGGCTATCAGCTCCGGCTGGGCGATGTCGCAACCAATCAGCTTTGCCGCCTTGGCGCCAGCCGCCTCGCCGCTGCGCAGCACCGTCTTCAGATCGAAGAAACCGGCTGCCGAACCGGCGACATGGAGCGCATCCGGCAGGTTGCGCAGCACGAACTGCTTGCTCGCCTCGTCATAGTCCAGCCTGGCGCCTGCATGCAGCGGCAGTTGATAGGCCGGCGTGTAGCCGGCGGCGATCACCAGGTGATCGCAATCGAGCTGTTCAGTGCCGCCAGAGGTCGTGAAGCGCACGGCGCAGACATGGCGGTTGCAGGCGGTGCCGACGGCCTCGCTCACCGACGCGCCGTGGACGATGCGGACACCGCGCTCGATCAGGCGCTGCGCCAGATCCGGGAAAGCCGGGCTCACAGCCGGATCGAGAACAGCGGCAATCGACACACCGGCCTCTACCAGATCGAGCGCGGCGAGATAACCGTCGCGGTTGCCGGCGAAGACCACGGCGCGCTCACCGGGTCGGACCGCATAATGGCGCATCAGGCGTTGCGCCGCGGAGGACAGCAGCACCCCCGGCAGATCATTGTTGCGGAAAACCAGCGGCTGTTCCTGCGATCCGGCGGCGACCACCACCTGCCTTGCCCGCACCCGATAAAGCCGGTCGCCCTGCAGGACGGGAAGAAAGTTGTCGGCAAACCAGCCATTGCAGGTCGCCTGCGTCATGACCTGGATGTTGGCCAAAGCGGCGACCTTTGCCCGCAATGCTTCCAACGCCGCTTGCGCTTCGGCATTGTCGAGACCGAAACGCGCATAGGTCAGCGCGCCACCGAGCTCCGGACTGAGATCGACCAGCAGCACCTGCGTCCCCGCCTCCGCCGCCGCCACGGCGGCCGACAGGCCGGCCGGGCCGGCGCCGACAACGAGCACATCGGTGTGGATGTTTTCCCTGACATAGTGGCCGGGGACGGCCGCCAGATCGACTTTGCCGAGACCTGCCGACCTGCGGATGAGAGGCTCCCAGAATTTCAGCCAGCTCCTGACGCCCGGGCCAAAGAAGCTGCGATAGTAGAAGCCCACCGGCATGAAGCGGCCGAGCCTGTCCAGCACCGCGCCGCGGTCGCGCTCGGCCGTGCCGATGACGTTCTGGGCCGTGACCTTCATGCCGTCGGCGGCGACGCGCAGATCGGCCCGCACATTCGGCTCGTCCGGCAATTGCACCAGCGTGTTGGCGTCCTGCCCGGCCATCGTCAGGATGCCGCGCGGGCGATGGTATTTGAACGAGCGCGACAGGATCCAGCGGCCTGCGCCGGCCATCGCCGAGGCAATCGTGTCCCCGGCGAAGCCTTCGACTACCCGGCCGTCGAACTGGAACCGGATTTTTCTCGCGCGGTCGAGACGCGATCCCCAGGGAAGCGGCAGTCGTTCAGTCATGTCAGGCGGGCTTCTGGCTGGGAAGATAGGTGGCGACGATCTGGTCGGTGACGGTGTGGCGTTCGGCGATCAGGATGGTGTTGGACGGCGTGTGCCGCCACCACTCGCGCATGACGCCAAGCGGGTTCTCCGCATAGAACAGCGCCTCGATCAGTTGGCCGGGTTCTTCGGCGTTTGCCGCGCGGACCGGCCCGAGATACTGGAACTCGGCGATGTTGCGGGGCCCGTTCACCGGGCAGGTCAATAGCTTCACGGCAAGCCTCTCAATGGCTTGCGGCAGTCGCGCCCATTTCGTTCAGCAGCGCGAAGCTGTCGAACCGGCGCAAGTCGAACGGTTTCAGGATGTCCGGCACCTTGCCGGTGGCGATCGTTTCGGCCATGCGCTTGCCGGCCACTGGCGTCGCCTTGAAGCCCCAGGTCCCCCAGCCGCAATCCAGCCAGTAGTTCGCCAGCGGCGAGGCGCCCATGATCGGGCTGTAATCCGGCGTCATGTCGGTGATGCCGGCCCATTGCCGCAACAGCTTGACCTTGTGCAGGAAGGGAAAGAGGTGCAGCGCGCCCTCGGCCAGATGTTCCTTCTGGTCGAGCGTCGAGCGGGTCGATGCGAGCTGATACGGGTCGGAGCCGCCGCCAATGACGACCTCGCCACGCGACGACTGCACCAGATAGGTGTGCAGATTGGCCGAAGAGACGAGCGTGTGCAAGAAGGGTTTCAGCGGCTGCGTCACCATCGCCTGCAGCGGGAAGCAGCGTATGGGCAAACGGATGCCGGCAAGTGCGGCCACCTGGCCGTTGAGACCGCCTACAGCCTGCAGCACCTGGCCGGCGGCAATCTTGCCGCGGTTTGTCCTGACATGGGTGACGCGGTCGCCACTCAGCTCGAAACCGGTGACTTCGGTGCGCTGGTGGATTTCCACGCCGCGCCGGCTGGCATGCTTTGCGTAACCCCAGGCAACGGCGTCATGCCGGGCAGTGCCGCCATCCGCGTGCCAGAGTCCGCCCAACACCTCGTGCATGCCGCCGATGTCGAGGTTCAGATGTGGGACCAGTTCCTTGACCGTCCGGGCATCGACGACATCGATACGCGTGCCGACGTGTTTGCCCATTTCGGCGCGCAGATGGAAACTGCGCATCGTTGCGTCCGAATGCGCCAACGTCAGCTGGCCGCGCTGCGAATACATGATGTTGAAGCCGAGGTCCCGCGACATGGTCTCGAAAAGGCGCACGCCTTCGTCGTAGAAGCGGACCGATTCTTCGGTCATGTAATTCGAGCGGATGGTGGTCGTGTTGCGCGCCGTGTTGCCGCCGGCGAGATACCCCTTTTCCAGCACCGCGACATTGCCGATGCCATGCACGTTGGAGAGGTAATAAGCGGCTGCAAGACCGTGTCCGCCACCGCCGATAATCACGACATCATAGGACCGCTTCAGCTCCGGCGTCGAAGGGATATCGCCAAAGGACACGTGCTTTGAACGCAGGCCGTATCGGAGCAGGGAGAAAGGCATTTTGGGCGCGTTCCGTGCGGAGGCTGGACGAGGCCTTAGAGAAGCCTTGAGGCGCAAAGTTCGCAAGAAATCGATCTTTACCCGGTGACCTCGTTTTCATAATATCTGACCAAGAAAAACAGGGTCAGTATGAGAAACCTGCCGCACCTCAGCTATCTGGAAGCCTTCGAAGCGGCAGCGCGCCATCTGAGCTTCACCCGAGCCGCCGGCGAGCTGAAATGCACGCAGGCGGCGATCAGCCAGCGGGTGCGCGCGCTGGAGCAGTTTTTTGCCAGGCCGTTGTTCCATCGGCGGCGCAATGGCCTCGAATTGACCGAAGTCGGCACCGCCTATCTGCCAGGCATCAGCGAGGCGCTCGATCGCGCCGAGGCCGCGACGCAAGGGCTGATGGGCGCGCGGGCGCAGACCAGCCTGACGGTGTCGGCGCCGCTGAGCTTCGTGACCTTGTGGCTGGCCCGGCATCTCGGCAGTTTTTCCGCCGCTCATCCGCTAATTGAGATCCGCCTCAACAGCACGATCTGGACGGATCCCAATGTGGAACTGGCGGATCTCAGCATCCTGGTGCTCGACCCGCCGCAGCGCATGCCGGGCGCGGTGAGACTTTGGCAAGACCGGCTGACGCTTGTCTGCGATCCGCTGACTGCTGGCAAAGCCGGTTCGAAACCGAACGCCCCGTGGTTCAACGGCGCCCGGCTGATCTATGTGCAGGGGCGCGTGCAGTTGCTGGACCAGTGGGCCAAGGACAAGAAGATTGCCGTTGCGCCGAAGCTGGCTCCAATCAAGGCCGACAACGCGGCGGCCGCGTTGGAGCTCGCAGCCTGCTCGGGCGGCGTCGTCGCCACGCTATCGACTTATGCCGCGGCCTATCTGACCTCCGGGCGGCTGGTCGCGCCGTTCGGCATGGGCGATGCGCTGCCGATGGCTTTGCATATCGTGCCGAACCAGCAACGACGCCTGTCCAGATCGGCTGCGCTGTTCGTCGAGTGGCTGTCGAAGGAGGCGCCGTTCACCGGCGCCGCCGAGAAATCCGCGACTGCGCGGTAGCCTATTGCACCACGCGCTTCTCGAGCTTTCGGGCGAGCGTACGCCTATGCAGGCCGAGCCGACGCGCGGTCTCGGAAATATTGAAGCCGGTCTCGACCAGCGTCTCGTGGATGCGCTCCCATTCGAGGTTCTTGATCGAGGTGGGACGGCTGGAGAGCTGCACCGAGGTATCGCCGGCGCCGCGGCCGAAGGCGGCCTCGATGTCGTCGGTGTTGGCGGGCTTGGCCAGATAGTGGCAGGCGCCGAGCTTGATCGCCTCGACTGCCGTGGCGATGCTGGCAAATCCGGTCAGCACGACGATCCGGATCGAGGCGTCGCGGGCGCTGAGCAGCTTGACGCATTCGAGGCCGGAGCCGGCTCCGAGCTTGAGATCGACGACGGCGTAGGCCGGCACGGCCGTTTGCAGCGCGGCGAGCAATGCCTCGCGGTCCGGGCAGACCGTGACCTCGTAGTCGCGCTTTTCGAACGAGCGTTTCAACGTCCTGGCGAAGGTGGCGTCGTCCTCGACGATAAACAGCGATCCGTCAGGCATGGTGATCGGTTCCATTGGTCAGCGCCGCCAGCGGCAGCGAAAGGGTTACGCAGGCGCCCTTGGCCGTGTTGCGCACCGAGATGTCGCCACCGAGCTTGCTCACCACGTTGAACACCAGGAACAGGCCGAGCCCGCCACCCGGCCGCCCCTTGCTCGACATATAGGGCTGGCCGAGCGCTGCCAGAATATCCTTGTCGAAACCAGACCCGCGGTCGTTCACGGAAAACACCAGCCTGTCGTCCTGTCGCTCAGCGGTGACGCCGACCCAATCGTGCGACGCTTCATAGGCGTTGTCGAGCACATTGAAGATGACCTGCTTCAAGGCCGTGTCGGACACCATCTCATCGTCGGGCTCGAAGCCGTTCTCGTAGTCCAGCCGGAAGGGCTGGCGGCTGACACGCCACTCCTGGACCAGATCGTCGAGGAAGTGGCGGATGGTGGTGCGGATCGTGCCCTCGCCGCGCGCCTGTCCGGACGACATCAGGATGCCGGTGACGATGCTTTTGCAGCGTTCGATCTGCGCCAGCATTTCGACGACGTCCTCGGACAGTTCGCGATTGCGTTTGATGCCGCGCATATGGCGCCAGTCGGATAGGATGACCGAAATTGTCGAGAGCGGCGTGCCCAGTTCATGCGCGGCGCCGGAAGCCAGGAGACCCATGCGCACGATGTGGTCTTCTTCGGCCGAGCGCTGGCGTAGATCGGCCAGATAGGCGTCGCGCTCGCGCAAATTGCGGTTGATGCGCGTCATGAAGATAACGATGAGACCGGCCGCCAGCACGAAGCAGATGAACATGCCGCGCAGATGCAGCGCGAGAAGGTCGCTGCCGCCGTGATGCGGGATGGCGATCGGCTGAAAGACGAAGATAAGGAAGACGAAGCAGCCCGATGCCGCAACCACGAGGATCCAGGTCGACCATGGCGTCAGAAGTGCCGCGCCAAGCGTGATCTGCAAAAGATAGAGCGACACGAACGGGTTCGAGGCGCCGCCGCTCAAATAGAGCTGCGTGGTCAGCGCCGCCATGTCGAAGATCAGCGCGACGAAGAGCTGCGTGTTGCTGATGCGGCGGTTGCCGCGCAAGGCGAGCAGGCTGAAGATGTTGAGCCCGACGAGGAATAGCACGACACCGGCCATCTCGGCCAGCGGCAGCGGGATGGCGAACCAGTATTGTGTGACCAGGATGGTCAGCACCTGACCCGCCACCGCCAGCCAGCGCAGCTGGATGAGCAGAAGCAGGTTCTTCCTGTTGGTCACATCGGAATTCGAGCTGCCGCCGCCCTGGCCGGCGAGCGAAGCCGCCGGGAATGACTTGTCGTGACGAGGCCGCCGGATGGAGATGTTCATCGTGCCGCAGCCCGCTTCCGGCGGCGGGCAAGGACCGGCCGGCCGAGCCCGATTGCCAGCATCACTGCCAGGGCGAACCAGGTCAAAGCATAGATCAGATGGCTGTTGCGGAAGGTGACGACGGTGAGCCCGGCGCGCGGCCAGCTGTCGGAGCCGGAAGCCTCGGCATCGACGAAATAAGGGGCCACGTTCGTCAGGCCATTTGCCTTGGCGATGGCGGCAACGTCGCGCGAATACCAGCGATTGGCCGCTGGGTCGTTGCTGCGCAGGAAACCGCCGCCGGGCTCGTCGATGCGCAGCAGGCCGTCGACCATTACCGACGTTACGCCGCCGCTCTCTTGCTGGAATTCCGCCTTGCGTTCCTGCGGGATGAAGCCTCGATTGACGAGGACCGTGAAGCCGTTGTCGGTGCGCATCGGTGTCAGCACCCAATAGCCACCGCCAAGCTCGGTCACCGCCTGCACCAGCGTGTTGGCGCCACCCTGAAACTGCCCGGCGAGCCGCACATGGCGATATTCGTAGGCGGCTGCGTTGATGTCGCCCCAGGTCGCAGGTCCAGGCGCATCGACGACCGGAGCATGGATGCGCTGGTCGACACGGGCGATCAGGTCGAGCTTCCAGACCCGTCTCTCCAGCTGCCAGATGCCGAGGCCGACAAACACCAGGACGCCGAGGAGTCCAATCAGGACAAGCAGCACCCGCGATGCCGAACCGACGCCCTTTGCCGGCGCGACGGCAGAGCCGGCACGACCGACCGTGGCCTCGGCGTTGGTCCTCCCCGCGCCTGCCGCAGGGCTCATGGCATTTGCCGCATCTCGTGGAGCCCCGGCATCATGTTGGCGTTGAGGTGGTACATCACCCACAGCGAGCCTGTGAGCACGATGACGACGAGGATCAGCGTGAAGATGAGCGCCAACATCGACCAGCCGCCCTCCGAAGAGGTGTTCATATGCAGGAAGAAGACCATGTGGACGACGATCTGCACCGCCGCGAAGACCATGATGATGACGGCAGTGGCCTGCTTGTTATCGATGGCGCCGTTCATCACCAGCCAGAACGGAATGGCGGTCAGGATCACCGACAGGACAAAGCCGATCAGGTAGCCCTTCAGCGACCCATGAGCCGCGCCGCCATGCGTGTCGCCGTGATCCGCGTGATCGTGAGCGCTCATCGCAGCATCCCCAGCAGATAGACGAAGGTGAAGACGCCGATCCAGACGACGTCGAGGAAGTGCCAGAACATCGAGAGGCACATCAGCCGGCGGCGGTTGGCCTCGATGAGACCGTGCCTGGCGACCTGGATCATCAGCGTCACCATCCAGACGATGCCGAAGGTGACATGCAGGCCGTGCGTGCCGACGAGCGTGAAGAAGGACGACAGGAAGGCGCTGCGCTGCGGCGTTGCGCCCTCGTGGATCATATGCGCGAATTCGTAGAGCTCGATGGAGAGAAACGCCAGGCCGAACAGCATGGTCACGGCAAGCCAGGCTTGCGTCGCCGCGACGCGGCCCCTGACCATGGTCAGCATGGCAAAGCCGTAAGTGATCGAGGACAACAGCAGCATGGTGGTGTTGACGGCCACCAGGTCAAGGTCGAACAGGTCCTTCGGCGCGGGACCCGCCGCGTAATTGCCGCCGAGCACGCCATAGGCCGCGAACAGCATGGCGAAGATCAGGCAGTCGCTCATCAGATAGAGCCAGAAGCCGAGCATGGTGCTGCCGCCTTCGGCGTGCGCATGCTCTTCTTCCAGATGGAAGACTGGTTCGGCGTCGGCCGTGATTGCCATCGATGCCATGCTCAGACCCTGGCTCCCTGAGCGGCGAGGAGCGTTGTCCTCGCCTCTTCCGTTTGCGTGACTTCGGCAGCCGGTATGTCGAAGTCACGGTGATAGTTGAAGGTGTGGCCGATCGCGGTGGCGATCAGGCAGACGAAGCTCAGGGCCGCCAGCCACCAGATGTACCAGATCATCCCGAAGCCGAGCGCGACGCTGAACACCGCCAGAATGACGCCGGTCCCGGTGTTGCGCGGCATATGGATCGGCTTGTAGCCGGAAAGTGGGCGCCGGTAGCCAGCTCTCTTCATGTCGAACCAGGCATCGTTGTCGCGGATGACCGGCGTGAAGGCGAAATTGTAGGCCGGCGGCGGCGAGGAGGTCGACCATTCGAGCGTGCGGCCGTCCCAGGGATCGCCGGTGACATCGACCAGCTCGGCGCGGCTGCGGATCGAGACGTAGATCTGGACCAGGAAGGCGGCGATGCCGCAGGCGATCAGCACCGCGCCGAAGGCGGCGATGACGAACCATATCTGCAGGGAGGGGTCATCGAAGACCCGCATGCGCCGCGTCACGCCCATCAGGCCAAGGATGTAGAGCGGCATGAAGGCGAACCAGAAGCCAAGCACCCAGCACCAGAACGAGACCTTGCCCCAGAACGGATCGAGTCTGAAGCCGAAGGCCTTCGGCCACCAATAAGCGATGCCGGCAAACAGGCCGAACAACACCCCGCCGATGATGACGTTGTGGAAATGCGCGATCAGGAACAGGCTGTTGTGCAAGACGAAGTCGGCCGGCGGGACGGCAAGCAGCACGCCGGTCATGCCGCCGACGGTGAAGGTCAACATGAAGGCCAGCGTCCACATCATCGGCAATTCGAAGCGAATGCGGCCGCGATACATCGTGAACAGCCAGTTGAAGATCTTCGCCCCGGTCGGGATCGAGATGATCATCGTGGTGATGCCGAAGAAGGAATTGACGCTGGCGCCGGAGCCCATGGTGAAGAAGTGGTGCAGCCAGACGAGGTAGGACAGGATGGTGATGACTATCGTGGCGTAGACCATCGATGTGTAGCCGAACAGGCGCTTGCCCGAGAAGGTCGAGGTGACTTCCGAGAAGACGCCGAACAGCGGCAGGATCAGGATGTAGACCTCCGGGTGGCCCCATATCCAGATGAGGTTCACATACATCATCGGGTTGCCGCCGAAATCGTTGGTGAAGAAGTTGGTGCCGACATAGCGGTCGAGCGCAAGCAATGTCAGCACCGCCGTCAGCACCGGGAAGGACGCCACGATCAGCACGTTGGTGCAGAGCGATGTCCAGGTGAAGACGGGCATGCGCATCATCGTCATGCCGGGGGCGCGCATCTTGATGATGGTGCAGATCAGGTTGATGCCGGACAGCGTCGTGCCGACGCCCGCCACCTGCAGCGCCCATATGTAGTAATCGACGCCGACGTCGGGACTGTAGCCGATGCCGGACAGCGGCGGATAGGCGAGCCAGCCGGTGCGGGCGAACTCGCCGACGAACAGTGAGGCCATGACAAGGATGGCGCCGCCGACCGTCATCCAGAAGCTGAAATTGTTGAGGAAGGGGAAGGAGACGTCGCGCGCGCCGATCTGCAGCGGCACGACGAAGTTCATCAGCCCGGTGACGAAAGGCATTGCCACGAAGAAGATCATGATCACGCCGTGCGCCGTGAAGATCTGGTCGTAGTGGTGCGCGTTGAGGTAGCCTTCCGAGCCGTTGAAGGCGATGGCCTGCTGCAGGCGCATCATGATGGCGTCGGAGAAGCCGCGCAACAGCATGACGAGGCCGAGCACCATGTACATGACGCCGATCTTCTTGTGGTCGACGCTGGTGAACCACTCGCGCCACAGATAGCCCCAGAGCTTGAAGTAGGTGACCGCGCCGAGAAGCGCGAGGCCACCTAGCGCCACGACGATGAAAGTGCCGACGACGATCGGCTCGTGCAGCGGCAGCTGCTCCAAGGTAAGGCGGCCGAAGATGAGCTTGGTCAGCGTCTCAGACATCCGCTATCCCTTCACAATTCCAAACGCAGCAGACCGAGCGACGGCTTGTCCGCCTCTGCCTGGCGGCTGCCGGCGCCGGGCTTGAGCAGACCGACGCCGTGCAGGGGCGACAGATCTCTGATCGGCCAATTCCCGGCATCGCCATCGCGAGACGCGCGCGAGGCGGCGGCCGCCTCCTCCGCCGTGCAGATGCTCGCCACGTAGGACAGCTTGTTGCCGAACACCGCGCCGCGCCGGGCAAGCTTGTCATATTGCAGCGGCAAGGTGTTGCGCACGCCGGCGAGACCCAGGCCACCCCTGGCGTCGATCGACATCATCTCGTTCATGCACATCTTGCCGCGCTCGACGCACAAATTGAGGATGGCGCCATAGAGGTCGGGATCGACCGAAGCATAGTGGCGGACCGGTTCGTTCTCGCTTGGCCGTTCGAGCGCGAGGTAGCTGTCGCGGGTCAGTGTCGTCTGCGCGCTTTTGGTCTGCGCGATCCATTGCTCGAAATCCTTGTCGGACAGGCCGTGGAAAGCGAAGCGCATGCCCGAAAAGCCGGCGCCGCTGTAATTGGCCGAGAAGCCTGTGTAGCTGCCCGGCTGGTTGATGACGGCATGCAGCTTCGTCTCCATGGCGGGCATGGCATAGATCTGCCCGGCAAGGGCCGGAATGTAGAAGGAGTTCATCACCGTGGACGATGTGATGCGGAAGTCGATCGGCTGGTTGACCGGCGCAGCCAGCTCGTTGACGGAGGCGATGCCGTAGTCGGGGTAGATGAACAGCCATTTCCAGTCGAGTGCAACGACCTCGACCTGGAGCGACTTATGGTTCTGCGTCACCGGCTGTCCAGGCTCGATCCGATCGATGCGCCGGTAGGGATCGAGCAGATGTGTGCCGAGCCAGGTTAGCGCGCCCAGGCAGATGATGATGAGCAGGGGCGCTGCCCAGATCACCAGCTCCAGCTTGGTCGAATGGTCCCAGTCGGGCGTATAGGTCGCGGCATGGTTGGATTGCCGGTAACGCCAGGCAAACAGCACCGTCAGCGCCATGACCGGCACGATGATGAGCAGCATCAGCATGGTCGAGACGACGAGCAGATCGCGCTGCTGCGCAGCGACATCGCCCGCGGGCGCAAGCACGACGAAGTCGCAGCCGCTCAGCAGCACGGCCAGGGGAAACAGAAGCAAGGCTCCGGATCGTTTCATCAAACGTTGCCCTCGATGGCGCGGCAGCAGGCCTTGGCAAGCCACGACGCGATATGGATCAACGGCTACTGCCGCCGTCACCGCGACGACATTGGACAATTTGTCCAATGCCCAGTTGGTATGGCTTTCGCGAAAGTGTGCACGCATAATGGGACGGCGACAATCGCGTTCCGAACTTGAGCTCGGTGGCGACGGAAATTATGGCTGGAACTTCGACTGCCGAAACTGACAGCAAACTGATCGGCTCGCATCACGGCCAGGTCAGCGCTGGCGATATCGCGGTCGGCGTGATCATCGGCAGGACGTCGGAGTTCTTCGACTTCTTCGTCTATGCCATCGCTTCAGTCATCGTTTTTCCCAAGCTGGTGTTCCCGACGCACGACCCGCTCGCTGGAACGCTCTATTCCTTCGTCATCTTCGCGCTGGCCTTCATCGCGCGCCCGTTCGGCACCGTGCTGTTCATGGCCATCGATCGCGCCTATGGCCGCGGTGCAAAGTTGACGATCGCGCTCTTCCTGCTCGGCACCTCGACCGTCGCCATGGCGTTCCTGCCTTCCTATGAGGATGTCGGCGTGATCGCCGCCTGGCTGCTGGCGCTGACGCGCTTCTTGCAAGGCCTGGCGCTTGGTGGGACGTGGGACGGGCTGCCATCGCTGCTGGCCATGAACGCGCCACATAACCGGCGCGGCATCTATGCGATGATCCCGCAGCTCGGCGCGCCGATCGGCCTCATCGTCGCAAGCTCGCTGTTCGCCTTCTTCGTCGCCAATCTGTCGGCCGACGATTTCTTCGCCTGGGGCTGGCGCTATCCCTTCTTCGTCGCCTTCGCCATCAATGTCGTGGCGCTGTTTGCAAGGCTGCGCATCGTGGTGACGCCCGAGTTCTCGAAACTCTATGAGAGCGGCGACCTGCAGCCGACGCGCATCAAAGACACAGTCAGGACTGAAGGCCGCAACGTCGTCATCGGCGCCTTCGCGCCGCTGGCGAGCTTCGCCCTGTTTCACATGGTGACCGTGTTTCCGCTCTCCTGGGTGTTCCTGTTCACCAATGAGGGTCCGGAGCGCTTCCTGGTGATCGAGGCGGTAAGCGCATTCTTCGGCATCGCGGCCATCGTGGCATCGGGCCCGCTGGCCGACCGCGTCGGGCGCCGCAATTTGCTCGTCGGCTCGGCGATCACCATCGCCATCTTCAGCGGCTTTGCACCGCAGCTTCTGGACGGCGGCGCCGTCGGCGAAACCGTCTTCATGGTGCTGGGCTTCATCCTGCTCGGCCTGAGCTTCGGGCAGTCCTCCGGCATCGTCGCATCGAGCTTCTCGCGCCACCACCGCTACACCGGCTCGGCGGTGACGTCGGATCTGGCCTGGATGTTCGGCGCCGGCTTCGCGCCGCTCGCGGCGCTGTTGATGGCGGGCAATTTCGGCCTCATCGCCGCCGGCGCCTATCTGCTCTCAGGCGCTGTGTGCACTCTGATTGCGCTGTGGATCGACAGGCAATCCTCTAGGACCGACCGCAGCGCCGATTGAGGTCAGAAAGCCGCGCGCCGCGGCCGGATCACTGAACCGAAGGTGCGACCAGCGGCTGCATCGTCTTCAGCATGGCGACCAGTTGGCTCTGCTGGTGGGTACCGGTCTTCTGGAAGACACGCTCGAGATAGGTGCGGGCCGACTTGACGGTGATGCCGTATCGGCCAGCCGATTGCGCCAGCGTGAGGCCGGCCGCGAGATCGGCTGCCAGCCGCGCCTCCGCCGGCGTCAGATCGAACAGCGCGTTGAGCAGGCTCGCCGAGGGCACCAGCGCGCTCGGTTTGACGGGCGTGGCCATCATCAAGATATCGGCATTGCCGAAGAGGTCGTGCGCCGTGCGCCGCAACGGCAGCAGATGGACGACGAGAGGCGCCTCGCCGCCGATCCCAGGCACCGGGATGGATCCGATCGCATCGTCAGCGCGGCTCATGCCGGTCACGGCCCGCTGAAACAGCCGATTGGCATCGCGATCGGCAATCGCCAATCCACCATAGGCGACCGGCAGGAAGGCCGTGTCGAGCCGGTCCAGATGCAGGTTGGTCGTCATGATGCGCCCATTCGCCGACAGCACCGCGGCCGGCAGCCCAAGCAGGTCGAGCGCCGAGGTCGTCGCTTCGGCGCGTTCCATGCGCAGCCGCCCGGCCACCAGGCTGGCGCGGGCAAGATGCGGCCGCAGCGCGTCGAGCCTGCCGACCTCGGCGTCGTCATAGCCGGCGTCCTTGATCCATTTCTGAAAGACGAAGGTCGCCAGCTCACCGGTCGGCATCGGGATCGCCGTGCAAAGATGCGCGCCGATGCCGAACTCTCTCAGCATAATGCGGGCCGGATCGCGCTCGATCTCATCGGAGCTCAGGAAATCGTCGACACGCACGAAGCTTGCCGGTTGCAGGCTGCACATCTTCTGGACGCTGTCGCAAAATTTCCAGAAGTCGCCTTTGATGAACTCGTCGAACAGCGGCCGCAGATTGTCGAGCGTCGTCCCACCCGGCGGGCCGTTGTCGCTGAAGAAGAAGACCTGCGCGCTGGCCGAGTTCGACAAGCCGCTCGCTTGCTGCAGCACGGCGTTCCATCGCTCCGGAACGAAGGCCGCCTCGTAGATGGTTTCGATCAGTTCGATCATGACCGCCTTGGGATTGCTGCGGCCAGTCAGGCTCGCGTTGTTGACTATCCGACACCTGCCGCCCGATCTCAAGCCAGCGCTTATAAGCGCCATTCGGAAGGGCGCCGCCTGCCCGCTCAGGCGAAAAGAGTTTGCGCCTATGGGCCATATCGCGGATTTGCTTTTCTTGGTGATCGCGGTTTCCTGGTGCAAACTGCTCTTGGGCTGTCAGGAGGAGAAATGAAAGCACGCGCGGCGACGGTCGGCGATCTGGAAGATGTTTTCCGTGACCTGTCCAAGCGAATGTCGGACGAATATGTGGCGGCCGGCAAGGACAGCAAAAGCGCTTATGACAATCTGATGATGAACCTGAAGGAAGGCCGGGCGCATGCGCTCGTCCAGGATGACAAGACCGTGGCGATCATCGCCTGGCACGAAGACGCCGATGCCGCCGACACGCTGTTTGCCGCGCGGGAGGATTTCTTCGGCGCCGCCACTGTCCGTTTCTGCAGACGGCACATCCGCCATGTCCAGGCGCTTGCCGGCAACCTGCCTATACACTCGCGCAGCTGGCTGGACAGGCCGGATGTCGCCAGGTGGTTTCGCGTGATCGGCTATGTCGAGAAAGGCCGCCAGAACGGCGCCACCCTGTTCGAGCTGCCGCCGGCCGCCAACGGCTGAAGAAAGCTGCGCCATATCCGGTGGCGTTGCCGAACATCTCGGGGCGACTTGCGCCGATCGGCGATTGGCGGGATGGTGCCGCAAGGCAGTCGGGCAAACCGGCACGCCGGATCCGTGTGGCTGCTGGAAATCGAATGTCGCGAGCTTGTTTCGCTCTCATAGCCGCTGTTGCGTTTTCAGGGACGGCGCAGGCAGGCCCGCATGGTACGCATTTGCTCGATAAGGCCGATCTCATGACGGCCTATCTTGGCGAGTCCGATCTGGTGACCGCCTATGCCACGGGCATGGCGCGCTATCGCCTTCAGTATACAGGTCAGCAGGCCGGCCTTGCGGCGCGCCTGGAACCTTGGCTTTTGCGACCTGAATTCGTCCAGCGGACATGGCGCGCGGCGGATGGCAGTCTGCTGCAGGGCTTCGCCGGCAAAGGCGGTTTTCGCCTCACCGTCGGCAACTGCCTCGCCCGGCTCTGCCTGGCCAGCGAGTGCAGCGAGGAAGGTTGGCCGGTCTATGCCTGCAGCGACGGGCGCAAGCGCAAGATGTCGGTCAAGAATTTCGTGACGGCGACTTTCGGCGGCGTCTCCTACCGGCGATTGAGTGCACCGAAGGAGTGAAGGTGGACTGCCTCACATCGGCTTGGCTGTCGAGCGGGTTGCGCCGATGTCGCCCGTCATGGCATGCGTCGCGCTCTCGAATTTGAAAGCAAAGCGTTGGCACGTCCGTCCGACAAACAACCTCACGCCCGCAAAGTCAGTCTCAACCGCGCGCTGTCCAAGCTCGGCCTGTGCTCACGCAAGCAGGCGGAACTGCTGATCGCCGAGGGACGCGTGCGCGTCGGCGGCAAGGTGGCGCGCGACCCGTCGCTGTGGGTCGATCTCGAGCGCGACAGCATCGCCATCGACGGCGAGCGCGTCATTGCCGAGCGCAAGGTCTACCTGATGCTGAACAAGCCGCGCGGGCTGGTCACCACCCGCGACGACCCGGAGGGGCGCGGCACGGTCTATGATTGTCTCGAAGGACTTGACCTGCCTTACGTGTCGCCGGTCGGCCGGCTCGACAAGGCGAGCGAAGGCCTGCTCCTGATGACCAACGACACGCGCTGGGCCAACGGGCTGCTCGACCCCGCTTCGCATGTCGCCAAGACCTATCACGTGCAGATCGCCTCCGTTCCCGATGAGGCCCTGCTCGCGCAATTTCGAAAAGGCGTTGACGCGGATGGCGAGCTGCTGGCGGCACGCTCGATCGAGCTGTTGCGCAGCGGCGGGCGAACCGCCTGGCTGGAAATCGTGCTCGACGAAGGCCGCAACCGGCAGATCCGCCGGCTGCTCGGCGCCTTCGACATCGAGGTGCTGAGATTGGTGAGGGTGGCGATCGGCGACCTGCAGCTCGGCGAGCTCGCCAAAGGCAAGGCGCGGCATCTGACGGCCGAAGAGGTGGCGATGCTTGCCTCGCGAGGGACTATTTCTGGTTCCAGCGGCGGATGACCGGCTCGGTCAGGTCGTGCTCGTAGCCGAGCACGCTGAGGCTTGCCGTATCGAGCACCAAGTGCTCCCCGCCTTCCGGCGGAAGGCCGACCCAGCGCGCCGCGAAGACCCGCAGGAAATGTGAGCTGGAGAAGATCAGCACATTGCCGGCAACAGCCCGGAGCTCGGCGATGATCGCATCGGCCCGAACGCCGACATCGGCGGCCGCCTCGCCATTTGGACAGCCGTCGCGAAACAATTGCCAGCCGGGGCGCTGTGACAGGATGTCCTTCGTCGTCACGCCCTCATAGTCGCCATAGTTCCATTCCTGCAGGTCCGACTTCTTGACCGCCCGCTCGCCGAAGCCGGCGAGACGGCAGGTGTCGAAGGCGCGCTGCGACGGGCTCGACCAGACGGCCTCAAAACTCAAGCCTTTGAGACGTTGGGCAACACCGCGCGCGGCTTCCTCGCCTTTCTCCGTCAGTGGAATGTCGGTACGGCCGGTATGCCTGCCCGAGAGGCTCCATTCAGTCTCGCCATGGCGAACCAGATAGATCTCGGGAAACGCGCTGCTCATTGACCGCCCTCACGGTTGACAATTGCGCCGGGAATCCGGCTCGCGCAACCTAAGCGGCGGCCAACAAAAAGAACAGGCCGCGGCTAAGCCGCGGCCTGCACAAGCTCGAGGGGGCCTGGAAAGGGTCAGGCGGGCTGCAGACCGCCGGACAATGCGAGGTCCGCCTCTTCCGGCAACCGGCCGGCCATGGCGGCGGCGAACTTGGTCTGGTCGAGCTCGCCTTCCCAACGCGCCACGACGATGGTCGCGACCGCATTGCCGACGAAGTTGGTCAGCGCCCGGCATTCCGACATGAAGCGGTCGACGCCGAGGATCAGCGCCATGCCGGCGACCGGCACGGAAGGCACGACCGAGAGCGTGGCGGCCAGCGTGATGAAGCCGGCGCCGGTGATGCCGGCGGCGCCCTTCGAGCTCAGCATGGCGACGAGCAGGAGCAGGATCTGGTCGCCATAGGTGAGCGGCGTGTCCGTCGCCTGGGCGATGAACAAGGCCGCCAGCGTCATGTAGATGTTGGTGCCGTCGAGGTTGAAGGAATAGCCGGTCGGAATGACCAGGCCGACCACCGAGCGGTTGCAGCCGGCACGTTCCATCTTGGCCATCAGGCCCGGCAGGGCAGCCTCGGACGACGAGGTGCCGAGCACCAGGAGCAGCTCTTCCTTGATGTAGCGGATCAGCGCCAGGATCGAGAAACCGTTGTACCATGCGACAGCGCCGAGCACGACCAGCACGAAGAGCAGCGACGTCAGGTAGAAGGTTCCGATCAGAAAGGCGAGGTTGGCGATCGTGCCGATGCCGTATTTGCCGACGGTGAAGGCCATGGCGCCGAAAGCGCCGATGGGCGCGGCCTTCATCAGGATGGCGACCAGGCGGAAGATCGGCGAGGTCAGCGCCTGCAGGAAATCGACCACCGGGCGGCCCCGCTCACCGACCAGGGCCAGGGCGATGCCGAACAGCACCGAGAAGAACAGCACCTGCAGAATGTCGCCCTGCGCGAAGGCGCCGGTGATGGTGTCGGGGATGATGTTCATCAGGAAGCCGACGATGGTCGTGTCATGCGCCTTCTCGGTGAAGGTCGCCACTTTCGAGGCGTCGAGCGTCGCCGGATTGATGTGCATGCCGGCGCCGGGCTGGATGACATTGGAGACGACCAGGCCGACAATCAGCGCCAGCGTCGAGAACACCAGGAAGTAGATCATCGCCTTGCCGGCGACGCGGCCGACCTTTTTCAGGTCGGAGACGCCGGCGATGCCGGTCGCCACCGTCAGGAAGATGACCGGCGCGATGACCATCTTGACCAGCTTGATGAAGGCGTCGCCGAGCGGTTTCAGCGAGGCGCCGAAATCGGGATAGAAATGGCCAAGCAGAATACCGGCGGCGATCGCCACCAGGACCTGGACGTAGAGATGCCGGTAAAAGGGAAGCTTGGCGTGCGGCTCCACCGCAGCGATAGCTGTCTGCATAATGTCCTCCGTTCAGCCCCGATCGAAAAGCTCGACCTCCCGGGGCAGTTGACCTCCACAGCCTCGCGGCTGCTGCGGATGCATTTGCAACAGGCGTGCCAGTTTTCGCAGCCAAGCGCCGGCCTTTGATTCTGCTTGCTTTTTCGCCTCTGCGACTCCCATCTCCGAGCCTTCAGGTGCGGTTATCCGCATAGGTCGAATTGTGCTCTGTGCGAAATCATGCACAAATGCCCCATGCTGCAACGCCCCGCCGCTGCCATCCTCTCGACGCCCGAATTGCTCGCCGGGCGGGCGCGGCGCGTCTGGCTCCTGTTCACTGCCGTGGCGCTGCTCATCGTGCTTGCAGCACTTTACGGCGCCGGCCTTTACGGCCGTTCGACCGAGATCGAGGCGCTGGCGGCGCAGGGCCGCACCGACGCCAATTTGAAAGTCGCGCTGCTGCGCGCCGTGCTCGAAAATCCGCGCGCGTTGCCGCTGCTCTTATCCGAAGACCAGCAAGTCAACGACGCGCTTTTGCAACGCAGCCCGGCTGCGATAGACGTGCTCAACCGCAAGCTCGAAGGACTGGTTTCTGGCACCAAGGCCTCGGTGCTCTATGTCACCGGCACGGATGGCTTCGCGATCGCGTCCAGCAACTGGCGCGAGCCGGTCAGCTTCGTCGGCAATGACTACGGTTTTCGCGCCTATTTCTCGGACGCGATGCACACGGGCACCGCCGAGTATTTCGCGCTGGGAAATGTCAGCAAGCGTCCTGGCCTCTACATCTCGCGGCGTGTCGACGGCGCTTCTGGTCCGCTCGGCGTCGTCGTCGTCAAGATGGAGTTCGACCAGCTCGAAGCCGACTGGCACGAGGCGAATCGCCCGGCCTATGTCAGCGATGCGCATGGCGTGGTGCTGATCACCAGCGTGCCGTCCTGGCGCTTCCTGACGACGGCGCCGCTCAACCGGCCGCTGCTCGCCGATATCCGCGCCAGCCAGCAGTTCGGCGAGGCGCCGCTGGTGCCTTTGCCGATCACCAGGCCGGAAGCGCTCTCCGCCGATGTCGCGCTGGTCCATGCCGTCACGCCGGGCGGCAGCGACGCCGAATATTTGCGACTGTCGACTGCGGTGCCGTCGACGCCGTGGCGGCTCGACTATCTCGTGCCGGCGGAAGCGCCGATCGCCGCCGCGCAGCGCGAAATGCGGCTTCTGGCGCTCGGCGTTGTCGTGCCGCTCATCGCTTTGGCCGCCTATCTGCTTTGGCGCCGGCAATCCGGCCAGATGCGGATCGCGGCCGAGCAGGCGGCGCGCGCCGAACTTGAGCGCCGTGTCGTCGAGCGCACGCAGGATCTGAGCCTGGCGCGCGACCGGCTGCAGGCCGAGATCGTCGACCACCGCAGCACCGAGGCAAAGCTGCAGGTGATGCAGCAGGAACTGGTGCAGGCCAACCGCCTGGCGACGCTCGGCCAGGTCGCGGCCGGCGTGGCGCACGAGATCAACCAGCCGGTGGCGACCATCCGCGCCTATGCCGACAACGCGCGTGTCTTCCTGGAGCGCAAGCAAAGCGCGCCGGCCGCGGAGAATCTCGGCGCGATCGCGGCGCTGACCGAGCGCATCGGCTCGATCACCGAGGAGCTGAAAGCCTTCGCCCGCAAGGGCCGCACCGCGGCCGAGCCGGTGGAATTGCGCGGCGTGATCGAAGGCGCCGTGGTGCTGCTCAGAAGCCGCTTCGCCGGCCGACTGGACGCACTGGCGATCACCTTGCCGCCGTCCACGGTCAAGGTGATGGGCAACCGGCTGCGACTGGAGCAGGTGCTGATCAACCTCTTCCAGAATGCGCTGGAAGCGCTCGAAGGCCGCGACGATGCCAAGGTGGAGGTGTCCGCCTCGGAAACCGGCAACGACGTCGCGCTTGTTGTGGCGGACAATGGTCCGGGCATTCCGCCGGCAATCCTCAAATCGCTGTTCACGCCCTTCAACACCTCCAAGGAAAGGGGCCTCGGGCTTGGCCTCGTCATCTCCAAGGATATCGTCGCCGACTATGGCGGGCGCATCGAGGTGTCGAGCAGCGGCCAGGGCACAAGTTTCACCATCCACCTTTCGAAGGCAGCCACCGCATGACGACTGGCGACCCGGCTCCGGTCATCCTGATCGATGACGACAGCGATCTGCTCAAGGCGACAACGCAGACGCTGGAGCTTGCCGGCTTCGAAGTGCTGGCCTTCTCGGTAGCCAGGCAAGCGCTCGCAACGCTCGACAGGAATTTTGCCGGCGTCGTGGTGTCGGACATCCGCATGCCGGAGATCGACGGGCTGCAGCTTTTCGACCGCGTGCTGCAGATCGATCCCGACATCCCCGTCATCCTGGTCACCGGCCATGGCGACATCGCCATGGCCGTCAAGGCGATCAAGGACGGCGCCTACGACTTCATCACCAAGCCCTTCGCCGCCGAGCGGTTGGCGCAAAGTGTTGCCCGTGCCGCCGAGAAGCGCCGCCTGGTGATGGAGAACCGCGCGCTGCGCGAGGCGGCCGAGCAGGCGCAAGAGGGCCTGCCGCTGATCGGCCAGACGCCGGCGATGGAGCGGCTGCGCCGCACGCTGCGGCAGATTGCCGACACCGATGTCGACGTGCTGGTGACCGGCGAGACCGGCTCCGGCAAGGAAGTGGTGGCTAGCCTGCTGCACCGCTGGAGCCGCCGCGCCAAGGGCAATTTCGTGGCGCTGAACTGCGGCACGCTGCCGGACACGGTGATCGAGAGCGAATTGTTCGGCCATGAAGCCGGCGCCTTCACCGGCGCGCAGAAGAAGCGCATCGGCCGCATCGAGCACTCGAGCGGCGGCACGCTGTTCCTCGACGAGATCGAAAGCATGCCGGCCTCGACGCAGGTGCAGATGCTCAGGGTGCTCGAAATGCGCGAGGTGACGCCGCTCGGCACCAATGAGGTGCGCCCGGTCGACCTGCGCGTCGTCGCCGCCGCCAAGGTCGATCTCGGCGATTCCGCCCAGCGCGGCAATTTTCGCGAGGACCTCTATTACCGGCTCAATGTGGTCACGCTGTCGATCCCGCCGTTGCGCGAGCGCCGGGACGATGTGCCGCTGCTCTTCGGCTATTTCGCCGAGCGCGCCGGCGCCCGTTTCCGACGCGCCGTGCCGGCCCCCTCCGGGGTGATCCAGCGTCATCTGCGGGACCATGACTGGCCCGGCAATGTGCGCGAATTAGCGCATTTTGCGGAGCGTTTCGTGCTCGGACTGGAGGATATTGCTGAAGCGCCTTCCCCAGCGGCGGCGGAGAATGATGCCACGATGGCGTTGCCGGAACGGCTCGATCGCTATGAGGCCGACATCATCCGCGAGACACTTGGTCGCAACGACGGCGACGTCCGGCGCACGATCGAGGCGCTCGGCATTCCACGCAAGACTTTCTACGACAAGCTGCAGCGGCACGGCATCGTTCGCAGCGATTTCTCCAGGTAGATCAAGCCTGAAGAGCGCATGATGTCGTCCGAAAACCGCTTCACACTTTTCGGCATCATGCTCTAGGAACCGCAACGCCGCTTCGCCGTTGAGATCAACCGGGAAACCGTGGCGCGCCGGCATCAGAGACGCGGCGAACGCATTGCCGCCACCGCGTTGCCGGGTTGCGCTTGGCCAGCGTTGATGATTTGTTGCCGCTCAGCGGAGAATGAGTAATGCGCGAATCCCTCGGTCAAGACGAATACGGCTCGGCCAACCCTTTCGATCCGGACGACCTGCCCAATCTGAACGCGATGGGGCCGGCGATGGGCGGCGGCAATGATTTCGAGAAATATGCCGTGGCCGTCATCATCGTGTTCGGCGCGCTGATCATTGGCGGCCTGATGGCGGCCTCGCTGTCTTTCGGCCACCGCAACGGCTTCCTGTTCGCGCTCGGCGGCGCCACCTCCGCCTGGATTTCGGGCAATGCGCTGCTGCTCGACCGGCCGCGCATCTATGCGCTGTTCGTCGGCATCGCCGCCATCCTCCTGATCGCTTCGACGCTGACGCTAGTGGTGTAACGTTACCTGAGCATGATCTTTTCCAAAACCGGTACCCACTTTTTGGGATCATGCTCTAATACCCCAGCGCTTCGCCGGATGCGGCGCGGCTGTCGATGGCGCCGTTGTAGCGCGCGCCACCGCCCTTCTCGATTTCGCTGAGGCTCTTGCCGCCGACCAGAATGCCCGCGGCCTGACCCCAGGTCTGGTCGCTCAGGTCGAGGTGGTAGCCCATGCCGGCCAGCAGCCGCTCGGTGTCCGGCGACAGCCCGTAAGGCTCGACATAGATGGTGTCGGGCAGCCATTGATGGTGGATGCGCGGCGCGTCGATCGCCTCCTGGATGTTCATGCCATGGTCGATGACGTTGACGATCGCTTCCAGCGTGATGGTGATGATGCGTGAGCCGCCGGGGCTGCCGATGACCATGAACGGCTTGCCGTCCCTGGTCACGATCGTCGGGCTCATCGAGGACAAAGGCGTCTTCTTCGGCTGGATGGCGTTGGCCTCGCCCTGGACCAACCCGTAAAGGTTGGGCACGCCGGGCTTCTGGGTGAAATCATCCATCTCGTTGTTGAGCAGGATGCCGGTGCCGTCGGCAACGACGCCGGCGCCGAAAGAGCCGTTCAGCGTGTAGGTGACGGCGACCGCATTGCCGTCATTGTCGATGATCGAGTAGTGGGTGGTTTCTTTGGACTCGCCGAAACCTTTCGGCATCAGCTCCTTCGAGACGCCGGCGCGGAACGGATCGATCTTGTCGCGGATGGCTTTGGCATAATTCTTATCGAGCAGCTTCGAGACCGGATTGTCGACGAAATCGGGGTCGCCGAGCGCCGAGTTGCGGTCGACATAGGCATAGCGCATGGCTTCGACCATGACGTGGACCGTCTCGGCCGAGCCGGCGCCGAGATAGGACAAGGGATAGCCCTCGAGCACGTTGAGGATTTCGCAGATGATGACGCCGCCCGAGCTCGGCGGCGGCGAGGAGATGATCTCATAGCCGCGATAGGAACAGGTGACGGGCTTCAGCTCGCGGACGGCATATTGCTCGAAATCGCCCTTGGCGAGGATGCCACCCTTGGCGCCGCTTGCCTTGACGATGGCATCGGCGATGCCGCCCTTGTAGAAAGCGTCCGGGCCCTTCTCGGAGATCGCCGCAAGCGAAGCGGCAAGGTCCGTCTGCACCAGCCGCTCGCCGATGCCATACGGCTTGCCATCCGGCTTCACGAAGATCGCGGCCGCCGCCGGATCCTTGGCCAGGCGGTCAGCACTACCGGCTAGCGTGGCGGCGTCGCCCTGATTGAAAACGAAGCCGTCCTTGGCCAGAGCGATCGCCGGCGCCATCAGATCCTGCCTGGACAGGGTACCGTATTTTTCGCGCGCCATCTCGAAACCGGCGACCGAACCCGGCACGCCGACGGCGAGGTAGCCGTCGAGGCTGGCGCCTTTGATCGGATTGCCTTGTTTGTCGAGATACATGGTCTTGGTCGCGGCAAGCGGCGCGCGCTCGCGGAAATCGAGGAAGGTCGTACGCCCGTCCTTGAGGCGAATGGTCATGAAGCCGCCGCCGCCGATATTGCCGGCATCGGGATAGACCACGGCCAGCGCATAGCCGACCGCAACAGCGGCATCGACGGCGTTGCCGCCTTTCTTCAAGACCTCGACGCCGATCTCGGAGGCCAGATGCTGGGCGGTCACCACCATGCCGTGCTCGCCCTTGGCCGGTTGCGACGAGGCGGCGAAGACGGCGGTGGATGGCGCAAGCGTAAAGGCGAGCGAAAGGGTGACGCCAATCAGCGTCCGACGGGTCAAGGGCATGGCGGTGCTCCTGGTGCAGTCTGCCTAGAAGAGCTACTTGGAGCGCCTGAGTCCATCATCAATATGAGCGAACACATATTGGTGTTCGCTCGCTGAGCGGTTCGCAACTTTCTCCACGTTGCAGGCACGGAATATCTTGAGAGTCGGGGGGGACAGCGCCCCCTCTGTCCTGCCGGACATCTCCCCCCACAAGTGGGGAGATCAGCTAACCTCAAACGATGCCGCCACCACCGCTTGCCACCGCCGGGCGCTCCGCCGCGACCTTCGCCCGGTAGCCGGCCTCGCGATAGGCGGCGACCGGGTCGATGGCGCCGCCGGTCTTCAGCCGAGCCATGGCCAGGATCGGCTCGACATCGGTGCGGTAAGCGGCCTTCAGCGTCTGGGTGGCCATCAACGCGTCGTCGGTCTCCTGGAAACCTTCGAGCGCCTTGCGGTCGACCAGCAGCGCCTGCGCATAGGCGCGCTGCACCTCGACCGCCGACAGCATCAGGCTTTCGATAGGATCGGTGACGTTGTGGCTCTGGTCGAGCATATGCGCCGGATTGAAGCCTTCCGCGCTAGACAACTCGGCATCGACCAGTTCGTTGAAGACCAGGAACAGCCGGTAGGGATCGATCGAGCCGGCGTCGAGGTCGTCGTCGCCATATTTGGAATCGTTGAAGTGGAAGCCGCCGAGTTTCTTGAACTGGATCAACCGCGACACGATCATCTCGATGTTGACGTTGGGCGCATGATGGCCGAGGTCGACCAGGCAGAAGGCCTTGTCGCCGAGTTCCCTGGCAATGATGTAGTTGGTGCCCCAGTCCTGCACGACGGTAGAGTAGAAGGCCGGCTCGTACATCTTGTGCTCGGTGAACAGCCGCCAGTCGTCCGGCAGGCCGGCATAGATTTCGCGCATGGCGTCGAGATAGCGCTCAAAGGCTTTTGCAAAATTGACCTGGCCGGGGAAGTTTGAGCCGTCGCCGATCCACACAGTCAGCGCCTTCGAGCCGAGCGCTCTGCCGATCTCGATGCATTCGAGATTGTGCTCGACCGCCTGGCGCCGCGTGCCGGCATCGGCATGCGACAGCGAGCCGAATTTGTAAGACAGCTTCTGGTCTTTCGCATCCGAGAAGGTGTTGGAATTCATCGCATCAAAGCCGAGGCCGAAGCGCGAGGCCGCCTGCTTCAGCCGGTTCGGATCGGCTTTGTCCCACGGAATGTGGAGCGAGACGGTCGGCGTCGCCTGGGTGAGCTGGCTGATGACCGCGCAGTCCTCGATCTTGTCGAAGATGTCGCGCGGCTCGCCGGCGCCGGGAAAACGGGCAAAGCGCGTGCCGCCGGTGCCGACGCCCCAGGACGGGATCGCCACGGCGAATTTCTCGACCTTGCCGCGGATGGCGTCGATGGCGATGCCGCGGCGGTCGAGGCGTTCACCAAGCGAGGCGTAATCGCGCTCGAGGTCGGGTTGGCGGGCGGCGTTGCTCTTTTGAACAACGTCGGCGGAAATGATGGTTTCGGACAATGCGGTTCCTCCCAAATGCGTTCCGTCGGCGCTGCCCCTCATCCGGCCCTTCGGGCCACCTTCTCCCCGTAAACGGGGAGAAGAGAGTGCTCCGCCGTCAGCGCGTAAAGCTCTGCGCGTTGCCGGCGTCGACGTTGATGATGTTGCCGGTCGATTTGGCCGACATGTCGGAGGCGAAGAAATAGATGGCTTCGGCGATGTCTTCCGGAAACACCGAACGCTTCAGCATCGAGCGCGAGCGGTAATGTTCCTCGAGATCGTCGGTCGACATCTTGTAGGCGGCGGCGCGCTGTTCTTTCCACTCGCCGGTCCAGATTTTCGAGCCGCGCAGCACCGCATCCGGATTGACGACATTGACCCGGATCTGCGCCTCAGCACCCTCCAACGCGAGACAGCGGGCGAGATGGATTTCGGCGGCCTTGGCGGTGCAATAGGCGGCGGCGTTGGGCGATGCGGCAAGGCCGTTCTTGGAAGCGACGAAGACGACGTTGCCGCCGATCTTCTGGGCGCGGAACAGCCGGAAAGCCTCGCGCGACACCAGGAAATAGCCGGTCGACAGGATGTCCATATTCTTGTTCCACAGCGCCAGCGTCGTCTCCTCGATCGGCGCCGAGGAGGCAAGCCCGGCATTGGACACCAGGATGTCGATGCCGCCGAATTCGACCGACGTTTCGGCAAAGCCCGACACGACCTGATCCTCGGAGGTGACGTTGATCAGAACCGGGCGGACGAAATCCTTGCCGTAGGCTTTCGACAGCTCGTCATTGGCGCTGGCCAGCGCGGCCTCGTCGATATCGGCGAGCACGACACAGGCTCCTTCACGCAGCAGCCGGTTGGCGGTGGCGCGGCCGATGCCGCCGGCGCCGCCGGTGACCAGCGCGATCTGCCCGGCCAGCGCCTTGGGCTTGGGCAGACGCTGCAGCTTGGCTTCTTCGAGCTGCCAGTATTCGATGTCGAAGGCTTCCTGCGCCGGCAGCCCGACATAGGACGAGACGGTGGACGCGCCGCGCATGACATTGATGGCGTTGACGTAGAATTCACCCGAAATGCGCGCCGTCGCCTTGTCGCCGGCGAAGGTGAACATGCCGACGCCGGGCATCAGATAGACGACGGCATTTGGATCGCGGATGGCGGGCGAATCCGGATGCTTGCAGCTGTCGTAATAGGCCTGGTAGCCGACACGGTATTCGGCAATGTCGTCGGCGAGGCGTGCGATGACGGCATCGACATCCGGCTTGGCCGGATCGAACTCGATCACCAGCGGCCGGATTTTTGTGCGCAGGAAATGGTCGGGGCACGAGGTGCCGAGTGCCGCCAGCGGCCGCAGGTCCTTCGAGTTGACGAACTCCAGTACGGCAGGCTGGTCGTCGAAATGGCCGAGCTTGTGGCTCGTCTCCGAAATCAGGCCGCGTATCCTTGGCATCAGCTTGGCGGCAATGGCGCGGCGCGCGGGTGCGTCGAGCGCCTTGACAACCTCGCCGCCAAAGATCGCCTTGCCTTCGGATTTCCGCTCGAACCAGTCGATCGCCTGGTTGATCACCGAGATCGTCGTTTCGTAGCATTCCTTCGGCGTGTCGCCCCAGGTGAACAGGCCATGGCTTTCGAGCACGGCGCCCTTGGCATCAGGATTCTCGAGGCAGAATTTCTCCAGCCATAGGCCGAGCTCGAAGCCCGGCCGCTTCCAAGGCAGCCAGCCGATGGCGTCGCCGAAGACTTCCCTGGTGATCGCCTGGGAATCCTTAGCGGCGGCAATGGCGATGATGGCGTCGGGATGCATATGATCGACGCAAGCCTTCGGCACATAGGCATGAAGCGGCGTGTCGATCGAGGCCGCGCGCGGGTTGAGGTTGAAGGTGCAGTGCGGGAGATAGCCGACCATCTCGTCCTCATGTGCGAGCCCGCGATAAAGACCCTTCAGCGCGCGCAGCTTGTCCATGTAGAGCGTGGCGAAACCATCCAGCTTGATCGAAGCGCTGTCGCCGCCCGAGCCCTTGACCCACAGAACCTCGACATCCGCGCCGGTGAGCGGATCCTTCTGCCAGACCTTGGACGAGGTGTTGCCGCCGCCATAGTTGGTGACACGCTTGTCGGACCCCAGCGTGTTCGAGCGATAAACCAGCAGTTCGGGACCGCTCATGCCTTCGGCTTTCGCATCGTCCCAAAGATTGGCGAGGCGCGAGCCGGAGCGCTTGTCGAGCATAGGTATCCTCCCTTGGAGCGCGCACGCCCCGCCCCTCATTTGCCGCCCGGAATGTCTACGCAAGCCGCCTCCTTGTCAATCATAAACGATCAATATCGATCATATTGCACTGCACAATGAAAATATTTGATCGGAAATGATTGACACTGCGCGCTTTCTAAGGCCTCATGCCCAGGCAGGGAGGAACCATGCACGAAAAAGAGCGCCACAGGATCATTCTGTCCGCCGTCCAGGAAAAGCCTGTGGTGACGGTGCAGGAGATGGTCGAGCTGACCGACTCCTCGGAGGCGACGATCCGGCGCGATATCGCAGCGTTGCATGTGCAAAAGCGCCTGCGCCGTGTGCGCGGCGGCGCCGAGGCGATCTCGCCGCCGCAGTTCATCGGCCTTGCCGGCCGGCCCTTCTCGGTCAACGAAACGCTCAACGCCGCGCAAAAGCGGGCGATCGCGCGGGAAGCGGTGAACCTTTGCACCGACGGCGAGCCGATCATCATCAATGGCGGCACCACCACCTTCCAGATGGTGCATTTCCTGACCGGGCGCCGCATGCCGATCTTCACCAACTCGTTTCCGATCGCCGAGCATCTGCTGAAGCATTCGAAGAACACCGTGATGCTGTCGGGCGGCACCATCTACCGCGAGCAGAACATCATCCTGTCGCCCTTCGACAACGACGTGACGCGCAATTTCTATGCGCGCCGCATGTTCATGGGCGCGCAAGGTCTGGGGCCGCTCGGGCTGATGGAAGGCGACCCGCTCTTGATCCAGGCCGAGCAGAAGCTGATCGACCAGGCCGACGAACTGGTGGTGCTGGTCGATTCCTCGAAATTCCGCCAGCGCTCCAGCCTGATCCTGTGCGGTCTCAAGCGCATCGCCACCGTGATCACCGACGACGGCATCGAGGACCGCGAGGCCAACATGCTGGAGACGGCGGGCGTGGCGCTGATCGTCGCCCGTAAGCAGTCAAACGACAAGGAAGAATCTTCACTGCAGGCCTAAGGGAAACTTACGCCCGCAGCGGCGATGGAATGCAACGCTCAAGGGAGGATATTCGATGAGCCTTTTGAAGAAACTGCTGGTTACGGCGGCCTTTTCCGCCGCCATGTTCGTGAATGCCGCCTATGCCGAAAACGTCAAGATTGCGCTCGTGGTGAAGTCGCTCGGCAACGGCTTCTTCGACGCCGCCAACAAGGGCGCCGAGGAAGCGGCCAAGGAACTGGGCGACGTCGATGTGATCTATACCGGCCCGACCAAGGCAACGGCGGAAGCGCAGATCGAGGTGATCAATTCGCTGATCGCGCAGAAGGTCAACGCCATCGCGATTTCGGCCAATGACGCCGACGCACTGGTGCCGGTGCTGAAGAAGGCGATGGAACGCGGCATCACCGTCATCTCGTGGGATTCGGGCGTCGCCAAGGAAGGCCGCCAGCTTCATCTCAACCCGTCCGACACCGGCCTGATCGGCGAGACGATCATCAAGCTCGCCGCCGACTATCTGCCGGAAGGCGGCGACGTCGCCATCCTCTCCGCATCCTCGACCGCGACCAACCAGAACGCCTGGATCGAGGCCGCCAAGAAGGTGCTGCCGGAGAAGTTCCCCAAGATCAAACTCGTCGCCACCGTCTATGGCGATGACGACTCCGCCAAGAGCACCGACGAAGCCAAGGGCTTGCTCAAGTCCTATCCGAACCTCAAGGCGATCATCGCGCCGACCACCGTCGGCGTCGTCGCCGCCGCGCAGGTCGTCACCGACGAGAACCTGATCGGCAAGGTCAACGTCACCGGCCTCGCCCTGCCGTCGGAATTCAAGAAGTTCATCGACAACGGTTCCAGCCAGGCGGTCGCGCTGTGGAACCCGATCGATCTCGGATACTCGGCGATCTATCTTGCCCATGACCTAGCGGTGAAGAAGGATGAGGCCAAGCCGGGCGCCACGCTGTCGATCGGCCGCGTCGGCAAGGTGACGCTCGACGACACCAACTCGGCCGCGATGGCGCCGCCCTTCCAGTTCGACAAGACCAACATCGAGAAGTTCTCCAAGATCTATTGATCTCGGCCCCTTCTATCTGATGCGGCGGGGCTCACGTCCCGCCGCGACTTTAAACGGATCTTGTTTCAGGGCTTGATACGGATATGGACACGACAGCCCAACATGGCACGATCAAGCAGGAGCTCTCGGCCCCTGCTCCGCGCCTGACGCTGTCCGGCATTTCCAAAAGCTTTCCCGGTGTGCGCGCGCTGCACAATGTCAGCCTGTCGCTCTATCCCGGACAGGTGACCGCGCTGATCGGCGAGAACGGCGCCGGCAAGTCGACGCTGGTCAAGATCATGACCGGCATCTACCAACCGGATTCCGGCGAGATCGGCATCGATGGACAAGTGACCACGCTGCCCAGCGCACATGCCGCCTTCGGCCATGGCATCACCGCCATTCATCAGGAAACCGTTTTGTTCGACGACCTGTCGGTCGCCGAAAACATCTTTCTCGGCCATGCGCCGCGCACCCGCTTCGGCACCATCGACTGGCGCATGATGCGCAAAAATGCGCGCGAGGTGCTGGAGACGATGCGCGCCGGCCACATCGACGCCGACGCCCGCCTGAGAGACCTCGGCATCGCCAACAAGCACCTCGTGGCGGTGGCGCGCGCGATGTCGATCGATGCGCGGATCGTCATCATGGACGAACCTACCGCCGCCCTTTCGATGAAGGAGATCGAGGAGCTTTTCCTCCTGATCGAGTTCCTGAAGAGCGACGGCAAGGCGGTGCTGTTCATCAGCCACAAGTTCGATGAGATCTACCGCATCGCCGACCGCTACACCGTGTTCCGTGATGGCGAGATGGTGGGCGAAGGCCTACTGAAGGACACCGGCCAGAACGAGATCGTGCGCATGATGGTGGGGCGTTCGGTCGACCACATTTTTCCACGGCGCGAGCCGCAGATCGGTGCGCCGGTGCTCTCGGTTTCCGGCCTGTCGCATCCGACCGAATTCGACGATATCGGCTTCGAATTGCGCAAGGGCGAGATCCTCGGCTTCTACGGGCTGGTCGGCGCCGGGCGCAGCGAGGTGATGCAGGCGATATCGGGCATCACCCGCATCAGCCGGGGTACGATTTCGCTGGAGGGAAAAGCGATTGCGCCGAAGTCCGCGGCGGACTCCATCGAAGCTGGCATCGTCTATGTGCCGGAGGAACGCGGCAAACAGGGTGTAGTGATCGGCCTGCCGATCTTCCAGAACGTGTCGCTGCCTTCGCTGGCCCGCACCTCGAAATCCGGAATGCTGCGGCTCGCAGAAGAATTTTCCCTCGCCCGTTCCTACACTGAGCGGCTCGACCTGCGCGCTTCTTCGCTCAGCCAGGATGTCGGCACGCTATCCGGCGGCAACCAGCAGAAGGTCGTCATCGCCAAATGGCTGGCCACGGCGCCGAAAGTGATCATCCTCGACGAGCCCACGAAGGGCATCGACATCGGCTCCAAGGCCGCCGTGCATGGCTTCATGGCGGAGCTGGTTTCGCAAGGCCTTTCGGTGATCATGGTCTCTTCTGAATTACCCGAGATCCTCGGCATGTCGGACCGTGTCGTGGTGATGCGCGAAGGCCGCATCGCGGCGACTTACGACAATAAGGAGCTCGATGCCGAGACGCTGGTGCGGACGGCGGCGGGGATCGCGGCATGAAGGTTTTGCTCAAATATCGCGAACTCTGGTTGCTTGCCGGCATCGTCGCTCTGATCGGCCTGATCTCGACCCGCTTCCCCGGCTTTGCCGATCCGGCGAACCTGCGCCAGGTGTTCAACGATACCTCTATCCTGATGATCCTGGCGCTGGGCCAGATGGTGGTGATCCTGACGCGGTCGATCGACCTGTCGATGGCCTCCAACCTCTGCTTCACCGGCATGGTGGTGGCGATGCTCAACGCCGCGCACCCGGCGATCCCGATCCCGGTCCTGATCGTGGTTGCGCTTCTCGTCGGCCTGGTGCTCGGCGCCATCAACGGCTTGCTGGTGTGGCGGCTGAACATCCCCTCGATCGTGGTGACGCTTGGAACGCTGACCATCTATCGCGGCGCGACCTTCGTGCTGTCGGGCGGCGCCTGGGTCAATGCCGACCAGATGAGTCCCGACTTCATCAACTTCCAGCGCGCCGCTTTCGTCGGCATTCCGGTGCTGTCGTGGATCGCGATCATCGTCATCGCGCTGTTCTTCCTGGTGATGACGCGCACAGCCGTCGGCCGCTCGATCTACGCCATCGGCGTCAACCCGACCGCCTCGGTCTATGCCGGCATCGATGTCGGCCGGACAAAATTCATCGTCTTTTGCATCTCCGGCATGATCGGCGGGCTGGCCGGCTATCTGTGGATCTCGCGCTATGTGATCGCCTCGGTCGAGGTCGCCAACGGCTATGAGCTCAACATCATCGCCGCCTGCGTCATCGGCGGCATCTCGATCGCCGGCGGCATCGGCTCGGTCGGCGGCGCGGTGTTAGGCGCGCTGTTTCTCGGCATCATTTCCAACGCGCTGCCGGTCATCAACATCTCGCCCTTCTGGCAAATGGCGATCTCGGGCAGCGCCATCATCCTGGCCGTGGTGCTCAATGCGCGCGGCGAGCGCCGGCAGGGCCGCATCATCCTGAGAAAGGTGGAAGCGGCATGACCGACACCCCTGCCCCACGCCGCATTCCCGACCGGCTCGACAAGCCGCTGTCCTCGGCGATCTTTTCCTGGGAGGCGCTGCTTATCGTCATCGCGGTTGCCATCTTCGCGGTCAACAGCTTCGCCTCGCCCTATTTCCTCGATCCGTGGTCGCTGTCGGACCTTACCTTCAACTTCACCGAAAAGGGCCTGATCGCGCTCGCCATGGCGCTGCTGATCATCTCGGGCGAAATCGATCTGTCGGTGGCCGCGATCGTGGCGCTCGCCTCGACAATGATGGGCATGGCGGTGCAGGCCGGCCCCGGCACACCGGTGCTGGTCGCGATCGGCATCGTCGTCGGGCTCGGCTGCGGCGCCTTCAACGGGCTGCTCGTCACCCGGCTCGGCCTGCCCTCGATCGTGGTTACCATCGGCACGATGAGCCTGTTCCGAGGCATCGCTTTCATCATCCTCGGCGACCAGGCCTATAAGGGCTATCCGGAGAGTTTTGCTTTCTTCGGCCAAGGCTATATCTGGTGGGTGTTCTCGTTCGAGCTGGCGCTGTTCCTCATCGCGGCCGTCATCTACTGGTTCCTGCTCCACCGCACCAGCTTCGGCCGCCGCGTCTTTGCCATCGGCAACAATCCGGTGGCGGCGCAGTTTTCCGGCGTGCGCGTCGGGCGGATAAAATTCATCCTGTTCTGCCTGACCGGGCTGATGTCGGGCATCGCCTCGGTGCTGATCACCTCGCGGCTCGGCTCGACCAGGCCGTCGATCGCGCAGGGCTATGAGCTGGAGGCCATCACCATGGTGGTGCTGGGTGGCGTTTCGATCCTCGGCGGCGCCGGCAGCATTCTGGGCGTCGTGCTTGCCGCCTTCATCATGGGGCTGGTGACCTTCGGCCTCGGCCTGCTCAACGTTCCTGGCATCGTCATGTCGATCTTCATCGGCCTCTTGCTGATCATCGTCATCGCGCTGCCTATCGTCTGGCGGCGGCTGCGCGAAGGACGCTTCGCCTGATGCAGAAATACGCCTTCAAAATGAAGCTCAATGCGGGCATGAAGGCCGAGTACAAGCGCCGCCACGACGAGATCTGGCCTGAGCTGGTGGCGCTGCTGAAAGAGGCCGGCATCTCGGATTATTCGATCCATCTCGACGCGGAAACCAACATCCTGTTCGGCGTATTGTGGCGGCGTGACGACCACGGCATGGCCGACCTGCCGAAACATCCGGTGATGCAGCGCTGGTGGGCGCATATGGCCGATGTCATGGAGACCCGGGACGACAACGAACCGGTGGCGGTGCCGCTGGAAACGATGTTCCATATGGAATGAGCACGCCTCAAACCATCGCCGTCATCGACATCGGCAAGACCAACGCCAAGGTGGCGCTGGTCGACCTAGCGACGCTGGACGAGGTCGCGTTGCGCCGCAAGGCGAACGCGCCACTGCGGCAAGCGCCTTACCCGCATCACGACGTCGAGGCGCTGTGGACGTTCATCCTCAACAGCCTGGCTGAGCTCAACCGCGAACGCCGCATCGACGCCATTTCGATCACCACGCACGGCGCGACGGGCGCGTTGGTCGACGCCGCCGGCGAACTGGTGCTGCCGGTGCTCGATTATGAGTACGATGGCCCGGAGCGGTTGGCCACCGAGTATGACGCGGTCCGTGCGCCGTTCGCCGAGACCGGCACGCCACGCCTGCCGGCAGGCCTCAATCTCGGCGCGCAGTTCTTCTGGCAACAGCAGCGTTTTCCGGCGGAATTTGCCAAAGCAAGCGCGATGCTGATGTATCCGCAATACTGGGCGCTACGGCTGAGCGGCATTGCCGCCAACGAGGTGACCTCGCTCGGCTGTCACACCGATCTATGGAACCCCTGGAAAGCGGATTTCTCGTCGATGGTCGACCGCCTGGATTGGCGCCGGCTGATGGCCCCGGTGCGGCTGGCCAAGGACCGGCTCGGCCCGATCCTGCCCGCGCTCGCCGCGCGGACCGGCCTCGATCCGCGGACACCGGTGCTGTGCGGCCTGCATGATTCCAACGCCTCGCTGCTGCCGCATCTCCTGGCCGACGCGCCACCGTTTTCGGTCGTCTCAACCGGAACCTGGGTGGTGTCGATGGCCGTCGGCGGCAAGAAAATCGAGCTCGATCCGGCGCGCGACACGCTGGTCAACGTCAATGCGCTCGGCGACCCTGTACCGTCGGCGCGCTTCATGGGCGGGCGCGAATTCTCGCTGCTCACCGACGGCAAGCCGCAGGTCTGGAACGACAGCGACATCGCCGCCGTGTTGACGCGCCGGGCCTTGCTTCTGCCCTCCACGCAACAAGGCTCCGGACCTTTCCCGCATCGCACCGCGCAATGGGTCGATGCCGATGCCCTAAGCCCCGGGCAACGCTTCGCCGTTATCTCATTCTATCTGGCACTGATGACCGCGACCTGCCTGGAACTGATCGGCGGCGACGGGCCGACGACGGTCGAGGGGCCTTTCGCCCAGAACCAGCCTTTCATCCTCATGCTGGCGGCAGCGACCGGACGGCCGGTCATCGCATCGGAAACGTCGACTGGCACCAGCATTGGTGCGGCGCTGCTGGCGGAGGCCGACGGTGAGGCGATTGGCAAGGGCGCGCAGAGGGAAGCTCCGATCAATTCAGCCTTTGGCGACTATGCAAAGGCTTGGCGCACGGCGAGCAATCATGCGAATGATCCTGACAGCAATGTTAGCCAACAGACATCCGCATGACTGCTTTCAGTGGGGAAACCCGAGCCATCGTATGCGATCACGTCTTCCGCGCGGATAGGCCGGCCAACTTGGTTGTCCGCCACTTCGACGGCGAGTGGCAGCTCACATGCGGGGAACATGACCATCCAGCCGACTGCTCCGATTTTCAGGTGGTAGGTCTCGGACACATCGCAGCAAGGCAAGGCAACCTGCAGCAGGTTGCCGACCTCGAAACAGGATGGCTTGCCGAATGGTTAGCCGGTGAGTGGATGCGAAGCCGGCACGACGGCTAAATCACCTGGAGTAAAGCAACCCCTGCGGATCGATCTGCGGCTTCCGCCCGGCAACGACGTCCGAGAGGAACTGTCCTGAACCGCAGGCCATGGTCCAGCCGACATGGCCGTGGCCGGTATCGAGATAGAGATTCTTGTATTTCGCCCGACCGATCACCGGCACCGAGTTCGGCATCATCGGCCTCAATCCGGCCCACAGCACGGCTTTCTTCTCGTCGAAAGCGCCGGGGAACAGATCCTTGCCGGTTTCCAGGATGGTCCTGAAATCGCGCGGCTTGAAGCTGCGGTCGAAGCCAGTGAATTCGGCCGTCGAGGACATGCGCAGGCGATTGCCCAGTCGCGAATAGCCGATCAGCCGATCCTCGTCGGCGCCGCCCATGGTCGGTCCCTTGCTTTCGTCTTCCAGCGGAATGGTCGCGGTGTAGCCTTTCACCGGATAGACTGGCAGGTCGATGCCGTAGCGGCGGCCGAGCAGGCCGCTTTCAGGCCCCATCGCAATGACCACCACGTCGCCCGCGACTGGACCAGCCGAGGTCATCACGGCGCGCACCCGGTCGCCCTCGATGTTGAGGCCTTGGACCGTCGTGCCAAACAGGAATTTTACGCCAAGCTTCTCGGCCGCATAGGCGGCCAGATTGTCGGTGAACCGCTTGGAATCGCCAGTCTGGTCGATCGGCGAATAAATACCGCCGGCGATCTTGTCCTTGACGCCGGCCAGCCCCGGCTCCAGTTCGGCCAAGCGCTCGCGGCCGACGATCTCGATCGGCAGGCCATGCTCGGCCAGATAGCGGTAATTGTCGGTGCCGTGGTCCAGGCTCTTTTGCGAGCGGAAGAAGTACAGGATGCCCTTCTTGCGCTCGTCATAGTGGATGCCGGTCGCGTCCGACAAGGCGTTGATGCACATGCGGGAATGGAGTGCCAGCCTGAGCTTGACGTCGGTGTTGGCGCGCAGCCGCTTGACCGTGCATTCGCGCAGGAAGCGCAGGCTCCAGGCATAAAAATATGGATCGAGGCTGAGCCTGACCTTGATGCCTAGATCGTGGTTCCAGAGCCCGCGCAGGAAGGTCTTCAGTGCTGCGGGCGAAGCCCAGGCTGTCGCATCGCCCGGCGATACCAGTCCGGCATTGGATTGGCTGGTGCCGCGCGCCACGGCTTCGTGACGCTCGATCACCGTCACCTCATGGCCGTCGGCGGCCAGGTAATACGCAGCCGCCGTGCCAACCACACCGGCGCCAAGCACCACGATTTTCATGCCGTCCCTCAAGGTCATGCCGGCGGCGCGCATCCTCGCACCACCTGAATGAGCCTCAATACCGTGTATGAATGCGCCGGACGAGCCCTTGGCCCAACGGGTTAGTTTCTCACTGAGTTCTTGGTCGTCAAAATGCGTTCCCAAGCCAACGCATCCTTGACGATGAGATCAAGATCGTCGCGCCGCGGCGCCCAGCCGAATTCCTGACGGGCAAGATCGGAGTTAGCGACAACGGCCGCAGCATCGCCGGGGCGGCGGTCGCCCATGCGGACATCGAAATCATGGCCGAAGGCGCGGCGCACGCTGTCGATCACTTCCAGCACCGAATAGCCGTGGCTGTAGCCGCAATTGGCGACCAGGCTCTGGCCGCCCTCGCGCAGCCGCTGCAGCGCCAGCCGGTGCGCCGCGGCAAGGTCGCTGACATGGATGTAATCGCGGATGCAGGTGCCGTCCGGTGTCGGATAGTCTTTACCGAAGACCTGCATGAACGGCCGCTTGCCGAGCGCGGTCTCGCAGGCGACCTTGATCAGATGCGTGGCGCCTGGCGTCGACTGTCCGGTACGACCCTTGGGATCGGCGCCGGCGACGTTGAAATAGCGCAGCGCCGTGTAGCGGATGTCGTGCGCCATACCAGCGTCGCGCAGCATCCATTCGCTCATCAGCTTGGAGAGGCCATAGGGCGATTCCGGCGCCAGTCGCGCATCCTCGCGCACCGGTTCCAGTCCGGCGCCACCATAGACGGCGGCCGTCGAAGAAAAGATGAAATGCGGCACGCCCTCGCGCACTGCGGTCTCGATCAGCGTGCGGGTCTTCGAGGTGTTGTTCTCGTAATAGGCAAGTGGGTCGGCGACCGATTCCGGCACCACGATCGAGCCGGCGAAGTGGATAATGGCGTCGACCTTGTTCTCGCGGATGACCTGGCCGACCAGTTCACGGTCGGCGACATCGCCAACGATCAGCTTTGCCTCAGGCGCCACCGCCCATTCGAAACCGGTCGAAAGCCGGTCGAGCACCACGACGCTTTCACCTGCGTCGAGCAGTTCCCAGACCATATGGCTGCCGATATAGCCGGCACCGCCTGTCACCAAAACCGTCATGTCGTGTCCTCGTTGATCAAGATTTATCGGAAACTGTCTCAACAGCCGCCGTGCTGGAAACCCCGTCGCAAGCCCACTACACCCTGAATGTTAAATCCGTAACAGTTCCTCCGCCCCGAGGCATTGTATCGAAACGAAGTTCGTTCACACCGCCGGGAATAGGCCACGATCCGGCATCGTTAGGAACAGGGTCTGGGCGTGGCATTTTGACCGGTTGGGTCCGGTTTACGTGGCTTGGGGCTATGATTATGATCCGGCGCAAAACTGGGATGCTGACATGAATTATCAGCGGTTCTTCGAAGACGCGATCGACCAGCTCCACGCCGAGCGGCGTTACCGCGTTTTCGCCGACCTCGAGCGTATCGTGGGCAAGTTTCCGCGCGCCATCTGGCGCTCCAATGGGCGCGCCCGGGAAATCACCGTATGGTGCTCCAACGACTATCTCGGCATGGGCCAGAACGCCGATGTCATCGCCGCGTTCCAGAATACGGCCGGCAAAATGGGCTCGGGCGCCGGCGGCACCCGCAACATTTCCGGCACGTCGAACCCGCTGGTCGAGCTCGAGCATGAGCTCGCCGACCTGCATGACAAGGAAGCGGCACTCGTCTTCACGTCGGGCTTCGTCTCCAACGAGGCGTCGATCTCGACCATTGCCCGGCTGTTGCCCAACTGCCTGATCATTTCGGATGAGCTGAACCATGCCTCGATGATCGAGGGCGTGCGCCGCTCCGGCGCCGAAAAGAAAATCTTTCGCCACAACGACGTCGCGCATCTGGAAAGCCTCTTACAGGCGGCCGGGCGCGAGCGCGCCAAGCTGATCGTGTTCGAAAGCGTCTATTCGATGGACGGCGACATCGCCCCGATCAGAGAGATCGTCGAGCTCGCCGAACGCTACAACGCCATGACCTATATCGACGAGGTCCATGCCGTCGGCATGTACGGACCGCGCGGCGGCGGCATCACCGAGCGCGAAGGCCTCGCCGATCGCATCGACATCATCGAAGGCACGCTGGCCAAGGCTTTCGGCACGCTGGGCGGCTACATCACCGGCACCAGCGCCGTCATCGACGCCGTGCGCTCCTACGCTCCGGGCTTCATCTTCACCACCGCGCTGCCGCCGGCGATCGCCGCGGCCGCCACCACCTCGATCCGGCACCTCAAGCGCTCGCAGGCCGAGCGCGACGCGCAGCAGCGCCAGGCGGCCACGACCAAGCAGATCCTTTCGGCCGCCGGCTTGCCGGTGATGGAATCGGCGACCCACATCGTGCCGGTGCTGGTCGGCGATCCCGAACTCTGCAAAATGGCCAGCGACCGCCTGCTCGGCGTGCACGGCATCTATATCCAGCCGATCAACTACCCGACCGTGCCGCGCGGCACCGAGCGGCTGCGCATCACGCCGACGCCGTTCCACTCGGACGCGCTGATCGCCGAATTGCAGGACGCGCTGGTCGAGACCTGGGATGCGCTGGGCATTTCCTACGGCTCCGCCGGACGGCCAGCCGTGGCCAAGAGCGACCGGATTGTTCCGCTCCTGGTGCCGAAGTCAGGCGGCTGAAGCCGTTTGAAACTCTACTCCGGCGGCCATCCGCCGCGGTTTTCTGTGCTTCCGGTGCTCACGGACCTGAATGTCCGCTGCGCTCCGGTTCTCGAAATCCGCACCGGCTGACTCACCGGAGCGAGTTTCAATCCGGCTTAAGGCCAGTTCAGACAGTCTTCATCCATTTCGCCAGCCGATGCGCCGCTTCCTCGAGCTGATCGAGGCGGCGGTGGAAGCATAGCCTGAGGAAGGCCTCGCCACCGGGACCGAAGGCCGTGCCCGGCGCCAGGCCGACATTGGCGTTGTCGACGATGTCGAAGGCGGCGGTACGGGAATCGATGATGCCGTCGACGGTGAAAAACAGATAGAAGGCGCCTTGCGGCACGGTGAAGCGCGCCTTGCCGGTAGCGCCCAGGATGCCGCAGACCAGATCGCGCGCCGCCCTCGCCCGCTCCACTTGCTCGAAGATGAACGCGTCACCCTCGTCCAGGGCGGCGACCGCGCCACGCTGCATGAATTGCGCCACGCCCGAGGTCGAATACTGGATCAGGTTCTCGAACACCTGCTGCAACGCCGGATGGGTCTTGATCCAGCCGACGCGCCAGCCGGTCATCGCCCAGTTCTTGGAAAAGCTGTTGACGAACAGGATGCGGTCTTCGGCAGTGGCGATGTCGAGGAAGGATGGCGCGCGGCCATGGCCGTAATGGAACAGCGAATAGATCTCGTCGGCGATGATCCAAAGGCCCTTTTCGCGGGCCAGATCCAGAATCGCCTGCAGCGTCTCCTTGTCGGCGGTCCAACCGGTCGGGTTGGACGGGGTGTTGATGAACAGCACCTTCGTACGCGGCGTGATGGCGGAGGCGATCTTGTCGACATCGCAGGACCAGCCATTGCCGGACTGGTCGAGCACGACGGGCACCGGCACGGCGCCCGCCACACCGGCGGCGGCGGCGAAATTCGGCCAGGCCGGCGAGAGGTAGATCACCTCGTCGCCACTGCCGGCGATCGCGTCGATGGCCAGCTGGATGGCATGCATGCCGGAGGCGGTGACGATGAACTGCTCTTCGGGGAAGCTCTTGCCGAAATGCCTGGCGTAGTAGCGGGCGAGCGCCTGCCTGAGATCGGGAATGCCCTTCTGCCAGGTGTAGAAGGTTTCGCCATTGGCGAGCCCGCGGGCGGCGGCATCGCTGATGAAAGCGGGCGTTGGAAGGTCACCCTCGCCGGCCCAGAGCGGTATCAGGCCTTCACGCAGGCGGCCGTGGTTGACGACGGCGACGATGCCGCTTTCGGGCGCCGCGCGCGCTTCGGTGCGCAAGGTCTGGATAAGGGTCATGAGCAAATCCGTATTCGTCTCGGCACGGCTCTTAGCAGATTGCCAAACAGAAAACCCCAGCCGCAGGCGGCCGGGGTTTTGGTCCAGAGCGTCCGCGAGGATTACTTCTTGGCGAGAAGATCGCGGATTTCGGTCAGCAGCGCGACATCCGCCGGCGGCGGCGCAGCGGCAGGGGCGGGTTTTTCCTTCTCCAGCCGCCTGCGCATATTGTTTACCGCCTTGACCATCAGGAAGATGATGAAGGCAAGGATCAGGAAGTTCAGCACGACGGTGATGAAGCTGCCATAGGCGAAGACGGCACCCTCTTTCTTGGCCTCGGCCAGAGTGGCCGAATGGACGTTCGAGGACAGCCCGAAGAAATAGTTGTTGAAGTCCAGCCCACCGAAGATCGCACCGACAATCGGCATGATGATGTCGTTGACCAACGAGTCGACGATCTTGCCGAAGGCGGCGCCGATGATGACGCCTACGGCCAAGTCCATCACATTGCCTTTGGAGATGAATTCCTGGAATTCTTTCAGCATTCGTCCCTCCTTGATGGGCCGCGCTGCCGCCTCACCAATGTCCTTCGGCGCCGGCCCTAGCCCACCATAACAAAAACCCCCGGTTGCAAAACCGGAAAAAGGACCAAAGCACCGCTTTGTGTTTACGCAGCGTCATCAACGACGACATATGCGCCGAAAGCCGCGGTGGACTCGGGCGCCGGGCTGTGGTTGCGTTGTGAGCGCCGGAGGAAAACGGGTTTAAATCATGAAATAGAGCATGATGTCCGCCCGAAAACCGCTCCCCACTTTTCGGCATCATGCTCTAGGGAGGAAGTGCGGCCGTGCTGGGCTGGTTCGTCGTCATCATCGCGATCGCCTATGTGACGCTGCTTTTTGCCATCGCCAGCATCGGCGACCGGCGCGCGGCAACGGCCGGGTTCGGCAGGGCGCGGCCGTTCATCTATGCGCTCAGCCTTGCCATCTACTGCACCTCCTGGACCTTCTTCGGCTCGGTCGGCCTGTCCTCGGAGCGCGGGCTCGAATTCCTCGGCATCTATACCGGCCCGGTTCTGGTGTTCGTGTTCGGCTTTCCGTTGCTCAACCGCATGGTCAAGCTGGCCAAAAGCGAGAAGATCACCTCGATTGCCGATCTTCTGGGCGCCCGCTACGGCAAGAGTTTCACCGTCGCCGCGATCGCGACGGTGATCGCCACCATCGGCGCGGTGCCCTATATCGCGCTGCAGTTGAAGGCGATCTCCGGCTCCGTCAGCCTGATGGTCGAGCACTATACCGGCTCGCCGCCGAGCTTCGATCCGTTCGTCAGCGACATCTCGCTGGTCGTCGCCATGCTGCTCGCGCTGTTTGCCGTGCTGTTCGGCACCCGCCATGCCGACGCGACCGAGCATCAGGACGGGCTGATGCTGGCGGTGGCGGTCGAGACCGTGGTCAAGCTTGCTGCCTTCCTCGCCATCGGCCTGATGGTGACCTTCCTGGTCTTCGGCGGTCCCGGCGACATGTTTGCCAAGCTCGCCGCCAACGGCCAGGTGCGGCAGGCGATGAGCTACAACACCTCTTTGGCCACCTGGCTCGTGCTGACGGGGTTGAGCGGCTTTGCCGTCCTGATGCTGCCGCGCCAGTTCTACGTCACCATCGTCGAGAACCGCAGCGAGGCCGAGTTGCGCACCGCGACCTGGGTGTTCCCGCTCTATCTGGTGGCGATCAATCTGTTCGTGCTGCCGATCGCCTTTGCCGGCCTGTCGCTGGTCGGCACAAGGACCAGCAGCGACCTCTACGTGCTGTCGCTGCCGCTGTTCAACGGCCATGATGTGCTGGCCATGGCGGCGTTCATCGGCGGCCTGTCGGCGGCGACCGCGATGGTCATCGTCGAAAGCGTCGCGCTGTCGATCATGATCTCCAACGATCTCGTCATTCCGCTGTTCGTGCGCCGCGTGCTCAAGACCAGTTCTTCCGAGAACGAGGACTGGTCGACGCTGATCCTCAACGTGCGCCGCGCCTCGATCTTCATCCTCTTGTTCATCGCCTTCCTCTACTACCGCGAGAGCACCGACAGCGCACGGCTGTCATCGATCGGGCTGATGTCGTTTGCGGCCATCGCGCAGTTCGCGCCGGCACTGATCGGCGGACTGATCTGGCGCCGCGCCAACGGCCGGGGCGCGGCACTCGGCATGGTCGCCGGCATCGCGGTGTGGGGCTACACGCTGCTGCTGCCCTCGCTTGTCGGCGCCAACGCCGACATCCTCGCGCATGGCCTGTTCGGCTTCGAGGCGCTGAGGCCACAGGCGCTGTTCGGCACGCTCGGCGAGCCGCTGAATCACGGTGTGCTGTGGAGCCTGTCCGTAAATGCCTTGTTCTTCGTGCTCGGCTCGCTGTCGCGCGCGTCGGTGCCGCTAGAGCGCATCCAGGCGGCGATCTTCGTGCCGCGCGAGGCCGGCCCGATGCCCAGCCTGCGACGCTTCCGCACCGCCGTCACCGTCAACGACCTCAAGGACACCATCTCGCGCTATCTCGGTGTCGAGCGCACCGAGCGCTCCTTCCAGTCCTTCGAGAAGAACGCGAAAGTCTCCCTGCATGGCAAGGAACAGGCCAGCATGGATGTCATCCGCTTCTCCGAGCAGCTTCTGGCAAGTGCGGTTGGCTCGTCGTCGGCGCGGCTGATCCTGTCGCTGCTTTTCCGCCGCAACGATCGCGATTCCAGGGACGCCTTCAAACTGCTCGACGACGCCACCGAGGCGTTGCAGCACAATCGCGACTTGCTGCAGATCGCGCTCGACCAGATGGAGCAAGGCATCACCGTCTTCGACCGGGATTTCCGGCTGATCTGCTGGAACCGGCAATACCGGACGCTGTTCGACCTGCCGGACGAGATGGGCCAGGTCGGCGTGTCGCTCGACCAGATCCTGCGACACCTCGCCGAGCGTGGCGACATTCCCACCGAACAACGGGTGATGATGCTGAACCGGCTGACCAGCTTCGTCAGCCCCTGGCAGATGGAGCTCAAGACCAGCGGCCGGATCCTGGAGCTGCGCTCGAACCCGATGCCCGACGGCGGCATCGTCGCCACCTATGCCGACATCTCCGGCCGCGTCGAGCAGGACCTGGCGCTGAAGCGGGCAAACGAATCGTTGGAGCAGCGGGTCAAGACCCGCACCATTGAGCTCACCCGCGTCAACGAGGAACTGGCGCAGGCGCAGATGCTGGCCGAGGAGGCCAATCTCGGCAAGACGCGCTTCCTCGCCGCCGCCGGCCACGACATCCTGCAGCCGCTCAACGCCGCGCGGCTCTACTGCTCGTCGCTGATCGAGAAGGCCGGCAAAGGGCCGGCCGGCAAGGCGGCAGTCAACATCGAATCCTCGCTGGAATCGGTCGAGACGATCCTCGGCGCGGTGCTCGACATCTCACGCCTCGACGCCGGCGCGATGAAACCCGACGACACCGCCTTCGATCTCGGCGGGCTGCTTGCCCAGATCGGCAATGATTTCCGCCCGCTCGCCGCCGAAAAGAAACTCGACCTCAAGATCATGCCGTCGTCGCTCGGCGTGACGACCGACCGTAATCTGTTGCGCAGGCTGATCCAGAACCTGGTCTCCAACGCCATCAAGTACACACGCAAGGGCCGCATCCTGGTCGGGGTGCGGCGGCGCGGGGAGCTTGCCGAAATCCAGGTGATCGACACCGGCATCGGCATCGCCGGCGACAAGCTGAACACCGTCTTCCACGAGTTCACCCGCCTCGACGAAGGCGCGCGCGAGGCCGAGGGCCTAGGCCTCGGCCTCTCGATCGTCGACCGCATCGCACGCGTGCTGCGGCTCGAGATCCGGATCTTCTCCAATCCGGGCAAGGGCACGCGCTTTTCCGTCCTGCTGCCGGTCGCGGCGATTTCAGTGCCGTCGCGTGAGATCGTGAAGACACCGGTGCGCGTCGTCTCGTCGCTTGCCGGGCTCAATGTGCTGTGCATCGACAATGACGCGCGTATCCTCGATGGCATGCGGCTGCTGCTCGAAGGCTGGGGCTGCCGCGTCGAGACAGCTTCGGGAGCGGGCGATCCGCTGAAACCGGGCTCGCCGAGACCGGATATCGTGCTTGCCGATTATCATCTCGACGGCGGCACGGGCCTCGAAGCGATCGATGCCCTGCGTGCCAGCTACGGCCAGGAGCTCGCTTGCGTATTGGTCACCGCCGACCGCTCCAGCGAGGTGCGCATTGCGGCAGGCAAGCTCGACATACCGGTGATCAACAAGCCGCTGAAGCCGGCGGTGCTGCGTTCGATGATGGCGCGCGTCAGGCCGCTCGCATCGGCGGCGGAGTGACCTCTGCACCTCAGCCTCGATGCCCAAGGCTTCTTAGATAGGCGCAGAACATATCGGCGAGCGCGTCGGAATAGGTTTCGATCTCCGCCGATGTCCGCTCCTTCGCCGAAAAATCCGCGCCGACGGCGCTGAGCGTTTTCATGATCAACTCTGCGGTCATCGCGCGGACAGCTTCCGGGGCCCCGGGCAGTGTCTCCAGCGTAAAGGACTGGACCGTGCGGTCGGCCATGGCCTTGGCCTCCTGCGCCTCGGGCGCGTCGCGATAGAGCGGCGCCGCGTCATTCAGCGCCCCGCGCACCGCCGCCTCCTCGCATTCGGAACGGATGAAGGCATGGACCAGCGTGCGGACGCGTCCGAGCGGCGGTTGGGAGACGTCCTGAAAATTGCCGCACAGCAAGTCGGTCGTCTGGCGCCATTCGTCGCTCTGCAGCCTGAACAGCAGCGCCGCCTTGTTGGGGAAATACTGATAAAGCGAGCCAACGCTGACGCCGGCCTTCTCGGCCACGCGCGTGGTGGTGAAACGCTGCGCTCCTTCGCTCGCCAAAACCTGAGCAGCTGCCTCTAAAATGGCCGCGACAAGCTCTGTGGCACGAGCCTGTTTGGGCTGTTTTCGGGTGGAAATTGAAGGGCTTGGGCGTTTGATCATCGGCGCGCTGGGGAATGCGAATTGGAAACCTGAAGGATTATTCGTATTTTCGAGACGACACAAGAATGCATTGATCGGAGACAGCCATGACCACCCTCACCCCGTTTGCACCGCTGCTTTCGCGCCTGTTGACGGAAGCCGATGCCGCGACCAGCCCGGCGATCGCGCAATATTCGAGCGAGGAGCGGGCGCGCCTCGTCAACAGCAAGACCGAGTATCGTGAATTCTACGGCAATCTGAAGGAGCTCTGGCTCGCGGTTTCGCCGGAGACGGGCACGCTGCTCTACATGCTGGCGCGCAGCACCGGCGCGCGCATCATCGTCGAATTCGGCACCTCGTTCGGCATCTCGACGCTCTATCTGGCCGCCGCGCTCAGGGACAATGGTGGCGGCCGTCTGATCACGACCGAATTCGAGCCGTCCAAGGTCACCCGCGCCAAGGCCAATCTGACTGAAGGCGGCCTCATCGACCTGGTGGAGGTGCGCGAGGGCGATGCGCTGGAAACGCTCGCCGCCGATTTGCCGGAAACGATTGATCTTCTGCTGCTCGACGGCGCCAAGGCGCTCTATCCGGAAATCCTGGAACTGGGCGAAAGCCGGCTGCGGCCGGGTGCATTGGTCATCGCCGACAATGCCGACTTTTCGCCGGGCTATCTGCAGCGCGTGCGCGCGCCGACTGGCGGCTACACGTCGACGCCGTTCGGCGTCGACGTCGAGTTGTCGATGCGGCTCGGCTAAGCGCATTTCGACACAAAACATGCTGCTCTCCAGGCAGCCGTAGGCGTTTACGTCAACCAACGCGCAATCCGGGCCTGAGGGCCCTCTGACGCGTAGGTGATATCGTGACCATCTTTCCATCCGCCTGGCGCGCGCTGCCGCGCCCGGCCCTGCTCGGGCTCTTCCTGTTCTTCTGCGCCGGCTTCGCCGACGGCGCGATGGTGCCTTTCTTTCCACTATGGGCAAGCAGCGAGGCGAACATTCCCATCGGCGCGATTGGCCTGCTCTTTGCCTGCTATGCCGGTGGCGAACTCGTCGCGGCGCCGCTGATTGGCGGCATCGCCGACCGGGTCGGCCGGCGGCCGGTGCTGGTGCTGTCGGCGCTTGGCGTCGGCTGCGGTTTCACCGCGCTGTTCTTCGTCCACGGTGTCGTCGCCACGGCGATCGTGCTGCTGTTGACCGGGATGTGCGAGTCCGTGCTCCACCCGACAATCCTGACCGTGATCGCCGATGTTACAGTGCCATCGACGCATCCGCGCTGGTTCAGCCTGGCGCATGTCAGCTCGGGTGCCGGCCAGATTCTTGGACCGGCCTGCGGCGCGCTGCTGGCGCTGATATCGCTGAGCAGCGTGTTCCTCGCCGGCGGCGTCATGCTGCTGTTGGGCGGCATTGTCATGCTGGTCGCGCTTGCCGAGACGATCGGCAGCGGTCGTGGCGACGAAGGTGCCGACGAGGCAGGAGAGGAAGGCCTGTCGGCGCTGCTGCCGGCTTTCCGCGATGGCCGCTTGGCCAAGCTGCTTGTCTGGGTCGTGCTGTTCGAAATCTCCGGCAACTGGATCGAGGCTGTGATCCCGCTCTATGCGCACGATGCCGGCACGCTCGCTCCATCCGGTGTCGGCGCGCTCTTTGCCTACGCGGCCGCGCTGACGGTCGGCCTGCAGATGCTGGTAAGCCGGTTTGCCGAGACACGGTCGGCGCTGTGGCTGACGATCGGCGCCGGCATCTCGACCATCGCCGCCTTCGCCCTGCTCGCGGCCTCGCCGGCCATGATCTCGCTGGTCGCTGCCGTCAGCCTGTGCGCGGTGGCGCAGATGCTGGTCGGACCGCTGGTGCCGACCGCCGTCAATGCGCTGGCGCCTTCGGCGCGGCGCGCCTCCTACATGGCCGCCTCTTCCGTTGCGGTCGACCTCAAGGACTCGCTCGGGCCTTCGATCGGCACCGCGCTCTACGCTCTCGCGCCGCGCTTGCCCTGGGTCGCCGGCATTCCGCTGGTGGCGATCGCTTCGCTCGGCCTTGGCGCCGCGATCGGACGAGCGCGGAATCCTTCGCGCCCGAGCGAGGATGATGCCACGCCGCAACTGGGTTCGGCCGTCGAAAACTATCGCTGAGATACTCGTTCGGCGCTACGCGCAGACGCGGGTCGACAGCGTCAGACGGGGCTGTCGGCCATCTGCGAGTTGCGAAACCGGGGCTTCGCGGCGTTGGCCGCCGGCCACGGACGATGCTCGCGAAACGCCATGGCGAGCGTCCGCAGCGCCTCGCGCGATTGGGCATCGGAGAGCGTGGACAAGAGCACGATCTCCGACGCCGGCAGTGGTGGCAGGCCGAATTTACGGCTGACTTCGATCGTTCCCGGCGGCGCCAGCCGGCACGAGAAGACCGATGCGGCGAGGCCGGCTGAAACGGCTTCCGCAACCGCGAAGGAGCCGCAGCCCAGGAAAACCTGCGTCCACGGTATTCCAACCGCATCGAGCGCGCTGGTGATGATGTCGCGGATGCTGCAGGAAGGCGACGAGGCGGCCAGTCGTAGCGGCTCGCCGGCGCGGTAGACGAAATCCGGCGTGGCGTACCAGCCGAAATGTTCGGGCGCCAGCACCTCGCCGTCGCGGCGGTCGTCCTCGCGCCGGACGATCGCGGCATCGAGGTCGCCACGATCGAACGCAGCGATCAAGTCGCGTGTATCGTCGAGCCGCACCTCGATGGTCAAAGCCGGATCATGCGCGTTGAGCCGCGCCAGCAAGGTCGGCACTTCGGCGCCGCCGACATGGGTGGCAATGCCCAGCCGGAAGTGACGGCGGACGGCGGCGAGACTGGCGACGGCGCGGTCATGCGCGGCGAGCAGCTCGCGCGCCGGTTCGAGGAACACCGCGCCGCGCGCCGAGAGGCGCACCAGCCGCGGCGTCCGCTCGATCAACTTCTGGCCGACCCGATCCTCGAGCCGCTTCAGCTTGACGCTGATTGCGCCTTGCGTGCTGCCCAGCGCCTCGGCCGCGCGCGTAAAACTGCGCAGCTCGGCGACGGCGACGAAAGCTTTCACCGCATCTACGTCCAGCGTCATGTCAGTTATCTCGTTTTGTTGTCGCTGAAATAGCCAAGCATGCAATTCTAAAATGATCAACCCTGCCCTAGTTTGAACGGAGCGCGGCGGCGACCGCAATTCGTCCTGCCTTAAGAATTCGAAAGGTTTGATCATGCCCACTGTCCTCACCCGCCGAGGCATCGTCGTTTTGTTGGCCGCGTGCCTCGCCTGCCTGATGTTCGGGCTGGAGATTTCCAGCGTTCCCACCATCCTGCCGACGCTGGAGCAGGTGCTGAACGCCGATTTCAAGCAGCTGCAATGGGTGATGAACGCCTACACCATTGCCGTCACCACCGTGCTGATGGCGGTCGGCACGATCGCCGACCGTTACGGACGCAAGCGCGTCTTCCTGGTCTCGATCGTCGCATTCGGCCTCGCCTCGCTGATCTGCGGCCTGGCCGACAACGTCTCGATGCTGATCGCCGCCCGTTTCCTGCAAGGCTTGAGCGGCGGCGCCATGCTGATCTGCCAATTGGCCGTGCTGTCACATGAATTCCAGGAAGGCCGCGAGCGCGCCATCGCCTGGGGCTGGTGGGGCGTCATCTTCGGCGTCGGCCTCGGCTTCGGCCCGATCATCGGCGGCGGCATCGTCGCTTTGTCGAGCTGGCAGTGGGTGTTCCTCATCCATGTGGCGGTGGCGATCGTCGCCTTCCTGCTCGCCTTGTTCGGCGTGCATGAATCGAAGGACCCCGGAGCGGGCAAGCTCGACCTTGCCGGCATCCTGACGCTCTCGCCTGCCGTCTTCTGCCTGGTCTTCTATATCACCCAGGGGCAGGAACTGGGTTTCGCAAGCCCCGCGGCGCTGGCAATCCTAGGCCTGTCGATCGCAAGCTTCATCGCCTTCCTTATCGCTGAAAAGGTCAGCAAGCGGCCGATGTTCGACTTCACCGTCTTTCGCATCCGCCCATTCTCCGGCGCCATCGTCGGCTCGGCGGCGATGAACATCAGCTACTGGCCGTTCATGATCTACCTGCCGATCTGGTTCCATGCCGGGCTTGGCCTGGACAGCTTCGCCACCGGCCTTGCGCTTCTCGCCTACACGCTGCCGACGCTGGTCATGCCGCCTTTGGCCGAACGGCTGTCGCTGCGCTACCGGCCGGGCATCATCATTCCAGCGGGGCTTGCCATCATCGGCGCCGGTTTCATGCTGATGAAGTGGGGGAGTGCTGCCCCTCACGCCAACTGGCTGACCATGCTGCCCGGCTGCCTGATTGCGGGCGCCGGCCTCGGCATCACCAACACGCCCGTCACCAACACGACGACGGGCTCGGTTTCGCGCGACCGCGCCGGTATGGCATCCGGCATCGACATGAGCGCGCGCATGGTCTCGCTGGCCGTGAACATCGCGGTGATGGGCTTCATCCTGGCGAGCGGGGTGCTGTCGCATCTGAAGGCGGCATTGCCCGATCTCGACGAGGCAGGGCTCTACCGATTCGCAGAAGGAATCGCGGCCGGCAATCCGGTGCCGGGGCTTTCCAACGACATCGCTCATGATGCGCTGGTCAATGGCTTCGGCTGGGTGATGCTCTACGGCGGCATCGGCGTCTGGATCATGGCGGCAATCGGCTTTGCGATCTTCAGGGCAGGGCCGGTTCGGCGGGAAGCGGTTCAGTGCCCGGACTGAGCCCGACGGTTATCAGCCCACCGGCTGCAGCGGATCGCCGCCGATCTTCGACAGCTGGATCACCGCCTGGGTGCGGCTGTCGACGCCGAGCTTCTGCAGGATGGCCGAGACATGCGCCTTGATGGTTGCCTCGGAGACGCCGAGCTCGTAGGCGATCTGCTTGTTGAGCAGGCCTTCGGCGAGCATGCCGAGCACACGCGTCTGTTGCGGTGTCAGCGCCCGCAGCCGCTTGATCAGGTCGGAGATCTCCGGGTCGCGCTCGATGCCGAGCTCGACGCCGGTCGGCGCGGCGATATCGCCGGCGAGCACCGCCTGCACTGCGCCGCGGATCTCTTCCATGCTTGCCGATTTGGAGATGAAGCCGGAAGCGCCGAGATCGAGCGCGCGGCGGATGGTGACGGGGTCGTCATGCGCCGACACCACCACCAGCGGCACCGCCGGATGGATGCCGCGCAACGCGATCAGGCCTGACAGGCCGCTGGCGCCGGGCATCGACAAGTCGAGCAGCACCATGTCGACATCTTCATTGGCCAACACCAACGCCTTGGCGCTCTCGAAATCGCCGGCCTCGTGGATGGCGGCGACGTTGCCGATGCCGGCCAGCGCCTCCTTCAAGGCGCCGCGAAAAAGCGGATGGTCGTCGGCAATGACAAAGGTGTGGCCCGACGGCAAATATCCCTCCCCGATCCCATCATGCTTGTCTGCTTCTTACGGGGACCAGAACGATTATGCGGCGGCGCGGCGCGTTTTCAAGCGGCAAAGCCGGGATACGGCTTTTTCCCCAGAGCGCTCAAGTCTTCTGATTGAGCTTGGACCCGCCGTCGCCATCATCCTTATTCATGTCCTTCACAATGTCGTTGAAGGTGCGGAAGAACTGCTGCATGTAGCCTAGCGATTTGGTGAAATCCTCCTGGCTGGGCAGCTTGGATTCCAGCCGCGCGGAGAGCGAGTTCTCGAGCTTGGCGACGCGCTCGTCGAGCGCCTTGACCGAACCATCGAGACGGTCGATCTCGTCCTGATAGGCGGCGCGCTCGTCGGCCGCCATCTTGCAGACGAGCTGGCCGGAGCGCTCCTCGCAGATCGACATGGCGCCGGTCCGGGTGTCCATCCGGACATAGCCAGTGGCCGATTTCTCCAGCCGATAGTGGTCGGTCTCCTCGGAATAGGCCGTGGCGGCGACCAGCGAGCAGAGCGCCGCGGGGATCAGAATGTGCTGAACACGCATGCTTTATCCTCCATGAGCCATTGCGCGAGCCAGTATCACGGCTTTGCGCCGGAAATGGGGAAGAACTGCGCTTGAGCCTTTCCCATGCCGCGGGTTCGGACTATAGCGCGACAATGTCTCAGATTATCTACAAGATCGCGCCCGAGGCGCTGTGGCGCGAAGCCGAGAAGAACGGCCGCTTCGGCGGAGCGCCGATCGATATCGTCGACGGCTTCATCCATTTCTCCACCGCGGCCCAGGTGCGCGAGACGGCGGCCAGGCATTTTGCAGGTCAGACGAACCTGCTTTTGATCGCGGTCGACGAGACAAAACTGGGCGACGCGCTGAAATACGAAGTGTCACGCGGCGGCGCGCTGTTTCCACATCTTTACGCGCCGCTCGGCCTCGATGCAGTCCTTTGGGCAAAACCGCTGCCGCTCGAAGCCGATGGACAGCATCAATTTCCTACGCTGGAGGGCGAATGAGCGTGCTCGACCGGATCGGCCAGAAGCTGCTTTTTTCCTTCGATCCGGAAACCGCTCATGGTCTGTCGATCGCGGCGCTGCGTTGCGGGCTGCCGGTCGCCTCGTCGCCGACACGCGATGCGCGGCGGCTGCCGCACGACGCGCGGCTCAAGCTCAGCCTTTGCGGCCTCGACTTTCCGAATCCGCTCGGCATGGCCGCCGGCTACGACAAGAACGCCGAAGTGCCGGACGCTCTGCTGGGCCTGGGCTTCGGTTTTGCCGAGGTCGGCACCATCACGCCGCTGGCGCAGACGGGTAATCCCAAGCCGCGCATCTTCCGACTGACGGCGGATGACGCGGTGATCAACCGGCTGGGTTTCAACAATGAAGGACATGCCGCGGCCGAAAAACGCCTCGCCGCCCGCAAGGCGCGCGGTGGCATTGTCGGCGTCAACATCGGCGCCAACAAGGACAGCACCGACCGCGTCAGCGACTATGAGCGCGGCGTGGCCCGCTTCGCGCCCTACGCCTCCTATCTCACCGTCAACATCTCCTCGCCCAACACGCCGGGCTTGCGCAACATGCAGGCGCGCGAGCAGCTTGGCGAGCTGTTGTCCAGGGTGATGGCCGCGCGTGCGGCAGCACCCGCGCAGCCACCCATCCTCCTGAAGATCGCGCCGGACCTGGTCGAGGCGGAGCTCGAAGACATCGCCGCCGAGGTGAGCGAGAAGAACATCGACGGCATCATCGTCTCCAACACGACGCTTTCGCGCGCTGGATTGCGAAGCGCCGATCTGGCCAATGAGGCCGGCGGTCTTTCGGGAAAACCATTGTTCGAGCGTTCGACGGCGGTGCTGGCCCGGATGCGCAAGCTGCTCGGGCCGGACATGGCGATCATCGGCGTCGGCGGTGTCGATTCGACCGAGACGGCGCTGGAGAAGATCCGCGCCGGCGCCGATCTGGTCCAGCTCTACACAGGCATGATCTATGCAGGGCCGGCGCTGCCTGGGCGCATCGTCGCCGGCATGGCCCAGTTCTTACACAGAGAGAATCTCAATTCGATTCATGAATTGCGCGACAGTCATGTCGATCAATGGCTTGCCAAGCCTTTGTACCAGACGACAGCGGCCTGACTAGAAGGCTTACATCGTCGGGCAATCGGATTTCTCCAAGCTCGGCGATCCGGCCAAAGAAACTGTCATTCCAACCGGATCTGGCTTTGCCAAGTCAAGGCTTGAAGTCGGTAGCTATTCAGGATCTCGACCATTTTGTCAGGTGAGTATTGCCATCCACCGGGCAGGCAGTCCTCAGCGCCGAGCCCTCTGTTAACCCGCATAAGGGCGGTTTCCTTCCTGGCACCGGGCTCGAAGTTGTAGCCAACCGACTTGCTTCGCTTGCGCGGTCTCCAAACATGAAAACCTTTGATTTCTCGCCATGCAACTTTCTTCGGTCTGGCAAGGAGACCGCCATCGAGAATAAATCCGTCCCTGTCCAAGGCCAAAGTTTGCGGGCGAATAACCAACGAAGCTGATATCGGGACGCCTAGACCAAAGAATATTATACCTATCCAAGTTATTACGTGTCCGTCTCCTGGGTGATTTCGCAGCGTCAAAATCCCTGCCAAAATGAAAACCACGCACCCAAAAAGCAACAGTAAGGCTTTGCCGCGCGACCCTCTGATGACCATTGGCTCAATTGATTCGACTGCGTTTCCCACTACCGCCCCCGGTATCTGCCTCTCCGGCAACGGGAAGAGTAGAGTATTCCGAAGCTGCTATCTACCTCGAACTCGGTCCAAAAGCCGTGCGCACCCTGAGCTTCAGCACTGCCAGCAGGCTCAACCCGCGCACCAGCAGGAAGACATGCAGCGACGCCCATAGTCCGTTGTTGCCGAAGACCGGCGCCAATGTCAGCAGCGCGGCTGAGAAGGCGAGGAACGACACCAGCATCATGTTGCGCATGTCGCGCGACCAGGTGGCGCCGATGAAGACGCCGTCCATCTGGAAGGCAAGCACGCCGCTCAGCGCCGTGAAGGCGGCCCAGGGCAGATAGGTGTCGGCGACCGCGCGGACATCCGCGGATGTCGTCACCAGCGCCACAAGACTGGCGCCGGCCGTCAACAGGATGAGCGTGGCGAGGCCGGCAAGACCAAAGCCCCAGATCAGCGTGAGCTGCACGGCGCGGCGAAAAGGTGCTGGCGCATGCGCGCCGATGGCGCGGCCGGCGAGCTGCTCGGCGGCGGTGGCAAAACCGTCGAGGAAATAGCCGGCAATGAGGAAGAAATTCATCAGCACGGCATTGGCGGCGAGCGTCACCGTGCCGAACTGCGCGCCCTGGCGCGTGAACAGCGCGAAGGCGGCGAGCAGCGAGAAGGAGCGGATCATGATATCGCGGTTGAGCGACAGCATGCGCCGATAGGCCGGCAGGTCGAGGATGCGCCGGCGCGAGGGCCGCTCGAGTTTGCGGAAGCGCAGCAGGATAATGGTCAAGCCGAGCAGCATGGCCAGGAACTCGCCGGTGACCGTCGCCCAGGCAACGCCGGCGACGCCCCAGCCAAGTTCGAGCCCAAGCAGGAAGCAGAGCGCGATGTTGATGCCGTTCAGCACCGCCTGCAGCATCAATCCCAGCCCGCCCTCGCCGCGCCCCAGCACGTAGCCCAATATGGCGTAGTTGATGAGCGAGAAGGGTGCCGCGAGCAGCCGGATGCGGATATAGACCGACATCGCGGCGCTGACGCGCGGCTCGGCGCCCATGAACCATTGCCCGCCGACGGCAAAGAGCGGCGACAGGGCGGCAAGCATGACGCCCGCGACGACCGCGATCAGCACGGCGCGCCACAGCACGGCCTGCTCCTCCAGCGCATCGCCACGCCCGAAAGCCTGGGCGACGAGGCCAGTGGTGCCGGAGCGCAGGAAGTTGAAAGTGGTGAAGACGACGTCGAAGACCAGCGATCCCGCCGCCAGGCCGCCAAGCAGGGCCGCGTCGCCGAACTGACCGACCACCGCCGTGTCGACGATGCCGAGCAACGGCGTCGTCAGATAGGCAAGCGTCATCGGCACGGCGATTGCCAGCACCGAGCGGTTGGTGACGACGAAGGCTCTGGCGTTGGCTTGGGTTATGTCCAAGGGGATTTCTGCCTGCTGATTTGCGGCTTGATCGAAGAGCCGATGTGCCCCAGTTTGCCGGCGTCACGCAACCATCATCCGCCAACTGCCAACCGAATTTCGGAGGTGGCGCAGCCCGCCGAGCCATGCCGCTGCAGATCGTCCATCATCCTGACTATGACGCCGGCTTTGCCGTCAACCATCGTTTTCCGATGAGCAAATATCCGCTTTTGATGGAGGCTCTGCGGATGCGCGGGCTGACCGCGCCGGAAGCGCTGTCGATGCCCGAGCCGGCGCCGGCGGCATGGCTCAAGCTCGCTCATGCGGCCGACTATGTCGACCAGGTCATCGCCTGCGCGGTGCCACACAAAATCGAGCGCGAGATCGGCTTTCCGGTCGGTCCGCGGGTCTCGCTAAGGGCGCAGCTTGCGACAGCCGGCACTGTCCTTGCGGCGCGGTTGGCGCTGAGGCACGGCATCGCCTGCAACACCGCCGGCGGCAGCCACCATGCCAAGCGCGCTCAAGGCGCCGGCTTTTGCACCTTCAACGATGTCGCCGTAGCATCGGCGGTGTTGCTTGAGGAAGGCGCCCTCGACAACATCCTGGTCGTCGATCTCGATGTGCACCAAGGCGACGGCACGGCCGACATTTTGCGAGACGAACCCCGCGCGTTCACTTTTTCCATGCATGGCGAGCGCAATTACCCGGTTCGCAAGATCGCTTCCGACCTCGATGTCGCCCTGCCGGACGGCACCGGCGATGCCGCCTATCTCGAGCGGCTCCGCGCCATCCTGCCGGAACTCACTGAAAGCAAGCGCTGGGACCTCGTCTTCTACAACGCCGGCGTCGACGTTCATGCCGAGGACAGGCTTGGCCGGCTGGCGCTTTCCGATGATGGCTTGCGCGCCCGCGAAGACCTGGTCATCGGCCATTTCCGCAGCCACGGCATCCCGCTCTGCGGCGTCATCGGCGGCGGCTATTCGACCGATGTGCCGGCGCTTGCCGCACGCCACGCTATTCTCTTTGAGGTGGCGGCCCGACACGTTGAGGTGGCGGCCCGACACGCAGGGTCTACTGAATCTAGGCAGTAGGGAATAGGCAGTGGGCAATAGGAAAGAGAGCCCCTACTGCCTACTGCCTACTGCCTACTGCCTACTGCCTACTGCCTACTGCCTACTGCCTACTGCCTACTGCCTACTG
>NZ_JBFUPO010000007.1:0-352908 GCF_041355295.1 Mesorhizobium sp. RCC_202
CGTCGCAAGGAAGCTTCTCGTCGTCCTAAACGCCGTCATCCGAGATAAAAAAGCTTTCGCATGAACACAGTTGCCATTCCGAGACTTTTAAGCGTCGCGACGGAGCAGATTTCTGCTCCGCTGCGCCCTACGTCGAAGGCAACGGAATGGATCCCAGGGTCTCCGCGACGGAGCTTCGCTCCTGCTTCGCCCTGGGATGACGACTTTGGGGAGGCTTCGACCAATCTCCAATGTCGCGATCGCTTCTTTCCCTACGCCGCGCCGCGGGTCACACCGCGATCTTGCCGCCGCCCTGCCTGGTGATGGCGACGACCGCGGGCCGCACCGGCATGTCGGGCTTGAAGTCGGGCCAGCGGGTGGACAGATTCTCGTAGTAGGACGGGCGGCCGAAACCTTCCCAGTCCTCGCCGCCGTCGCCCGGGTGCTGGACGGCGACGAACGCCGTCCGGTCGTCGGGCGTAAACAACGGGCCGCACATTTCGGCGCCGATCGGCACGCGGAAGAACAGTTTCGAAGTCGCCCGCGCGGCACCTTCGGTGTCGACCGCCCACAGGCCATCGGTGCGGCCGGTGGCCTTCGGGCCCTGGCCGTCGGTCGCGACCCACAGCCGGCCGGCGGAATCGACCGCGCAATTGTCCGGCATGCCGAACCAGCCATTGGCCGTCGTCGCGGTCGAGAAGGTGGCGCCGACATCGGCAACGGAAGGATCGCCACACTTCAGCAGCACTTCCCACTTGCCCTTGGTGGCGGTGAAGTCGCCGCCGCCCTCGACGATCTCGATGATGTGGCCGAAGGCGTTGTCGGCACGCGGATTGGCGACGTCGACCTGCTCGGCCTTGCGCTTGGTGTTGTTGGTCAGCATGACATAGACCTTGCCGTTGCCGGCATTGGGCTGGATGTCTTCGGGCCGGTCCATCTTGGTGGCGCCGAGCAGGTCGGCGGCGCGCCGCGTTTCGATCAAAACGTCGGCTTGACCGGCAAAGCCGTTCGCCGCCGTCAGCGGGCCTTCTCCGAAGACGATCGGCATCCACTCGACCGAGCCGTCCTCGGCGAATTTGGCGACGTGCAAAGTGCCGTCGTCGAGCAGGTTCATGTTGGCGGCGCGGTCGTTCGGGTTGAACGTGCCCTTGGTGACGAATTTATAGACGTAGTCGAAACGCTCGTCATCGCCGAGATAGAAGACGACGCGGCCGTCCTTGGCGACGATCGATTCGGCGCCCTCATGCTTGAAGCGGCCCATGGCGGTGCGCTTGCGCGGCGTCGAGGTCGGGTCGTTGACGTCGACTTCGACGATCCAGCCAAAACGGTTCGGCTCGTTCGGCTCCTTGGCGAGGTTGAAGCGGTCGTAGTGCGCGCCCCATTCATAGGCGCCCTCCGGGATGCCGAGGCGCTTGTAGTTGGCGGCCTCCTTGTGGCCCTCGGGCAATTCGCCGGAGAAATAGCCATGGATGTTCTCCTCGGCCATCACATAGGTGCCCCAGGGCGTGACGCCGCCGGCGCAATTGTTCATCGTGCCGATGACCTTGGTGCCGGACGGATCGGCATTGGTCTTGACGCGGTCATGGCCGGCGACCGGGCCGGACAGCGCCATCTCGGTGGTCGACATGATGCGGCGGTTGAGTTTGCCGTCGCGCACCGCCTGCCACTTGCCGCCGTCCTTGCGGATCTCGACGATGGTGCCGCCATGCGCGGCCATCTCGACATCGACCTGCTCCTTCGACAGCGGCGCGACCTCGGCCTTCTTCTTCCCATCCTTCTCGACAACCTTGACGATGCCCGGGAACATCAGATGCGGGTTGGTGTATTCGTGATTGACGACCAGCAGCCCATGCTCGGCCGAGCCGTCGATCGGGATGTAGCCGACATAGTCATTGTTGTATCCGAACTGTCGAGCCTGGGCCGCCGCCGACTGCTTGGTCGGGTCGAACTCAGGCGAATCGGCGAACAGCGGATCGCCCCAGCGCAAAAGCACATCGGCGTCGTAACCCGGCGCGACATGGTGCCTGTCGTCGATGCCCGCCTCGAGCTCGTCGAATTTGAAGGCCGAGCGTTCGGCGGCGCGCGCCTCATCAGCGGCGATCAGCGCCAGCGGGCTGACGGTGGCGGCAATGGCCGAGACGGCGAGCGAGCCCATGAGGAAACCACGGCGCGAGAAGCGGGCGGCGATGATCTCGCCCATGGTGCGGTTGTCGCTGGAATTGACGGACGGGCCGTCATTCTCCTCGAGCTGGCTGGTGCGGAAGCGGGTTTCAGGGGTCACGGACATCGGCTGTTCCTCTGGCTTCTTGGGGTGGCTGGAGTTTTGACTTTCGACCCCTATAGGCTGTCGATCACATTTTCGTGACATTGTCGTGATCGATGGTCGAGAACTGTTTGCCGGCTGACGAGAGCTCGCGGTCAGCTTGACGGCTTGGCGCGCTTCCGAAACAAGGGCTGCGGCACGCGCGGCGATGGCCGCTTCGACAGGGGATGAAAAGTGAGTTTCTGGGGACTGGCGCAACTCGGCATGTCGACCGTGACCTTCCTGCTGGCGGCGATGGCGGCCAAGCAGTGGGGGCTGGAGCCGAGCCTCGGCAAGATCCTGCTGACACTGGCGCTCTACACGGCCGGCAATCTGATCATGCTGCGGCTGGTGCGCGAGTTCGGCATGTCGGTGTCGTTCAGCCTGTCGGCGGTGATCCAGCTCGTGTCGGTCAATGTCGTGGCGCTGGTCTTCTTCGGCGAGCGGCTCAACGCCATTCAGGCGACCGGTGTCGTCCTGGCCATCGCCGCCGTCGCGCTCATCACGCTCGGGCCTATATGCAGAGGCTCTAAAAGCAATCCTACGAAAAGTGTGACGCGGTTTTCCGTCGGATGTCGCGTCAACGAAACCTTGGTCGCTATGAAATCCTCGGTCGACACGCTGCTCAACAGAATGGAATTCCCGGTGCTTTTGGCCGGGCTGCTGATCGCCGCAGCACTTTGGGGCTTCGTCGAGCTGATGGAGGTTGCGCGCGCCGCCGCGCCGCATGCTTTCGACACGGAAATCCTGCTCGCCTTCCGCCATGCCGGGCAGCCGGACGATCCGCTCGGCCCGCTCTGGCTGCAAGGCGCTGTTCGCGACATCACCGCGCTCGGCAGCTCGGCGGTGCTGGTGCTGATCACGACCGCGACGATCATCTATATGCTGTTGATCCGCAGGCCCGCGACGGCGCTGTTCATGTTCGTTGCGGTGGCCGGCGGGCAAGTGCTGTCCAGCCTGCTCAAGCTCGAGGTCGACCGGCCACGGCCCGACCTCGTCTCGCATCTCGTCGACGAGACCTCGCTGTCCTTCCCGAGCGGGCATGCCATGCTGTCGGCGGTGACCTATCTGACGCTCGGCACCTTGGCCGCGCGCTTCCTGCCGGACAGCCGGACCAAGATCTTCGTGCTTTGCCTTGCCGTGCTCGTCACCGTGCTGGTCGGCACGAGCCGCGTCTATCTCGGCGTCCACTGGCCATCCGACGTGCTTGCCGGTTGGTGCGCCGGCTTTGCCTGGGCCATGCTGTGCTGGCTGGTCGCGCGGCTTTTGCAGCGACGCAAGGTGGTGGCGGACAGTGAGTGACCTATGTCTCATCCCTATTTAATGATGCTTGAAACATCACTATGATTATATTATCCATTGATACTGCAGACTCAGACATGGGCTCTGGAAGATGATCACCGCCGCTCAGATGCGCGCCGCGCGGGCGCTGGCTGGTATCGACCAGAGGACGCTCGCTGAGCGCGCCGGCGTCTCGCTTCCGACGATACAGCGCATGGAAGCGAGCGAGGGTGTCGTTCGCGGCGTGGTCGATACGCTGATGAAGGTCATCCAGGCCCTCGATGAAGCCGGGGTGGAACTGATCGGCGACAACCAGACCAGCGAGCGCGGCGGCAGGGGCGTGCGCCTCAAAACCATCGCGCCGCAGAACCCGCAAGGCTGAGTCGGCAAGAAAGTCGCGACGGCGACCGCCGACATCAAGCCGACGATCCCGCCGCTTTGGGAGCGGAATTCAGTCCATGGATCAGGCCAGGCAGGCAATCCCCCACCAGGCGCGGCCGACATTCGCCGACCTGTTCACGCCCAAGCTGATGACGGTGCTGCGCGAGGGCTACACATCGGCGCATTTCCGGGCCGACGTCATTGCCGGGATCACCGTCGCCATCGTGGCGCTGCCGCTGTCGATGGCGATCGCCATCGGCTCCGGCGTCACACCGGAGCGTGGCCTTTACACTTCGATCGTCGGCGGCTTCATCATCTCGGCGCTCGGCGGCAGCCGCTTCCAGATCGGCGGACCGGCCGGCGCCTTCATCGTGCTGGTGGCGGCGACGGTCGCCCGCGTCGGCGTCGACGGGCTGCTGCTCGCCACCATGATGGCCGGCGTCTTCCTGCTTGCCATCGGCTATCTCAGGCTTGGCACCTACATCAAGTTCATCCCCTATCCGGTGACCGTCGGCTTCACCGCCGGCATCGCCGTCATCATCTTCTCCGGCCAGATCGTCGAACTGCTCGGGCTGAAGCTGGCGGGCAAGGAGCCCGGACCGCTGGTGCCCAAGCTGGCGGCGATCGGCGAAGCAATCGGCACGGTCAACCCGTCGGCGGCGTTCGTGGCGGCGCTGACCATCGTCACAATCGTCCTTCTGCGAAAGTGGCGGCCGAAATGGCCGGCGATGCTCATCGCCATCGGTATTGCATCGCTGCTGGTGGCGCTGTTCGCGCTGCCGGCGGAGACGATCGGCACGCGCTATGGCGGCATACCGCGCAGCCTGCAATGGCCGACGCTGCCGCCGGTCAGCATCGGCAGGATGATCGACGTCTTGCCGGACGCGATCGCTTTCGCGCTGCTCGGCGCCATCGAATCGCTGCTATCTGCCGTCGTCGCCGACGGCATGACCGGGCGGCGTCACCGCTCCAATTGCGAGCTGGTGGCGCAGGGCTTCGCCAACATCGCGTCGGCCCTGTTCGGCGGCATCTGCGCCACCGGCACCATCGCCCGCACCGCCACCAACGTGCGGGCCGGCGCGCATGGGCCCGTCGCAGGCATGCTGCACTCGGCGATCCTGCTTGTGCTGATGCTGGTGGCTGCGCCCCTGGCCAGCTACATCCCGCTGTCGGCGCTCGCCGGCGTGCTCGCCGTCGTGTGCTGGAACATGTTCGAAAAGCAGGCCTTCGCCACGCTGCTCAAGGCCTCGCGCGGCGACGCGCTGGTGCTTTTGGCGACGTTCCTGATCGTTGTCTTCCGCGATCTCACCGAAGGCATCGTCGTCGGCTTCGTGCTGGGCTCGATCCTGTTCATCGACCGCATGGCCAAGTCCATCGCCGTCGAAGCCGACCAGCCCCTGGTGCCGGAGGACGTCGCCGATCAGCCGAGCGCCTACGATCCCAGCGAAGCCGCCGATGCCGACACCGTCGTCTACCGCATCTCCGGCGCATTCTTCTTCGGCGCCGCCTCGACGGTCGGCACGGTGCTCGACCGCATCGCCGACCAGCGCAAAAATTTCATCCTCGACTGTTCGGCGGTGCCTTTCTTCGATTCCACCGCCGCCAACGTCATCGAGAGCGCCGCGCACAAGGCAAAGCGCGCCGGCGTGCGCTTCATCATCGCGGGTGCCGCGCCGCCGATAAGACGCACGCTGATCAACCACGGCGTCAAGCGGCCGCTGGTGACCTATGCCGCCTCGATCCGCGACGCGCGGGCGCAGTTGAAAGGAAAAACGGAGACTGCGTAGACGATCGCCGCCAGGCTTCCTCACACCGTCGCTTCGATCGGCTCGGCCAGCTTCGGGTTGGTGCGCGCGGCGACCAGGCAACCGGCAACGATCAGGCATGCCCCTGCCAGCGTGGTCCAGGCCACCTTCTCGCCAAAGAAGAACCAGCCAAGCCCGATCGCCCAGATGAAGGCCGAGTATTCCGTCGGGATCAGATATTGCGCTTCGGCGCGGGCGTAGGACCAGCTCATCAGGAATTGGCCGGCGAGCGACAGCATCGCCACGCCGGCGAGCGGAAGCCAGAGATTGCCTGGAGGTGCAACGGCAAGCCAAGGTGCCGCGAGGGCCAGGACGACCGCGACGCAAAGGTTCTGGAACAGCATGATCTCGACCGGCTTGGCCAACAGCGCCTGCCGCCGGCCGAGGATCAGATTGTAGCCATAGAACACCGTCGATACGAGCACCGCCGCCGTGCCAAGCAGGGCGTCATGCGAATAGCTTTCGCGTCCGAACTGGCCGGCCAGGATGACGGCTACGCCGGCGAGGCCGGCGAGCGAGGCCCATATAGTCTGGCGCCTTATGCGCTCACCCAACAGCAGCGCGGCAAGGAAAAGGGCAAACAGCGGCGCGATGAAGCTGAGCCCGATCGCCTCGGCGAGCGGCAGCCTGGCGAGACCCCAGAAGAAGAAAACCAGGACCATCCCGACCACCGCGGCGCGCAGCGCATGCAGCCTCAGCACCGAAACCGTTGGCCAAGAACGTGGCCCCGTCGACCAGGCCGCGCCGGCAACCACGGTCGCGACCATGCTGCGCCAGAGCAACGTGTTGTAGATGCCGACGGCGATGACCAGAGACTTCATCGCCGCATCCATCCCGGACAGCAGGCAGATCGCCAGCGCGCAGACCAGCACCGGGATCGTCGGGGCGCCGCTCAGGCTGGATGTCTTCACGGCTTGGCTCATTGCGGCCGGATAGCCCGGAGCGAACGGCGGTACCAGATGGCAGCCAGCGCGATATGGCGGTCCAATCGTGATTGGCGGTCACGGCATGCGTTCGACCCATTGCGCGCGTGACGGCCCAGGCTCGAACGGGTCGCCGAAATACTGGGTCTCGCGCGCCACCTTGCCGTCGACGAATTCCATGATCGAGACGGTGTAGGAGGGTCGCCCGTCATAGGTCAGGATGTATTCCGTCACCCAGAGCGCGCCGGCGCCGATGATGCGCCGCACTGTGAAGCGCTTCTGGTTCGGCTGCGCGGCGCGGGAGGCCTGGATATTGTGGCGCCCGCGGATGCGCTCGCCCGATTGCGGACAGTCGAGCACCGCATCCTCCCGGTAAATCAGGTGCTCGGCCTCGAAATCATCGGCGTCGGAGGCAGCCCAGTGGCGATCCAGGGCTGCCCTGATCTCATGATCTTCCATGGCAAACCTCCTTGAGCGCGTCACGCGATGGACCGTCGTATCACGGTCCATCGCGTGGCTGGTAGGGAGGCTTTCGAGAGCGAGCCCGCGACAGCTATCTCAATCGAGGCTCAGCGCCGCGATCTCGCCTTCGCCCATCAGCGGCACGAAGATGCGCTTGCCGTCGGTGCCGATATCGGCGCTGCCCGGCTTGAAGGTGGCGGCCACCTGCGGCGTGCCGCCGTCATGATAGCTGTAGAGCGTGCCGGTCATGTAAGCGGTGGCATAGATGGTGTCGCCGATAGCGATGACACCATCTAGGTCGGCAAATTTCTGCGCGCCGGGCAGCGGCGTGACCGTCTTCGTGGCGAGGTCGACCGACAGCAGGCCGCCGGGCTCCGCGGTGCTGAAATCGGTCTTGTTGATGCCCTTGCCCCAGGAGGCGACGATCAGCCTGCCGCCATCGGCGAAGACGCCATTGGGCGACGCGAGCAGCGCATCCTTGACGAACAATTCCGGGCTGTCACCATCGATACGGTAGATGGTGTCGGCCAGCATGTCGCTGACATAGACCTTGCCGGCGCTGTCCTGCGTCATGTCGTTGAGAAACACAGCGCCCGGCACATCGATGGTCTCGATCAGCTTACCGCTGGCGAGATCGACGATGCGGACCTTGGTGATATCGGCGGCGTAGAGCTTGCCGCCGGAAATCGCCATGCCCTTGGGCGCATCCATGCCGCCCACCCAGTGGCGGATGATGATTTTGCCGTCCATCGACAGCAGCGAGAGATAGCCATTGCCGTCCGCGTCGCCGGGATTGCCGACGATGTTGGAGACGACGATGCGGTTGTTGGCGGTATCGACAAGCGCCGATTCCGGCTGCTCGAAGCCAGTGGCGCGCCAGATCTCGCCAGCCTGGGCAGCCGACATTGCGGCAATGGTGGCGAAGACGGTGGAAGCGATGAGGGTTTTCATGATGCTCTCCTGTGGTGATGACGGAGAGCTAGGTTTTTCGATACTTTTCTGGAAGCCACTTCGGCGCTAGTATCGAATACCGATACGAAATCCCGCATATGAGGTGCATTCCATGAATGGCCCGATCTTCGAGGCGCTGAAACGGACGCTGAAGGCGAAAGGCCTGACCTATCGCATGCTGGCCGAGCGCATGGGCGTTTCCGAGCCGACGGTGAAACGCATCTTCCATGAGCAGAACTGCAAGCTCGACCGGCTGATGGAGATTTGCGCGGCGGCCGAGGTCGAGCTGGAAAACGTGCTGGGCGCGATGAACCGCGGCCCGGGCCCGGCCAACCGCGTCGGGCCGGAGATCGAGCACAGGCTGGCGGCGCGGCCGGCGCTGCTGTTCATCTTCGTCATGCTGTCGGAGAAATTCACACCCGAAGGCATCATGCGTTCGCAAGGCCTGAGCGAGGCCTCGATGTTCCTCTATCTGCGCGACCTCGAAGAGCTCGGGCTGATCGCGCTCGGGCGCGGCCTGTCGGCGAGGCTGCTGATCGAGACGCCGATCCAGTGGAATTTCGAAGGGCCGCTGAAGCCGCATTTCGAAATGACCAACAAGAATTTCATCGGCTGGGCGATCCGCCATCTGGATCACGAGGCAACCTTCGTCAGCTTCTCCAGGCGGATGCGGCCGCAAACGGCCGAGATGCTGAAGCGCGAGGCCGAAGAACTCGCCGATCGCGCCAGGCTGCTTGCCCATCACGACCAGCACACCACGCCCGAGGAGCAGCTTGTCGGCTACAAATGGACCTTTGCCTTCGGCGCGACGCCGTTTCCCGCGATCATGCCGATCGGGCCGCATCCGAGGGATGCGGGTGCGCGGGCGGATGCCGGAGCGATGAAGGGAAAGCAGCCGCTACCGGCATAGCACAGCAAGCCAGCGCACGATCCGCCAAGCATAGCTGGCGTCACGCCATGTTGGCTTCTTCCTGGGGGGCCGCGAGGTCGTCGCGCGCCTTGCGCGCGAGTTTCCTGGCCGAGCGCTTGGGGCTGTCGCCGAAGAGATCGGCGGCGTCGGCGAGGCAGGATTTGGCGAGACTCTTTTCCGAGCGCTTCAAAAGCTTGCGCAACAGTTTCGTTTCGTCGGCCGGGCCGAGCGGATCGCCATCGGCATCGAGCAGCGCGCGCATGACGAACACGTCATGCAACTCGCCGAGCTCCTCGCCGAGCTTGTCGACCGCCTTGCGGCGCGCCTTGATCGGCGTCGGCCACAGCCGCCCGAGCAGCGACAGATGCATCGAGTGGGTCTTGGCCGCCTTGCGCAGGTCGTGGAAATCCTCGGCCTCGCCGCGTGACTCGGCCTTGTCCAGCGCCTTCTTCGCCCGCCGCAAGGTGGCGCGGGCGCCGTCGGCCAATATGTCGGCGGCCTGCTCCGGCTGGTCGAGCAGCGCCAGCCTGTCGACACGCTCCAGGCCTTCCTGGCAGGCGGCGACGGCAGCGTTTATGGCGGCGTCGAGGCCGGCATGCAGTTCATGCTGGCGCATCACCAGCCGTTCGCGCACCGGATCGAGCCCACCGCCGGCGGACTGCTCCGGAAAGGCGCCGGCCAGGCGATCGATGGTCTCGATCAGCGCGGTCGCCTCACGCGGTCCGGCGAGCAGCGCCGAGACCTGCTTGTAGCACTCGTTCTCGGTCTGGCAGAACGGTTCGTCTCCGGAACGAACCAGGCGCAACAAGGCGCGCACGCTTTTCAGCCGCTTGCGGCACTTGTGCAGTCCCTGCTCCGGCTTTTCGCGCGCCGCCTCGAGATGGGCGAGCGCCTTGCCGATCTCGTCGGCCAATATGCGCCTGACCTCGCCGGTCAGCGGCAAGCGCGGATCTATACGGAAGCTCATGCGGCGATCTCCGGAATCCCCCCGAGGGCCAGCGACGCGTTGTAGAATTTCGACTCGCCGGTGACCTCGTGACCGAGCCAGTCGGGCAGCATTTCGTCAGGCACGTCGTCCGGCGTCTCGAGTTCCGCGACCACCAGGCCCGCGAGCTTTCCGCCGAACACATCGACTTCATAAAGATAGCCGCGGTGCCTAACATGGTGACGTGTCTTCTCGATGACACGTCCGACGGCAAACGCCATCAGTTCCTCGGCCTCGGCAAGCGGGATGGAATATTCGAACTCGTCGCGCTCGCGCGCCCGATCGCCGAACTTGAGCGTCAGCTTGGCGGAGCGCCCATCGCTGATGCGCACGCGCACCGTGCGCCCGGGTTGGGCGGCGACGTAGAACTGACGGATGCGAATCTCCGCTTCGACCAGACCGCGCCAGGCGGGACTGGAGACCAGGAACTTGCGCTCGACTTCCTTGCCCATGGCCGCGCACTAAAGCGTGCACGGATCGAGAAGGCAAGCCGGGCTGGAAATGATTTGACTTTAATCAATCGATTGATTAAAGCAGTAAAAATGATCAAACCGCCGAACACCAAAATGCCCCGCCAGGAAGCGCCTCCCGCCGAGCAGACGCGCGCGGCGCTGGTGGCCGCGGCGCTCAAGCTGTTTGGACGACAAGGTTTCGACGGCACCTCGACGCGCGAGATCGCGGCGGAAGCGAAGGCCAATATCGGCTCGATCGCCTATCATTTCGGTGGCAAGGAAGGTCTGCGGATCGCCGCCGCCGACCACATCGTCGATACCATCCAGGCCGTCGCCGGCCAGGCGTTGGGCGCTGCCGGCCAGGCAGCCGCGCCCGCGAACCCCGAAGCGGCCCGGGCGCAGCTCTTCGCCGCGCTGGAGGCGATGGTGGGCTTTATCGTGGCAAGCCCGCAGGCCGGCGAGATCGTACAATTCATACTTCGCGAGCTCTCGCATCCGACCGCCGCACTCGACCGGATCTATGCCGGCGTGTTCGAGCCGACGCACCGGCGGCTGTGCCAGGTCTGGGAGCGGGCAACCGGCGAGCCGGCCGAAAGCGAGGCCACCAAGCTCACCGTTTTCACCTTGATCGGCCAGGTCATCTATTTCCGCATCGGCCGCGAAGCGGTGCTGCGCAGGATGGGCTGGCGCGAGATCGGCAAGGGCGAGGCCGCCAAGGTGGTGGCGGTCGCGACAGGCAATTTGAAAGCCATGCTGGCGGCGCGAGATGCGATCCGCAAGGGAGGCAAATCATGAGTTTCTTCTGTTCGCTGCCGCTGGCGGCCCAGCTGTTCGGCGCCTGCGCGCCAACCGCGCCGCTCGCTGTCGGCTATGTCGAAGGCGAATACGTGCTCTTGGCGCCAATCGAGGTGGCGCAGGTCGAAACGGTGACGGTCAAGCGCGGCGACCGCGTCGAGACCGGCGCCTCGGTGGCGACGCTGGAAAACGCCGACGCCGAGATCGCCGTGGCGCAGGCTCAAGCGGCACTTGCGCAGGCGCAGGCGCAGCTTGCCGACCTGCAGGTGGGCAAGCGTCCGGAAGAAATCGCGGTGTTGAAGGCCGAAGTCGACATGGCCAAGGCGCAGGCCGCCGACGCCAAGCGCAAATATGACCGCGCCAGCGACCTCTATAGGCGCGGCGCCGGCACGCAGGCCGATTACGACACGACATCCGCCTCGCTGGAAACTGCCGATGCGCAGGTCGGCCAGGCCGAGGCCAATCTCGCCGTCGGCAATCTGCCGGCGAGGGCCGAGACGATCAAGGCCGCCGAGAACCAGGTCAAGCAAGCGCAATCCGAATTGGGACAGGCACAGTGGCGGCTGTCCAAACGGGTGCTGACGGCGGCCTCACCCGGCCGCGTCAACGACGTCATCCGCAACCCCGGCGATACCGCCGGGCCGACCGCGCCGGTGATTTCGATGCTGCCGGACGGCGCCGTCAAGCTCAGCGTCTACATCCCGGAAACAGCTTTTTCGTCGGTCAAGGTCGGCACGCTGCTTTCCGTCCGTTGCGACGGTTGCGGAACGGATCTGAAGGCGCGCGTCAGCTATGTTTCGCCCGATCCGGAATTCACCCCGCCGGTGATCTATTCGCTCGAGGCCCGGCAGAAGCTGGTCTATCTCGTCGAGGCGCGGCCCGAGGGCAATGCCGGCCCGCTGCAGCCCGGACAGATCGTCGATGTCGATCTGGCGGATCTTGCAAAATGAACGCCATCGACGTTCATGGCCTGGTCAAGCGCTTCGGCGACAAGACCGTTGTCGACCATGTGACGATGACGGTGGCCGAAGGCGAGATCGTTGGCTTCCTCGGGCCGAACGGCTCCGGCAAGACGACGACCATCCGCATCATGTGCGGACTGCTGACGCCGGACGAGGGCGACGGCACGGTGCTCGGCTTCGACATCCGCAGCGACGCGCTCAAGATCAAACGCGAAGTCGGCTACATGACGCAGAAATTCTCGTTCTACGAGGATCTGACGATCGGCGAGAATCTCGAATTCGTGGCGCGGCTCTACCGACTGAGGCCGGTCGAGGATTATGTGTCGCGCACACTGGAGGAGTTGGGGCTTACGACGCGCCGCAACCAGTTGGCCGGCACGCTTTCCGGTGGCTGGAAGCAGCGGCTGGCGCTGGCCGCCTGCATCATGCACAAGCCGAAGCTGCTTTTGCTCGACGAACCGACGGCGGGTGTCGACCCGAAGGCGCGGCGCGAATTCTGGGACGAGATCCACCGGCTGGCCAGCGGCGGGCTGACGGTGCTGGTCTCCACCCACTATATGGATGAGGCCGAGCGCTGCCACCGCATCAGCTACATCTCCTACGGCAAGATGCTGGCCACCGGCACCGTGGACGAGGTGGTGAAGAATGCCGGACTGACCACCTTCGTGCTGCAGGGACCGCGTCTCGACCAGGTGGCCGAAGCGCTGCAAGGCCGCCCCGGCGTCGACCAGGTGGCGCCGTTCGGCGCCACGCTGCATGTCGTCGGCTCCGACAAGGCAGCGCTGGAAAAGGCACTGGCCGATATCGAGAAGCAGCACAAGGGCGTCACCGTAAGGCCCGGCGAGACCAGCCTCGAGGATGTGTTCATCCAGTTCATGTCCGGCTCGAAGGACAATATGGCATGAACGCGGTGTTCTCCTTCGCCCGGCTCGGTGCGCTGTTGATCAAGGAATTCATCCAGATGCGGCGCGATCGCATCACCTTCGCCATGATGCTGGGCGTGCCGCTGATCCAGCTTGTGCTGTTCGGTTACGCGATCAACAACGACCCGAAGAGCCTGCCGGCAGCACTCGTGGCGACCAGCAGCGACCCTTACACCCGCGCGATGGTCTCGGCGCTGCAGACGACCGGCTACTACCGCTTCGACCAGGTGGCCGTGAGCGCGGCCGACGCCGAGTTCCTGATGGAACATGGCGACGTCGCCTTCGTCGTCACCATTCCCGCCGATTTCGCGCGGCGCGTCGAGCGCGGCGACAATCCGCAGATACTGATCGAGGCCGACGCCACCGATCCGGCGGTGGCCAGCGGCGCCATCTCGACGCTGAGCACAGTGGCCGGCCAGGCGCTGCTGCGGGCGCAAGGCACGCAGGAAACCGCCAAGGAAGCGGCGCGCGGCCAGCTCGATGTCGTCGTGCATCGCCGCTACAATCCGGAAGGCATCTCGCAATACAACATCGTGCCTGGCCTGCTCGGCGTCATCTTGCAGATGACGATGGTGATGATGACCTCGATCGCGCTGACGCGCGAAACCGAGCGCGGCACGATGGAAAACCTTCTGGCCATGCCGTCGAGCCCGCTCGAGATCATGCTGGGCAAGGTGCTGCCTTATCTGGCGGTCGGCGCGGTGCAGGTTCTGGTGGTGCTGGCGGCGTCGAAGCTTTTGTTCGCCATCCCCTTCACCGGGTCGATGTCACTGCTTTTATCCGCCGTGCTGGTGTTCGTGCTGGCGCTGGTGCTGCTCGGCTACACGATCTCGACGATCGCGCGCACGCAGATGCAGGCTTTGCAGCTCACCTTCTTCTTCTTCCTGCCCTCGATCATGCTGTCGGGCTTCATGTTCCCCTATCGCGGCATGCCGGGCTGGGCGCAGACGCTGGGCGAGATTTTTCCGCTGACGCATTTTTTGCGCATCACCCGGGCCGTCATGCTGAAGGGCGCCGAGCTGCCGGCGGTGGCGACCGAGATCGGCTGGCTGGTGGCTTTCGTGGCGCTGTTTGCCGGCGTGGCGCTGGTGCGGTTCAGGCGCACGTTGGATTAATCAAGCACGGCGGAAAGCTTTTAACGCTGGAGGGTCACGGCGCTTCCCGCGTGCGGGCCGCAGCACACTTACGCCGCCATGATCCCGGCATAGGTGCCGAAATCGACATTGCCGCCCGACAGAACCACGGCAACGCATTTGCCGGCGAGGTCGATCTCGCCCGACGACAGCGCCGCCAGCGCGACGCAGCCGCCGGGTTCGACAACCAGCTTGAGGTGGGCCATCGCGTCGCGCATCGCCTGGGCGACCGCGGCGTCGGAAACGGCAATGGCGCCGGCAAGATTGCGGCGATTGATCTCGAAGGTGATCAATCCGGGCTCGGCGGTGAGGATGGCATCGCAGATCGAGTTGTAGCCCGGTTCGTTCGAGACCCTTTCGCCCTTCACCAGCGAACGGCGGGTGTCGTCGAAATGCTCGGGCTCGACCGCCCAGACGGCGGTGCCCGGCGAGGCATCCTTGACCGCAACCGAAATGCCGCTGGTCAGGCCACCGCCACCGCAAGGGATCACCACGGCGTCGAGGCTGACGCCGAGCGCCTCGGCCTGCCTCATCAGTTCCAGCCCGATCGTGCCCTGGCCGGCGATGATGGCGGGATCGTCGAAAGGTGGCACCAGCGCCATGCCTTTCTCCATATAGGGGCGAACGACCGTCATGCGGTCATCCTTGAAGCGGTCGAACGGCACCACCTCGGCGCCCATCTTGCGGACATTGCCGATCTTCAGCGCCGGCGCGTCGGCCGGCATGGCAATGACCGCCTTGACGCCGAACAGGGCGGCCGAAGCCGCCACGCCTTGCGCATGGTTGCCGGAGGAGAAAGCGACGACGCCACGGCTGCGCTCTTCCGCGCTCAACGACGACAATTTGTTGTAAGCGCCGCGGATCTTGAAGGAGCCGGTGCGCTGCAAGGTCTCCGGCTTGAACAGGATGCGGCCGCCATAGCGTTTGTTGAGCTCGGGCGATTCGATCAATGGCGTCTCGACGATCAGACCGGCCAGCCGGTCGGCGGCGGCGCGGATATCGGAAATGCCTGGCAAGTTGGTCATGGTTTTAAGCCCTCACAGAAATCGGTAGCCAATGCTGCACGGAAACCGCGGCGGCACGCCAACGAAAAAATGTGATGGTTACAAGGTAAGCAAATTATGGCCACCGCTGGCGCCGCCCCTCATCTGGCTGCCGCCATCTTCTCCCCGTGAACGGGGAGAAGGGGCTGTCATCGGCGATTTCGCCAATCGCCAGCGTCGGGACAGAAGGCGGCGACGCAGCGACCTGCTCTTTCTCCCCGGTTACGGGGAGAAATGCCCGGCAGGGCAATGAGGGGCAGCGCTGAGGTTCGCGATCGGCGCCTGCCCCGGGGCTTTTCGTCCGCTGCCCGGACCGCTCCTCATCCCAGCAGCGTGGTTGTCCTTTTGCTGCCGCCCAGCTTGCGCCAATTGTTGAAGCGGTGCGTGGCGGCGGCGAAGGAGATCTTCATCTGCTGGGCGACCGAATAGCGCGACTTGCCTTCGTCGAACATGCGATAGCAGCACTCGACGCCTTCCTCGGTGAGCTTGCCCTCCGGCGTCTTGTTGTGCGGGTTGGCCGGATCGAACTTTTCGACCTGCTCCTCGACCAGGCCCTTCAGGCGCTGCAGGTCGGCCTCGATGCTGGCAATGAGGTCGAGAACGGGTTTCGCGTCGAATGCGTGCGGCGGTTTTTTGTCCGTCATCCCTTGGGTTCCTTCGATTTTGGCTGTTGCCGTCTATATAGGCAAACATTCGGCAATAATGAAGAGGCGCTGGATCAACCATTCGGGAGCAATCCGCCTTGCCGGCAATTGACGTCCGGCGGCTGAAATCTTAGTTTAGAACAATTCTAAACTAGAGTGATACCATCATGCTTTCCCGTGTTTTCGGCTTCGGCCGCCGCTCCTTCGATTCGCTCTCGGAGCAGGAGATCCTGGCCCTGGCCATCTCGTCCGAAGAGGATGACGGGCGCATCTACCGCGCCTATGCCGATGGCCTGGCCGACGACTTTCCGCAATCGGCGAAGCTGTTCGAGGCGATGGCCGAGGAGGAGGACGGCCACCGCGATTCGCTCATCGAGCTTTACCGCAGGCGCTTCGGCGAGCGCATCCCGCTGATCCGGCGCGAGCATGTGAGGGGCTATTTCGAGCGCAAGCCCGACTGGCTGGTGAAGCCGCTCGGCATCGAGCATGTGCGGCGCCAGGCCGAGGCGATGGAGCAGCAGGCCTATCGTTTCTATGTCGCGGCAGCCAGGCGAACCACGGACGCCTCGACGCGCAAGTTGCTCGATGAGCTTGCCGTGGCCGAACAGAGCCACGAAAGCTCGGCCCACAAACTGGAACAGGAACATGTGCCAGGCACGGTCAAAACCGAAGAAGCGACCGCCGAGCAGCGCCAGTTCATCCTGACCTATGTGCAGCCGGGACTGGCCGGGCTGATGGACGGGTCCGTGTCGACGCTGGCGCCGATCTTCGCCGCCGCCTTTGCCACGCATGACACCTGGCAGACACTGCTGGTCGGACTTGCCGCTTCGATCGGCGCCGGCATTTCGATGGGGTTCACCGAAGTTGCTTCCGATGACGGCAAATTGTCGGGGCGCGGCTCGCCGATCAAGCGCGGACTGACGGTCGGCCTGATGACGACGCTGGGCGGGCTCGGCCACGCGCTGCCCTATCTCATCCCGCAATTCTGGACGGCGACGGCGGTGGCCGCGGTGGTCGTGTTCTTCGAACTCTGGGCCATCGCCTTTGTCCAGAACCGCTACATGCAGACCCCGTTCTGGCGCGCCGCCTTCCAGGTGGTGCTCGGCGGCGCGCTGGTGTTCGGCGCGGGGGTGCTGATCGGCAATGCATAGGTCTCTTCCTTCCCCCCTTGTGGGGGAAGGTGGCCTCGCGAAGCGAGGTCGGATGAGGGGTGCTCCAGGGAAAACCAACGTCTCACTCCGCTGGAACACCCCTCATCCGTCTCGGCGCTACCGCGCCGATCCACCTTCTCCCACAAGGGGAGAAGGGGAGATCACCCATTCACCGCCCTGCTGTCCTGGGGCGCCTCTTCCCTCTCCGTCAGCCCGTAATCGCGCACGACATGGGCGATGCGCAACCGGTAGCCGGCAAAGATGCCGCCGCGTCCGGCCTGCTGCGCCTGGCGATGCTCCTCGGTGTTGCGCCAGGCCTTCACCGCTTCCTCGTCGCGCCAGAACGACAGCGAGAGCACCCGCTTCGGGTCGGCGAGGCTCTGGAAGCGCTCGATCGAGATGAAGCCGTCGATGCCGTCGAGCAGCGGCCGAAGCTCGGCGGCGATGCCGAGATAGGCATCGCGCTTGCCCTCGGCCGGCTCGACCTCGAAGATGACTGCGATCATGCCTCGATCCTTTCCTTGACCATGACTATTTGTTCTTACGCAATTCCGGACGGAAAACCGCTATGCACTTTTCCTGGAATTGCTCTAGGCCTGAAACAGCTGCTGCGGCCCATGCGGCCCGGACACCAGCTTCAGGAAGATGCGGTCTTCCTTGCGGATGAATTTCTCGCGGCGCGCGAACTCGTAGTTTGCCTTGCCGGCCGGGTCGGCGGCAAGCCGGGCGCGATAGGCCTCGTAGGCGGCAAGGCTCTCGATGTTGTAGGCGGCATAAGCGGTGGTGGCCGAGCCTTCATGCGGCCCGAAATAGCCGATCAGGTCGGCGCCGCAACGCGGAATCGCCTGGCCCCAGGCGCGCGCATATTGCTCGAAAGCGGCCTTGCCGAACGGGTCGATCTCGTAGCGGATGAAGCAAGTGATGGTCATGTCTGTCTCCTTCTTGGCTTTGCCGTAAGCATGGTTCGATCGCGGTCGAAACATTGCTTGCGTCCTTGTGCTAGGCAGTTCCGTGTCAGGAGCGTTGCTCTCGGCTCCTTGAGCTGGCTAGAGATTAATGCTCTTCTGACGAGAATGCTTCGACAAGGATCGAACCATGCGTGAAGGACCAGACATTGCCCGCGTCGCCAGCCTGGTTGGCGATCCGGCCCGCGCCAATATGCTGAACGCGATGATGGGAGGCACAGCCCTGACCGCAACCGAATTGGCGCTGGAGGCCGGCGTGTCGCTGCCGACCGCGTCCTCGCATCTGTCCAAGCTGATGGAGGGCGGCCTGCTGACGCTGGCGAGCCAGGGCCGCCATCGCTATTACGGCCTTGCCAGCGCGCAGGTGGCGGGCATGATCGAGGCGATCACCGGCGTTGCCGAAGCGGTCGGCCCCAGGCGGGTGCGGCCCGGTCCGCGCGACGCCGCCATGCGCGTGGCGCGCGTCTGTTACGACCATCTTGCCGGCGAGCAGGCTGTCGCAATGCTCGACTGCCTGTTCGACAAGAAGCTTTTGCTGCGTGAGGACAATGCGATCAGGCTGGCGCCGTCCGGCGCCTCGCATTTCGCGACGCTCGGCATCGAGATCGACGGTAAGGCCAGACGGCCTGTGTGCCGCGCCTGCCTTGATTGGAGCGTGCGGCGCTCGCATCTGGCTGGAACGCTGGGCGCCGCCATCCTCGACAAGATCATCGCCGAGAAATGGGCCCGGCGCGAGAAGGACAGCCGCGCCGTGGTGTTCTCGCCGACTGGCAGGCAGGAGTTTGCGCGGGTGTTTCTGGGGTAGGGCTGCTGCGCGGCACAACGACACCGTTGCATGCCGGCGCGAGGCCCCCCTCTCTGCCCTGCCGGGCATCTCCCCCTCAAGGGGGGAGATCGGATGTCACGCTCTGTTTCGCCAATCGTCAACGTTGCAGAAGAGGCCCCGCGCCAAAGCTGCCAATCTCCCCCCTTGAGGGGGAGATGTCCGGCAGGACAGAGAGGGGGCGAAGGATCTCGGCATAGGCGACTTTGCGTCTTGCCCGATCACCCCCTTTTCAACATGTTCCCCAGCTTGAAGAAATTCACCCACGGGTCGGCCTTCTTCAACTGCTTGAGCGTCGTCTCGTCCCCCAGCGGGAACGCATTCGGCGCCAATCCCTTCTCCAGTTCCGGCCAGGTCACCGGCATCGACACTGTCGCGCCCTTCTTGGCGCGCGACGAATACGGCGCCACCGTCGTCGAGCCTCTGCCGTTGCGCAGATAGTCGACAAAGATTTTGCCCGTGCGCGCCTTCTTCGACAGCGTCGCCGTGTAACGGTCGGGCGCGGCCTGCTCCAGCGCGCGGGCAAAGTCATGGGCGAAGTCCTTGACCGCATCCCACTCCGCCGACGGCTTCAGCGGCACCAGGACGTGATAGCCCTTGCCGCCGGAGGTCTTGACAAGGTTGGGCAGCGACAGCTCGTCGAGCTGCTTGCGGATGTCAAGCGCCGCCTCGCGCACCGCCTTGACGTCAACGCCTTCGTCGGGATCGAGGTCGAAGATGATCTGGTCCGGCTTTTCCAGCGCGTCGACGGTGCAGCCCCAGATATGGACCTCGACCACGCCGTACTGGACGAGCGCGGCAAGGCCATCGAAATCCTTGATGAAAAGGATTTCCTCGCCGCCGTCCGGATCCTTCATCCGGAGAATCTTGTCGCTCATGCCGGGCGAGGCATGCTTCTGGAAGAAGCGCTGGCCATTAATACCGTCCGGCGCCCGCACCAGGCTGAGCGGCCGGTTGACGACGAATTGCTCCATGCGCGGCCAGACCAGCGCGTAATGGTCGAGCAGATCCTGCTTTGAGACCTTCTCGTCGGGCCACAGCAACTTGTCGGGGTGCGAGAGCTTTATCGACGTTTTCGCCGTTCCGGCCGAGGCCTCGGATTTTCCGCCTGGCTTTGTTCCACTCTGTGCCTTGGTGGTTGTCTTCGGCTTCTCCTGCACGACTTCCTCCGCCGGCTTGTCTTCCCGCAACCCCTGGAACGAGGCATGACGGATTATACGGTCGGATGTCCAGCTGCGGAACTCCACTTCGCCGACAAGTTCGGGCTTGACGAAGGTCAGGCCCTTGCCCTTCGGCACCGCTGCCGAGAAGGGCGAGCTCTTGGCTTCAAGACCATCGAGCTTCTTCTCGAGATCCGTCGCCACCTTGCCGGAGAAGCCGGTGCCGACGCGGCCGGCATAGCGCAGCTTGCCGCCCTCGTGATAGCCGACCAAAAGCGAGCGCAGGCCGCGCCCGGTCTTGTCGGACGGCAGATAACCGCCAATGACGAATTCCTGGCGCAGCGTGCATTTCGACTTGACCCAGGAGAGCCCGCGGCCGCTCCGATAGGGCGCGTCGGCGCGCTTCGAAACCACGCCCTCCAGGCCCATGCGGCAGACGTGCTGCAGCATGACCTTGCCCGGCTCATGAAAATGGTCGCTGAAGCGCAGCGCCGAATCCTGCGTCTCTGCGCCGAGCAGTTCGGACAAAGCCTGTTTGCGCTCGACCAATGGCTCGGCGCGCAAATCCTGTCCGTTGAGCCGCATCAGGTCGAAGGCGTAGTAGACGAAGCGGTCGGCGCGGCGGGCCGACAGGTCCGCCTGCAGCAAGGCGAAGGACGACACGCCGCTGTCGGCCAACACCACCACCTCGCCATCGATGATGGCGTCGCGGCATTTCAGCCCGGCAAGTGCTGCCGTCACCGGGCCGTCGAATTTCTCGGTCCAGTCGAGGCCGGCGCGAGTCAGCAGCCTGACTTCGCTGCCGGCAATCTGCGCCTGCATGCGGTAGCCGTCGAATTTCACCTCGTGCAGCCAATCCTCGCCGGCAGGCGTGCTCTTCTCCAAGGTCGCCAGCTGCGGCTCGATGAACTCGAGGCGTTTGGCCTGCGCGGCCTTGGCCTTGCCGGCGGCCGGCTTGTTGGAGTGCCAGACTTTGGGCTTCTGCCCCTTGGCCGCCTTGCCCGCGCCGACCTCCTCGATCGTCAGTCCCGACTTCACCGATTTCGGTTCTTCTTCAAGAATGTCCGTGCCGGGGCGGGCGGCGGCATCGTCGGATTTGATCAGCAGCCAATTGTCGCGCTTTTCACCGGGGCGCGGCTTCAGGCGCACCAGATGCCAGCGGCCGTTGAGCTTGTGGCCTTCGAGCTCGAAGTCGATATGACCCTTCTTCATCGCCTTGGCCGGATCGCCGTCCGGGATCCATTTGCCTTCGTCCCAGACAATGACCGAGCCGCCGCCATACTCGCCCTTGGGAATGGTGCCTTCGAAGGCGGCGTAGTCGACCGGATGATCCTCGACATGCACGGCCAGCCGTTTCTCATGCGGATCGAGGCTCGGGCCGCGCGTCACCGCCCAGCTCCACAACACGCCGTCGTATTCCAGCCGGAAATCATAGTGGAGGCGGGTGGCGGCATGCTTCTGCACAACGAAAATGCCAGCGGTCTTGTTGCCCCGCGCGACCTTGCCGGCCGGCTCGGCGGTTTTCTTGAAATCGCGCTTGGCTTGATATTGCTCGAGACCGGCCATGGCGCCGCGCTCCTATGCGGATCTGCGCTTGGGCGCGGCCTTGGCCTTGGCTCGCTTGGCCGGCGGCTTGGCTGAGGATTTGTCGGCCCTGCCGCTGCCGTCCGCGTTGAGGCTCTTCTTCAGCGCGTCGAACAGGTTGACGACATTGGATGGTTTCGGCGGCGCCTTGGCCTTGGGCGCCTTCCTGCCGGCCTTCTTGGCGCGGATCAGCTCGAGCAAGGCGTCCTCATAGCGGTCGTCGAATTTCGACGGATCGAATTTCGCTTTCTTCTTGTCGATGATGTGCTCGGCGAGATCGATCATCTCATCGTCGGTCTTGGCCGCCTTGATCTCGCCGAAGACAGTGCCCGGCTGACGCACCGTGTTGTCATAGCGCAGCGTCGTCAGCACCATGCCTTTGCCCAGCGGCTCGATCACCACCGGACGCTCCCGGCTGTAGAGCACGATGCGGGCAAGCCCTGCCATCTTCTTCTTCGACATCGCGTCGCGGATGACGGCGAAGGCCTCCTCGGAGACCTTGTCCGCCGGCGAAACGTAATAGGGCGTGTCGAGATAGATCTGCTCGATCGAGGATTTCTCGACGAAGCCGTCGAGGCTCATCGTGTGCGAGGATTCGATCTGCACCGCTTCGATCTCGTCCTCTTCGATATGAACGAAATCGCCATCGCTGACCTCGTAGCCCTTGACCTCCTCGCCCTCCTCCAGCGGCTTGCCGGTTTCGGCATCGACATAGATGCGTTTGACGGTGTTGCCGGTCTTGCGATTGAGGATGCGGAACGAGACTTTTTCCGTGTGGGTGACGACATTGGTCAGCTCGATGGCGCAGGTGACCAGCGACAGTTTCAGATAGCCCTTCCAGGCGGGCCGCGGTGCCATGGCAAACTCCTGCGCGATGCGATCCTACCGCAACGGGCAGGGCGCGCTTGGGTTCCGCAAGAGGCTGACCGGGCAGTGCCCGTCGGCGCAATGAAATTTCGCAGCACCCGGCGAAGGTGAAACAGAAGCGCGCCCAAGCGACATTAACGCGAAACATATGTGATGCAAAAAGCACATCATGCGCAAACGCGACAAAAGGCACCGAATCAGCCGCATTCCGGCCACGATGCAACGACTTTCGGACCAGAAATTAACATCACGTTCACCGACTATTCACGCCTCGACGCTATGCTCCCGGACAATTCGGAAGGGACATCCGAAAACGGGACAGGGACAGGTAAAATGAACTTCTGGAACCACATTGCCGGCTATGCCGCCGCCATCCGCGAATTCGTCGCGCCAACCTATCGGCCGGAGCGTTACTACATGCGCGGCCCCGGCCCGGCCTGCGCGCGTCGCGGCAGCTCGCTCGGTGTGAGCGCGAACTGATTATGACCCGCAAAAGCAGAATCTGCCGGCCGGCCACCGACCAGCGCAGCACGACCTATCGCGCCGAGCGCCCCGCGCTGGCCTATGGCTGGCGTGCGACAACACCGCGACTTTGACGCCGCCGCCGGCTGGCTTAATGTCCTAAAGACACTAAGCAGCCGGGGCCGACATGACCGACCTGCCCTACCAAGATCGTCCGCATCTCCTGCCCCAGATCCATGACGCAAGCCAGCCGCTGGTCGTCTTCGACGGCGTCTGCGTGTTCTGCTCCGGCTTCGTCCGGCTGATCGTCCGGCTCGATCGCGAGAAAAGCTTCCGCTTCGCCACCGCGCAGTCGCCTTTCGGCGAGGCGTTGTTTCGCCAGCACGGCCTGCCGACCGACGACTACGACAGCAACCTCGCTATCATCGATGGCGTCGCTTTCACCCGCATGGACAGTTTCGTCGCCATCATGGCCAAGCTTGGCTGGCCATGGCGCACGGCAAAGGTGCTGCTCGTTCTGCCGCGCCCGCTGCGCGACTGGCTCTATGATCGTGTCGCCAAAAACCGCTACGCGCTGTTCGGCAAGAAGGACAGTTGCGAGATCCCTTCCGCCGAATTGCGGCAACGGCTGATCGGCTAGGAGGGCCTGATGAGGCTTTTGATCGTCGGCGGCTACGGCATTTTCGGTGGGCGCATCGTCGATCTCCTGCTGAACGAGCCGCGCCTGACCCTGCTCGTCGCCGGCCGCTCGCTCGACAAGGCAGAGACTTTTTGCCGGGCCAGGGCTGATGCCAGGGCGCGGCTCATGCCGACTGCTTTCGACCGCGACGGCGATCTCGGTGCCCAGTTCGCCGCCTTGCGGCCCGCTATCGTCGTCGATGCCAGCGGCCCTTTCCAGGCCTATGGCGAGGGACGCTACCGCTTGATCGACGCCTGCATCGCCGCGCGCGTCCATTATCTCGACCTTGCCGATGGTTCGGACTTCGTCGCCGGCGTTGCCGCTTTCGATCAGCCGGCGAAGCAGGCCGGCGTCTTCGTGCTCTCGGGCGTGTCGAGCTTCCCGGTGCTGACGGCGGCGGTGGTGCGGCGTCTGTCGTCCGGCATGGCGCGGATCGATAGCATTCGCGGCGGCATCGCGCCGTCGCCTTTCGCCGGTGTCGGCGAAAACGTCATCCGCGCCATTGCAAGCTATTGCGGCCAACCCGTGCAACTGACCCGGAACGGGGAATCAGCCGAAGGCAGGCCGCTCACCGAGCAGATGCGCTATACGATCGCGCCACCAGGCCGTGTGCCGGTCAGGAACACGCTGTTCTCGCTGGTCGACGTGCCTGATTTGCGCGCGCTGGCGACGCTGTGGCCGGAGGCAGGGACGATCTGGATGGGCGCCGGTCCGGTGCCGGAGGTGCTGCACCGGGCGCTGATCGGACTGGCGTGGCTGGTTCGCGCCGGCCTGGTCCGTTCGCTTTCGCCACTGGCGCCGTTGATGCACTGGGCGAGCAACCGCCTCGCCTGGGGCGAGCATCGCGGCGGCATGTTCGTCGCTGTCGAGGGCGCGGACAAGGCCGGCAGCCCGAGCCGGCGATCCTGGCATCTGTTGGCCGAAGGCGGCGACGGGCCGCTGATCCCCGCCATGGCGGTCGAGGCGATCATCCGCAAGGCGGTCGACGGCGAGATGCCCGCCCCGGGTGCGCGGGCGGCGGTGCGCGACGTGGAGCTCGAGGAATACGAAGCGCTGTTCGCCTCAAAAACGATCCATACCGGCTTCCGGGATGACAGCGCCGACGAGGGAAAGGCGCTCTATCCCCGGCTGCTCGGTGATGCATGGCCGCGCCTGCCGGCCCAGATCCGCGCCATGCATGGGGGCACCACTTCGGCAGAAGGCCGCGCCAGCGTCGAACGCGGCAACGGAATGCTTAGCCGGCTTGCCGCTTGGCTGGTCGGGTTTCCGGCCGCGCAGGCCGATACGCCGGTGAAAGTCCGTTTCGAGATCGGCAAGGATGGCGAGACCTGGACGCGACGCTTCGGCACGCACAGCTTTTCCAGCCGCCAGTTTGCCGGGCAAGACCACGCGGAGCGACTGCTTGTCGAGCGCTTCGGGCCGCTGGCCTTCGCCATGGCCCTGGTTGCCGGCGACAATCGCCTTTCGTTGGTGCTGCGCCGCTGGAGCTTTCTCGACCTGCCGCTGCCGATGTGGCTTTGCCCGCGCTCGACGTCCTACGAAACGGTTGAGGACGGACGCTTCCGTTTCCATGTCGAGATCTCGCATCCGCTGACCGGATTGATCGTGCACTATCGCGGCTGGCTGGAGCCGGCTTCGCGAAGGGCAGCCCGCGGAACCGTTCGAGACCGCCATCGTGGAATAACGCGCTGTCCTTGCGCTCGCCGCGGCAAGGGATGAAAATTTTCGGCGCCTGTCGAAATCGGCCGGGGCCGCGCGACATAGGACGGTCCGCGATGATGCGGCCTTCGAGAAAACGGGAGAAGCCCCATGCGATACATGCTTTTGATCTACAGCGAAGAAGCCGCCATGATGAATGCGCCAAAGGAGCAGGCCCAGCAGATGCTCGCGGCTTATGGCGCCTACACCGAAGCCTTGCATAAATCCGGCGTCTGGCTGGCAGGCGACCGGCTGAAGCCGACGCAAGCGACCACTTCGGTGCGGCTGGCCGACGGCAAGACCAATGTGCTCGATGGCCCCTATGCCGACACCAAGGAGCAGCTTGCCGGCTTCTATATGATCGAGGTGGCCGACATCGACACGGCCATCGAATGGGCGGCGCGCTGCCCGGGGGCCAGCGTCGGCACAATCGAGGTGCGGCCGATCTGGGAAATGGCCGAGTACGCAGCCGGGAAATGACTGTCTGATGGACGATCGCTCGGAGATCGCTCGGGCGGCGGCTGAAACGGCCGCCCGCCGGAGCTACGGCAAGCTGGTCGCCTGGCTCGCCGCCCGCACGCGCGACGTCGCCGGCGCCGAGGACGCGCTGGCCGACTCATTCGCGGCCGCGCTCGAACGGTGGCCGCGAACCGGCGTGCCGGCGCAGCCGGAAGCCTGGTTGCTGGCGGTGGCGCGCCGGCGCGATGTCGACGCCGTGCGGCGGCGGCTGACCGGCGAGGCGGCTCGTGACCATCTGCAACTGATCGCCGAGGAAATGGAGGCGCGCATGAACGGCGAGGAGCTCCCCGACGAAAGGCTGCGGCTGATGTTTGCCTGCGCCCACCCGGCGATCGATGCCGGCGTGCGGGCGCCGCTGATCCTGCAGACGATCCTCGGTTTCGACGCCGCGACAATCGCCTCGGCTTTCCTGCTCTCGCCGGCGACGATGGGCCAGCGGCTGGTGCGGGCCAAGAGCCGCATCCGCGAAACAGGCATTCCGTTTCGCGTGCCGGAGCAGACCGAACTCGGTGAAAGGCTAGGGGCCGTGCTGGAGGCGATCTACGCGACCTTCGCGGAAGGCTGGTCGGATCCGAGCGGCACCGAGACCCGGCGGCGCAACCTCGCCACCGAAGGCATCTGGCTGGGACGATTGGTCGCCTCGCTGATGCCGGACGAGCCCGAGGCGCTCGGGCTTCTGGCGCTGATGCTGTTTGCCGAGGCACGCCGGGCGGCCAGACGCAGCCCGCAAGGCGATTTCGTGCCGCTTGCCGAGCAGGATACAGCGCTTTGGGACGATGGCCTGATCGACGAGGCCGAAGGCTTGCTTGGCCAGGCCGCGCAGAGGGGCATCATCGGTCGCTACCAATTGGAGGCGGCCGTGCAGTCCGCCCACACCGCGCGGCGCCGCGGCGGCCGCACCGACTGGACCGCAATCCGCCAGCTTTACGATGCGCTGATGGCGGTGGCCGGCTCGCCGGTGGTGGCCATCAACCGCGCGGTGGCGATCGCCGAGACCGAGGGCACGCCGGCCGGGCTGGCGGCGCTTTATGTGCTGGGCGACGACAAGCGGCTGCAGGATTACCAGCCCTATTGGGCCGCGCGCGCCGGCCTGCTGGCCAGGCTCGGCACCACCGCGAAAGCGGCTGAGGCCTACGACCGGGCGATCGGCCTCGAGCGCGATGACGCCGTGCGCCGGTTCCTGCAGGCGGAGCGGGCCAAGCTGACGCGGAACTGAGGTTTTAGTTTTCAGGCCACATCTCGTGCGACGCGTTGAGCTTGCGCATCAGCGCATTCTCGCGCAGCCCCCGCCACAGACGCTCGACATTCGGCCATTCCGCGCGAGCTCGCTGGATGTCCGGATGCCAGGCGACGAGCATGACGAGATAGATGTCGGCCAGCGAGAGGGTGTCGCCGGCCAGCCAGTCGCGACCGGCGAGCGCCTTGTCGATGATGGCAAAGCCGCGATCCATCTCGGCGATCGCCGCCTGCTTGACCGCTTGCAGATTGCCGGCATCGGCGGTGTAGCGGTGGGCGTAATAGAGCCGCAGGATCGCCGGATAGAGCACCGACGACATGAAGGCCATCCAGCGCAGGAAATCGGCGCGGGCGCAGGAGCCGGGTTCCGGCGCAAGTCCGGCCTGCGGGTGGAGCTCGGCAAGCAGGATGCAGATCGCGGCCGATTCGGTCAGCGAATGACCGTTGGGCAGCGTCAGCACCGGCACCTGGTTCAGCGGGCTGATGGCGAGAAAGACGGGATCGGGCGCATCCTTCTTCGGCACGTCGATCTGCTCGAACGATGCGCCGGCCATGGCAAGCGCCGCCTCGACGACGAAGCCTCCGCTGCCTGGGCGGGTGTAGAGCTTGTACATGAAATCCTCCCCGGCCCGAACAAGCGGGCCGGCGGCGATATGAGCCGGAAGCGGGGTTCTGCTCAAGCGGGTGGCGGAAGCCAGCCCGGGCTTTCCAGCAGTCCAGCGTGTTCAGGCGCCCAGCCCGTCGAACAGGATGGTCGACAGATAGCGCTCGGCGAAGGACGGGATGACGACGACAAGGTTCTTGCCCTTGTTCTCAGGCCGCGAGCCGACGACGATCGCCGCCTGCAGTGCCGCGCCCGACGAGATGCCGACCGGCACGCCTTCGAGGCGGGCGACGAGACGGGCATTGGCGACCGAATCCTCGTTGGAGACCCTGACGATCTCGTCATAGACCGAGGTGTCGAGGATTTTCGGCGCAAAGCCGGCGCCGATGCCCTGGATCTTGTGCGGGCCGGGCTGGCCGCCGGAAAGCACCGGCGAGGCTTCCGGTTCGACGGCCACAACATGGACCGAAGGCTTGCGCTTCTTCAGCACCTGGCCGACGCCGGTGATGGTGCCGCCGGTGCCGATGCCGGCGACGAAGATGTCGACCCCGCCATTGGTGTCGTTCCAGATTTCCTCGGCCGTGGTGGTTCGATGAATTTCCGGGTTGGCCGGATTCTCGAACTGCTGCGGGATGATCGCGTTGGGCAGCGTGGCGGCAAGCTCATCGGCTTTAGCGATGGCGCCCTTCATGCCTTTCGGACCTTCGGTCAGCACCAGCTCGGCGCCGAGCAACGCCAGCATCTTGCGGCGTTCGACCGACATGGTCTCCGGCATGGTGAGGATCAGCTTGTAGCCCTTGGCGGCGGCGGCGAAGGCGAGCGCGATGCCGGTGTTGCCGGAAGTCGGCTCGATCAGCGTCGTCTTGCCGGGCGAAATCTTGCCGGCCGCCTCCAGAGCCTCGATCATGGCGACGCCGATACGGTCCTTGACCGAGGCAATCGGGTTGAAGAATTCGAGCTTGGCCATCAGGTTGGCGACGACGCCCTTTTCCTTGGCGAACTTGTCCAGCCTGACCAGCGGCGTGTCGCCAATCGTCTCGGTGATCGAATTGAAGACGCGGCCGCGGCCGGGCACGCGCGCGGAAGAGACGGGCTTATTCATGTGGTTCGCTCCCAAGGCAAAGGCGATTGGCAAAACAGAATAGGGCTTTCAACCGTGCAAGATAGGCCGACGACCGAAAATATCCGAGTGGGCCGGTTGCTCAAAACCCTCCCAAGCCGGAAATGCATTTTCCGGCCCGGCTGATTTCGGGAATGGTTTGGCTGAAATCAGGACCAGCTGAGATCGGAGCTTACTGCCGGGCCGCAATTGCGGCAGCGGCACCCATCATGAAGCCGGCGGCGGTGCGGTTCAGTATTTTCAGCGCGCGCGGCGATTTCAGGAACCAGCGCGCCTTGGCGGCCAGCGCCAGATAGGGCACCAGCACCACGAACAGCACGATGACCGTGAGCACTGCCAGGATGGCGTAGTCGGCCAGCGTGATCGTCTTCAGGTCGACGATGGTCGGCGTGATGGCAAGGTAGAAGATCATCGTCTTCGGGTTGCCGAGCGTGACCGTCAGCCCGGCGATGAAGCTCGACACCAACCCACCCTTGGCTTTGCGGGCCTCGATGTTTTCGGGCGTGATGCCGCTGGTCCAGAAACGCCAGGCAAGGAAAGCGAGATAGGCGACGCCGGCCCATTTGATGGCGAGGAAGACCATGCCGAAAGTCTGGGCGACGAAGGCAAGGCCGAGCACCACGGCGGTAAGATAAGTGAGATCGCCAAGCATCAGGCCGAACGACATGGCCAGCGACGAGCGGAAGCCCGAGCCGAGCGCACGGGCGACCAGGGCGGTGACGCCCGGGCCTGGAATGGCGGCGGCAACGCCGAGCGCGGCGCTATAGGCGAGAAATCCGGTAAGGGTCATGGTTTAAGGCCTGGCGTATTGTTCCCCGAAGGGATCGATGAGGAGCGGGGCTTTTATCATGACGCCGGTTCGACTGTAATTCCCTTGCGGCGGGATCCGTTGCGCCAGCGATGTCAGGCGCTGATTTCCTCACCAAAAGGAATTTGACCGATCGGTTATGTCTGCGTTGGTGGGATGGCATGCTTTGGAGATTGGCTGAAACCTCCCAACCTCGTCATCCACGGGCGGAGCAAGGAGCGAAGCGACGCGCGCAGACCCGAGGATCCATGCCGTGGTTGAGAGGCTTCCGCCAATCGCCAGCGTTTGCGCTGACCCTTGAGACCCTGTACCGAGGAGCTACCCACCATAAGTGATGCGCCAGACGGTTCCGTTGCCGTCCTCGGTCAGGATCAAGGCGCCGTCTTTCGCCACCGCGACGCCCACCGGGCGGCCCCAGACGGCGTCGTCGGAGATGACGAAGCCGGTGGCGAAATCCTCGTACTCGCCGGTCGGCTTGCCGTCCTTGAACTGCAGACGCACCACCTTGTAACCGGTGCGCACGCCGCGATTCCACGAGCCGTGCAGCGCGACGAAGGCGTCGCCCTTGTATTCGGCCGGGAAATTGCCGCCTTCATAAAAGGCGATGTTGAGCGGCGCCGAATGCGCCTGCAGCAGCACGTCCGGCACCGTGACCTTGCCGGCAAGATCGGGACGGGCATCCTTGTGCCGCGGGTCCTCGTTGGAGCCGATGTAATACCAGGGCCAGCCGTAGAAGGCGCCGTTCTTGACGGCGGTCGCGTACTCGAAGGGTATGTCGTCGCCAAGGTCGTCGCGCTCGTTGACGACGCACCAGGGCGCGCCGGTGGCCGGCTGCACGGCCATGCCGGCGCAGTTGCGCAGGCCCGTGGCGACAATCCTGCGGTTGTTGCCGTCGGGGTCGAAGGCCAGCACATCGGCCCGGCCTTCTTCTGAGCCCCAGGCGGCGCCAAGCGGCCGCGATTTCGCCCAGTCCTCGATGCCGCCCTTGGGCGCGGTGCTCATATCCTCGGCGACGTTGGAATCGGAGCCGACCGACAGATAGAGCGTTTTGCCGTCCAGCGAGAAGGCTATGTCGCGGGTCCAGTGACCACCGCCTGGGATCTTGTCGATCAGGATTTGCGGCTCGCCGGACGCCTGCATGTCGCCGTCCCGATAGGCAAAGCGCACGACGCTGTCGCTGTTGGCGACATAGACCCATTGCGGCTTGTCGCCCGGCGGATAGAACGCGATGCCGTAGGGCCGGTCGAGGCCTTTGGCGAAAATCGCTTCTTCGGCGGGCCTGGCGTTGCCTTCGGTCAGGCGATAGACGCGGATCTGGTCCGTCCCGCTGTCGGCGACGAAGATGTCGCCATTCGGCGCTACCCGCACGACGCGCGGGTTGTCGATGCCGGACGCGATAAGCTCGGCCGAAAAGCCGGGCGGAAGCTTGGGCTTGGCGCCTTCGGGACGATCGCCAAGACCTGGGCTGTTGGATGCGCTAGCCGTGACATAGGGTTTTTGCAGATCGCCAGGCTTGATGAGGCGCCATACGCCCGGGTGATCGTTCTTCCAGTCGCCGAAGGCTTTCTCGCCGGTCAGCGGCGGCTGATCGGCCTGCTGCGCGATGGCACTGGTGGCGAGAAGCAGGACAGCAGCTGCAAGGCCGGCGACCTGTGTCATACTCTCTCCTCCGTCGTTCGCCGTTGAATCAAAGCCTAGGTCATCGCGACATACATTGGGCAAGCATTGCAAAGAAGAAGCTCCCGCAAGCGGATTTGCGCTGCTCAGCTCTCTGCCTGAGGCGCCCTCATCCGAGTGGCGAATGTCAGGACTGTCCACCGCCATGGGTGATGCGCCAGATGGTGCCGTTGCCGTCCTCGGTCAGGATCAAGGCGCCGTCTTTCGCCACCGCGAGACCAACCGGGCGGCCCCAAACGTCGGCGTCGGAGATGACGAAGCCGGTGGCGAAATCCTCGTACTCGCCGGTCGGCTTGCCGTCCTTGAACTTCAGCCGCACCACCTTGTAGCCGGTGCGGACGCCTCGGTTCCACGAGCCGTGCAGCGCGACGAAGGCATCACCCTTGTAGCCGGCCGGGAAATTGCCGCCTTCATAAAAGGCGATGTTGAGCGGCGCCGAATGCGCCTGCAGCAGCACGTCCGGCACCGTGACCTTGCCGGCGAGATCGGGCCGGGCGCCCTTGTGGCGCGGATCCTCGTTGGAGCCGATATAATACCAGGGCCAGCCATAGAAGGCGCCATCCTTGATGGTCGTGGCGTATTCGAAGGGGATATTGTCGCCGAGTTCGTCGCGCTCGTTGACGACGCACCAGAGCGCGCCGGTGGCCGGCTGCAAGGTCATGCCCGCGCAGTTGCGCAGGCCGGTGGCGACAATCCTGCGGTTCTTGCCGTCGGGGTCGAAGGCGAGCACATCGGCGCGCCCCTCCTCTGAGCCCCAGGCAGCGCCCAGCGGCTTAGACTTCGCCCATTCGTCGACACCGCCCTTCGGCTTGGCGCTCATATCCTCGGCGACGTTGGAACCGGAGCCGACCGACAGATAGAGCGCCTTGCCGTCCGGGGAGAAGACGATGTCGCGGGTCCAGTGATGGTTGGCCGGTATATCGTCGACGATGGTTTGCGCCTTGCCGGACGCTTTTAGATCGCCGTCGCGATAGGCAAAGCGCACGACACTGTCGCTGTTGGCGACATAGACCCATTGCGGCTTGTCACCCGGCGGGTAGAAGGCGATGCCGTAAGGTCGGGTGAGGCCCTTGGCGAAGACCGCCTCCTCGGGCTTTGCGCCACCCTCGGCCAGGCGATAGACGCGGATCTGGTTGGCCCGGCTGTCGGCGACGAAGAGGTCGCCATTCGGCGCCACGCGCACGACGCGCGGGCTGCTGATGCCGGACGCAATGAGCTCGGCCGAAAAGCCGGGCGGCAAGATCGGTTTGGCTCCTTCCGGGCGATCGGCGACATCACTGCCATTCGACGCGGTGTCCGTGACGTAAGGCTTCTGCAGATCCTCCGGCTTGATGAGGCGCCGCACGCCGGGGCGGTCGTTCTTCCAGTTGCCGAAGGCCTTCTCGCCGGTAAACAGCGGCGGATCGGCCTGCTGCGCCAAAGCGCTGGTGGCGAGAAGCACGGCAAGGCCGGCGAGGATGGCGGTCCTCAACATGCTTTCCTCCGTCGTGGCAGTCAGAAGCCACCTAACATTCGATATCGGGTTCGGCATTCCCGAGAAAAAGCGATGCACGTAGAGGGCAGCGTTCAGCTCTCTTCGACATCCAGATCATCGTCGAGCCGCTTTTCCAGCGCCACCAGATCGTCCGGCAGCGGCAGGCCCATGGCCCGCAACTCGCGTAGCTTTTCGCGCAGCTGCTCCTGGATCTCGTGCTCGTCCTCGGGCTGGTTGACCATTTCCTCGAGCAGCAGGCTGATCTGGGCCTTAAACGATTCCAACGCCATCTCGCACCTCCTTGCGGGACCCCCGCTTCCGGACCTATCTCAGCATTCGAGAGATCAGCTGGGCAGTATAGTCGACCATCGGCACGATGCGGGCATAATTCAGCCGCGTCGGGCCGATGACGCCTAGCGCGCCGATGACGCGGGCATCCTTGTCGCGATAGGGCGCGACGACCAGCGACGAGCCGGAGAGCGAAAACAGCTTGTTTTCCGAGCCGATGAAGATGCGCACGCCAGGGCCTTCCTCGGCCAGGTCGAGCAACTGGATCAACCCGTCCTGCGTTTCCAGATCCTCGAACAGATGCCGCAGCAATTCGAGATCGGCCTGGGCGGTGACGTTTTCCAGGAGATTGGCGCGGCCGCGCACGATGAGGCGCGCCGGCAGGCCGCTGTCGGCGCCGGCCCAGACCGCCAGCCCTTTCTCGACCAGATCCTGCGACAACGTATCGAGCGCCGCCCTGGTCTCGTCCTTGATGCGGGCGATCTCGATGCGCGCCTCGGCCAAAGTGCGGCCGCGGATATGGGCGTTGAGGAAGTTGGACGCTTCGTGCAGCTGCGACACGGTGATGCCGGCCGGCAGATCGACGACGCGGTTCTCGACGTCGCCGTTCTGCGACACCATCACCGCAAGCGCCTTGGTGGGCTCGAGCTGGATGAATTCGATATGCTTCAGCGCCACCTCGTTCTTGGAGGCAAGCACGAGGCCGGCGCCGCGCGACATGCCGGACAGCATCTGGCTGGCTTCGGTCAGCATATGCTCCAGCGTCGCGCCGGAGCCCGAAGCGCGCACCTGCGCCTCGATGATGCGGCGTTCTTCGTCGGAAAGATCGCCAAGCTCCATGAAGGCATCGACGAAGAAACGCAGACCGGTCTGCGTCGGCAGGCGGCCGGCCGAAATATGCGGCGCGTAGATGAGGCCGAGATGCTCGAGATCGCTCATCACGTTGCGGATGGTGGCCGGCGACAGCGAAGAGGGCATGATGCGCGACAGACTGCGCGAGCCGACCGGCTCGCCGTCGCGCAAATAAGAATCGACAATCCGCCGGAAGATGTCGCGCGAACGCATGTCGAGCGACTGAAGCACAGGCGACTGCAACCCGGGGACCTGCGACGTCGGATCGACTGGCTTGTTCATTCCGGCGAAACCTCCTGTAGAAGGATATAGACTTAAGCCAGCATGGCGCAACCCGGTGCCGCGTTTGCGGTCACCCAGGTGCCGCCCTTGCGGTCACCCAGGTGCCGCCCTTGCGGTCACCCAGGTGCCGCCCTTGCGGTCACCCAGGTGCCGCGTTTGCGGTCACCCGGCGGCTTTCCTTGCGCCGTCCTTTTCCTTGCGAGCTGTTTTCCTTTGCGACTGGCGGCGCATGCGTCTACAAGCCGGCCACGATTCCGGAAAACGAGAAGAAAGCAGGCCGAATGCGCCCCTCCAAACGCCAAGCCGACGAAATGCGCGCCATCTCCTTCGAGCGCGGCGTCTCCAAGCACGCCGAGGGCTCCTGCCTGGTGAAGTTCGGCGACACGCATGTGTTGTGCACGGCCAGCCTCGAGGAAAAGGTGCCGGCCTGGATGCGCAATTCCGGCAAGGGCTGGGTGACGGCCGAATACGGCATGCTGCCGCGCTCGACCGGCGAGCGCATGCGCCGCGAGGCGTCGGCCGGCAAGCAGGGCGGCCGCACGCTGGAGATCCAGCGGCTGATCGGCCGTTCGTTGCGCGCCGTTGTCGACCTGCAGGCGCTGGGCGAGCAGCAGATCACCGTCGACTGCGACGTCATCCAGGCCGATGGCGGCACCCGCACGGCCTCGATCACCGGCGGCTGGGTGGCGCTTTATGATTGCCTGCGCTGGATGGAAGCGCGCCAGATGGCCAGCGTCGCCAAGGTGCTGAAGGACCATGTCGCGGCGATTTCCTGCGGCATCCATGACGGCCAGCCAGTCATCGACCTCGACTATATCGAGGATTCCTCCGCCGGCACCGACGCCAATTTCGTCATGACCGGCAAGGGCGGCATCGTCGAGATCCAGGGCACCGCCGAGGGCGAGCCTTTCTCCGAGGAGCAGTTCGCGGCGCTGATGGGGCTGGCGAAGAAGGGGATTTCGCGCCTGGTGAGCTTGCAGCAGATGGCTGTGGCGTAGGATTTCCAATGCCGAGCCTGGGCCCCCCTCTCTGGCCTGCCGGCCATCTCCCCCTCAAGGGGGGAGATTGGATGTCACGACGGCTTTCGCCAATCACCAATGTTGCAGGAGTGGTGCCGGCGCGGCCGCAGCTAATCTCCCCCCTTGAGGGGGAGATGCCCGGCAGGGCAGAGAGGGGGACCTCGTGATACCCTCCGCAATTTTGGAATCTGCCCTTTACGTCACCGATCTAACCGCCGCCGAAGCGTTCTACCGCGATATCCTCGGCCTCGAAGCCTTGGGCAAGGTCGAAGGCCGGCACGTCTTCTTCCGCTGCGGCAGCGGCGTGCTTCTGCTCTTCAACGCCGAAGCGACGAAAATCCCGCCGGCGCCGGACGCCAGGCTGAAGGTGCCGCCACATGGCACGGCCGGCGAGGGCCATCTCTGCTTTGCCGCCAGCGCCGACGAGATCGCCGAATGGCGCGAGCATCTGACGCGCAACAACATTGCCATCGAAAGCGATTTCGAATGGCCGCAGGGCGGGCGCTCGATCTATGTCCGCGACCCGTCGGGCAATTCGATCGAATTCGCCGAACCAAGGATCTGGGCCCTCTGATGCATTCGCTGAACGGACAAAAGATCGTCGTCGCCAGCCACAATGAAGGCAAGCTGCGCGAATTCGCCGACCTGATGCGCCCGTTCGGCTTCGAGGCGAAATCGGCCAAGGAGTACGGATTGCCGGAACCCGACGAGACCGGCACGACCTTCGAGGAAAACGCCTACATCAAGGCCTTCGCGGCAGCCAAGGCGACCGGCCTGCCGGCACTGTCGGACGATTCCGGCCTTTGTGTCGACGCGCTCGACGGCGCGCCTGGTGTCTACACCGCCAACTGGGCCGAGAAGCCCGACGGCTCCCGCGATTTCGGCATGGCGATGCAGAGGACGGAGACAGCGCTACAGGATGTTGGCGCGACCGAGCCCTCGAAGCGCAACGGCCGCTTCGTGGCGGTCATTTGCCTGGCGTTTCCGGACGGCGAGGCGGAATATTATCGCGGCGAGGTCGAAGGCACGCTGGTGTGGCCGCCGCGCGGCTCGCTCGGTTTCGGCTACGATCCGGTGTTTTTGCCCAATGGCTTCGACAAAACCTTCGGCGAGATGAGCGCGCAAGAAAAACACGGCTGGAGGCCCGGACAAGCGACGGCGCTTTCGCACCGCGCTCGCGCCTTCCAGAAATTCGCGCAGGCCAGACTTGATCTGGAGCGGCTCGGTTCGACATGATCGGGATCGGCCAGACGATGCAGCTTGACCGCGGCCCCGGCTTCGGCGTCTACATCCATTGGCCGTTCTGCGCGGCCAAATGCCCGTATTGCGACTTCAACAGCCATGTCCGCCATCAGCCGGTCGACCAGGAGCGTTTCGCGCGCGCCTTTGAAACGGAATTGGCGACCATGCGCGACCGCACAGGGCCGCGCGAGGTGACCAGCATTTTCCTCGGCGGCGGCACGCCGTCGTTGATGAAGCCGGAAACGGTGGCGGCGGTGCTCGACGCGGTGGCGAAGAACTGGACGGTGCCCGCCGGTATCGAGGTGACGCTGGAGGCCAACCCGTCTTCGGTCGAGGCCGAGCGCTTCCGCGGCTACCGCGCCGCCGGCGTCAACCGTGTCTCGCTCGGCGTGCAGGCGCTGAACGACAGGGATTTGCGCTTCCTTGGACGGCTGCACAATGTCGAGGAGGCGCTGCATGCCATCGGACTCGCGCGCGACATATTCCCCCGCTTGTCCTTCGACCTGATCTATGCACGGCCGGGCCAGACGCCGGAAGCTTGGGCGACGGAGCTGGAGCAGGCGATCGGCTACGCCGTCGACCATCTGTCGCTCTACCAGCTCACCATCGAGGAAGGGACGCCGTTCCACGCGCTTTACGCGGCGCGCAAATTCACGCTGCCCGACAACGACCATGCCGCCGATCTCTATGCGCTGACCCAGGAGGTGACGGCGGCGCATGGCTTGCCGGCCTATGAGATTTCCAACCACGCGCGGCCGGGCGCGGAAAGCCGGCACAATCTGACCTACTGGCGCTATGGCGAATATGTCGGCGTCGGACCGGGCGCGCATGGCCGCTTCGTCGAGAACGGACGCCGCACCGTGACCATTGCCGAGAGAATGCCGGAGACCTGGACCAATCTGGTCGAAGCCCGTGGACATGGCGTCACCGGCGGTGAGATCCTGACGCGTTCGGAGGAAGCCGACGAATTCCTGCTGATGGGGCTGAGGCTTGCCGAAGGCATCGACCTTCAGCGTTACGAGGCGTTTGCCGGGCGCAGCCTTTCGACGGATCGGCTGTCGGTGCTGCAGGAGGAAGGGCTGGTGGCCCCCGTCGGCAATGCGCGCCTGCGCGCCACGAGCACCGGCATGATCGTGCTCGATGCTGTTGTGGCGGACCTAGCCAGGTAGAGCAGCGGCCAACTGATTTGTCAGTCTGCGCGATGATGTTAGATATTTGGCTTGCCTAGCCGAATGTCATTTCCGTGCATCCAATGGGGCCTGCCATGAAGTTCCTGATCCATGAGACGCTGCGAACTTTAAACACAGATGACGTTTTTGAGTTTGGATTGACCGAGATTTCGAAATCCCATGAGTATCCCGACTTATATGAAGCAGTGATCGTGTTCGTCAGAAACCAGAAATCGAAGAAGCATAAAACATCGGGCCTGAGCGAGTTTGATGTGGTGCGCAACTTCATGGCCTACGTTGGGATAAATTTGAGGGCAATTGCAAAAGACGATTCGATAGAATTCGACCTAAACGGACTCACCCTCGATCAGTACATACCGCTGACCAAGACAATCCGAGATATGTGGGATGAATAACTGCGGCGCTCGAATCGAGAGTGGCAGGTTTTGAAGAACGTCCTCTTCGTCTGCAGCCAGAACCGCTTGCGCAGCCCGACGGCCGAGCAGGTGTTTTCCAAGCGTCGCGACATCGAGGTCGAATCGGCAGGCACCAATCACGACGCCGACAATCCGCTGACGCATGAGCTCGTCGCTTGGGCCGACTTCATCTTCGTCATGGAGAAAGCGCATCGCAACAACCTGCAGAAGAGGTTCAGGGCAAGCCTGAAGCGCGCACGCGTCATCTGCCTCGACATCCCGGACAATTACGAATTCATGGACCCGGAACTGGTGCGGCTGCTTGAGGCCAAGGTGCCGCGATACCTTTAAGCATCGTGCTTCTGGCGATGCTTGCCGCGGTTCTTCTCGCCATGGGCCTCGCCGTGGCGGACCGGCTTCAGGTCGGCCTTTTCGCGGCGCGCGCTGTGCTCAACGGCGATCGGATGTGGGGGAATGCCCTGGCGGGCGCTTTTCGTTTCAAGTCGGCTGATGAAGATATCGAAGCGATTGGGCATCGTGCAGTCCTGCCTCCTCCGGGGAATCAGGGATGAAATTCGCTGAAGCCGGTTTCGTTCCTCACTGTGGCAAAGGCATGGCGAGTTTCCTGTGGTCGACCTCACATTTTGCAACGAGGCGTGAGCCATGCGAAACAGGCTGGATTGTTAGGGGTGATCGGTGACCGGCGACAAACGCAGCTATCTTATCGGGCAGACGGAGATCGCCGCCAGGCCGCTGGCGCCAGCGCTCTATCTGGTGGCGACGCCGATCGGCAATCTGGCCGACATCACGCTGCGCGCGCTCGAAACGCTGGCCAGCGCCGACATCGTCGCCTGCGAGGACACACGCGTCTCGCGCGTGCTGCTCGAACGCTACGGCATCCGCCGGCGCACCACCGCTTATCACGAGCACAATGCTGATGAAGCCGGGCCGAAGCTGATCGAAGCGCTGGCGGGCGGGCGGAGCGTGGCGTTGATCTCGGACGCCGGCACGCCGCTGATCTCCGATCCCGGCTACCGGTTGGTCGGCGAGGCGCAGGATCAGGGCATCCGCGTCGTGCCGATCCCCGGACCGTCCGCGCCGCTCGCGGCGCTGACAGCCTCGGGTCTGCCATCCGATGCCTTCCTGTTTGCCGGTTTCCTGCCGGTGAAGACCGGGCAGCGGCTGACCAAGCTGGAGACATTCAGGGCGGTGCCGGCAACGCTGATCTTCTTCGAATCGCCAAGACGGCTGGCCGAGACGCTCGGCGCCATGGTGGAAGTGCTGGGCGGCGAGCGCAAAGCCGCGATCGGCCGCGAGCTGACCAAGGCGTTCGAGGAAATGCGCATCGGCACGCTTGCCGAGCTTGCCGGCCACTACGCGGCCGCCGACACGCCGAAAGGCGAGATCGTCATCTGCGTCGGCCCGGCCGAGGCCAAGGTGGACGAACCGGCCGACATCGATCGGCTGCTGTTGTCGCTCGCCGCCGAAATGCCGGCGTCGAAGGCGGCGGCGGAGGCGGCAAAGATGACCGGCGGCCAGAAGCAGGCGCTTTACCGGCGGCTGCTCGAACTCAGGGACGCCGGCGGAGGCGAGAGTGGCGACTAAGCGTCCGGCCCGTCACCGCCAGCAGGCCTATCGGCGCGGCCATCGCGGCGAGTGGCTGGCGGCGCTGGCCCTGATGCTGAAAGGCTACCGCATCCTCGCCCGCCGCTATCGCACCAAGCTCGGCGAGATCGACCTGATCGCAAGGCGCGGCGACCTCGTGCTGTTCGTCGAAGTCAAGGCGCGCCGCACGTTGATGGAAGCGATGGAAGCCATCGCGCACAGTTCAGAGCGGCGCATCGAGGGCGCCGCCGATTTGTGGCTGTCGCGCCAGCCCGACTACGGGAAGCTTTCGATGCGTTTCGACATGGTGGCGGTGCTGCCCTGGCGCTGGCCGGTGCATGTCGAGAACGCATTTTATGGAAGGAACTAAGGGGCTGCTCAACGGCGATAGGCTGGTGGGACAGCGCCCCTCTCTGGCCTGCCGGCCATCTCCCCCACGAGGGGGGAGATCGGATGTCGCCGTCGCTTTCGCCAATCGCCAACGTTCAAGGAGAAGCGTCGCAGGCGACGCTGCTGATCTCTCCCCTCGTGGGGGAGATGCCCGGCAGGGCAGAGGGGGGCGCGAAGGAACTCGACGTAACGGCAGAAAACTGCCTGCCTCAACTCACCCCCAGATCATCAGCGCCACCAGCCCGACGCCGCCCACCACCAGCCGCCACCAGCCGAACAGCGAGTAGCCGTTCTTCGAGACGTAATCGAGCAGGAAGCGGACCACGAACAGCGCGGTGACGAAAGCGGCGATGAAGCCGATGGCGATGATCGGCAGGTCGGCCGAGGTCAACACGTTGCGGTTCTTGAAGAGATCGAAGGCGAAGGCGCCGACCATGGTAGGCATGGCGAGGAAAAAGGAGAATTCCGCCGCCGCGCGCTTGTCGACGCCCATCAGCAGCGCACCAACGATCGTCGAGCCGGAGCGCGAGGTGCCGGGGATCAGCGACAGGCACTGGAACAGACCGATCTTGAGATAGAGGCTCAGCGGAAAGCGCTCGATGTCGTGATGGACCGGCTTGAAATTGATGCGGTCGACGACCAGCAGCACCACGCCGCCGATGATCAGCATGATGCAGATCAGCCTGGGCGATTCGAACAGGACGGTCTTGATGAAATCATGCGCCAGCGCTCCGATCACCGCCGCCGGCAGGAAAGCAATCAGGATGCCGATGACGAAATGCCTGGTTTGCGGGTCGCTGGGCAGCTTGACGAGCATCTGCCAGAGCCGGCTGAAATAGACGCTGAGGATGGCCAGGATGGCGCCGAGCTGAATCAGGATCTCGAAGGCCTTGCCGGTGGAGTGAAAGCCGAGGAAATGACCGGCAAGCAGGATATGGCCGGTCGAGGAGACAGGGATGAACTCGGTCAGGCCCTCCAGCAACCCAAGCAGCAGCGCTTCGACGATGGTCTGGCTTTCCATGGCAACCTCTGATCTCGGATGACGGCTAAAGCATGATGGCGAAAAGTGTGAAGCGGTTTTCGGACGACATATGCTCCAGGGGACGGCCTTGCTTGTCACGGGGCGGAAGTCCCCCTATAGGTCGCAACACCCATGACAGCCCCTGGAATCGGGCGGCCAAGACTTACCGGCGTGGCCGGCGATTTGCCAGTGCGCCCTATCATCGCGGAACCATGCTGACGCTTTTCCACCATCCGATGTTCGCCACCTGCCGGTTCGTCCGCCTCGCCTTCGGCGAGTATGGCGAGGAGCTGGCCCTGATCGAGGAAAAGCCGTGGACGCGGCGCAAGGAATTCCTGGCGCTGAACCCGGCCGGCACGCTGCCGATCCTGCTTGCGGAGGGCGACGTGCCGATCGTCGGCGCAATGGTGATCGCCGAATATCTCGACGAGACGCGTGGAGTCTTGAAGCGCGACAAGCGGCTTTTCGCCGAGGACCCGATGCAGCGCGCGGAGATCCGCCGGCTGACCGACTGGTATCTCAACAAGGCCGAAAGCGAGGTCACCCGCCATCTGGTGCGCGAGCGCGTGCTGAAGCCGGTGATGCCGGAGACAGCGGGCGGCGGCTCGCCCGATTCGGGCGCGATCCGCGCCGCGCGCGCCAACATCCGCCAGCATATGAAATACACCAACTGGCTGGCCGGCACGCGCCATTGGCTGGCCGGCAACAAGGTGACCTATGCCGATCTCGCGGCGGCGGCGACGCTTTCGGTGCTCGACTATCTCGGCGAGATCGACTGGCGCGACCACACCGCCGCGCGCGAATGGTACACGCGCGTGAAATCGCGGCCGTCTTTCCGGCCCCTGCTCTCCGACCGGGTGCGCGGCCTGTCGCCGGTATCGCATTATGCGGACCTCGACTTCTGAACAAACCCGCCTGCGCGCGCTGGTCGACGCCGAGGCGCGCCGCGCGGGCTTCGACGCGGTCGCCGTCACCACGCCGGGCGCGATCCCACTGGCCCCGGCCAGGCTGGCCGAGTTCATCGCCGATGGCTTTCATGGTTCGATGGACTGGATCGCCGAGACGGTTGAACGGCGAGCTGAACCCTCGACGCTGTGGCCGGAGGTGCGCTCGATCATCGTGCTGGCGATGAACTACGGGCCTGACCATGATCCGCGCGCGCTGCAGGCAAGCCGCGATCGCGGCGCGATCTCGGTCTACGCCCGCAACCGCGACTATCACGAGGTGATGAAGGGCCGGCTGAAGGAAATCGCCGGCAAGATCGTGGCAAAGGCCGGCGGCGACGTGAAGGTGTTCGTCGATACGGCGCCGGTGATGGAAAAACCGCTGGCGGAAGCCGCCGGCCTCGGCTGGCAAGGCAAGCACACCAATCTCGTCAGCCGCGCGCATGGCTCATGGCTGTTCCTCGGCACCATTTTCACGACGGCCGAGCTCGAGCCCGACAGAGCGGAGATCGATCATTGCGGCACCTGCCGCGCCTGCCTCGATGCCTGTCCGACGAACGCCTTTCCGGCGCCCTACCGGCTCGATGCGCGACGCTGCATCTCCTACCTGACTATCGAGAACAAGGGGCCGATCCCGCGCGAGTTCCGCGAAAAGATCGGCAACCGCATCTATGGCTGCGACGACTGCCTTGCCGCCTGCCCGTGGAACAAGTTCGCTCAGGCGGCTTCGGAAGCCAAGCTGTCCGCGCGCGACGATTTGCGCGAGCCCAAGCTTTCGGAGCTGCTGACACTCGACGATGCGGCGTTCCGCGCCTTCTTCTCGGGTTCGCCGATCAAGCGCATCGGCCGCGACCGTTTTATCCGCAACGTGCTGATCGCCGCCGGGAATTCTGGCGATGCAGCGCTGGCCGGCATCGTGCGCGGGCTGCTTGACGACGCCTCGCCGCTGGTGCGGGGTGCGGCAATCTGGGCCCTGTCGCGGCTGCTCTCGGATCGCGAATTTGGCGACCTCGCCGCGTCGGCTGTGGAAGCCGAGGACGACGCAACGGTGCGCGAAGAATGGTTGTCGGTGCAGTCGGACGCTGCGGTTCATTGAGGAGCGACATGCAGGTTTTCATTTTCGGCGCCGGCTATTCCGGCAAGGCGTTTTCGCGCGCCAACCAGCGGGGCGCCCCTGTCCTTGGGACCACGCGCTCGCTGCAAAAATTCGACGCCCTGAGGTCGGCCGGGATCGAGCCCTTGCTTTTCGACGGAGCCACAACCAACGAGATCGAGGACGCGCTGGCAACAACGACGCATCTCGTCATTTCGGTCGCGCCGGATGAAGCCGGCGATCCGGTACTCGACGCTGCCGGTGCGGCCGTCCGGACCGGAATGCCGGCGCTTCGATGGATCGGCTATCTCTCCACCGTCGGTGTCTATGGCGATCATGACGGCGCCTGGGTGGATGAAAAAGCCGAGTGCAAACCGGTGTCGAAGCGCTCGGTGATGCGGGTCGCGGCCGAACAGGAATGGCTCAAGCTTGGCCAGGCGATCGAAAAGCCGGTCGCGATCCTGCGGCTGTCCGGCATTTACGGCCCCGGCCGCAACGCGCTGGTCAATCTCGAGGACGGCACCGCGCGGCGGCTGGTCAAGCCGGGCCAGGTGTTCAACCGCATCCATTGCGACGACATCGCCGGCGCGCTGTGGCGGCTTATCGAGGGCGACACCGGCGGCGTCTTCAACGTCACCGATGACGAGCCGGCGCCGCCGCAGGATGTCGTTGCCTATGCCGCCGGGCTGATGGGCGTGGAGCCGCCGCCGGAAATTGCCTTCGAGACCGCCCAACTTTCGCCCATGGCGCGGTCCTTCTATGGCGAGAACAAGCGCGTCGCCAACACGGCCATCAAGGCTGCCGGCTATCGCTTCCGGTATCCGAATTATCGCGTGGCGCTGGAGCGGATGTGGGCCGACGGCACCTGGCGGAATGGCGAGCCGCGCAGCGCGATGAAACGCTCGTGATCGAAGCGAGCCGCAGGACATGGTATGATTCGCGCCTGATCGAGTGCATCTAACTTGCCGCGAATAGTCTGGAGGGGGTCCCAACCGGTGAATTTGCGATCCTTGCCTGACCGCAAACCGTTTCTGACCGCCGCGCTGGCGCTGGTGGCGATGACCGCGCTGGCGGCCGGCGCGATTTCGGCCGAGCCGCGCGCGAAAGACCTGTTCGGCGCAAGAAAACTGCCGCCGATAGCGCCAGCGCAATCCTTCGGCTTCTATTCGAAAGGCTGCTTCACCGGCGGCGTGGCGCTGCCGATGGACGGGCCGACCTGGGAAGTGATGCGCCCGTCGCGCAACCGCCGCTGGGGCCATCCGGCGATGATCGCGCTGATCGAGAAACTCGCGCGGGATGCCCATGCGGATGGCTGGCCCGGCCTTCTCATCGGCGATGTCGCGCAGCCGCGCGGCGGGCCGATGACGACCGGCCACGCCTCGCACCAGATCGGCCTCGACGCCGACATCTGGTTGACGCCGATGCCCAACCGCCCACTGACGACCGCACAGCGCGAAAATATGAGCGCAACGCTGATGGTCGACGAAAAGACGCATCTGGTGAAGGACGCATTGTGGACGCCGCAGCACACAAAGCTGCTCAAGCGCGCGGCAAGCTATCCGGAGGTCGAGCGCATCCTGGTCAATCCCGGCATCAAGAAGAAGCTCTGCGACACGGTCACCGGCGACCGTTCCTGGCTGCGCAAGATCCGGCCGTTCTGGGGCCATGACTATCATTTCCACATGCGCATCGGCTGCCAGCCGGGCTCGCCCTTCTGCAAGGCGCAGGAGACGACGCCTGACGACGATGGCTGCGGCAAGCCGCTGGCCTGGTGGTTCACCGAGGAGCCGTGGCGGCCGAACAAGAACCCGGACGCGCCGAAGGCGCGCGACCTGATGACGATGGCCAATTTGCCGAAGCAGTGCCAGGACGTGCTCGACGCACCGGACGCGCCGTCGCTGGAGGCGGTGACCTACCGTGGCGGCAGCGCCACCGCGATCGCCGTGGCGGAACCAGTGCCGGACGCACCGGCGGAGACGATCTCCAGCGGGGCGGGAAGTCTGCCCGACGCCGCAAGCGCCTTCGCGCCGACGCCGAAGATCGGCATTCCGGTGCCGCGTCCACGACCCGGCAACTGACGCGCAAGCGGGCTTCCCCTTTCCAGGGTCATGCGCTAGTCAATCGATTGAAACGGCGCTGGTGGCCGCAAGGAAAGAGCATGGCAGGCGAAGACGAGAAAGCGTTGCGATTTCCGGTCCTGATCGGCGACATCGGCGGCACCAATGCGCGCTTCTCGATCGTGCTCGACGCCAATTCGGAGCCGACCGAGCCGCACATCGTGCAGACGGCCAATTTCGTTACCATCGACGCGGCGATCCAGGCAGCCGTGCTCGACCGCTCATCGATCCAGCCGAATTCGGCGGTGCTGGCGATCGCCGGGCCGGTCGATGGCGACGAGATCCCGCTCACCAACTGCCCCTGGGTGGTGAAGCCAAAGCAGATGTTTCGCACTCTGGGTCTGAGCGAAGTCGTGGTGCTCAACGATTTCGAGGCGCAGGCGCTGGCAGTCGTGGCGCTCGGCGAAGAGCATATGGAAAAGATCGGCGGCGGCACGCCGGAGCCGAATGCCAGCCGGGTCGTGCTCGGTCCGGGAACCGGGCTCGGCGTCGCCGGGCTGATCTACGCGCTGCAGCACTGGATACCGGTGCCGGGCGAAGGCGGGCATATGGACATCGGCCCGCGCACGCCGCGCGATTTCGACGTGTTTGCGCATATCGAGAAGCTCGAAGGCCGCATCTCGGGCGAGCAGATCCTGTGCGGCCGCGGGCTGGTCAATGTCTATCGCGCCGTCGCCATGGCCGACAGCCAGCCCGCGCCGTTCACGACCCCGGCCCAGGTCACGGCCGCCGCGCTCTCCCAATCCGACGCGGTGGCGCAAGAGGCGCTGGAGCTGTTCGTCACCTGCCTCGGCCGCACCGCGGGCGACCTGGCCCTGGTGTTCAAGAGCCGTGGCGGCGTCTTCCTCACCGGCGGCATCGCGCAAAAGATCGTGCCGGCCCTGAAATCAGGCAATTTCCGCGCCGCCTTCGAGGACAAGGCGCCGCACAGCGCGCTGATGCGCGAAATGCCGGTCTATGTCATCACCCACCCGCTGGCGGCGCTGCTTGGGCTTGCCGCCTATGCAAGGACGCCTTCGCTGTTCGGCGTGCAGACGGCGGGGCGGCACTGGCGGGTCTAGGCGTGCCGGGAGCGGCTCCGGCCCGCAATCCAGGCCCGCGACGAAGTTTCGCCATAGGCAAGCCGGAGCCGGGGCGCTAAGAGGAGTGCCGAATTTGCAGCCTCCCCGTCCCCGTGAGAACCACAAAGCGCTCTTGATTTGACCTTTCTAACCCCCAAAAAACAGAAAGCGCGCCCCGGCGAAGTCACCGCCGTGCTTCGCCGCATCATCGCCGAGAATGGCCGTGACCATCGCGGGGCCTATGCGATCGTCATCGTCTGCTCGCTGCTGGTTTCGGGCGCGACCGCCTTCTCGGCCTGGATCATGTCGCCGATGGTCAACCAGATCTTCTACGAACGGAGCGGCGGCTCGGTGGTCTGGATCTGCACCGGCATCATGGGCGCCTTCATCGTGCGCGGCTTTGCTGGTTACGGCCAGGCGGTGGTTCTGGCCACGATCGGCAACAATCTGATCGCCCGCTACCAGAAGCGCACGTTCGACCATCTGATGAAGCTCGGCGTCAACTTCTTCAACGACACACGCTCCGGCCGATTGGCGGCGCAGCTGGACGAGAATGTCAGCGGCATCCGCGATCTCTTGTCGTTGACGTTGATTTCGATCACCCGCGACGCGGTAACCCTGCTCGGCCTTATCGGCCTCATGGTCTATCAGGATCCAGTGCTGTCGCTCAGCTCGCTGCTGATCGGGCCGCCGCTGATCTGGGCCGTCGTCTACATCACCCGTCGGGTGCGCAAGATCAACCGGGAGTCCGTGCTGATCAACTCGCGGCTGAGCGGATCCGTCCAGGAGGCCACGCAAGGCATCGCCATCGTCAAGGCCTTCACCATGGAGGACGAACTGGCGCGCCGCATCGGCATCATGGCCGACACCGCCGAGCGGCGCAGCAACAAGATCGCGCGTGTCTCGGAGCGGCTGTCACCGATTTCCGACATGCTGGCCGGCCTCGCCGTCACCGCGGTCGTCGGCTATTCCGGCTACCGGGCGCTGGTGCTTGGGCAACCGCCGGGCTCGGTCTTTTCCTTCATCACCGCGCTGATCCTGGCCTATGATCCGGCACGCCGCCTCGCCCGCATGCAGGTGACGATGGAACGCGCGCTGGTCAATGCGCGCATGATCTACGAACTGCTCGACCTCGAGCCGAAGCAGAGCGATGCGGCCGACGCCGTCGAAGCCAGGATCACCACCGGCGAGGTGCGCTTCGATAATGTGACGTTCGGCTACAGCACCGACATGCCGGTGCTCAGGGACCTGAGCTTCACCGCCGCCGCCGGCAAGGTCACGGCGGTCGTCGGCGCTTCGGGCGCCGGCAAGTCGACCATGGTGGCGCTGCTGCAGCGCTTTTACGATGTCGACAAGGGCAGTATCACGGTCGACGGCCAGGACATCTCCAAGGTGACGAAGCGGTCGCTGCGGCAATCGATCGCCTATGTCTCGCAGGCGCCTTATCTGTTCGAAGGTTCGATCCGCGACAACATCCGCTACGGCCGGCTCTCCGCCACCGATGCCGAGATCGAGCAGGCGGCGAGGTTGGCCGCCGCCGACGAGTTCATCCGCCAGCAGCCGAAGGGCTACGACACGCCGGTCGGCGAGGGCGGCTCGACGTTGTCGGGCGGCCAGCGCCAGCGCGTCTCGATCGCGCGCGCCATCGTGCGCCAGGCGCCGATCCTGCTGCTCGACGAAGCGACCTCGGCGCTCGACAACGAAGCGGAAGCGCGTGTCCAGGAGGCGCTGACCCATGTCATGGAAGGGCGCACGACCATCGTCATCGCGCACCGGCTGTCGACCGTGGTCAATGCCGACCATATCATCGTGCTGGAAGAGGGACGGCTGGTCGAGGAAGGCACGCATGCCTCGCTGATGGCCGATCCGCACAGCATCTATGCCCGCTTCCACCGCATCCAGGGCAAGAAGGGGTTGGGGCTTGTCGACGACAGCAAGCCCGTACAAACTTCGCGGCGCGTGAAGAAGGCGGTCGGGAGCAAGGCATGAGCGAAACGGGCGATATGGGTCTGGTGGTGGTCGGCGCGGCCGGCCGCATGGGCCAGACGCTGATCCGCGCCATCCACACCATGCCTGGCGCATGCGTCGCCGGCGCGGTCGAGCGGCCCGGATCGCCCTATCTCGGCAAGGATGCCGGCGAGCTCGCCGGCATCGGCATCATCAACGTGCCGATCGTCGACGACCCGCTGCCGGCCTTCGCCAAGGCCGATGGCGTGCTGGATTTCACCATGCCCGCCGCAAGCGTCGAATTCGCCGGCTATGCCGCGCAGGCGCGCATCGTCCATGTCATAGGCACCACCGGCTGCTCGGCGGACGATAATGCAAAAATCGAGGCGGCCGCGCGCCACGCGACCATCGTCAAATCCGGCAATATGAGCCTTGGCGTCAACCTTTTGGCCGTGCTGGTCGAGCAGGCGGCGCGGGCGCTCGACGCCGACGATTTCGACATCGAGATCCTGGAAATGCACCACCGGCACAAGGTCGACGCACCGTCGGGCACGGCGCTGCTGCTCGGCGATGCAGCCGCTAAGGGACGCGGCGTCGATCTTGCCGACAACAGCGTGCGCGTGCGCGACGGCCATACCGGCGTGCGCAAGACGGGCACGATCGGCTTTGCCACGCTGCGCGGCGGCTCGGTGGTCGGCGATCACTCCGTGATCCTTGCCGGCACCGGCGAGCGCATCACGCTTTCCCACCATGCCGAGGACCGCGCGATCTTTGCCCGTGGGGCGGTGAAAGCGGCGCTCTGGGCGCGCGCGAAGAAGCCCGGACTCTACTCAATGCGGGATGTGCTCGGGCTGAGCTGAGGTTGTTTTTCTTTACGCAATTCCGGACGGAAAACCGCTACACACTTTTCCTGGAATTGCTCAAATCCGAAACGAGGAGATGACATGTCGGGAACTCTCGTGCTCGTGCGCCACGGCCAGAGCGAATGGAACCTGAAAAACCTGTTCACCGGCTGGCGCGACGTCGACCTGACCGAGCAGGGCAATGCCGAAGCGCTTGCCGCCGGCGAAAAACTCAAGGCGCTCGGGCTGAAATTCGACATCGCCTACACTTCGGCACTGAAGCGGGCGCAGAAGACCTGCCAGCATATTCTCGACGTCGTCGGCCAGAGCGATTTGACGACCATCCGCGACCAGGCGCTCAACGAGCGCGACTATGGCGACCTCTCCGGCCTCAACAAGGATGACGCGCGCCAGAAATGGGGCGAGGAGCAGGTGCATATCTGGCGCCGTTCCTACGACATTGCGCCGCCCGGCGGCGAAAGCCTGAAAGACACCGGCGCGCGCGTGTGGCCCTATTACCTGCACGAGGTGCAGCCGCATGTGCTGCGCGGCGAGACCGTGCTGGTCGCCGCCCACGGCAATTCGCTGCGCGCGCTGATCATGGCGCTGGACGGCAAGAGCGGCGAGGAGATCGTCAAGCTCGAGCTCGGCACCGGCGTGCCGGTGATCTACAAGCTCAACGCCGATTCCACCGTGGCCTCGAAAGAGGTGCTGGAAGGCTGAGCGCATTGCTGCCGGCGGGTTTGGGCGGGCGGCCTTTCACGGCCGTAAGCCGGCAAGCGGCAAGCGCTTGAAAAAAGCGCGTTGACAGGCTTCGTTCCCCCGCTTACATGAGCCCGCACCAGCCCAGATGGCGGAATTGGTAGACGCGCACGGTTCAGGTCCGTGTTCCGCAAGGAGTGGAGGTTCGAGTCCTCTTCTGGGCACCAAATCCCTTTGGGGCCGTCGATGACGGCCCCTTTAAAAGCCCGCGCAAGCGGGCTTTTTTGTTGACCGGATGCCCACTGGGCAGTCTGTCGGCGCCGACTGAACTGTTGGTGCGCTGTTGACGTCTCTTAGCGCTCGCCGATTGGAACAGCCCGTCACTATTCTATGCTCGTCCGCCGGCTTGAGCATCGGTAGACTTTTAATCATCTTCAACGGTCTTGCCCGAGGATGAAATAGCCAACCTCACCCATTTCCCAGCAAGCAGGTCAGCAAGATTCGACACGGCCTCTTCTGCCTCCATTTAAGCAAAGACTTGCAAACAGCCAAATCGCGGCGCAAACTAAGCTGGGTTTGAAAGCTGGCAAGCCGGGCAGGGGCTGGCTTATGAGATATCAGTGAAGCGATTCTGGTGTGGCGGCGCCGGACCGGGTTTTCCGTTGCTGTTTCGAAATATGCCGCCGCTTCATATCGACCTGCCGGTGCCAGCCCGATGATGGCGGCTTTGCCGCCCAACTACAAATTTTAAGCCAGGACGTATTGAGGCGGTGTTCCCATGGCATATTTGACCGGGCCAGAGCTAGATAAACTTAGAGCAGTTATTATCCCGCCAAATGGGCGATTCACAGACAGAACCAAATTTGAAATGTTTATCGATGGCTTGGCCGTGGGCCAGCTTCCGGGATTCCCCGAGATAGACGAAAACGGAGGATTCGCGGAGTTTACAAAGCGATACCTTGACGAGGTCGAAGCGAAACAGGCGATGCCATTTCTTCTGCGATCCTTGGCTGAACTGTTTCAAAACGACAACATTGGAATGAGAAGCGACCTCTTGGATGAGCGCTTATTGGATACCTGGTCGTTGCTGAAACCAGGCGATGTGGACGGGCAGACGTGGTTTCGTTCGTATACCCCCGGATTGGCTTACGACAAGAGCGTCAAATCGGGCCTGTTTGAATACTTCGCCAAATGTCATCCTTTTTCTTGTGAGGTATGGGGCGAGGTGAGCGACCGCACCAAGGAACAGATAGAGCAGTCCAGCCACTTTGTTGCGATTATGACGCAGGACGATGTCGCCGCCCGCGTTTCCGATCAGGGCGCCTTTGTCAGCGCCTTCGAAGACTGGCGAAAATCCGTCGACGAACATGGCCTCCGGCGCAAGCGGTTCATATTGCTGCTCTTCGGTCCGGCTGCAGTGTCATGGTGGGACAAATGGCGCATGCGGGACGATTTCGCCACGGCCAATTCGCCTTTCGACGACAAGTCGTTCTTCGTGCTGAAAGTGCCGGATGTCAGCGGTGATTTGGCCAAGGAGAAAGATGCCATCAACTGGTTTCTGACGAACCCGGTTCCCAGGGGGCCGTTTGGCGTCGTTGTTTTGGGGGAACCAACTGCCGCCGCTGCCGCTGCCGCTGCCCCGCTGGATGGCTTCGGTTTGGTTGCCTATCTCAAAAAACGCAATCCGGTGCTGGTCCAATATTGGCAGGACGGCTGGGCTGCGACAAAGCGATTGGACCCGGGAAACCGAGAGCAGCTCTTCAAGTCTGAACCGATCTTCGTGCGCCCCACGGCCAGCAAGGATGCGACGATGGGGGCGATAAAGGGCGTGTTGATACCATCTTTGTTCTCGGCGCTTGGCTATAGGCCGGACGAATTCCAGACGGCGAAGGAAACGGCCGGGAAGTTCAAACGTGTCTATTGGCGCCCGGAAGGGGATTGGCCGGATATGATATCGGCCGAGGATGGTGAATACCCGCTTGTCGGGCCGTTGGAGTCTATTGGCGCGACGCTGCTAAATCTCGCGGGCTTCAAGGATATTCCCGGAACCACGATACGTACCCGTTTCGAGGATCTGCCGGCCGACGATCCCAAGCGCAACCTGCTTTCCGCAAGCCTTCAGGGCCTGAGAGAAGCCGCCGAGCAGGAGGAGGACGATACGGTGCCGGTATCTCTCGGCATTCTGCCCGAAAGCATCCGCAAATTCGACCGAGCCAGGCTCAACATCGTCGCCGCGCACGATCAGCGAGTGGCGCCCGGCGACAAGCAGCGCACCATAAGCCATTTTGAGGATTGGGACGCGATGATCGACCGGAATCTCGCCGCCTATTTCCCCGGACACGAGCCCAAGGTTCTGCGCATCGCAGTGCTCTTCCAGAATTTCGATGAATTCGACGGTCTTCGCTTCGCCGAAGGGCTCACGGTCCGCCGCTGGAATCTGCTCAAGCTTCGCGGCGGCCCCGGTGCGTGGACCTTCGACGATGAGAATGTGAGGTATCTGAAGGACACGGTCGACGAGATGCTGCAAGCCTGAAGGGGCAGTCGATGGAAACGGCCGATCCGACGACAACAGTCGCCCGTCCCGAGAGCCTGGTTGAGACTTTCGTGCGCAGATGGCAGGGCGGGGAGGTGTATTGCACACCCCAGCGCCCCGGCATTCTGACGACCGTTCCCTATCCGGGGCTGCGCAGCTTCAGGGTGGACATGAACCGGTTCTTCTGCGGCCGCGAGAACCAGAAGCAGGACCTGAAAAAGTTCTTTGCCGATCGGCGCGGCACGGAGGCGGGCAGCTCCGGAAGAATGACCTTCGTCGTGGGCGGGTCCGGCAGCGGCAAATCCTCGCTTACCCGGGCCGGGCTTATCGCCGAACTGAACAGCATTCCGATCGAGGATCAGTGGGGGGCCTGGTATGTCATAGACACGCGGCCTGAGACCGACCCGGTCCAGCAGCTGCTCGATTCGCTTTGGCAGCTGCTGCGCCCCTTTGTGGAGCTTTCTTTCGGCAAAACCGGTGATGCCTCCGACGGCAAGGGCGATTTCTCCGAAAGGCCGGCCGACGAAAAGGCCGCCTCGGTAAAGCAGGCAGGCGAAAGAATAGCAACGGTGGCGCGGGGTCTCGGCATTGAGTGGGCCGACAACAGCGAGGCCGCTGAAGGGGGCGTCCGGCGTTGGCTGGCGCGCAAGATATCTCCGCGTCCCGGCACGATTTCGGCTTCGGCGCTGTTCGACTTCGTCGACAACGCATTAAAGGCCTTCGACGGCGCGGCGAGCTTCGGTGTGGAGCGCAGCGTTTCGCCGCTGCTGTTCCTGCATATCGACCAGTTCGAGGAAGTCTTCCGCGACGAGTGTGATGCGGCCGGGCGCGAGGCGCTGATCAAGCTGGTGCGCGATATCCATGACTACAAGCCCGAGCGCCTGTTCGCGGTCGCGACCATGCGCAGCGAGGAGATCCACCGGTTCTCCGAATATGCCGGCATGTCGCAGGTCATCAATTCGTCGATGTACCTTGTCGACCTGGTTGCCGGCGAGGACATCGAATCCGTCATTGTCGATCCGGCCCAACGTCTCGCCAGACTGTGGCAGTTGCCGCTTGATATCGCTTCGAACAGGTCGTTTGCTCCCTATACCCAGGAGACTGTCCGGGCGCTGCAAAATGCATATTGGCAGGCCGGCGACGCGGCGGTGCACACCGCCGATCGACTGCCCTTGCTGCAGCACATGCTGCCGCTGGTGTGGCAAAGCGCTGTCAACGACTGGATCCGGCGCCGCGACAGCGATGCCGGCGCGATGTTCGAGATCGGCACCCGGCATCTCGAGACCGTGCCGGGATGGGTCAAAACGCAGGGTGAAGTCGGCAAGAGCCAACTGGAGCGCTGCCTCAACGCCAATGCCAACGGCGTCTTCACAAAAGCAAAGAACATATTCGTCAACTACGCCGCGCCCAATCGAGCCATAGCAGCCGCCGACCTCGCCAGGAACGCGGAAGACATCCTGAGGGCGGCATTCACCGCTCTTGCTCAGCTCGACGACAACGGCAAGCCGGTGCGCCGCTTTGTTACCATCGACAGCATGCTGCAGGCTTCGGGAGGCGCCGAGCGATTGGGTCGGACTGATGGCGCTATGGACGAATTGCGGTCTCGCCTGGCCGACGCGCTAGGACAATTCGTGACCGCCGGCATGATCGAGGCACTTCCTTCGCCGACGCCGGGAGACCCACCGAAATATAATGTCACCCATGAGGCCTTCATCCGCAATTGGGGCGAATACCGGGCACGGCTGGAAAAGAAAAACGACATTGAAACGGCCTTTCTTAATACGGCAAAGAGCGTCCAAAGCCTGGGAACGCAACACTGGACCGAGTCGAAGTGGCTCCATTTCGGCCTGGCCGCCAAAGTGGCGGAGGTAATTCCGGCGGTGAATGCGTATGCCCTTGATGAAATATTCGCGGATGACGCGCCGTACAGCCAGGCCTGGGCACAAGGCGTGCTCGGCGCCCAGATGTCGAGCATAGGCGCCCAGATGTCGAGCATAGAGGAGATAAGGCAGGCCAGACTATGGGCGAAATGGTGGGAGCGTCACGGTAAATCCTTCAAAAGGAACATTAATATTATAACCCGTGTAAGCTTATTTTTTGTAATATCTTCCTTTTTGATTTTCGCAATGTATTCGCAAGGGCTAATATCACATTTTACATTACTTACTCTTGAGGCTAATGAGGCAATCAGCCCACCCACAAGAAGCGTTATTCATGACAGAATGCTTGAATATGTTATTCAGAGAACTTACACCGAGTATGCGTCTAGTTTCGGACTCATGTCTAAGCGTCAAAAGATATTACTTAGAGAAATCGCGGGAAGCATAGATGAAGCAACCAGGAGGACTTTTGGCTCGGATATGAATATTCAATTCCTTTCGATGGGGATCGGTACGGAGATAGAACACTTCAAGCTGAAAGACGAACTGGCGGCCTGCCGACAATTGCTAGCTGACGATCAACCCGGCGAAGGGTGGTTGTGCCAATCGAGTGACAGAGAATGGAACTTGTGGTTCGGCACAAGGGTAAATGCCGTGCAAATTTGGCGTTCCGCAACATTGCTGTCTTTTCCGAGGATACCAAGTTCTGCAGAAAATTCGGCTCGCTTGCTGAAGCTGAAAAATCCTGGCGGATTTTTGACGCGGTTAGCGGATCCAACCCTTCAATTATGCGCATATCTATTCAGATCGGCGCCTGTCATCGGATTCTGGGCGACAATCATTCCCAAGGCTGAACGATGTCAGGAAAGTGGCGCCGCATATAGATCGGACGGCTCGCAAAGCAAACCAGATTCATTAGGTGATGTCATCTTGTGGACGACTACGGGGCTCAGTGATCCTGACGATCACATACCGGCCGGCGAGGAGAACGAAATTCAGTGGGACCAAGCGGATATCTGTAAATATACAGATGTATCTGCAAGAGGTAGGCCGGATATACGGCTTCGAAAGTGTAACAAAGGCCCCTTTTCGTTGGATGTTGATTTAAAAAAAATCGTTATATTTCGTGATGAAACATATTGCGGGCAACAAAATGGCCAAACGGGAAAAACTTCATCGCTGGCTGATGTGTCTTGCCCTAATAGTATTGAAATACAGTACGCCGATCAGGACGAAAACGACCCAAATCCAGCAGTGAGGGCAACGATTCGAGATGTCGGACCAGAAATATCCGGCGCGAAGATAGATGATGGGTGGCTTTGGCTTAGGTACGGATTGGGCAAGGAACAGAAGACAAAACGATATCTTGTCGGCATCGATCCTACGCGAAGAATGCTGGAATTGCGATGGCTCGGCATGAAATGGAAGCCGCTCAGCAAAGATTCCGATGACATTTCCGCAACTGAGTATCGAATTCCAAGGTCCTGTGCTCTGGATGAAGGCTGCAAGAGTTATATAGATCAGAAGAGCGACGATACGTGGCCTGGAAAACCAGAAGACTAAACGTTTAAGGGGTGCGTCCCCGGAAGGCAGCCAGACATGCGCCGAAGAAAATCCCTAGTCGCACTTGCCGGGCTCAACGCCCTGGCTGCCGCGTTGAACACCTTGCCGGTCCAAGCTGCCGTCTCGCCGGAGCAAGAGAGCCCGATCCATAGGCTGCATGAAATACGCCGTGCCTATGTCGATGCGCTCGGACAGGAAAAGCAGGACGACCGGACTAAAGTTGCCCAGTATTGGGGCAATTTTCCGAACTTTCCCAATTTCCCGAATTGGGCAAACTGGAACAATTGGCTGAACGGATGGCGGAATTTTTGAATCCCGCGTCCTTCCGGGGCGTGACACAGCTGCTGATCATGCAGCCGACGGCCTTCTGCAACATCGACTGCGAATATTGCTACCTGCCAAACCGGGGCGATCGCACCGCGATGACGGTCGAGACGGCGCGCGATGCCGCTCGTTTCATTTTCGACGCGGGTCTGAACGCGCCAGGTTTCACCGTGGTGTGGCATGCCGGCGAGCCGCTGGTCGTGCGGCCGCGATGGTATCGGCTTGCGCTGGCCGCGATGCAGGAGGTTGCTCCCCAGGGCCTGACGCTGCCGCATGCCATCCAGACCAACGGCATGCTCATCGATGAGGAATGGTGCGATTTTTTCCTCGAGACGGGCATGCGCGTCGGCGTCAGCCTGGACGGGCCGGCCCGGCTCCACGACGCCCGGCGCAAGACGCGATCCGGCCAGGGCACGCACGGCCGGGTGATGCGGGGCATCGAGCAGCTGCAACGGCGTGGCGTTGCATTTCACATCATCGCCGTTGTCGGGCGGCCGACGCTCGCAGCGGCGGACGAATTCATGGACTTCTTCCAATCGCATGGGATTTCCAACATCGGCCTCAACATCGAGGAAATCGAGGGGCCGATCCACACATCGACGCTCCAGGCGGACGGGTCCCAGCAAGGCTTTCGAGCGTTTTTCGCGCGCGTGATCGAACGCGCATCGCAGGCGGTGCCGGTCATCCGCCTGCGCGAGCGCGAGGATTTGCTCGCCTGCCTCGAAAGCCCAGGCTTTGGGAAGTTCGGCTATAATTCGCAGAATGTGCCGTTCGGCATTGTCACGGTGTCGGTGGGCGGCGGATTGTTCACCTTCTCGCCCGAATTGGCCGGCACCCGGCATGACCGGTTCGGAGATTTCAGCATCGGGCAGTTGCCCGGCGCTTCAGTCGACCGGATCCTTGCATCTCCGACCTTCCAGGCGTTGTGGCCCGAGATCGAGGCCGGCGTGAAGCGGTGTCGCGAAAGCTGTCCCTATTTCGATGTCTGCCTCGGCGGCGCGCCATCGAACAAGCTGGCCGAGAACGGATCGTTCGACAGCACCGAAACCATGCACTGCCGGCTGTCGCACCAGGCCGTTGCCGACGCGGTTCTGGCCGACCTGGAAGGTCGCATGCCGCGCCTTGAGCAAGCGCCGGCGGCCGGCGCCTATGGCACAGCCGGCCCTTAGAACGTTTCACCGTTCACTCAAAACGCCCAGCCGTTTCACACTTTTCCGGGAACTGCTTTGGCGGCCGTCTTTTCCGCTATCGATGCCGCGATCAGGCTGATCGGAATACCTTGATTGAATTCCGCCACGATAGCGGCCGTCGGATCGCCGGCGTGGTGAAGGGCAATCAGCTCCAGCTTCTGATTGAACACGCCCGAACCGGACGACCCGTCCAGCGTGTCCGCATCATAGCGGAACCGCGAACCGTTTTCGGTGACGCCCAGCGACTTGCCGATCGCCAATGCCTGTGGCCTTCCCCTCGGATGCTGAACGATGAGAACCGGCAGGTCCTTGCCCGACGGGGCTATGCCGGGCTTTATGGGAATTGGCCGCGCGCCTTCGATGGGCGCCCTGAGGCGAAGCAACGCATAATCGAGGCAATCAAGGCGAGCATCGCCCTTGCCTGCCATGTCGGCTACCTTGTCATAAGGGCTCTCGGCAACTTCGCTTTGCTCGCCGCCGGCGAGACCATAGGGCGTTCCCTGGCTAAGCCCGGACGTATCGTTGGCATAGTTGAAACGGCAGACCACTTCGTCTTGTCCGAGCGACAATCCCTCCACCACGTGGAAATTGGTCAGCACCAGATCCGGCCCGATGAGGATACCGGTCCCTTGCGCTGTCCCGGACGGGGATTCGATGCGGCAGGTGGCTTCGCTGATCAGCGCCAGCGACTGAGCCCACAGCCGGACATCTGAAAAGCCTCCGCCCTGAACGATCTTTTCCAGGCCGAATGTGCCCATCGGAAATCGTGCTGGTGGCCCCGAACCGGCTGCTCTGATTGCGTCAGGAAGATTTCGTACAAGAAAGTTGTCCGGCTTATCCTGCTGAAGCGCATCCACCAGCTTATCGGTCCACCCTTCAGCTTCCGCCTGCGGGAGAAATTTGAAGATTTGAACTTCATAGGCATCCGGGCCAACGGTGTTGTTCAAAGTGCCTTTGTCCAGCGTTTGCAAAAACATGTCGAAGTCGTTCGACGTGGGATATGCTGAAAGCAAAGTTTTCCGCAAAAGCGTCTTTTGGTACCCGGAAAGATGATTCCACTCCACGATATCTGTCTCCGCCAAGTCCAAACCACTCTGCCGTCAGTGTAGCGACAAAAGAGTTGATTGGCCATCGATGGAGGCACGACCGCGCGTTACCCATCCTGACCTTTTTGAAGTGGATATTTCGGCCGGGTGAGAAGCTGATGAAGGTCGGCGAAGGTTCGAGTCCTCTTCTTGGCACCAAATTCCGGCTTCGAGCCGTTTTCGGCTCAGAGGCCTGACAAGAAGCCTCGGTCATTCGGACTTTTTTTGCGCAAGGCGACTGCCGTCAGCTGGCCAGCGCGCGGGTGGCCTCGATCGAGGCCTCGGCGATGATATCGAGCGCGCCGAACTGTTTGTAGAAATCGAGGCCGAACTGGCTCTGTATGTTGCGTCCAGCCGGACCACACAGCATCCAGCTGTCACCGACCGGATTGATTTCGATGAGGAACAGTTTGCCGGTCGCGGCGTCGCGCAGGATGTCGACGCCCAGCGAGGGAATGGTCGGGAAGACGGCGTGAGTGCGAGCGGCAAGGTCCAGGACATCCTGGTCCGCCGCCAGCATGATGATGCAGCCTTTGGCCGAGGCGACGATGGATGCACCAGGGGCCGAGCGGAAACCAGCAGCATCGCCAAGCGGGTTGAGGTCGCGCCGGCCCTCATAGCGGATAGCGGCCAGAGGCCGGCCGAGATAGGTGAGGACGCGGTAGGCCGTCGGCCATGGACCGGTATGGACATATTGCTGGGCAATCATCGCCGCGCCTCTGCCCGGGTGATCTTCCGGATGGTCGGCCGGGGCGATGTAGCGCACCCGCCCGGTCTTGGCGATGCGCACGAAAGCGCCGCGCCTGCCGCGCGAGGGTTTTACGACCACATACGGCCCCCAAACCGCCGGGTCGAGTTTTGTCTCCGGGACGATCTCGGTCCATTTGGGGACAGGAAGTCCTGCAGCGTCAAAAGCAGACAGTTCGGCGATCTTGGTGATGCGCTGATGGACGAGGCGCGTTCCGCGCAGCGGCTTCAGCCATTTCACTCGATCCATCTCGACGGACAGGGTGGGCTTAAGGGCCAGCATCGGCGTGTGCAGTTTCGTCAGCGGCGAGGCCGTCGACAGCACGCTGACCTTGATGTCCGGCGCGCGCGCCTGGATCAACGCGCCGGCGCGGCGAAAATCATCGATCGCCTCCTTCTTCGGATAGCAATAGAAAGCCAGATTGAACTTGGGCATCCACCCACCGGGTCGGTCGTTTCAGCACTGAAACCCATTTTTGGGCACAGCGTTTCACTGTAGCAAACGCCACATCGCAGGAAAGCGTGGAAAGCGCGAAACCTCCCCTTCCGGCCAGTCGCCGAACAAACCGCTTCAAACGCAGCGACCTCGGCGCTACGGTCGCGACATGACCCCGACCGTCAGCCCGACCATCGCCAACCGCCACGACCAGATGTTTCCGATCCTCTCGGATGCGGATATCGAGCGCATGCGCCGGTTCGGCGAGGCGCGCGCCTATGCGGCGGGCGAGCACATGGTCACCGCCGGCACGGTTTCACCCGGGCTGATCCTCGTCCTGTCGGGCAAGGTCGATATCACCCAGGCCGGGCTTGGCCTCAGCGAAGCGATCATCACTTACGGTGCGGGCAATTTCATCGGCGAGCTGGCGCAATTGTCGAACCGGCCGTCACTGGTCAACGCAGAGGCGGTCGAGCCGGTCGAGGCGATCGTCATCCCCTCGCAGCGACTGCGCGACCTGATGGTGCAGGAAGCCAATCTCGGCGAGCGCGTCATGCGGGCGCTGATCCTGCGCCGCGTCGGCCTGCTCGAAAGCGGCATCAGCGGACCGATCATCGTCGGCCCGCCCGGCCATGGCGACGTGTTGCGGCTGCAGGGATTCCTACGCCGCAGCGGACTGCCGCACCGGGCGCTCGATTCCGACACCGACCCTTGCGCCAAGACGCTGATCGAGCGTTTCCATGTCGATCCGCACCATCTGCCGATCGTGCTCTGCCCGAACGGAAAGCTGATGCACAATCCCGGCGAGACCGAGCTCGCCCGCTGCACCGGGCTGCTGCGGCCGGTCGATGCCGACAAGGTCTACGACGTGGCCATCGTCGGCGCCGGGCCGGCGGGGCTGGCGGCGGCGGTCTATGCGGCTTCCGAAGGGCTGTCGACCATCGTGCTCGATTGCCGCGCCTTCGGCGGACAGGCGGGAGCCTCGGCGCGCATCGAGAACTATCTCGGCTTCCCGACCGGGATCACCGGCATGGCGCTGATGGCGCGCGCCTACAACCAGGCGCAGAAGTTCGGCGTCGAGATGGTGATCCCCGACGAAGCCAAATTGCTCGGTGCCGCCGACGATGCATCCGGCGCCCGCTACAGGCTTGCCATCGGCGATGGCGAGGCGGTGCGCACGCGCACGGTGGTGATCGCCAGCGGCGCGCGCTACCGCCGGCTCGATGTCGCCAATCTGGCGCAGTTCGAAGGCACATCGGTGCATTACTGGGCCTCGCCGATTGAGGGGCGGCTTTGCCAGGGCCAGGAGGTGGCGCTGGTCGGCGCCGGCAATTCGGCCGGACAGGCGGCCGTCTATCTGGCGAGCCAGGTGCGCAAGGTGACGCTTTTGGCGCGCCGCGGCCTCGACGACACCATGTCGCGCTACCTTGTCGAGCGCATCGAGGCGCAGCCGAACATCGAGGTGGTCACCGAGACCGAGGTCGAGGCGCTGGAAGGCCAGGACGGCAATCTCGACCAGCTGCATTGGCGCAACCAGGCGAGCGGCGCGGTGACGACGCGACCAATCCGCCATCTCTTCCTGTTCATCGGCGCCGACCCGAACACCGACTGGCTGGCCAATTGCAACGTCGCGCTCGACGCCAAGGGCTTTGTCCGCACCGGGCCGGACACGACCCCGGGGCATGGGCCGATGGAGACCAGCCGGAGCGGCGTCTTCGCCATCGGCGATGTCCGGAGCGGCTCGGTTAAACGCGTTGCGGCAGCCGTCGGCGAAGGCGCCCAGGTGGTCGCGGCGCTGCATTCCTATCTGGCGCAGAACGGCGGCGGCGCCTAGAGCAATTCCAGGAAAAGTGTGAGCGGTTTTCCGTCCGGAATTGCGTCAAAACAAAGCGATAGAGCAATTTTCCAGGAGAAGCGCGATGGACGAATGCAGGCACACCAGGGACATCAAAAAGGTCACGCCGAGCGCGCTCGGCTGCGAGGAATGCCTGAAAAGCGGATCGTGGTGGGTGCATCTGAGGCTCTGCCGCACCTGCGGCCATGTCGGCTGCTGCGACGACTCGCCCAACCGCCACGCGACAAAACATTTTCACGCCACGCAGCATCCGATCATCGAAGGCTACGACCCGCCGGAGGGCTGGGCCTGGTGCTTTGTCGACGAGGTGTTTGTCGACCTCGAGGGCGATACGACGCCGCAGAACGGGCCGATCCCGAAGTTTGTCTGAGAATACTGCCGCCAGCCGGCAGCCAGCTAACGCACCGAGCCGGTAACGGTGCGGTCGACGGCATTGGGGTCGCGGTCGTTGCCGGCGAGCGCGCCGATGATGAGCAGGCTGACGACAACCGGCACAAACAGGATGGCGACGCGGGCCTGCACGTAGAAGATGGCGCGCCATTCATTTCGCTTTTCGTCGTTCATCATGCTCGCTCTGTCTGCGCCTCCCCGGGCGGGACATAGAGACGAAGCGTTAAACAACCCCTTCCGATTCGGTTAACGCGGGGGATTTCAACGCCCACGCAATGATGAGTCGCCGGGTAATGACAACGTCATTACGACCTGCTATTCTCAAACCATGAAACACGAATCTCCGGACGAGACTTCCAAGAGAAGCACGCTCAATATTCGCATCAAGCCGGAGGAGCGCGGCCTGATCGACGAGGCTGCGCGCGCGCTTGGCAAGACCCGAACGGATTTCATCCTCGATGCCGCCCGGCGCATGGCCGAGGACACGTTGCTTGACCGGACGATCATCAAGGTCTCGCCGGAGGCTTATGCGGAGTTTCTGGCCTTGCTCGACGCGCCGGCCAAACCTAACGAGCGGCTCTCTCGGCTGATGAATGCACCGTTGCCCTGGAAGAGCAAGTGACGCTCCAGCCGCCTGTGCCGCTGGACCGTAGCCATGATCTATCCTCATTCTCATCGCGCGTTCCGGTTCTGGACGACTGGCTCAAGCGCCGGGCGCTGGCCAATCAGGATAGCGGTGCGACAAGGACTTTTGTCGTTTGCCAGGATTCAAGGATTGTTGCCTATTATGCGCTCGCTTCCGGCAACGTCATCGCCAGCCAGGCACCAGGCCGCTTCCGGCGCAACATGCCGGATCCCATTCCCGTTGCCATCCTTGCCCGCCTCGCGATCGATGCTTCCCATCAACGCCGAGGCCTGGGCCGGGCGCTGGTGCAAGACGCGGCTCGTCGGGTGATGAATGCGGCGCAGTCGCTCGGCATTCGTGGTATCCTGGTCCACGCAATCTCGGACGAGGCTCAGGCTTTCTACACAGCGCTGGGGTTCAGCCCTTCACCGCTGAACCCAATGACGCTCATGGTCTCTCTGACAGATTTGCGTCAGATAATTACCGAGTGAGACACGGTATCAGACATCCGCCAGCGAAACGCCCGCCGCAGGAACGCATCGGATCGGATGACAATTGCGCGTCAGCTAGCCTTCAGCGCGAACAGCCGGCCGCCGGCGGGCACCACGTCATCGATGCCGGCGAGCCGCAGGCAGTGCCACGCCATGGCGTGGTTGGAAGAGGTGACGGGAATGCCTATGCGCTGCTCGAGTGCGGCCACCGCTTCGGCGACGCGCAGGCTGGTGCAGGAGATGAAGATGGCGTCGACGCCGGGCACGTTCGCCATCCGCTCGGCGGCGGCCTCGATCGAAGCAAGCGAGATGCGGGCGGCCTCGCGGTCGTCACGCCGGTCGAAGGTGGCGACGGCCGCGATGTCGAGGCCCCGGCCAGTGAAATAGCGCACCAGGCCTTGGTTGATCTCCGGCGCGTAAGGCGTCAGCAGGCCGATACCCCGGGTGCCGAGCGCCTTGAAGGCGGCCAAGGCGCCGGTGACCGGCGTGGTGCAGGCGACGCCGGGCCGCGCCTTGCGGATTTCGGCGAACACGGCTTCCTCGCCGAGCGTCATCGTCGCCGAGGTGCAGCCGAAGCCGACCACATCGAGCGGGATGCTGGGCAGGATCAAATCGACGGTCGGCGCGATGCGCGGCCCCATGGCGCGCAAAGTTTCCGGCGTGATGTCGTTGTCGTTGAACAGGCGCGCCTCGTAGAAGGCGACGCCTGGAATGCGCACCAGGGCGCGGAATTCATGCTCCAGCGTCTGGTCGGTGGCAAGGATCGCGAGCCCGATCGCCGCGCGCGAGGCGAGGCCGCCGTCGATCTCGGACGGCAGCACGCCGAGATCCACCGGTCCGGCGGCTGGAGAAACAGAGGCGGCGAGTCCGGCAGACATGGCGTTCCCTTTCTTATCGATCTTTTTTGATCATTCTCTCAGTTCAAAAGCCCATCCATCGATATCGCCGGCTTGCAGCCGGCGATCAGGTCGGCGGTGATGCGGGCCGAGCCGTGCGACATGGTCCAGCCGATATGGCCGTGCCCGGTGTTGAGGTAGAGATTGCGCAGGCGCCGCTGGCCGAATTCGGGCAGATTGTTCGGCGTCATCGGCCGCAGGCCCGCCCACATCTCGGCGCGGTCATAATCGGCGCCTTCCGGGTAAAGCTCCTCGGTCACGCCCTTCATGAAAGCGAAGTCGGCCGGCTTGTGGCTGGTGTCGTAGCCGGCGAACTCGGCCGTGGCGGTGACGCGCAGGCGGTCGCCGAAACGCGAGACGGCGACCAGATTGTGCTCGTCGATGGCCGCAATGGCCGGCGGCAGCGGCCGGTTGCCGATGGGAATGGTCAGCGAATAGCCCTTGATTGGATAGATCGGCAGGTTGAGCCCGATCGTTTTCGCCATCAGCGGGCTGTAGGAGCCGAGCGCCAGCACATAGGCGTCGCCCTTGAACGCGCCCTTGTCAGTCATCACCTGGGCAATGCCGTCGCCGGATGTCTCGATGCCGGTGATGGTGGTGCCGGTGCGGATGTCGCCACCGCGTTCGATCACCTTCGCGGCAAGCGCCCTGGTGAACTTCGCCGGGTCGCCGGTCTCGTCGGTCGGGCAATGGATGCCGCCGGCGATTTTTTCCTTCGCCGAAGCCAAGGACGGATCGAGCGCGATGATCGCGTCGCGGTCGAGCACCTTGATCAGCTGGCCGTCGGATTCCAAGAGCCGCATGTGCTCGACGCCTTTGTCGAGCGCCTGCTGGCTGCGATAGAAGTAGAGAATGCCGCGATCGTTGCGGTCATAGTCGATCGCCTCGTCGGCGATCACCTCATGCAATACGCTTTGCGAATAGACGGCGAGGCGATGCTTGAGCAGCGTGTTGCGCCTCGCCTTTTCGGCGGTGCATTCCATCAGGAACAGCCACGACCAGCTGTAGAGCCTCGGATCGGCCGACAGCCTGAAGCGCAGCGCCTGGTCCTTCAGCACCAGCGATTTCAGCAGGATGATGGGCGCCCGGGGCGACGACCAGACGAAGGAATGTCCGGGCGCGATCATGCCGGCGTTGCCCCAGCTGGTCTCGGCGGCGACCTGAGGCTGGCGCTCGAGGATGACGACCTCGTGCCCGTCCTTCTGCAGCTGATAGGCCGTGGTGACGCCAACCACGCCGCCACCCAACACGATCACGCGCATAACGCCTCCGGAGATCGCAAAGTTGGGGGTAGTTTAATGAGTGAATGGCGGTCTGCAATGGCACACACACCGAGATGTCAGCGGGACAGCGCCCCTCTCTGGCCTGCCGGCCATCTCCCCCACGAGGGGGGAGATCAGCTATCATCGCGGCTTTCGCCAACTGGCAGCGTCGCAGGATTGCGCGGGGTGCCGAAGCTGCCAATCTCCCCCCTCGTGGGGGAGATGTCCGGCAGGACAGAGGGGGCGCCACGGATCGCGGCGAAGCCGTTTAGCCCCCAAACGCCTGCTCCAGATCCGCGATCAGATCGTCGCCGTCCTCGATGCCGCAGGACAGCCTGACCAGCGAATCCGTGATGCCGATTGCCGCGCGTTTTTCCGCCGGGATCGAGCCATGCGTCATCAGCGCCGGATGCTCGATCAGGCTTTCTACGCCGCCGAGGCTTTCGGCCAGCGTGAACAGCTGCGTTCGCTCGAGGAAGCGTTTTGTCCCCGCAAGATCACGATCGAGATCGACCGAGATCATGCCGCCAAAGGCATGCATCTGCTGAACGGCAATGGAGTGCTGCGGGTGGCTGGCGAGGCCTGGATAGATGACGCGGCGGACATCTTTGCGGGCTTCCAGCCATTGCGCTATTTTGAGGCCGTTCGACGAGTGGCGCTCCATCCTCAGCGCCAGGGTCTTGATGCCGCGCAGCGCGAGAAAACTGTCGAACGGGCCGGAGATGGCGCCGATGGCGTTCTGCAGGAATTTCAGCTGGGCGGCGAGGTCCTTGTTGTCGCCGACCACCGCCACGCCGCCGACCATGTCGGAATGACCGTTGAGATATTTCGTCGTCGAGTGGACGACGATGTCGATGCCGAGCTCCAGCGGCCTCTGAATATAAGGGCTGCAGAAGGTGTTGTCGGCGACCGTCAGCACCCCCTTGCGTTTGGCCAGTGCCGCCACCGCTTCGAGATCGACGATGCGCAGCAGCGGGTTGGTCGGCGTCTCGACCCAGAGCAGTTTCGTCTCCGGCCGGATCGCGGCCTCGACGGCGGCAAGGTCGGTGAAGTCGGCGAAGCTGACCTGCAGGCCGGCCGAGCGCTTGCGCACCCGTTCCATCAACCGGAAGGAGCCGCCATAGATATCATCGGTGGCGACGATGTGGGCGCCGCTGTCGAGCAGTTCGAGCACGGTGCCGATCGCCGCCAGGCCGGAGGCGAAGGCAAAGGCGGCCGAGCCGCTTTCGAGATCGGCCACCGCACGCTCGAAGGCGAAGCGCGTTGGGTTCTGGCTGCGGGCGTACTCAAAACCCTTGTGCACGCCGGGCGACTGCTGGCCATAGGTGGAGGTGGCATAGATCGGCACCATCACCGCGCCGGTCAGCGGGTCGTGGCTCTGACCGCCATGGATGGTGCGGGTGGAAAAGGCCAGGCGGTTCTTGCCGGATTTGGTCATGTTGCGCGGCGCCTCAAATGATTGATCAGGTCGATACGGGTTATCAGACCGATGAACTCCTCGCCATCGAAGACGATGGCGACCTCGTTGCGGTCGAAGACCGGCAGCAGCGCGTCCAGGGTCTGGCTGGCCTGCAGCGTGTGCAGGTTCGACGTCATGGCCGTGCGCACCGGGCCGTTGAAGCGATCCCAACGGCCGTCATAGGGACCGTCGACCTTGGCTAAAATGTCGCTCTCGTCGACGATGCCGACCAGCTTGCCGTCGTCCAGCACCGGCAGTTGCGAGACATCGGAACGGCGCATGCGGCCGTAAGCGTTGAGCAGGCTCTCGTCCGGGCCGACCCAGACGGTGTCGCCGGTGCGGTGCGAGCGCATGACGAGGTCGCGCAGATCGCCATGCTGCTCGTGCTCGGCCAGGCCCTGCTCGGCCAACCAGAAATCGTCGAAGACTTTCGACAGGTATTTGTTGCCGCTGTCGCAGACGAAGGTGACGACGCGCTTTGGTGTCGTCTGCTCGCGGCAATAGCGAAGCGCGGCCGACAACAGCGTGCCGGAGGACGAACCGGCCAAAATGCCTTCCTTGGACAACAGGTCGCGCACCGCCAGCATGCTCTGCTTGTCGGGGATCGAGTAGGCTTTCCTGACCAGCGACAGGTCGGCATTGGGCGGCACGAAATCCTCGCCGATGCCCTCGACGGTCCAACTGCCGGCCTCTTCCATCTTGCCGGTCTTGATCAGCGGCGCCAGCACCGAGCCGACCGGATCGGCCAGCACCATTTCGGTCTTCGGCGAGTGTTTCGCGAAATAGCGGCCGAGCCCGGTGAGCGTGCCGCCGGAGCCGACGCCGACCACCACCGCGTCGACGTCGCCATCGAGTTGCGAAAATATCTCCGGCCCGGTCGTGGTCTCATGCGCCAGCGGGTTGGCCGGATTGGCGAACTGGTTGGCGTAGAAGGCGCCGGGCAGCTCGGCGGCGATCTTCTCAGCCATGTCCTGGTAATATTCGGGATGGCCCTTGCCGACGTCGGAGCGCGTCATGCGCACCTCGGCGCCTAAAGCGCGCAGATGCTGGATCTTTTCGCGCGACATCTTGTCGGGCACGACCAGGATGATGCGGTAGCCCTTCGGGATGCCGACCTGGGCGAGGCCGAGGCCGGTGTTGCCGGCTGTGGCCTCGACGATGGTGCCGCCGCGCTTCAACGCGCCCGATTTCTCGGCCGCGGCGATCATCGACAGCGCGATGCGGTCCTTGATCGAGCCTCCGGGATTCTGGCTTTCGAGCTTGATGAACAGCCGGCATTTGCCGGTGTCGAATTTGGTCAGCTCGACCACCGGCGTCTGGCCGATCAGGTCGAGCACCGAGCCGTAAGGCGGGCGCAGCCTCGACAGATTGGGGTCGGCGCGGTCAGGCGCTGCTTTTTTATGCTCGCTCATCTGGACGCTCCGTGGCAGCAGGTCGACGCGGGTCCGGCAATCTTGCGCATGATGCGAGCGGAATCCATTCCGGGTTCGCGGATTGCACGGAACCGTCTTTTCCAGCCCTTTGCTTCCCGAAAGAAGATAGATCGTGCCAATCGGGTGGCGAGTCGGGGAATGGAATTTCGCGGGAAGCCGCTTCTCAATGTCGAAAGGCCGGCGCGATGCGCCTGCGCCGATCAATCAGCCGCCGAGAACTGCAGCCTGTCCCTCGATCTCGATCAAAAAATCCGGGTGGCCGAGGCCCGCCACGCGCAGCGCCTTGATGATAGGCGGCGGGGCGCGGTTGGCCCAGAAGGCCATCCAGGCGCCGAAGCCGGGGCGGATGTCCTGATCGCCGACGATATAGATCGACAGGCTGACCAGATCCTCCGGCTTCGCGCCGCCGGCCTCGAGCACCTTGGCCAGATTGGCCAGCGCCTGCGTCGTCTGCTTTGCCAGATCGCCTTTGCCGACGATGTTGCCGTCGGCGTCGACCCCGTTCTGGCCGCCGACCAGCACGATGCGGGCCGAGGCGGGCAGCGACACGCCTTGCGAATAGGCTGGGTTGCTGTGCATGCCTTCAGGGTTCAGTCTTTCAATGCTCACGCCGTTCTTCCTCCAGGTGCTTACTCAATCGATCGGCTCAAATCGCGTCTGTCAGGAGACCATTTCAACGCACCATGTCGTTCGTTGCCGGTGCCTTTTCCACCATGTTAGCCGAACGGGGCGCGGGGCGGACGGCAATTGCCAAGGAACGGTCGGATGAAGATTCTTGCCTATGACAATTTCAAGCCCGGCGTCACGCTCGATGAGCTCAGACCCTACCTGCCCGAGGAGGTCTCCAATGTCTGGCGGCTCTGGAAGGCAGGCATCGTGCGCGAGAATTATGCGCGCGCCGATATCGGTGGCGTCATCATCGTCTTCGAGCTCGACAGCGTCGAGGAGGCGAAGCGCTATACCGACGATTTCCCCCTGTCCAAGGCCGGCCTGCTCGAATGGCATTTCATTGCCTTCGACGCGCCCTTGCCGCTCGAATTCCTGTTCGACCCGACCGTCGACATCGCCAAGCCATGGGATCGGACCGCGGCATGATCCGCTCCAGTGACGGGATAGAGGTTCCAACGACCCTCGCCGAATGGTGCGATCCGCGCCGCATGGCGCTGGTGGTCTATGACGTGCAGGTCGGCATCTGCCGCCAGGTCGAGGGCGGGGCGACGATCGTGGAGCGCACCGGCGTCGTGCTCGAAGCAGCACGCTCGGCCGGCATGCGGGTTGCCTTCACGCGCCATCTGTCGCTGCCGAAGGCATGGATGGGCGCCACGCAATTGCGCACCGCCATGGCCTGGCAGCGCCTGGACAGTCCTGACGCGGTGCGGCCCTGGTTCCCGCGCGACGCCGAGGCAACGCGGATCGTGTCAGAGCTGGAACCGCGCGCGGACGAGGCGGTGTTCGACAAGCTGACCATGTCGGCCTTCGATTCCACCGCGCTCGGCTTTGCCTTGCGCGATTGCGGTGTGCGCGCGGTGGCGCTTGCCGGCATCGCCATGGAGATCGGCATCGAGCCGACGGTGCGACAGGCGACCGACAACGGCTTCGTCGCCGTGGTGATCGAGGACGCCTGCGGCTTCGGCAACAGGCAAGCGCGCGACCGTTCGATGGCGACATTGCGCTTCCTCGGCGAAGCCATCGTCACCGATGTCGCCGGCTTTCGCATCGCGCTTGCCGGCGCATAGAATGATTTTCTTTTGTTTCGCAATTCCGGACGGAAAACCGCTTCACACTTTTCCTGGAATTGCTCTAAGCCGCCGCCTCGACGTCGGTGCGGAAGCGCACGCCCTCGGCGCGACCGTGCACGTCGCCCCAGTCGTAAAGCGCCTGAAGGGCGGCGGCGATATCGTGGCCGCGCGGGCTCAAGGCGTAGCGCGCCTTGCCGTCGGGCGAGGTCTCCAGCGTGACGAAGCCGATCTCGACCAGGTCGGCCAGGCGCTGCGTCAGCATCTTGTCGGAGAGCGAGGGGATCAACCGGCGGAGTTCCGAATAGCGCAGCGGCCCCTGCTTGATGCGGGCCAGGATCACCGTCTTCCACTTGCCGCCGAGCGCGTCGAGCGCGAACTCGACCGGGCAGCCATAGAGTCTACCGCGTTGTGTCATGCGCCGATCCTAGGCAAGGGGCGGGCGAGGCGAAAGCGGAAATTGCCCCGCCATCTGGCGGGGTTGAAGAGCCCGACCTTGTCGGGCAGCGTTTCATCAGGAGGAGAGCGAGATGAGTGTTCGGGATCCCAATCCGGTCAATGCGCGCAACCCAAAGCGGGTGGCGATCGTCATCGCCAACCCGGCGGTCTCGACCACGACAGGTTGGCCGGTCGGCTTCTGGTGGAGCGAGCTCACCCATCCCTGGTTCGCCTTCACCGAGCGCGGCTATGAGGTCGAGATCTTTTCGCCGGACGGCGGCAAATGCGAGGCCGACGCATTGAGCGACCCGCGCGATGCTTCGGGCTATTCGGAAACCGACCTCATTTCGCTCGGCTTCATTTCGAACCCGAAACTGCAGGCGCTGGTCGACAACACGAGGCCGGTCTCGGCGATCGATGTCGCGCGCTTCGACGCCATCGTCGTCGCCGGCGGGCAGTCGCCGATGTTCAGCTATGAGCGCGCCATCGGCCTGCAGGAAAAATTCGTTGCCTTCCACGAGGCCGGCAAGGTGGCGGCAGCGCTCTGCCATGGCACCGCTGTCCTGCGCTACGCCAGGCGGGCCGACGGGTCGCTGCTTGCCGCGGGCAAGACGGTAACCGGCTTTGCCAATGTCGAGGAGGATTTCGCCGACAACGCCACCTGGCAAATGGGCGCGCTGGAACGCGGCAAGCATCTGATGCCGTGGCGGATCGAGGACGAGCTGAAAGCGATCGGAGCCAATTATATCCAGGCCGGCCTTTGGCGCGGCTTCGCCGTGCGCGACGGCAACCTCATCACCGGACAGCAGAATTTTTCCGGCGCCGAAACCGCGCGCGTGGTGTGCGAGGCGCTGGGAGGTTAGACTTTATTTGTTTTGACGCAATTCCGGACGGAAGGGCTACGGCGAAGCCGCCGAGCCTGATCGCTTCACACTTTTCCTGGAATTGCTAGCCGAGAAGAAGCTTGCTCAGCTTCGCGCATTGCACGCGGATGTCGGGAATGGCGTCGATCTCGAAAAAGGTGCCGCGCGTCAACGGCCCGACGGCGAGCAGTTTTGACGACACCGTGCCGTCGGCCGCGATCAGTTCGCATTTGCCGGTGACGTCAAGGCCGAGGCGCAGCGGGTCGGGCCGCGCCAGGGAACGCTCGACCAGCGCGCGCACGACGCGGTTCGAGGTCCGCGATATGTCGCGGGCGATGCCCATGCAGTCATAGATGCGCGCGACATCGAGGGTCTCTATGTCCTGCTTGCCGCGCGGCTGGATTTTTACGACGAAGCCATCGTTCGGCATGACATCCACGACCCGGCCGGCGACGAGCCGGATGCGGCCCGACTGGACCGCTTCGGTGACCCGCGCATAGACCTCCGGCGCCATGCGGTGACGGTGGATGTCCCACCAGGCCTTGGTGTGCTCGACGAAGCGGCGCTTGGCAGAGGACGGCCAGTTCTGCCAGATCGTCTGGTTGAAGGGCCGCAGACCATCGACCACGTCACGCCAGTCGCCGCCGGCCTTCTGCGTCTCGCGGATCAGATTGCGGAACCAGCCGACGAAATAGGAAAGCTGCGTGCCGAGCGGGATGTCGGCGACGTCCAGCTTGATCGGATTGCCCTTGCGGTGCGGCGAAGGCAGCAGGCCGCGCCGCGACACAGCTATGATCGCGCCGCGATGGCCACGCTGCTCCAGCGACAGGAAGGCGTCGACCATGCTCAGACCGGTGCCCAAAAGCAGAACCGGCGCCTCGGGATCGAGCGCGCTGTCGCCCTCGGAGCCCATGCGGACGGCCTGGCCCTGGAAGGCGCCGGGCTGTTCGTCATGGCCGGTGGCGAGCACCGCCAGATGGCCGACGACGCTTGTTCCATTCGCGAGAGCCACCTCGACGCCCGCCGGCGTCGGCGAGATCGACAGGCTCTCCTCGCGGATCAGCCGCAACCGGCCGCTCTCGCGCTCGCGTTCCTCGAGCTCGTCGAGCAGGTCCTGCAGATAGCGCGCATAGAGGCTGCGCGGCGCATAGAAAGGACCCTGGTCGGGTTTGGCAAAGCCGCGATCCAGCAGCCAGCGCGCGAAATTGCCCGGGTCGTCGGCATAGGCGCTCATGCCGGAGGCATTGACGTTGAGCACATGCGCCGAGAGCAGCGTCGAATAGGCCATGCCCTGGCCGAAATGCGGCCGCTTCTCGATCAGCGTGACGCGCAGGTCCGAATTGGACGATTTCAAGAGATGCGCGGCGAGCACGACACCGCTGGCGCCGCCGCCGACAATGATGATGGAGTTGCCGCGTCCAACCATGGTGGCGAGCCGAAAACCTGACGGAGCGGTCAGCGCGCGACGACCGCCGCCGGCGGCCTGGGGCCGCGAACGATCGCCGGAACGGTCTTCAAAAGGTCGCGCATCGTTCTCTCACTCCCAATGTTGATAAGATTACTATACTAACCGCTCCGCACACGAAACCCGGTTTCCAATTCGCTCGCTATTTGAAGCATGGTTTTGCCGAGTTGGGATGACAGGCGGATTTTCCGTTCGGTCGATATCCGAGAGCGACGCCCTACCCCTCCCTTCGTCATTCTAGGGCGGAGCGACGCGAAGCGGAGCGCAGACCCTAGAATCCATGCCGCGACCTTCGAGACAAATGCAGCGGTCGAGAATGGACCCCCTTTGAACCTCCCTGAAAAGATAGTTCTGCACCCTATCATCGCTCTTATGTCACGGCATGGAAGGCGCGACCGGACCGGCATCGCGAAGTAAACATCCGCGACTGTCCTTTTGCGCTTCCGCCGTCGCTACCTGGCGACACTTTTCCAACAAAACCCACTTCGTTGGAAGGATTTAACTCTACAAACCCGATAGAATTAACCGACGATAGAAAGGCAATCCGATTTCTCAGGGGTTTATGGAGCCTTTCAATGTCAACCATTTCACGACGCATTCTGCTTCTGTCGTCGGCCGCCGCTCTGGCCGGCGCCACCTTGCTCGGTCCGGCAGAGGCGCAGGATCTCAAGATCACCATCGGCTACCAGACGGTGGTCGAGCCCTCGAAAGTGCCGCAGGCCGACGGCGTGTATGAGAAGGCGACCAAGGCCGCGATCGACTGGCGCAAGTTCGATTCCGGCGCCGATGTCATCGCGGCGGTGGCTTCCGGCTCGGTCGATATCGGCTATGTCGGCTCGAGCCCGCTGGCAGCGGCCGCCAGCCGCGAGCTGCCGATCCAGACCATCTTCGTCGTCGGCCTGATCGGCCCGTCGGAAGCGCTGGTCGCCCGCAATGGCGCCGGCATCGAGAAGGTCGCCGACCTCGCCGGCAAGAAGGTCGCGGTGCCGTTCGTGTCGACCACGCATTACAGCCTGCTTGCGGCGCTCAAGCATGAAGGCGTCGATCCGAAATCGGTGCAGATCCTCAATCTGAGGCCGCCGGAGATCGCCGCAGCCTTCGCCCGCGGCGACATCGACGCGGCCTATGTCTGGGATCCGGCGCTCGGCCAGATCAAGACCTCCGGCAAGGTGGTGCTGGATTCCTCGCAGGTCGCCGCCTGGGGCGCGCCGACCTTCGACGCCTGGATCGTGCGCACCGATTTCGCCGACAAGCATCCGGAAGCCGTGCGCGACTTCGTCAAGGTGACCGGCGCGGCCTATGCCCAGTATCTGGCCAAGCCCGGGGCCTGGTCGGTGTCCTCGCCCGAAGCCGGCAAGATCGCCAAGCTCACCGGCGCCAAGCTGGAAGAGGTGCCGGAACTGCTCAAGGGCTATGTCTTCCCGACGCTCGACGAACAGGCATCGGACAAGTTCCTCGGCGGCGCCACGGTAAAGGCAGTCGCGGCGACGTCGGCCTTCCTCAAGGAGCAGGGCAAGATCGACGCCGTGCTGCCAGACTATTCGAAATACGTCACGTCGAAATACGCCAGCGAGGCGCTCGCCTCGAATTGAGCTTTTCGCCACGCAATTCCGCAAGGTTGACCGCCTTTCCCCGGATTGCCCGACAAGCGCGGCCTTCTTCCCTGGCCTTGCGCTTGCCTGCCCCGGAACCGCTTTACGAGGAGCGGATTCGGGGCAGGCCCCTGATCCAACTGAGGTCCGATCCCGATGCCGCATCTCGTTCTCGATAAGGTGAGCGTCCACTATGACGGCCAGCCGGCGCCTGCGGTCGAACGCGTGTCGATCGATATCGGCAAGAGCGATTTCGTCGTGCTGGTCGGCCGCTCCGGCTGCGGCAAGACTTCGCTGCTCAACGTCGCCGCCGGCCTGGTCGAACCGACGCGCGGCCAGGCGACGATCGGTGGCCGGCCGATCACCGCGCCAGGACCCGACCGCGCCGTGGTGTTCCAGAACGACGCGCTGTTTCCCTGGCTGACGGCACGGGAAAATGTCGCCTTCGCGCTCAGACTGCGCGGCGTGAGCGCCGGCAAACGGGCGCGGCGCGCCGATGAGCTGTTGTCGCTGGTCAAGCTCGAGGACGCCGGCGACAAGCGCATCTGGGAGCTTTCCGGCGGCATGCGCCAGCGTGTCGGCCTTGCTCGCGCTCTGGCCGCCGAGCCGGAGTTCCTGCTGCTCGACGAGCCGCTCGGCGCCCTCGACGCGCTGACGCGCGAACGCATGCAGACGACGCTGCTCGATCTGTGGGCAGCGGCCCAAGTCGGCGTGCTGATGGTGACGCATGGTATCGAGGAGGCGCTGGTGCTCGCCACCCGCATCGTCGTGCTGGCGCCGGGGCCCGGCCATGTGGTGCGGAGCTTCGAGACCCATTTCGGCCGCCGCTATGCCGCAGGCGAGCCGATCCGCACCATCAAGGCCGACCCGGCCTTTACCACCGCCCGCGCCGAGCTCACCGACGCAATCTTCGAAGGAGAAGCGGCATGAGCGTCAGCGCCTATACCGAACGCCCTGCCACCAAGGCCGGCGAGACGGACGGGCTGTCCGTGCCGTGGTCGCGGCCGAAGCCGAAGCGGGCCGCCATCTCGGCCCGGCTGGTCAGCGCGATCACCATTCTCGTCCTGCTCGCCGCCTGGGCGATCTCCGCCCAATTGAAGCTCGTCTCGCCCGTCTTCCTGCCCTCGCCGGCGGCAGTATGGGCAAAATTCGTCGTCGTCGCGCGCAACGGCTTTGTCGACGCGACGCTGCTTGAACACATTACCGCCAGTCTCTGGCGCGTCTTCGCGGCGCTGGTGGCCGCGATCCTCATCGGCGTCCCGGTCGGGCTCGCCATCGGCGTCAGCAGGATCGGCCGCGGCGTGTTCGATCCGCTGCTCGAATTCCTGCGGCCGATCCCGCCGCTCGCCTATCTGCCGCTGATCGTCATCTGGTTCGGCATCGGCGAGCCGTCGAAAATCCTCGTCATCGCCATCGCCATGCTGGCGCCGGTGGCGCTGTCGACGGCCGCCGGCGTGCGCGGCGTCTCGCGCGAGCGCATCAATGCCGCGCGATCGCTGGGCGCCACGCGCGCCCAGGTGGTGCGCCATGTGATCCTGCCCAGCGCCCTGCCTTCGATCCTCACCGGCCTGCGCATCGCGCTCGGCGCCGGCTGGTCGACGCTGGTCGCGGCCGAGCTGGTGGCGGCGACGCGCGGGCTTGGCTTCATGATCCAGTCGGCCGCGCAGTTCCTGGTCACCGACGTGGTGGTGATGGGCATCCTGGTGATCGCAACAATTGCCTTCGCGCTCGAATTCGTCATCCGCCGGATCGAGCGGATTCTGGTGCCCTGGGCAGGGCGGGATTGAACGGAGCGAAGGAGAAGGATGATGACACATTCTACCGCAGTGCTTTTCGCCCATGTCGGCAACTGGCTTTTGCGGCTTCCCGCCGACAGCCGGACATCGGGTCCTGAACCGAAATCGCCGGCGCCGGTCAAGCTGGATGGCGAACGTGACCGCCTGCCGCCGCGCGACGAGAGTTTCTATTGGGCCTGGCAGTACTGGTCCCAGTGATTGCCCGGCCCCCGCCTTCCCCCAACAGAAACGAGGAGATTCCCATGAGTGACCCAACAGCAGCCAACGATGCCATTGCCGCGATCGAAGTCGTTCCGCTCACTGCCCGTGTCGGAGCGGAAATCCGGGGCATTCGCCTCGATGGAAACCTGTCGGACGCCACCATCCAATCGATCAACCAGGTGCTTTTGAAGCACAAGGTGGTGTTCTTCCGCGGCCAGGAGCATCTCGACGATTCCGAACACGAGTTGTTCGCGCGGCGCCTGGGCGATCTTGTGCCGCATCCGACGCAAGGGCCGATCGCCGGCACCGCTTCGATCCTCAACCTGGATTCCAGCCGTGGCGGCGGCCGCGCCGACCAATGGCATACCGACGTCACTTTCGTGGATGCCTATCCGAAATTCTCCGTGCTTCGCGGCGTCGTCATTCCGGTGGCCGGCGGCGATACGATCTGGTCCAACACGCATGCCGTCTATGAAAGCCTGCCGGCGCCGCTCAAGCTCCTGGCGGAGAACCTCTGGGCCATCCACAGCAATGTCTACGACTACGCCGCCGTCCGTCCCCGCGCCTCAGCCGAGGAACGCAAGCACTTCGAGGAGGTCTTCACCTCGACCGTCTACGAAACCGAGCATCCGGTCGTGCGCGTGCATCCCGAAACCGGAGAGCGCTCGCTGCTGCTCGGCAATTTCGTGCAGCGTTTCGTCGGCCTGTCGAAGAGCGACTCTTCAAAACTCTACGAATTGTTCCAGAGCTATGTGACGGCGCCGGAGAACACCGTGCGCTGGCGCTGGCAGGCCGGCGACGTCGCCATCTGGGACAATCGGGCCACGCAGCACTATGCAGTGAACGACTATGGCAGCGAGCAGCGCATCGTGCGCCGCGCCACCGTCGACGGCGATGTGCCGGTGAGCGTCGACGGACGCCGCAGCGTCACCCACGTCAAATCGGCCAAGTCGACCGCTAAGGCCGCCTGACGACAAGCAGGGCGCTGTTCCTTCAACGCTGGTGGGACAGCGCCCCTTACCGCGCGGGAGAGAGCCACCGGCCTAAGAGGTCCGCGGTCGAAAGCCCAAACGGCAGCGTTTCAGACACGCGAGCGGTTCGCCCAGCGGAGCCCGACGAGGCCGATCAGCATGGTGACGAGGCCGATATAGAGCCACTGGCGCTGCCCGGTCATGAAGGAGCCATGGACGAGCCCGAGCCCCTGCAGCGACCACAGCACCCCGACGCCAAGTACAAGCAGCGCCAGCACAATCCTGATCAATCGCATCGGTCAGACCCTCTCCGAAAGTCGATCCTGAACTGCCATATGCACGTGACAATTGACCGAGAGGAACCGACGCAGTCTCGTTCCGCTCTACTTGCAGTTTGACGATCGGCGCTGCCTGAAACAGCGAGGCAATCGATCCGATATTCATTCAGAATACGTCCGGATGACGCCGGAAACATCATGACAAACTGTTTCCCGGCGACTCCAAACGTGTGCCGTTGCCATGGAACCGCCAGATGCCCGCCGCATTTCCTGCCTCATTCGGCACTTACGGCGGGGCCTATCTGTAACGGAGCCATCCCCCAAAGCATGAAGAAAACAAACCAGACCGCGCTTGTCGCGGTAACGATCGCGGCTGGCCTGATGGCCGGAGCTTCGTCCGCCTCCTCCGCCGCCGCGCAATGCGGCCGCGCTTCCTGGTATGCGCTGCATTCCAGAACCGCCTCAGGGGAACGCATGAACCCCTCGGCAATGACTGCCGCTCATCGCACACTGCCCTTTGGCACCAAGCTCAGGGTCACCAACAAGAACAATGGCCGTAGCGTTGTCGTGCGCATCAACGATCGCGGGCCGTTCATAAGGGGACGCGTGCTCGACCTCTCCCGCGGGGCCGCAGGCCAGCTGGGCTTCATCGGTTCGGGCCAGACCGCCGTCTGCATGGCGCGGGTCTAGTTTGTGGAGTGTCCGGCAAGAGGGGCCGGACACATATCCTTCACATTTCGGCAGCGCACATTGAGCCGGCTCCGGCGCCGAAGGCCGGTTTTCAACAGCTTGGACCAAGGATGCATTCGTCAGACAAAATGACGTATTGCATCGCAACAATATCTTGTTAACCTTCGCGCGAGACATTCAAGGCTCGGCGTTGCCCGTCGTCCCTTCGGTGGTCGGGCAGCAGCGGGGTTCTTGATGTTCTACCAGCTTTACGAATTGAACCATGCGGCGCTGCAGCCCGCGCGCCTCTATGCCGATACTGTTCGGTTGTTCTACTCCAATCCGCTCAACCCGATCTCGCACACCGCCTTCGGCCGCTCGGTGGCGGCGACCGCGGAACTGTTCGAGCGCACCACCCGCCGCTACGGCAAACCACAATTCGGCCTCGACAAGACCGTCGTCGACTGGAAGAGCGTCGACGTCAGCGAAAAGACCGTATGGTCGAAGCCGTTTTGCAATCTGATCCGCTTTGAGCGTTCCGTTCCGGCCGGCCGCAAGCCCGACCAGAAGCTTCTGATCGTGGCGCCGATGTCTGGCCACTACGCGACGCTGCTGCGCGGCACGGTGGAAGCGATGCTGCCTTACGCCGACGTCCACATCACCGACTGGGTCGACGCCCGCATGGTGCCTTTGTCGCAGGGCAGCTTCGATCTCGACGACTATATCGACTATGTCATCGAGATGTTCCACGCGCTCGGCCCCGACACCCATGTCATGGCGGTGTGCCAGCCTTCGGTGCCGGTGCTGGCGGCGGTGGCGCTGATGGAAAAGCGCGGCGATCCTTTCGTGCCCTCGACCATGACGCTGATGGGCGGCCCGGTCGACACGCGGCGCAACCCGACGGCGGTCAATCTTCTGGCCAAGGAAAAGGGTATCGACTGGTTCCGCGACAATGTCGTCATGCGAGCGCCCTGGCCGGTGCCGGGCTTCGGCCGCGAGGTCTATCCCGGCTTCCTGCAGCTGTCGGGCTTCATGAGCATGAACCTCGACCGTCACATCATCGCCCACAAGGACTTCTTCATGCACCTTGTGAAGCATGACGGCGACAATGCAGAGAAGCATCGCGACTTCTATGACGAATATCTGGCGGTCATGGACCTGACCGCCGAATTCTACCTGCAGACGGTCGATACGGTGTTCGTGCGCCACGCTTTGCCCAAGGGTGAGATGACGCATCGTGGCGAGGCGGTCGACCCGAAGGCGATCCGCAACGTGGCGCTGCTCACCATCGAGGGCGAGAACGACGATATTTCCGGCCTCGGCCAGACCCAGGCCGCGCATGACCTCTGCGTCAACGTCCCGGCCGACAAGCATGCCCATTACATGCAGCCTGCCGTCGGTCACTACGGCGTCTTCAACGGCTCGCGCTTCCGCTCGGAAATCGTGCCGCGCATCGTCGACTTCATTTCCAGCTATGGCCGCCAGCAGCGGGTGGCCGCGAAGCCGAAGCTGGTCCGCTCCGCCAGGAGCTGAGCTGGACAAAAGCGTAGCCGCCGGCCGCCATTGCGCGGCCTTCCTGCATTGTCCGATTGCCTCTGTTGCGAAAGTGTCGCGGTCGGGATCGCGCAGGTAACCATGACGCCAACTCGCCGCCATCGCTAATTGACACGGAGTGTAAATCCCCTTTAACGTTTTGTTAACAAACAGGGCGGCGGGGACAATGACTTCCTCAGCGATGACGCGAATATTGCGTTTGTGCGCGGTTGCAGGGCTGACGATCTCAGCCCACTGGGCCGTGCCGGCCTGGGCGGCGGGCGCCATGGTCACCGGCGGGCTGACCTCGCAGCCGATCGGACATTATGATTTCTGCAAGTTGCATCCAAGCGAATGCGACATCCGTCCGGCCAATCTGGCGCCGGCCAAGATGACCGACGGTTTCTTGCGCAAGCTGATCAATGTGAGCGCCAGGGTAAACGCCGCCGTCAAGCCGATGAGCGATCTCGATCATTACGGCAAGGACGAAGTCTGGGCCTATCCGGACGATGGCTATGGCGATTGCGAGGACTATGTGCTCGAAAAGCGCCGCCAGCTTTCGCGCATGGGGATTTCACTTGCCGATCTTCTGATCACCGTGGTGCGCAAGCCCGATGGCGAAGGCCATTCGGTGCTGACGGTGCGCACCGACAAGGGCGATTACGTCCTCGACAATTTGACCGACAAGGTCAAAGCCTGGGACGCCACCGGCTACCGCTTCCTCAAGCGGCAGGCGATCGACAACACCGGACGCTGGGTGTCGATCCGCGAAGGCCAGGCGGTGCTAGTGGGATCGGTGCAGTAGGAACTGGCCACCGCAACCTTAGCTTCGTCATCCTAGGGCGGAGCATGGAGCGAAGCGACGCGCGCAGACCCTAGGATCGATGCCGTGACATCGACCATAGAGTGCGACGGTGTAGGATTCTGCATCGTATTCAACACCTTAACGTCACGGCATGGATCCTCGGGTCAAGCCCGAGGATGACGAAGAAAGGGTTCCGCTCTCTCGAAAACCATTTTTCCGCACCCCTCCATGAACCATTTGCGTCCGGCCGGAGACACACAGGCGTGGACAACAAACCCAACCATGGAGAATTCAAATGACTGCTTTTTTGCGAAACACCCTCCTCGCCGCCGCCGCGATATCGGCTCTGACCGGATCGGCTCTGGCCGACCAGACCGTGTCCTGCGCCAAGACCAACCTTCATGATCTGTGGGCCGGTCGCTGCTGCAGCGCCGGCGGCGCGGATTGCCTAGGCGGCGGCAACGGTGGCCGTGACCACAACGGCAATGGCAGCCGGGGCGGCAGTACCAACGGAGCCGGCAAGCCCTGATCGCCAGAGTGAGGAGCGCGAGGACCGGCCCCTGCATAGTGCTCGGGCCTCGGCCCTCGAAGCTTCGTCATTCCAGGGCGGAGCAAGGAGCGGAGCGGACGCTCCGCCCGTGGATGACGAAGTTCGAGCGCTTCGGCTGACCCCATCAGTTGGCAATCATCCTTTCATCCGCGCAGCGTAGTCCGGACCAACGCGGTGATTTTGCGCAGTTGCTGTTCGTCGAGCTTTTCGATGCTCTCGGCCAGCAGGTTGGCCAGCTCCGTCGCTGCCGGCGACAGGCCCGACGTGTCGATCCGCACCCTCGGGTGTGAGCTTTCGGCGAGGCGGGCGAGATCCTCGGCGTCGTCCCAGATGATGTTGAAATAACCGATGATCTTCTGGATCAGCGTCCAGGTCGGCGCGCCGCGGCGGCCGTGCTCGAGCGCCGAAAGATAGGCGGCGCTGACGCCGATGGCTTGCGCCATCGCTTTCTGGCTGACGCGGCGTTCGGCGCGCAGCGCGCGCAATTTTTCGCCGAACGGCGTCATTGGCGCACCCCGATGCCAAGTGATCTCATGAGCGTGTCCGCCTTAGCCGCACATAGAGCGCGCCGGAGCCGCCATGATTGCGGGCGGCATGGTCGTGGCTGGAGACAAGATGGCGGAACGCCGGCGTCGACAGCCAGGCCGGCACGGCGCGGCGCAAGATGCCGGCGCCACCCGACGACGAGCCCTTGCCGGTGATGATCAGCACATAGCGGACACCGCCGGCATGCGCGCGATGCAGGAAGGTGAGCAGCAGCGAATAGGCCTCGTCCTGCGTCATGCCATGCAGGTCGACACGGCCTTCGAGCGGCAGCCTGCCTTTCTTCAGCTTGTTGAGGGTCTGGTCGTCGAGCACATGCGAGACATGCTGCGTCTTGGGTTTTGCGACAGCGGCCGGCCCCCCGTTGACCGGAGCGGCCGCCGGCTCTGGCTTAGGCTCGATAATGTCGGGGATCTCGACGGCGGTCCTGCCTTTGAGCGGCCGCGCCGTGCGCGCGATGAGGTTCCACAGGATGCGGTCGTCTTCGCTGAGCTTGTCGTCGCGGCGGCTCATCGGCGCCTTCCGTCAAGCAGCGCGCGCGGCACCAGCGCATAGAAATCGGCGGCATTGCGGACCACGCCGGCAATCTCGCCGGCGGCGTCGCCGGAGCCGGCAAAGAGGTCGCCGCGCGCCGGCCCGGTGATGGCCGAGCCGGTGTCCTGCGCGATCATCAGCCGCCGGAAGGGTTTCCGGTCGAAAGCCGTGAGCGTCGGCGCGTCGATATAGAAGGGTGTGCCGAAGGTGTGCAGCAGCCGGTCGACGGCCACCGACCGGCCCGGCGTCAGCGGCACCTTGGCGGCGGCGATCGGGCCAAGCAAGACGTCCTCGACCGGCGCTTCGCGAAAGAAGATGTAGGAGCGGTTCTGCCAGAGAATTTCGTCGATGCGCTCGGGATGCGCCTTGAACCAGGCTCGGATCGACTGCATCGTCACCTTCTCGAGCGGGATCTCGCCGAGCTCGCTTAAAATTTTGCCCGGACCGGTGAAACGCTGGCCGGATTTTGCGGCATAGGTGACGCGGCTGAGCCTGCCGTCGGGCATCTTCAGGCGCGCGGCGCCCTGGACATGAATGAAGAAGGCATCGACCTTCTCGGCCAGCCAGGCGATTTCAAGACGTTGGCCGGAAAGAACGCCACGCTCGATCGCGCCGCGGTCGAAATACTCGACCGGTCCCGCCGATGTGTCGCGCGCGAACGCCAGATAGGGATCCATGCCCGACGGGCGGTTGGTGTCGTCGATATCGACCAAATCGGCCGGGCGCGACAGCAGCGGCACGACAAACCGGTCCGTCTTGAACGGCGATGCCTCGACCTGCGGTTCGTAGAAACCGGTGACGAGACCTGCGCCACTCTCCGGCTTGACCAGCATCGGAACGAAGTGCCGCTCGAAAAATGCCCGCGCCACCGACCGATTCGGTTCCGAAACAGCGCGCGCCTCGGCATAGGCCTCGGCAAAAGCATTGAAATCGATCCCTAGAGATCCGGTGCGGTAAGGCTTTACCGGCGCATGGAACGCCGAGCGGCGCAACGCCGCAAAGGCCGCCACGTGATCGTCATCATCCCAGCCCGCAAGATCGCCGAAGGATTTTTCGCTGAATGCGGAAGAAAGCGGCACGACTGAGCCCCGCCGCCTAGAGCCGGATGATTTCAGGTCGCTTCGACCTGAAATCTGAATCCGCCTCTAAATCAAGGAGAAAGAGCATGATGTCGTCCGAAAACCGCTTCACACTTTTCGGCATCATGCTCTGATTAGTCTTCTTCTTCGGTGGCGACGAGCTTCCAGTTCGGATCGCGCGAGCGGGCGTCGCGGGCGAAGGTCCAGACATCCTTGACCTCGGCCACCGTCTCCGGGTCGCCGTCGATGACGGCGCCGGCCTTGTCGCGGGTCGCCGAGATCAGCTCGGAGACGATGCGCAGCGTAATATGCGCCTCGGAGCCCTTCATTTCGGCGGCGACGATATCGGCCTTGTCGATGCCGACAAAGGACGACTGGATCTTTTCCGATTTCGCCTCGCGCTCGCCAATCGCGGCGACGAAGCCATCATAGACCTCGCGCGACAGCAGGTTCTTCAGCGTCTTGCGGTCGCCATCGGCATAGGCCATGACGATCATCTCGTAAGCCTGCTTGGCGCCGTCGACGAAACCCTTCGGCTCGAAAGACGCATCATTGTCCTTGATCGTGCGCAGACCCTTGTTGAGATCGGTGTCGGGCTTGGCGAAGGCATCGATCGCGGCATAGGTCTCGGCCGCGGTTTCGCCGGGAAGCCGCTTGCGCGGCAGCGACACGACATTTTCGGAACTCTGGGCCGCCTCCTGCTCGCGCGTGCGGCTGGCCGAATAGGGATCGAAGGGCGGCCGCTCGCTGCCGGTGCGACGTCCAAGCACGTTGCGCAGCTGGAAAAAGATCACAACCGCCGCAATCAGGAAGAAAATCGTGCCGAAGTCGAAGAAACCCATATTGTCCGCCAACTCGATCCCTGTCCTGGCCGGACCGGCATGACCCTCACCGGGGCGCCGGTCGCATAGCGTTCAACATCCAAAGCATATAGAACGGCAGGCGCAATCATTCAAATCAAAGGCAGCCATACCTATCTAAGGGCGCCGAGGCCAGCGGCGATAGTCGTGCTGGGCCGCAAAACAAGAAAGCGACCGGTCAAGACTTGCGCATTTCGTTCATCCCGCTGTTCCTGCTCCTGCTGCCGCTGCTGGAAATAGCCGGTTTCGTCGTTGTCGGCCGTGAAATTGGCGCTTTGGCGACGGTCGGGCTGGTCATCCTGTCCAGCATCGCCGGCAGCCTGCTGCTCAGGCACCAGGGTTTTGGCGTGATGGCGCGGGTGCGGACCGAAATGGACGCCGGGCGCGATCCCAGCCGTCCCCTCGCGCATGGCGCGATGATCGTGCTGGCGGCAATCCTGCTCATCATCCCCGGCTTCATCACCGATATTTTCGCCATCCTTTTGCTGCTGCCGCCGGTGCGCGACCTCGCCTGGCGGGCGCTCAAGAGCCGCATCGTCACGGTGACCAGCTTCGGCGGCGGCTTTTCGGCCCGCCGGCGCGACAAGGTCATCGACCTCGACGACACAGACTATTCGCGCGACGATTATCCGAACCGGCCGGATCACAATTCGCCATGGCGGCGACTGAAGAACGATTGAGGCGCGCCGCGTTTTCGAACGTCATCCCACCGGTTTCGACCTGAGATCGGGTCGAGGCGGCAAAACTTGTCTTGTCCTGCCGGCCATGGTAGCGAACCCCCCGATTCCAATCCGGTCAGCAATGCTGCCCAGCAAAAGGACTAAAGGCTCATGGCCAGCAATGATGACGCCCAGCCGGGCGCCGCCAACGGCAACGGCACCCAGACCCAACCTTCGCTCAATGTGCTGGCCCAGTATGTGAAGGACCTGTCCTTCGAAAGCCCCGGCGCGCCGAACTCGCTGCGCGGCCGCGACAAGGCGCCCGGCATCGCCATCAATGTCAACGTCAACGCCAACCCGCTTTCGGACAAGCAGTTCGACGTCAACCTGACCTTGAACGCCAAGGCGTCCTTCGACCAGGAAGTGCTGTTCAACGTCGAGCTGGTTTATGGCGGCGTCTTTGCCATCGGCGGCTTCCCGCAGGAGCATATGCTGCCGATCCTGTTCATCGAATGCCCACGGCTTCTGTTCCCCTTCGCGCGCCAGATCATTGCCGACGCCACCCGCAACGGCGGCTTCCCGCCGCTGATGCTCGACCCGATAGATTTCGCGCAGATGTTCCAGCAGCGCATGGCCGAGGATCAGGCGGCGAGCAAGGTCCAGGTGAGCTGAGAAGGTCTGGCACCGTATCGCACCGAGAGCCCGGCTTCGCGCCGGGCTTTTTTGTTGGAGATGTCGGCGGGACAGCGCCCCCCTCTGGCCTGCCGGCCATCTCCCCCACGAGGGGGGAGATTGGCAGTTTCGGCGCGCCGCCTATTCTGCAACGTTCGAGATTGGCGAAAGCCGGCGTGACATCGATCTCCCCCCTTGTGGGGGAGATGCCCGGCAGGGCAGAGGGGGGCGCGAAGGATCGCTGCCTGCCCAGTTGTTACCCCGCCGCCACTTTCAGCCACAGCGCCTTTTCGCCGAGCGTTGAAACCAGCCCGGCATGCGCGGCTCGGTCGGCCTCCGACAGCCGCGGCGGCAAGGCGATCGGCCTGGCGCCGATCGAGATGTCGATGTCGGCCACCTCGCCGGCGCCGTTCATCTGCACGGCAACGGCCTCGAGCACCAGCGCCGCCTGCTTGCCGCCGATGAGCTCGATATAGACCTCGGCCAGCAATTCGGAGTCGAGCAGCGCGCCGTGCTTGGTGCGCCGGGTGTTGTCGATGCCGTAGCGCCGGCAGAGCGCGTCGAGCGAGTTCGGCCCCATCGGGTGCTTGCGCCGCGCCAGCGCCAGCGTATCGACGACGCGGCCGATATCGATGGCCGGTCGGTCGAGCCGGCTGAACTCGATGTTGAGGAAGCCGATGTCGAAAGTCGCGTTGTGCGCGATCAGCTTGGCGCCGTCGGTGAAGTCCAGCCATTCCTGGGCGATTTCGGCGAAGGTCGGCTTGCCGACGAGGTCGGCGGCGCTGATGCCATGCACCGCCTGCGCCTCGGCATGGATGGCTCGGCCTTGCGGGTTGATGAATTTGTGGAACGTGCGCCCGGTCGGGAAGCGATTGACCAGTTCGACGCCGCCAAGCTCGATGATGCGGTCGTCGCGCATATCGAGGCCGGTGGTTTCAGTATCGAAGATGATCTCACGCATTCGAATCAGTTCGTCCTTGCACGAGACAGCATCGTGCTTCGGCAAGAAATGGCAATGGCTGCTGCTGACGGCAAGCGTCAGGAGCGAGGGGTTCCGGGCTTATCCCCTGCCAACTCGGCAATCATCGCCGCGACCGCCATACGCGCGGCCTCGAAGCCGTGCCCGGTGTCGATGACGAAATCGGCCTGGCGGCGTTTTTCGGCATCCGGCACCTGCTTGGCCAGGATCGAGGCGAACTTCTCCTCGCTCATTCCGGGACGTGCCAACACCCGGGCGCGCTGGATGTCGGGCGCCGCCGTGACGACCACGACCTTGTCGACACGGTTGCGGCCGCCGGTTTCGAAAAGCAGCGGGATGTCGAGTACGGCGAGCGGCGCCCCAGCCTCGCGATGCCTGGCCAGAAACGCGTCGGCGTCGGCACGGACCAGCGGATGGACGATTGCCTCGAGTTTTTTCAGCGCCGCCGGATCGGCAAGCACCTTTGCCGCCAGCTTCACCCGATCGACGACGCCGGCTTGCGTCGTGCCGGGGAATGCCGCCTCGACCAAAGGGACGGCCTTGCCGGAATAGAGACGATGCACGGTCTCGTCGGAATCATGCACCGGCACGCCGGCGTCAGCGAACATCTCTGCCGTGGCCGACTTGCCCATGCCGATCGATCCGGTGAGGCCAAGCACGATCATCAATGGCCCTCGATATCGGCGACGATCATGCGCCGCAGCTCGGCGCTGACCTCAGGCTTCCTGCCGAACCAGCGCTCGAAGCCGGGCACCGCCTGGTGCAGCAGCATGCCCAGACCATCGACCGTTTTCAGGCCGTGCGCCCTGGCGGCCGCGAGCAATGGCGTTTCCAGCGGCACATAGACGATGTCGGTGACGATGGCGCGGCCGGGCAGGCCCGCCGGATCGGCGGCAAGACCCTCATTGCCATGCATGCCGAGCGCGGTGGTGTTGACCAGGAGACCGGCATCGGCGAGCAGCGCGCCGACAGCCTCGCCACCATGGGCTGAAACGCCGATGCCGAAGCGGTCGGCAAGCTCCTGGGCCCTTGCCAGCGTGCGGTTGACGATGCGGATGTCCTTTATGCCGCGCTGTTTCAGCGCATGGATGACCGCGCGCGAGGCGCCGCCGGCGCCCAGCACGACCGCGGGGCCATTGTCCGCCCAGCCCGGTGCATAATCATCGAGATTGCCGGCGAAGCCGAGGCCGTCGGTATTGCCGCCCCACAACACGCCATCCTCGAACCACAGCGTGTTGACCGCGCCGATCGCTTCGGCGGCCTCGTCGCGGCGTTCGGCCAGGGCGAACGCCGCCTCCTTGTGCGGAATGGTGACATTGCCGCCGCGATAGCCGTTCGCGCCCAGCGATTTCAGGAAGGACGCAAAATCATCCGGCCTGACATCGATCGCCTGGTAGCTGCCGTCGATGCCGTATGTCGCCAGCCAATGGCCGTGGATCTTCGGCGAGCGCGAATGCGCGATCGGATGTCCGGTGACGAAGGCCTTTTTCTCAGCCATCGATCGCTCCAAGTGTGCGCAGTTCCTTCAGCACCGGCAACAGCGGCAGGCCGACAATGGTGAAATAGTCGCCTTCGATCTTGTCGAACAGCTGGATGCCTTCGCCCTCGATCTGGTAGGCGCCGACACTGGACAACGCCTTGACGCCGACGCGCGCCAGATGGCGGCCGATGAAAGCCGGCCCGAGCTTGCGCATGGTGAGATTGGCGATACCGACATGGCGCCAAAGAACCGCGCCGTTGCGGCACAGCACCGCGGCGCTGTTCAATTGATGCGTCTTGCCGGACAGCGCGAGCAGGTGGCGGCGGGCGCCTTCCATGTCGGCGGGTTTGTGAAAGACCTCGTCGCCAAGCGACAGTGTCTGGTCGCAGCCCAGAACCAGCGCGCCTGGATTGCGCTCGCTGACCTCGCTGGCCTTGGCCTCGGCCAGGATCGCAGCGACGTCTTCCGGCGAGACGCCACTGTCCTTCAGGGGAGCTTCAAGAGCGCGCTCGTCGACGTCGGCCGGCACCGCCTGGATGTCGAGACCGGCGTTGATGAGCATTGCCTTGCGGTAGGGGCTGCCCGAAGCGAGGATGATTGTCTCAGCCATGATCTTTCGCGCAGCAGCGCTCCCGGTTCAGCGGGCCACTTATCTGTTCTTGCCGCGCAGGGCAACGATCGCCGCCGCCGTTTCCTCGATCGAACGACGGCTGACATCGATCATCGGCCAGCCGTGGCGGGTGCAGAGCTGGCGCGCATAGGCGAGTTCCTCGTTGATCGCGGCGCGATCGACATAGTCGTTCGGAACAAAGCTGCTGCTGTTGCCGAGAATGCGGTTTTGGCGGACATGAGAAATGCGCTCGGCCGTGGCGATGAGACCGACGACGAGCGGCTTCTTGGCATCGATCAGGCTTTCCGGCAGCGGTACGCCGAGCACGATCGGGATGTTGGCGGTCTTGATGCCGCGGTTGGCGAGATAGATCGAGGTCGGTGTCTTCGAGGTGCGCGAAATGCCGATCAGCACGATGTCGGCATCGTCCATATTGGCCGGCAGCTGGCCGTCATCGTGCTCCATGGTGAAGTTCAAGGCATCGATGCGGCGGAAATATTCGGCGTCGAGCACATGCTGGGCGCCGACGCGGCGTCCGGCCGGCGTGCCGAGATAGGATTGGAAAACGGTCAGCACCGGCTCCAGCACCGAGACGCAAGGCAGGCCCATGGTGGCGCAGCGCTCGTCGATGCCGCGCGCCAGCTTCTGGTCGACGACGGTATAAAGAATGATGCCGGGCTCTTCCTCGATGTCCTCGAAGACCTTGGCGACCTGCTTTTCGGTGCGGATCAACGGATAGATGTGCTCGATGGCGCGCGCGTCCTTGTATTGCGCGGACGCGGCCCGGCCGGCCGCCAGCAGCGTCTCGCCGGTGGCGTCGGAGATCAGATGCAGATGGAAGAAGCTTTGCGGTTTGTTCACAGGGGGTGGGTCCAGGCTGTGGGCAATTGTGGACAAGGCGGGATGGGGAAGCCTGTCCGGGCGAGGCGACTGTATCAGATGGCAGGTTGTCCACAATTCGCTCTGCTGTCGGCTTTATCGGGGCGCTGGGGACAAAAGTGGGGATCAATTTTTCTCAGGTGATTTCATCCACAGCCGGAGGCGCGATAGCGAAACGCCAAGCCGCTGACTCCAAAAGCAGAATCCGGCTCTTCCCCAGATCCCTCCAAATTGCGAATGCGACCGCGCGACAATATGCTGACTGGAATTTCGGGGCGCGAGACGGGACAGGTCACAACCACCATAACCAACAGACTCTTAGAATCAGAAGACTCATTTAGAATAGATATTTGTTTTAAGAGAAGGCTGGAGAGGACAGCGCTGAATGCCAGGAAAACGCATCATGCTGAACGTCCTAAGGGGCGCGACGGCTTCACCGCCACCGCTCTGGATGATGCGTCAGGCAGGCCGCTATCTGCCGGAATACCGCGATACCAGGAAGCGGGCCGGATCCTTCCTCGACCTCTGCTATGACCCGGACTTTGCCGTCGAAGTGGCGCTGCAGCCGATCGAACGCTTCGGCTTCGATGCCTCGATCCTGTTTTCCGACATTCTGGTCGTGCCGCATGCGCTGGGCCGCGAGGTTCGCTTCGAGGAGGGCCGCGGGCCGATCTTGAAGCCGATCGCGGCGGGCGAGATTGCGGACCTCACCGGCGAAACGTTTCACGTGAATCTCGAACCGGTCTACGAGACGGTGCGCCGGCTGCGGGCAAAGCTGCCTGGTGAAACGACGCTGATCGGCTTTTGCGGCGCGCCCTGGACGGTGGCGACCTATATGATCGCCGGTCACGGCACGCCGGACCAGAGCCCGGCGCGGCTTTTCGCCTATCGCGAGCCCGAGGCCTTTGCACGGCTCCTGAAGATCCTCGCCGATCACTCGGCTGCCTATCTCATCCGCCAGATCGAGGCCGGCGCCGATGTGGTGCAGATCTTCGATTCGTGGTCGGGTGTGCTCGACGACGCTTGCTTCGAAGCCTTCTGCGTCAAGCCCGTTGCCGAGATCGTGCGCCAGGTGAAGGCGGTCTACCCGGACGTTCCGGTGATCGGTTTCCCGAAGGGAGCCGGCGATCGCTATCGCGACTACAGGGGCAAGACCGGCATCACCGGCCTCGGTCTCGACTGGACGGTGCCGCTGTCGATGGCAAAGGCGCTGCAGGCCGAAGGCGCGGTGCAAGGCAATCTCGACCCGCTGCGGCTGGTTGCCGGCGGCAAGGCGCTGGCTGACGGCGTCGATGCTATCCTTCGAAGCTTGGGCGGTGGGCCGCTGATCTTCAATCTCGGCCACGGCATCACGCCGGAGACACCGGTGGCGCATGTCGAGGCAATGGTGAAACAGGTGAGGAGCCAGCGATGACCGATGCCGGCAACGCCAACAGCACCGGCCAGGCTATGAAGCGCATGGCAATTGGGATCGGCGTTCTGGTTGTGCTGACGGTCCTGCTTTTCTACGTGGCGGACGAGAGCTTCTATCCCTGGGCGAAAGCGATCCATGTGATTGCCGTCATCGCCTGGATGGCCGGCATGCTCTATCTGCCGCGGCTCTTCGTCTATCATGTCGATGCCGAGAAAGGCTCGGTGCAGTCCGAGACGTTCAAGGTGATGGAACGCCGGCTGCTGCGCGGCATCATCAATCCGGCAATGATCGTCAGCTGGGTGTTCGGTCTATGGATGGCCTGGAGGATTTTTCATTTTGAGGGCGGTTGGCTGCACGCCAAGATCGCGCTGGTGCTCGTTTTGTCGGGCCTGCATGGCTATCTTGCGGGCGCTGTGCGCAAGTTCGCCGAGGACAAGAACGAAAAACCGGCGCGGCACTGGCGGATCGTCAACGAGATCCCCACATTGTTGATGATCGGTATCGTCATCCTGGTCATCGTGAAGCCGTTCTAGGCTTTCCCGCTCCAGCAGAAGCCCGGCAAAAGGCGGCTTGCTCTTTCAAGCGACCGACGATACAAGACGGGTCTTCCTTTCCGCCATGCGCCGCCCTTTTATCGCTTTCGGCCGCGCCCGGCATTTGTCGCATCCAGCCGATATTCCTCCCCAAAGCTTACCCAGAGTCTATCTAATGCAAGAAATGAAACTCACTGAGTTCAAGAACAAGAAACCGCCAGAGCTGATCGCTTATGCCGAGACGCTCGAGGTGGAGAACGCCAGCGTCATGCGCAAGCAGGAGCTGATGTTCGCAATCCTGAAGAAACTGGCCGCGCAGGACATCGAGATCATCGGTGACGGTGTGGTCGAGGTGCTGCAGGACGGTTTCGGCTTCTTGCGCTCGGCCAATGCAAACTACCTGCCGGGTCCCGACGATATCTATATCTCGCCGTCGCAGATCAGGCGCTTTTCGCTGAAGACCGGCGATACGGTCGAAGGGCCGATCCGCAGCCCGAAAGAGGGCGAGCGCTATTTCGCGCTGCTCAAGGTCAACACGATCAATTTCGACGATCCCGAAAAGATCCGGCACAAGATCCACTTCGATAACCTGACGCCGCTCTATCCGACCAAGCGGTTGAAGATGGAGGTCGACAATTCGACCAGCAAGGACATCTCGCCGCGCGTGATCGACCTGGTTGCGCCGATCGGCAAGGGCCAGCGCGCGCTGATCAATGCGCAGCCGCGTACCGGTAAAACGGTGCTCATGCAGAACATCGCCCACTCGATCACGGCCAATCATCCGGAATGCTATCTGATCGTGCTTTTGATCGACGAGCGGCCCGAGGAAGTGACCGACATGCAGCGCTCGGTGAAGGGCGAGGTGATCTCCTCGACCTTCGACGAGCCGGCGGTTCGCCACGTGCAGGTCGCCGAAATGGTGATCGAAAAGGCCAAGCGCCTGGTCGAACATGGCCGCGACGTGGTCATCCTGCTCGATTCCATCACGCGCCTCGGCCGCGCCTACAACACCGTCGTGCCGTCATCCGGCAAGGTGCTGACCGGCGGTGTCGACGCCAATGCTCTGCAGCGTCCGAAGCGCTTCTTCGGCGCCGCCCGCAACATCGAGGAAGGCGGCTCGCTGACCATCATCGCGACCGCGCTGATCGATACCGGCAGCCGCATGGACGAAGTCATCTTCGAAGAGTTCAAGGGCACCGGCAACTGCGAAATCCAGCTCGACCGCAAGGTGGCCGACAAGCGCATCTACCCGGCTATGGACATCCTCAAGTCCGGCACCCGCAAGGAAGACCTTCTGGTTCCGAAAGCGGACCTGCAGAAGATCTTCGTGCTGCGCCGCATCCTGGCCCCCATGGGAACGACCGATGCGATCGAGTTCCTCATCGACAAGCTCAAGCAGACCAAGACCAACGCCGACTTCTTCGATTCGATGAATACGTGATTGGGCCAGAAGCAGGGCGGAGATTTCCGTCCTTCTTGCTTTTCAGAGCGATCGCGTGATCGCCGGACGACAAGGGCAAAGGTCGGCGCCGCCCCTCATTGCCCTGCCGGGCATTTCTCCCCGTGAACGGGGAGAAAGAGGCTGTTGGCAAACCCGGCGCTCTTTCTCGAACGATTGGCGAAATCGGCGGCGACAAGGTCCCTTCTCCCCGTTTACGGGGAGAAGGTGGCGGCAGCCAGATGAGGGGCAGCGCCGGCGTCCGTAATTGTAGCTTCACTTAGGCCTCCCGTCGCAACAACTTCTCCAGTTCAGCCGCATCCGTCACCACCGGCAAGCACACCTGGCCAGTGCAGAGCCAGGCACCCGCCTTGTCAGTCGAAGGCAGCACGCCGCCTGGCAATAATGGTCGATTCGCTTCCGTACCGATCGGCACGACGATATCTACCCGACGCGGGTCAGGATTCCGATTCGCAACCGGAACGAGGCTTGGACTCTCTGAGGAATCGACCAGCACCAGCTTTAGCGGCTCGAGCGCCAACGCGCAGGCGTTGACGATGCCGGCCTGGCCATAGGCCAGTTGCGCGGCGCGACCCATGGCATGCTCGGCGGTCGTCCAGGCTTTTTCCCAGACATCGAGATCCCCGGTGAGTGAAGACAGCCGCACCAGCGCTTCGACGATCTGGCTGGTGGCCGACGGAATTGCCTCGTCGACATCGCCGCGGATGCGGATAGGTACGTCGCCGCTGTCCGACGCGGTCAACCAGTAGCCGGTCTTGTCGCTGTCTTGGTGCCAGCGATCGAGTTCAGCGATGAGAGCCTTCGCATGGTCCGAATAGGCCGGATCGCCGGTTGCTTCGAACAGGGCGATCGCCGCATTGGTCATTGCCGCGTAGTCGCTCGATAGCGCCGGAAAGAGCTTCTTCGCGCCAAGCATGGAATGCGGCAAGCGGCCATTGTCGCCGGCGCCGACAATATGCGCGAAGGCCTTGGCCGCGGCGTCGATCCAGTCACGTCTCCCAAGCGAGCGGCCCGCTTCGGTGAGCGCCGCAATTACAAGCCCGTTCCAGTCAGTGAGCGCCTTGCCGTCGCGGCCAGGCCTGACGCGCTGTTCGCGGATGACGAGCAGCTTGGCCTTCAGCGGCGCAATCCGGCTGTCGTCAGCGAGGCTTTCACGCTGCTGCGCTTGGTTCTGGCGAATCACCGGTTTGCCTTCCCAGCCATGCGGCGCGGCAAGCTCGAAACAGCGAAAGAAGGTCGCCGCATCGTCACCGAGCGCAGCTTCGATCTCGTCCCTGCTCCAGGTGTAGAAAAGCCCCTCCTCGCCGTCGCTGTCGGCATCGAGACTGGCAGCGAAGGCGCCGCCGTCGACCCGCATCTCGCGCAGCAGCCAGGCGACGGTTTCTTCGATTCGCACCCGGAACAAGTCTTTGCCTGTCGCGGCATAGGCCCAATTGCACAAGCGGATGAGCTGGGCGTTGTCGTAGAGCATCTTTTCGAAATGCGGCACCAGCCATTCGGCGTCGGTAGAGTAGCGCGACAGGCCGCCGCCGACATGATCGTAGATGCCGCCGGCGAGCATCTTTTCGAGGCTGACGAGCGCGGCGTCGCGGTGCGCGGCCTGGCCGTCGCGCAGCCAGGAGAGCCACAGCGTGTGCATGAAAGGCGCGTTGGGGAATTTCGGCGCCCCGCGCAGGCCGCCGAGATCGCGGTCGATCATGCCGTCGATGCGGTTGCTGAGATCAGCGAGCACGTCGCGCTCGAGGACAGCCTTGCCCTTCGCGCCGGAAAGCCGCTGCTCGACATGGGCGGTCAGCCCGTCGGCGCTTTCGGCGAGGCTCTGCTGCTTTTCCCGCCAGGCCTTGTCGACGGCTTCAAGCACCTGGATAAAGCCCGGCCGGCCATAGCGCGCCTCGCGCGGGAAATAGGTGCCGCCCCAGAAAGGCTTGCCTTCGGGCGTCAGAAACATGGTCAGCGGCCAGCCACCCTGTTCGCCCATGGCGTGGAGCGCCGCCATGTAGATCTGGTCGATGTCCGGGCGCTCCTCGCGATCGACCTTGATATTCACATAGAGCCGGTTCATGACGGCGGCGACGGCGTCGTTCTCAAAGCTTTCATGCGCCATGACATGGCACCAGTGGCAAGCGGCATAGCCGATGGAGAGCAGGATCGGCCGGCCGAGCTGCTTGGCTTCGGCAAGCGCCGCCGGGGACCACGCCCGCCAGTGCACAGGGTTGTCGCTGTGCTGCTGCAGATAGGGGCTCGCCTCGTCGGCAAGCAGGTTTTGGGCGGGCAAGGTCACGATTGGCGGCTCGGGTTGATGGTTTTGACTTGGTTTGACACGGGCAAAGGCTAGGGCGGTTGGGCAGGTCCGGCAAATGGTTTCACGAGACACGATCGTAGCGCTTTCAAGCGGTCGCCTGCCTGCCGGCATCGCTGTGATCCGGGTTTCCGGGCCGCGGACTCGATTCGTAGTCGAAACGATGGCCGGGTCCGTTAAGGACCGGTTTACCAATCTGCGGAGGCTACGCGCGGATGACGGCTCGCTCATCGACCACGGCCTCGTCCTGTTCTTTCCCGGGCCGGGCAGCTTCACCGGCGAGGATGTCGCTGAATTCCAGGTCCATGGCAGCCGGGCGGTCGCCGCAAAGATGCTGGAAACGATCGTGGGCTTTGAAGGCGTCCGGCATGCCGAGCCCGGCGAATTCACGCGACGCGCCTTTCTCAACGGCAAGCTCGATCTGGTCGAGACCGAGGCGCTGGCTGATCTGGTCAACGCCGAGACTGAGGCGCAACGCCGCTTTGCCGTGCGCAACGCCGAAGGCGCGCAGAGCGAGCTCTATTCGAGTTGGCGCCGGCGGCTGATCCATGCGCGGGCGATGATCGAAGCGGAGATCGACTTTCCCGATGAAGACGATGTGCCCGGTTCCGTTTCGGATGCGGTCTGGTCGGACGTCAGGGCCTTGATCGGGGAGATCGAGCATCATGTGGACGGGTACAAGGCTGCCGAGATCATCCGTGATGGCTTCGAGGTGGTTATCCTTGGCGCGCCCAACGCCGGGAAATCCAGTCTGTTCAATGCGCTTGCCCAGCGCGAGGCGGCAATCGTCACCGATGAACCAGGCACGACCCGCGACTTGCTGGAAGTTGTTCTCGACCTCGATGGAATGCGGGTTCGTATCGTCGATACGGCTGGTTTGCGCGAGACAACCGGAAAGGTTGAGGCCATCGGCATTGAGCGCGCGCGAGCCAAGGCTGCAAGCGCGGATCTTGTGTTGTTGCTTGAGGACGTGGTCGAACCGCTGCCCGTCGGCGTCATCCCGGAACGAGTCGAGATGATCCGGGTCGGCACCAAGGTTGACCTCAAGCCTTCGAGCGCGGCCACCTATGATCTGGCGATCTCATCCAAGGTGGGGACCGGTCTGGGACAGCTGCTGCAGGAGATTGGACGGCGCGCCGCTGATGCGATCGGCGACGCCGCCGACGTTCTGCCGTCCAGGCTGAGGCACGTCGACCTGTTGAATGAAGCGAAGGGCTTCCTCGTCGCGGCTTCGGCGGGTCAAGGTCAAGAGCTGCGCGCGGAGGAGCTGCGTTTGGCCGCGGACCGACTGGGACGGATCGTCGGCGTGGTCGATGTCGAAGACCTGCTCGATGTCATCTTCTCGCAATTCTGCATCGGCAAGTGATTCACGTGAAACAAGGCGAGCCAATGACTCACGTGAAACATTTGACTGTCTGCTCGGGGCAGCTTTGTTTCACGTGAAACGGCGAGCGCTTCTTGACAGCGCGCCACGGCAGGGACATGTGTCGGGCAATCTCTGAAAGCGGATTCCTGGAAAATGACCAATCACTATGATGTGGTGGTGGTGGGCGGCGGCCATGCCGGATGCGAGGCGGCAAGTGCCGCCGCGCGCGCCGGCGCCAGGACCGCGCTGGTGACGCTGCGCTTCGACACGATCGGCGTCATGTCCTGTAACCCGGCGATCGGCGGCCTCGGCAAGGGGCATCTGGTGCGCGAGATCGACGCCATGGATGGGCTGATGGGACGTGTCGCCGATGCGGCCGGTATCCAGTTCCGCTTGCTCAACCGCCGCAAGGGCCCGGCTGTGCGCGGACCGCGCACTCAGGCCGACCGCAAGCTCTATCGCCTGGCCATGCAGGCCGCGATCAACGAGCAAGCCAATCTCGACGTCGTCGAGGGCGAGGTCCTGGATTTCGAGATTGTGGATGGGCGGATTACGGGCGTCCAGGTTTCCGGCGATCGCCGCCTGGCATGCGGCGCCGTGGTGCTGACCACCGGCACCTTCCTGCGCGGTCTGATCCACATCGGCGAAAAGAAGATCGTCGCCGGCCGCATGAACGAGCAGGCGAGCCTAGGTCTGTCAGCCACGATGAGCCGGGCCGGCTTCACGCTTGGCCGATTAAAGACCGGGACACCCCCTCGCCTCGATGGCCGCACGATCGACTGGGCGTCGCTGGACAGCCAGGCGCCGGATGAGGATCCGGTGCCGTTCTCGTTGATGACCGACGCAATCGTCAATCCGCAGATCCATTGCGGCATCACCCGCACCATGCCGGCGACGCATGAGCTGATCCGCGCCAATCTTGGCCGCTCGGCAATGTATTCCGGTTCGATCGAAGGCGTCGGGCCGCGCTATTGCCCGTCGATCGAGGACAAGATCGTCAAGTTCGGCGACCGTGAGGGCCATCAGATTTTCCTCGAGCCCGAGGGCCTCGACGACGACACCGTCTATCCGAACGGCATCTCGACCTCGCTGCCGGAAGATGTGCAGCTCGATATCCTGAAGACCATTCCAGGCCTGGAAAAGGCGACGATGCTGCAGCCGGGCTATGCGATCGAATATGACCATGTCGATCCGCGCGAGCTGCTGACCACGCTGGAGACGAAGCGTGTCGCCGGTCTTTTTCTCGCCGGGCAGATCAATGGCACGACCGGCTATGAAGAGGCCGGTGCGCAAGGTCTGCTCGCCGGCCTTAACGCGGCGCGCAGGGCGTCCGGTGATGATCAGGTCACGCTTAGCCGCACTGAAGCCTATATCGGCGTGATGGTCGACGATCTCACCAGCCGCGGCATCGCCGAACCCTATCGCATGTTCACCTCGCGCGCCGAGTTCCGGCTGTCGCTGCGGGCCGACAATGCCGACGAGCGGTTGACGCCGCTGGCGGCAAAACTCGGGATTGCCTCTTCGCAGCGCCTGCGGCGTTTCCATGATGTCAACGGCAGGCTCGAGCAAGCGCGGACGCTGGCAAAATCGGTGACCTTCACGCCGAACGAGGCAGCACGGTACGGCCTGGAAATCAACAAGGACGGCGTGCGTCGCTCCGCCTATGAGCTGCTGGCGCATCCGGGCGTCGACATGGCTTGGCTGACGGGTATCGAACCGCGCTTTGCAGCTGTTGACGTCAAGACAGCCGAGCGGCTTGAAACGGAGGCGAAATATTCCGTCTATCTCGACCGGCAGCAAGCCGATGTCGCGCAGATCAGGCATGAGGAGTCGCGCCTTATCCCGGATGCCATCGACTTCTCGGAGGTTCCCGGCCTCTCGAACGAGCTGAAGCAGAAGATGAAGACGCGGCAGCCGCGTTCGATCGCCGATGCGCAGCGTATGGAGGGCATGACGCCGGCGGCGCTGGCGATCATCGTCGCGCATGTTCGCAATGTCGAGTTGGCTGCGCGAAGGAACGTCGCGTGAGTGCTGATGCCTGGGATGACCTGCAGAATGCCGCAGGACCAGTTTCACGTGAAACATTCGAACGCCTGCAGACGTTCGAACAGCTGTTCCTGAAATGGAATCGCAGCATCAATTTGGCGGCGCCGTCGACGCTGGATGATGTCTGGCGCCGCCATATCCTGGACAGCGCGCAGCTCGCGCGAATCGCACCCAATGCGACACGCTGGGTCGACCTCGGTTCCGGCGGCGGTTTTCCGGGCCTTGTGCTGGGTTTCCTGCTGTCGGAGCGCCCTGGCGCGGCCATCGACCTGGTCGAAAGCAACCGCAAGAAAGCTTCTTTCCTGCAATCGGTCACCGGCCAATTCGATTTGCCGGCGCGGGTCATAGCGCGGCGCATTGACGACAGCTATGCTCTTGTTCCTGAACCGCAAATCGTCACCGCACGGGCTCTTGCCGCGCTTCCCGATTTGCTCGATCTGTCGGCGCCATGGCTGACCAAAGGCGCACGCGCGCTTTTCCATAAAGGCCGGGATTATCGCGCCGAAGTGGAAGAAAGCGCTCACCGCTGGGCCTTCGATCTGGTAGAACATTCAAGCATGACGGACGCCCATGGCGTCATCCTGGAAATCAGCGAATTGCGCCCGGCGAATCTGCAATGAATCAGTGGCATAGACCCATGAAAACTGGACCGCGTATCATCACCGTTGCCAACCAGAAGGGCGGCGTCGGCAAGACGACGACGGCGATCAATCTGGCGACGGCGCTGGCCGCGATCGGCGAGCGCGTGCTGATCGTCGACCTCGACCCGCAAGGCAATGCCAGCACCGGCCTCGGCATCGACCGCAAGGATCGCACCACCTCATCCTACGATGTGCTGACCGGTGAACTCGAACTCGAAGCCGCCGCCGTGCCGACGGCCGTGCCCGGGCTGTCGATCATTCCCTCGACCCTCGACCTGCTCGGCATCGAAATGGAGATCGCCTCGGCGCCTGACCGGGTGCTGAAGTTGCGAAATGCGCTGCGCGCCGCCACCGAACGCGCGGCGCCCTTCGGCTATGTGCTGATCGACTGCCCGCCTTCGCTCAATCTTTTGACGTTGAATTCAATGGCGGCAGCCGATTCCGTTCTTGTGCCGCTGCAATGCGAGTTCTTTGCGCTCGAAGGTCTCAGCCAGCTGCTCGAAACCGTCGAGCAGGTGCGCCGCACGATCAACCCGGATCTCACCATACAGGGCATCGTGCTCACCATGTATGACGGCCGCAACAACCTCGCCAACCAGGTGGTGCAGGACGTGCGCACGCATATGGGCGACAAGGTCTATGAGACGATCATCCCGCGCAATGTGCGGGTGTCCGAGGCGCCATCCTATGGCAAGCCGGCGATCCTCTATGATCTGAAGTGCTCGGGCAGCCAGGCTTATCTGCAGCTCGCCTCGGAAGTCATCCGCCGCGAGCGCAAGCTGCGTGCCGCCTGAATTTTCAGCCCCTGGTTAATTAGCCGATTCGATTCCGAAACGATCTGGATAATCCAATGAGTGAAGACCAATCACGAAAGAGACTTGGCCGCGGCCTGGCAGCGCTGATCGGCGAGATAGACCGTCCGGCCGCACCGGAAAAGCCGAACGCAGCCGTGGCGGCGGACGGCAAGGTGCCGATCGAGTTCGTCAGCCCCAATCCGAAGAACCCGCGCCGGCATTTCGGCGACGCCGAGTTGACCGATCTCGCCCAGTCGATCCGCGAGCATGGCGTGGTGCAGCCTGTGGTGGCGCGGCCGTCGCCGTCGCAGCCTGGTCGCTACGAGATCATCGCCGGCGAGCGGCGCTGGCGGGCGGCGCAGCGCGCCGGACTGACCGAGATCCCGCTGATCGTGCGCGACGTCAACGACCGCACGGCGCTGGAGCTGGCGATCATCGAGAATGTGCAGCGCGCCGACCTCAACCCGGTCGAAGAGGCGCATGGCTATCAGCAGCTGATCGACGAGCATGGTTACACCCAGGCCGATCTCGGCCAGGTGATCGGCAAGAGCCGCAGCCACGTCGCCAACACGCTCAGGCTGTTGAAGCTGCCCAATGTCATCCACGACATGCTGGTCGACGGCGCGCTGTCGGCCGGCCATGCCCGCACGCTGGTGACGGCCGAGGATCCGGCCGGGCTCGCCAAGCGGATCGTCGAGGAGGGGCTTTCGGTGCGCCAGGCCGAGGCGCTGGCGCAGATGCCTGCAGGGCCGACGCCGGCCAAGACCAAATCTGCGCCAAGCGCGCCGGAAAAGGACCCCGACACGCTGGCGCTCGAGAAGCTTGTGACCAACACGATCGGCATGATCGTGACCATCGACCATAAGGGCAAGGGCGGCACATTGCAGGTTGCCTATCGCTCGCTGGAGCAGCTCGATGAGATCTGCCGGCGCTTGAAGGATGAGCGGTAGTCGGCTGGGGTATAACGGTATTCGGCTGGCATGTGAGGTTCTGGCTTAAGGTTGGATATATCTGATATATCGGTGATAGATAATGAAGGGCTGGGCGTAGCGCCGGCCCTTTTTTTGTGGGCGGTGGTCCATTGGCGAAGGCGCTGGTGATTGGTTGATCTCCCCCTGAGGGCTCGCAAAGGGGGAGATGCGGCAAGGCGGAGGGGCGCTTTCTTGCCGACAGGTTGGCGGAGCAGCGGCCCCCTCCGGTCTCCGGCCATCTCCTCCGCAAGGGGAGAGGTCAGCCGGCATTTTGGCTTTTCGCCAATCGCCAGCCGTGATGCCTGCGGCTTGACAGTGCCGGGCAAGGGCGTAACCTGAAATTAGGTGTAGCTTATATAATACCCTGGCGTGCCGAACAGTCGCTGCGGGAGCCACCTGCCGTTCCCGCAACATAGTCGTGAACGGCTCTCCAAAGCGACATGCCGACGCGCCTGACGAAACGGGAGGTGCAAATGGCAGTCAGTTGGCGATTATCTGGCAGCTACTTCGAGAATTGTAGCTGCGATGTCGTATGTCCTTGCCTGATCTCCACCAAAGCGCAGTTGACATCGAGGCCGACGAAAGGCGTTTGCGACGTCGCCTTGGTCTTTCATATCGACAAGGGCAATTTCGGCGACGTCCGATTGGATGGCCTCAGCGTGGCGATGGTCGCGCACACGCCAGGTCCGATGGCGGAGGGCAACTGGACGGCGGCGGCCTATATCGACGATCGTGCGGATGACCGGCAAACGGAAGCGCTGGGCGCCATCTTCACCGGCGCGGCCGGTGGGCCCATGGCTGCCTTCGCGCCGATGATCAGCACCAATCTCGGGGCCAAGAAGGTGCCTATCAGGTACCAGGTCAACGACAAGAAGCGGTCGGTGCAGGTTGCCGGCGTGATGCAACTGGCGATCGAACCCTTGCCGACAATGCGCGAGGACGGGCAGATGTGGGCGGCCACCGGCCATCCCGTCAATCCCGACTGGCTCGGCCTCGCAATGGGCGTGGAAGGCAACGTTTTCAGCGACCATGGCATGAGCTGGGACAATTCCCGCCAGAACGCGCACTACGCTCCAATCGACTGGTCAGGCCAGGCGTAGCCTTAGGCCGGAACGGGCTCGCCTATGACGCTGACATTGCAGCGGAACATCATTCTCGCGCTGCTGATTGCCGGCGCCGCTGCGTCGTGGGCCGTGCTTATCCGGCAGCACACCGACATCGACGCGGGCATGGGTATGGAAATGTACTCTCCCACTATGGGCATGACGGCGCCGCTGTTTCTTGCCGTCTGGATCGTCATGATGATTGCCATGATGTTTCCAACGGCCGCGCCCATGATCCTGACGTTTCACCAGGTTCAAGCGGCCAAGCAGGGGCGCGGCGAGACCTTCGTCGCCACCTGGGTGTTCGTGGCCGGCTACATGCTGGTCTGGAGCGCGATCGGCGTTCTCGCCTTTGCCGGCGCGGCAGGCGCGGAGATGCTTGGCGGGCAGATGGGAATGTCCACCGCGACCGCCGCGCGCATCGGCGGCGCGCTGCTGATCGTTGCGGGCGCCTACCAGCTCTCTCCGTTGAAGGATCTTTGCCTGGCTAAATGCCGCACGCCGATCGGTTTCATCCTGACCTCATGGCGCGACGGCCGCTGGGGCGCGGCGCGCATGGGTCTCGAGCATGGAGGCTTTTGCCTTGGCTGCTGCTGGCTGCTGTTTCTCGCCCTTTTTCCGCTCGGGATCATGAATGTCGCCGCAATGGCCGTGGTCACCTTGCTGATCTTTGCGGAAAAGACCCTCCCGTCGGGAGACCGCATAGCCAAGCTGTCGGGCATCGCTCTGCTGGCTTATGGCGCGGCGGTGCTGGTCGTTCCACAGGCGCTGCCGACCTTCCAGCCGGCCGACGGAATGATGATGAATTGACCAGGAAGGCTTCCGGACGAAAGCATCGCTCGCCTATCCGCCTGCTTGGCTGTTGTTCATCAGCCTCGAGCGAACGAGCAATACCGAAATAACAATCGCCAGGATCGGGCTGGCTAGGAAGGCGATGTTGTCCAGATCATGGCCAAGCGGCAGACGCGCCGTGACCTGCCAAAAGGCGATCGTCAACAACACGCTGAAACCGAAACCGATAACAACCTTCTTGATCATTTCTCCCCGGGGTCGTCGCTCAAAAACAGTGTCGCCGAGCATCAAACCACAATTCCAGGTTGAAATCCATATCCGGTGGCGATTGGCGATTTCACCCGTTACCGCTGTCCCAGCCTGGCGCTCTCGATCGCGATGCCGAGCAGCGCCTGTCTTGCCAGCGCTTCCGACAAATCCGGCCGTTTGCGCGTCTGCAGCACTGCCGTCTGCAGCCGGCCGAGCGCGCGGCCGAGCGCGTCGACATTCCAGCGCTCAAGGGTCTTTTCCACCAGCTTGCGGCGGGTGAAGAAGACCGGCGGGCGGGCGCCGGCGACGACCGAGGCGGCGTTGCGGCCGCCGGAGTCCATCTGGCCGCGCATCACCTGGATCGCCTGCAACTGACGCATCGCCGAGGACAGGATCACGAAGGGGTGGCCGCCGGACTGGCAATGGCGGCTGAACGCGATGTCGAAGTCGCCGACCTTGCCGTCGAGCACCGCGTCGACCGCATCGTCGAAGGAGGCACCGGAGACGTCGCCCGACATGGCGTTGATGTCGTCGATGCCGATCTCCTTGCGGCCATGCGCATAGAGCACCAGCTTTTCGATCTCGCCGCGCGAGGCCAGCCGGTCGCCGCCGAGGTTGCGGCGCAGCGCCTGGCGGGCGTCCAATGTCATCGACATGCCGGCCTTGCGCAATTCGTCGTCGATCACCGTATCGAGGTCGCGCGCCTCGTCGGCGTAGCAGGGCAAGGCAATGGAGTTGGCGGCAGCCTCGACAATGGCCCTGAGACCCGTGCCTTTCTTCAAATCGCCGGCTTCGATGAGGATGATCGCATCGCGCGCGGGCTCCGCGGTCAGTGCCTTGATGTCGTCGGCCAGCGCCTTTTGGCCGCTGGCGTTGCGCACCCAAAGCAACCGCCGGTCGGAAAACATCGGCACGGTGCGCGCCTCGTCGAGCAGGCGGCCCTGGTCGCGGTCGACCTCCGCGCCGTCGAGCTTGACCACCGAGAAGGGATCGTCGAGCGGCAGGCCGGTTTTCGTGGCAAAAGCTTTCGCCCGCTCGGCGACGAGTCCACGATCGGGGCCGTAGAGCAGCACGATGGCCATGGAAGGGTCCGGCCGCGCGAGCCACGAATCGACCTCGTATCCTTTCTTTTGTGCCATGCGGGGTGAGTTAGCATGGCGAGAGGACGGAGTGAACGGCGAAGCGGGACGGCGGAGGGTTCTTCCCTTCTCCCACAATGCCCGCAATTGGCCTTATCTGGCGGCAATTGCCCCGCAAACTTCCGCCAAATTGCGCTCCGCTCCAAAACATCGACAAGAAATTTCGTTGTCATATCTGCATCTTGTCGGCGCGCGCCGCTTTCGCCTCGAGAGGGCGAATGACCGAGGGGACGGCTCATCATCTGGCCCGATGAATTGGCGGCGCGGATGTGCAAAGATCGCACCGGCAACATTGGAGGATGAAGGTCATGGCCGATGCTGGAATGTTGCGCTTCCATGTGCCGGAGCCCGAGGTTCGGCCCGGCGGCACACCCGACTTTTCGAATGTGCCCATCCCCAAGGCCGGCTCGGTGCCGCGTCCCGAGATCGATGTCGATCCGCGCACCATCCGCGACATGGCGTTTTCGATCATCCGTGTGCTGAACCGCGCCGGCGAGGCGGTCGGGCCGTGGGCGGGACTGCTCTCGGACGAAGAGCTGCTCGAAGGCCTGCGCCACATGATGACGCTTCGCACCTTCGATGCGCGCATGCAGATGGCGCAGCGCCAGGGCAAGACGTCCTTCTATATGCAGCATCTGGGCGAAGAGGCGGTGAGCTGCGCCTTCCGCAAGGCGCTCAACCCGGGCGACATGAATTTCCCGACCTATCGACAGGCGGGCCTGCTGATTGCCGACGGCTATCCGATGGTCACGATGATGAACCAGATCTATTCCAACGAGGCCGACCCGCTGAAAGGCCGGCAACTGCCGATCATGTACTCGTCGAAGGAGCACGGCTTCTTCTCGATCTCCGGCAATCTGGCGACGCAGTATATCCAGGCGGTCGGCTGGGCGATGGCCTCGGCGATCTCCAACGATTCGCGCATCGCGGCGGCCTGGATCGGCGACGGCTCGACGGCGGAGTCCGATTTCCATTCGGCCCTGGTGTTTGCCTCGACCTACAAGGCGCCGGTCATCCTCAACGTCGTCAACAACCAGTGGGCAATCTCGACATTCCAGGGCATCGCGCGTGGCGGCTCCGGCACGTTTGCCGCGCGCGGGCTCGGCTTCGGCATCCCGGCGCTGCGCGTCGACGGCAATGATTACCTGGCAGTCCATGCGGTCGCCAGATGGGCGGCCGAGCGCGCGCGGGCCAATCTCGGACCGACGCTGGTCGAATATGTCACCTACCGCGCCGGCGCCCATTCGAGCTCGGACGATCCGTCGGCTTACCGGCCGAAGGCGGAATCGGATGCCTGGCCGCTCGGCGATCCGGTGATCCGGCTGAAGAACCACCTCATCCTGAAGGGCGTCTGGTCGGAAGAGCGCCACACCCAGGCGGAAGCGGAAATCCTGGAAACGGTGATCGCGGCGCAGAAGGAAGCCGAAAGCCACGGCACGCTGCATGCCGGCGGCAAGCCGTCGACGCGCGAGATGTTCGAAGGCCTCTACGAAGAGATGCCGCCGCATCTCAGACGTCAGCGCCAGCAGGCGGGGGTCTGACCATGGCCAGAAAGACCATGATCGAGGCGATCCGCGACGCCATGGATGTCTCGATGGGACGCGACGAGCGTGTCATCGTCTTTGGGGAGGATGTCGGCTTTTTCGGCGGCGTCTTCCGCGCCACGCAAGGGCTGCAGGCCAAGTACGGCCGCAGCCGCTGCTTCGACGCGCCGATCAACGAATCCGGCATTGTCGGCTCGGCCATCGGCATGGCGGCTTACGGGCTGAAGCCCTGCGTCGAGATACAGTTTGCCGACTACATGTATCCGGCCTACGACCAGTTGACGCAGGAAGCGGCGCGGCTGCGCTACCGCTCGAATGGCGACTTCACCTGCCCGATCGTGGTGCGCATGCCGACCGGTGGCGGCATCTTCGGCGGCCAGACGCACAGCCAGAGCCCCGAGGCGCTGTTCACGCATGTGTCGGGCCTGAAGACCGTGGTGCCATCCAATCCGCATGACGCGAAAGGCTTGCTGATCGCGGCGATCGAGGATCCGGATCCGGTGATCTTCCTTGAGCCGAAGCGGCTCTACAATGGTCCGTTCGACGGCCATCATGACCGGCCGATAACGCCATGGTCAAAGCATGAGCTCGGCGAAGTCGCCGACGGCCACTATTCGATTCCGCTCGGCAAGGCAGCGATCCGCAGGCAAGGTTCCGCGGTCACCGTGCTTGCCTATGGCACGATGGTCTATGTCGCGGAGGCCGCCGCGGCGGAGACCGGCATCGACGCCGAGATCATCGACCTTCGAACGCTGCTGCCGCTCGACCTCGACGCCATCGTCGCATCGGTGAAGAAGACCGGGCGCTGCGTCGTCGTGCATGAGGCGACGCTCACCTCCGGCTTCGGCGCCGAGCTGGTCTCGCTGGTGCAGGAAAACTGCTTCTACCATCTGGAGGCGCCGGTGGCCCGCGTCGCCGGCTGGGACACGCCCTATCCGCACGCGCAGGAGTGGGATTATTTCCCCGGCCCCGCGCGGGTTGGGCGGGCCTTGATTGAAACGATGGAGGCCTGACATGGGCGAGCACGTCATCAAGCTGCCCGATGTCGGCGAAGGCGTCGCCGAGGCCGAGCTCGTTGAATGGCACGTCAAGGTCGGCGACCTGGTGCGCGAAGATGCGGTGCTGGCCGCCGTCATGACCGACAAGGCGACCGTCGAGATCCCGTCGCCCGTCGATGGCGAGATTCTGTGGCTGGGCGCCGAGATCGGCGACACGGTGGCGATCGGTTCGCCGATCGTGCGGTTGAAAGTAGCCGGCGAAGGCAATGTGCAGGATGGGACAGCCGCGACGCCCTCAGGTAGCGCGCCATCGTCTTCCGGCCTCGCACCGTCTTCTCCCGACTCTGCGCCGCCATCAACTTCAAAGCCCGCACAGTCGTCATCCTCGGGCTTGTCCCGAGGATCCGCCGACGCCTCAGGACCGGTGGCGTCCAATTCTCGTCGCACGGTAGATCCTCGGGACAAGCCCGAGGATGACGGCTCCAAGATAAGCGGCGCTGCGTCAGGCGGGGCGAAATCCACCAGCGCGACATCCGGCCCTTCCGGTGCGCCGCGCCCGGAGGGTGAAAAACCGCTGGCGTCGCCGGCCGTTCGCCTGCGCGCAAAGGAGGCCGGCGTCGATCTGCGCCAGATTGCGGGCAGCGGTCCGGCGGGGCGCATCGGCCATGAGGACATCGACGCCTTCCTGGCGCGCGGCCCGCAAGTGGCGCGTGCGGCGGGCCTTGCGCCCAAGGACGGGGTCGAAGACATCAAAATTGTCGGGTTGCGGCGCAAGATCGCCGAGAAGATGACGATCGCCAAGTCGCGCATCCCGCACATCACCTATGTCGAGGAGATCGACGTCACCGCGCTCGAGGAATTGCGCGCCGCGCTCAACAAGGAAAAGCGCGCCGGCAAGAGCGGCGCGGAGAGACCGAAGCTGACGCTGCTGCCGTTCCTGATGCGGGCGATGGTCAAGGCGATCGCCGACCAGCCCAACCTCAACGCGTTGTTCGACGACGAGGCCGGTATCATCCATCAGCATGAAGGCATCCATATCGGCATCGCCGCGCAGACGCCGAATGGACTGGTGGTGCCGGTGGTCAAGCATGCCGAGGCGCGCGACATCTGGGAAAGTGCCGCCGAGGTCAATCGGCTGGCCGAAGCGGCGAAGTCGGGCACGGCGACGCGCGAGGAGCTGTCCGGCTCGACCATCACCATCACCTCGCTCGGCGCCATGGGCGGCGTGGCGACCACGCCGGTGATCAACTACCCGGAAGTCGCGATCGTCGGCGTCAACAAGATGATGGTGCGGCCCGCCTGGGACGGTACGCAGTTCGTCCCGCGCAAGATGATGAACCTGTCGTCGAGCTTCGACCATCGCGTCATCGACGGCTGGGACGCGGCGGTGTTCGTCCAGCGGATCAAGGCGCTGCTGGAAACGCCGGCGCTGATTTTCGTGGATTGAGGGGGATGAGGTTGTTGCTGAAGGCTCCCCCTCACCCGGATTGCCAGCCGAATTGCGAAGGGCAATTCGGGGCAATCCGACCTCTCCCCGAGGGGAGAGGAGGTCGTCGACGCCGGCGCCAGTCTCTTCTCCCCCGCGGGGAGAAGGTGGCCGCGAAGCGGCCGGATGAGGGGGCCTTCGCCAGAAAGAGCGTGCCAAGATGAAAGAAATCTCCTGCAAGCTGCTCGTCATCGGCGCGGGTCCCGGCGGTTATGTCTGCGCCATCCGGGCCGGTCAGCTCGGCATCGACACGGTGATCGTCGAGGTTGCGAAGCCGGGCGGCACCTGCCTCACGATCGGCTGCATCCCGTCCAAGGCGCTGATCCATGCGGCCGAGGAGTTCGACAAGGTCGCGCATATGGCCAGCGACAAGGATCCGCTCGGCATCAAGGTCGGGGCGCCGACGCTCGATCTGGCGCGGACGATCGCCTGGAAGGACGGTATCGTTAGCCGGCTGACCGGTGGTGTCGCCGGGCTGTTGAAGAAAGCCAAGGTCAAGACCGTGCTGGGCTGGGCGACGTTCCGCGACGGCAAGACGGTCGCGGTCGAGACCGAGACCGGCACGCAAATCATCCGCGCCGAGATCGTGGTGATCGCCACCGGCTCGGCCCCGGTGGAATTGCCGTTCCTGCCGTTTGGCGGCCCGGTGATCTCATCGACCGAGGCGCTGGCGCTGAGCGAGGTGCCGAAGACGCTTGCCGTCGTCGGTGGCGGCTATATCGGGCTGGAGCTCGGCATGGCCTTCGCCAAGATGGGCGCCAAGGTCACGATCGTCGAAGCCTTGCCGCGTGTGCTGGCGCAGTATGACGCCGATCTGACCCGGCCGGTGCTGAAGCGGCTCGGTGAGCTCGGCGTCGAGGTGATGACCCAGGCGAAAGCCAAGGGATTGTCGACCAAGGGCGATGCGCTGCTGGTCGAAACGGCGGACGGCAAGAACGCCAAGATCGCCGCCGACAGGATCCTGGTCACGGTCGGCCGCAAGCCGCTCACCGAAGGCTGGGGCCTCGAGCAGATCGATCTCGGCAGGGTCGGAAAATTCATCCGCATCGACGACCAGTGCCGCACCTCGATGCGCGGCATCCATGCCATCGGCGACGTCACCGGCGAGCCGATGCTGGCGCACCGCGCGATGGCGCAAGGCGAAATGGTGGCCGAGATCGTCGCCGGGCATAAACGCAGCTGGGACAAGCGCGCTATTCCCGCCATCTGCTTCACCGATCCGGAACTGGTCACCGCGGGTCTCACGCCCGAAGAGGCGAAGGCGCTGGGCGGCGAGATCAAGATCGGCCAGTTCCCGTTCGCCGCCAATGGCCGCGCGATGACCAGGCAAGGCGAGGACGGCTTCGTGCGGGTCGTGGCGCGCGCGGACAATCATCTGGTGCTCGGCATCCAGGCGGTCGGCCAGGGCGTGTCGGAATTGGCGGCGGCGTTCGGCCTGGCTTTGGAGATGGGCGCGCGGCTGGAGGATATCGCCGGCACCATCCATGCACATCCGACCCAGGGCGAAGCGTTCCAGGAAGCAGCGCTCAAGGCGCTGGGTCACGCGCTGCATATTTAGCTCCCCCTTCCCCCCTTGTGGGGGAAGGTGTCGCCGAAGGCGACGGATGAGGGGTGCTCCAGCGAAGTGAGACGTCGGCTTTCCCTGGAACACCCCTCATCCGTCTCGGCGCTGGCGCGCCGATCCACCTTCTCCCACAAGGGGAGAAGGAGAAGGCGCAGCTCAGCTCGCCAGCCGGCTCACCATTTCGTGCTGGGCATAGGCGCGGCCGAAGCGGTTGGCGAGGAAGGTGTCGAGCGCGATGTCTTCCTGGCGGACAAAGCCTTTCGCCGGCAGCGAGCCATCGGCCAGCATGTCGAGCACGGCGCAGATGCCGGACGCGGTGGTGATCTGGATGGCGCTGCGCACCACGCCGCCGACGCGCTGCGAATAGATCTTGTTGGCGTAGGTCTCCTGCAGCAGCCGGCCGTTGCGGCGGCCCGACACGGTGACGAAGACGATGACCACGTCCTGCAGCGTCGCCGGCAGGGCGCTTTCGAAAATGTCCTTCAGCACGTCGCGGCGGTGGCGCAGGCCGAGATCGTTGAGCAGCGCCTTCATGATCGCGGCATGGCCGGGATAGCGGATGGTGCGGTAGTTCAGCGTTCGCACCTTGCCCTTCAGCGTCTCGGCCAAGGTGCCCAACCCACCCGAGGTGTTGAAGGCTTCGTAAGTGACGCCGTCGAGCGAGAATTCCTCGCGCTCCTCCAGCGGCGGCACTTCGATCAGCTCGCCCTCGACGATCGCCTCGCAGGGCTCGCAATATTCGTTGATGACGCCGTCGGTGCTCCAAGTCAGATTGTAGTTCAGTGCGTTGGACGGATATTGCGGCAGCGCGCCGACGCGCATGCGCACGCTTTCCAGCGTGTCGAAGCGGCTGGCGAGATCATTGGCGACGATCGAGATGAAGCCCGGCGCCAGGCCGCATTGCGGGATGAAGGCGCTGTTGCCCGACTTGGCCAGTTCCTTGACGCGTCGGGTCGAGACGACGTCCTCGGTGAGGTCGAGATAGTGCACGCCGGTGGCGGCCGCGGCTTCGGCGATGCGCGTGGTGAGATGGAAGGGGGCGGCGCTCAGCACGGCGAACTTGCCGGCAAGCACCTTCTCGAGCTCGCCGGCGGCGGCGATGTCGAGTTCCTGCATAGCAACGCCGGCCGGCAATTCGGCAGCGGCAAGCTGGGCCGCCGAGCGGTCGACGAGCGTGACGTGGTAGTCGCCCGTGACGCTCAGCATCTCGGCGATGGTCGAGCCGATCTTGCCGGCGCCGACGACAACAATGTTCTTCATGGTCAATACCCCTGTTGATTCAAGCTTTTACGCAATTCGGGACGGAAAACCGCTTCACACTTTTCCTGGAATTGCTCATGAGTTGGCAGGAATCATCGCAGCTTGCCTGTCGAAAGGAAGCGTGGAACTGTACGAAGTGAAGCCGTAATCTGGACGATTAGCCGAAGAGTTTCGTCGAAATGATCAGTGAAGCCGAACAAGCCCTGCTGACGCTGCTACGTTCCAACGCCCGTGCCTCGACCGCCGAATTGGCGCGCCAGCTCGGCGTGTCGCGCACCACGGTGCAGAGCCGGATCGAGCGGCTGGAGCAGCGCGGCATCATCGCCGGCTACGGCGTGCGGCTCTCGCCCGACTATGAGCACGGGCTGGTCAAGGCGCATGTGCTGCTCACCGTCACGCCGAAACTCGCCGACAAGGTGGTGCGCAGCCTGGAGGCGATGCCGCCGGTGCGCACCGTGCATTCGGTGAGCGGCAATTTCGACATGATCGTCATCGTCGACGCCCCGTCGATCCGGGATCTCGATGCGTTGCTCGACAAGATTGGCGCGATGGACGGGGTCGAGCGGACGTCGTCGTCGATTATTTTGTCGACGCGGGTGGATCGGTGAGTGCCATAATTTGAGACGCCGGCGCGAGGCCCCCCTCTCTGTCCTGCCGGACATCTCCCCCTCAAGGGGGGAGATTGGCAGTTTCGGCGCCTGCGCTTCTCCTGCAACGCCGGTGATTGGCGAAAGCCGGCGTGACATCTGATCTCCCCCCTTGAGGGGGAGATGCCCGGCAGGGCAGAGAGGGGGGCGAAGGAACGCGACGTTTCCTTTTTTACGCCCAAGCAGCGCTAAGCCCGCCGCCTTTCCGGCCCCTCATCCAGCCACGCGACATCCTCCGGCGAGAGCGCGATATCCAGCGCCTTTAGACTGTCCTCCAGCTCGTCCAGCGTGCGCGGGCCGATCAGCGGGACGGACGGGAAGGGCTGCGCCAGCACATAGGCCAGCGCGACATGGATCGGGCTTTTGCCGAGACGGCTCGCCAGTTCGATCGCGCGATCGCGGCGGCCGAAATTCTTCTCCGAATACCAGACCCGCACCAGCTCCTCATTGTCCTGTTTGTCGCGGCCGGCGCGGTCGGTGAAGAAGCCGCGGCCCTGGCTCGACCAGGCGAAGTTCGGCATTTGCCGCTTCGTCAGCCAGGCTTTCCAGTCGTCGGTCGAAGAAGTGATGCAGCCGGCCCAGATCGGCTCCAGCATCTCGGCCAGCGAGAAATTGTTGGAGAGCGCGCCGGGCTTTTGCTTGCCGTTCTTCTGCGCATAAGCAATCGCCGCATCCATGCGCTCCATCGTCCAATTGGAGCCGCCGAACAGGCCACGGATGCGGCCGGCCTTGGCCTCCCGGTCCATGGCATCGACGAACTCGCCGACCGGCACGTCCGGATTGTCGCGATGCATGAAGTAGATGTCGACATGATCGGTCTGCAGCCGGTCGAGCGATTGCGCCAGCTGCTTGCCGATCATATCGGGATAGCAGAGCGGCGAGTGCGCGCCCTTGGCGATGATGACAGACTGCTCGCGCACGCCGCGATTGGTGAGCCACTGCCCAAGCAGCGTCTCGGTATAGCCGCCGCCATAGACATAGCCGGTATCGAACAAATTGCCGCCGGCCTCGAAAAAGGCGTCGAGCAGGATCGAGCCCGAGGAAAAAGTGCGGAAATCCTCGAAGCCGAGCGCCAGCCGCGAGGCTGCGCGCGGCAAGCCCGGAATGTCGCGCTTGCCAATCGCGCTGCCGCCGATGCGCAAGGGCCGACCGGAGAGGGTGTTGACGCGCTTAGCCGGCTTCTCGATGTCATATTCCAGCCCCGCAGCGGCGCGCCATTTGTCGAGAACACGCAAAGTGCCGAGGCTGTCGGCCCAGCTCATGCCGGGCCAGGCGAATTCCTGCCTGCCGGCAAGGATCGCCTCGCCGGCGGCGTCGACCTCGAAGGAATAGACGTGGCGGGTCTCGTTGACGCTGATCGTCTCGCGCGTGCCGCCGCCGCGGATGACGTCGATGCGGCCCAGGCCGACATCGCGGTCGCCGCCGGCGAACCAGAAATCCGGCACCTCGATGCTGCCCTTGGTGCCGAGAATCCGCAGCACATTGTCCTGATTGAGCGAGATGCTGCAGGAGACCTCGGCGACGATGCCGCCGGGGAAATGGAGCAGCGCCGAGGCCCATTCATCGACACCGGACTGGCCGAGATGGCCGGCGCCAACCACCTTGTCCGGCTCGAGGAACGGCTGTCCCGCCGCGGCGCCCGCGATCAGCCGGACCATCGATACCGGATAGCCGCCGACATCGAGAATGCCGCCGCCGGCAAGGTCGTTGGCGTAGAGCCGGTGCTCCGGCATGAAGCCCGGCATGGCGAAGCCGAAGCTCGATTTGACCATGCAGATGTCGCCGATCACGCCCGACTTGATCAATTCGACCAGTCGCAGCGTCTGCGGATGCAGCCGGTACATGAAGGCTTCGCCGAGAAAGGTGCCGGCCTTGCGCGCCGCATGCATCATGGCATCGGCCTCGAAAGCGGTCAGCGCCAACGGCTTTTCGCACAGCACATGCTTGCCGGCTTCCGCCGCCTTGATCGCCCACTCGGCATGGCCAGGATGCGGGATCGCGATATAGACGGCATCGACCTGGCTGTCGGCAAGCAGCGCCTCATAGCCGTCGAGGATGCGCGCCCCCGGAAAGGTCTCGGCAAGTCCCGGTTTGCCGGGGTTGCGGGCGCCGAGCGCCTCGAGCGTGCCGGTGCGTGACCGCGCGACGCCGCCGGCAAAGGATTTGGCGATGCTGCCAGGCCCGAGAATGCCCCAGCGGATTTTTTGTTTGGACGTCATCTTTGAATACTCCATGGGTCGCCGCCACGCCTTGGGATCGGGCGGACAAGAAAATCAGCGGATGCGCGCGCCCGCCTTGTCGAACAGCAGGCAACGTTCCGCTTTGATCGAGACGGTGAAGTGATCGCCGCTGGCGCGCTGGCGCGACGCCTCGCGCTCGATGATCAGCTCCTCGGGCCCGGCATTGGCATAGACGTAGCTTACCGAACCAAGATGCTCGGCTACGTCGGCCTTGATCGCGATGTCGCAGTCGCCCTCGCCTTTCTCGCAGAAATGCTCCGGCCGAACGCCGAGCACGACCTCGGCTCCGACAGTCGGCAAAGATTCGCAAAGCGGTTTGCGCAGCCTGGCGCCACCGTGATTGACGAGCTCGATGGTCGCGGCGCTGTTGGATGTCTCGACGACTTTCGCGCCGAGGAAATTCATCTTCGGCGAGCCGATGAAGCCGGCTACAAAACGATTGACGGGGTCGTCATAGAGATCGAGCGGCGCGCCGATCTGCTCGACATTGCCGGCTTTCAGCACGACGATGCGGTCGGCCAGCGTCATCGCCTCGGTCTGGTCGTGCGTCACATAGATCATGGTGGTGCCGAGCTCCTTGTGCAGGCGCGAGATCTCGACCCGCATCTGTACCCTCAGCTCGGCGTCGAGGTTGGACAGCGGCTCGTCGAACAGAAACACCTGCGGCTCGCGCACGATGGCGCGGCCGATGGCGACGCGCTGGCGCTGGCCGCCGGACAGTTGTTTCGGCCGCCGCTGCATCAGCTCGTCGATGCGCAGGATCTCGGCGGCTCGGCTAACCCGCCGCTCGGTGTCGGCCTTCGGGTTGCCGTTCATGCGGAGCCCGAAGGACAGGTTCTGCTCGACCGTCATGTGCGGATAGAGCGCATAGGATTGGAACACCATGGCGATGCCGCGATCGGCCGGCTCGACGTCGTTGACCAGCTTGCCGCCGATGGCGATCTCGCCGCCGCTGATGTCCTCCAGCCCGGCGACCATTCGGAGCAAGGTGGACTTGCCGCAGCCGGACGGGCCGACGAAGACGACGAACTCGCCATCGGCGATGTCGATGTTGGCGCCGTGGACGACTTCGAGGACGCCGAAGCGCTTGACGACATTGGTGAGGGTGACGGCCGCCATGCTAGAGCGAGATGAGGTTAGGTTGAGTCATTCTATTCCCCGTTGGTGAAGCATCTCGCTCTTCCTACTTGACCGCGCCGGCGGCGATGCCGGCGATGAAATGGCGCTGCAGCAGCACGAAGACGACGAGCATCGGCAAGGTCAGCATGACCGCGCCGGCCATGATGCCGCCCCAGGAGACCTTGGTCAGGCCGATCAGCGTGCCGAGCGCCACCGGCGCGGTCATCGCGCCGGGCTGGCTGTTGATCAGCAGCGGCCACAGATAATTGTTCCACGAGGCGAGGAACAGGATGATGGCAAGCGCGGCCAGCATCGACCGCGCCAAAGGCAGCGCGACGAACAGGAAGATACGCCATTCCTTGACGCCTTCGACACGCGCGGCATCGAACAGCTCGGCCGGCATCATCGAAAATGCCTGGCGCATGAAAAGCACGCCCAGCGAATTGAACAGCGGCGGCACGATCAGCGCGATCCAGGTGTTGGCGAGCTGGAAGTCGCGCGCCACCATGATGAATTGCGGGATCAGCACCACCGCATAAGGCAGCGTAATGGTGCCGAGGATGATCGCCACCACGATGCCCTTGCCGTGGAATTCGTAGCGCGCCAGCGCCCAGCCAGCCATCGAGGTGAGCAGCACCGACAGCACGGTGTAGGTCACCGCCACACAGACCGAGATACCGATGGCGCCGACGAAATTGGTGTCGCGCTGCAGGTTGTTGAAATTGTCGAGGAAGCCGTCATGCGGCAACAGCTCGATGCCGGGGCTGAAGATGCCGTTGTCGGGCATGGTGGAAAACACCACCATCATCCACAGCGGGAACAGCCAGATCAGCGCCAGCGGCGTCAGGAAGAGGTGCAGCAGGATGCCGCGGCCGAGCCGGCTGCGCGAGAGCGAGCTCATTTCGGCTCCCTCGTCAGCCAGAGCTGCACCAGGGTGATGGCGATGGCCAGCCCCGCCATGGTGTAGGCGATCGCCGAGGCATAGCCGAAATTGAGCGAGCGGAAACCCTGCCGGTAGAGCAGCAGGCCGAGTGTCTCGGTGCCGCCGCCGGGGCCGCCGCGCTCGGTGATCAGGAACGGTTCGGTGAACAGCTGCATGGTGCCGATGATCGACAGCACGGCGCAAAAGACGATAACCGGCTTCAACAGCGGCAGGGTGATGTGGAAGAATTGCTTGAGCTTGCTGACGCGGTCGAGCGTCGCTGCTTCATAGACGTCGTCGGGAATGGATTGCAGGCCGGCGAGCAGGATGATGGCGTTGTAGCCGGCCCAGCGCCAGGTCACCGCGATCATGATGACGGCCATCGCCGGCGTGACGTTGGAGAACCAGTCGATCTTGGCCAGGCCGACGCTTGCGAGCAGCTTGTTGACGATGCCGAAATCGAGGCTGAACATCAGCCGGAAGACAGCCGAATAAGCGACTTCGCCGACCACGACCGGAGCGAAGAAGGCAAAGCGGTAAAGGCCGCGCGCTTTAAGCATCGGCGAATTGAGCAGGACGGCCATCATGATCGCCAGCGCAATCATCACCGGCACCTGGATGACGAGGATGAGCAGCGTGTTTTCGAGCGCGTTGTAGAAGGCCGGATCGCCGATCAGGCGGCCCCAGTTGAAGGCAGGCGCAAAGCGCCACGGCACGGTGCGCGTCGCCTGGAAGGAGATCATGAACGAAGAGATGATCGGCCAGATCCAGAAGATGGCGAAGATCAAAAGATAAGGCGTGAGGAAGCGATACGCGGTGGCGTTTCGGGTGCGCATCTTCCTCCTCCTCCTTTCGTCTGTCTTTCCTTCTCCCCTTGTGAGAGAAGGTGGCCGCGAAGCGGCCGGATGAGGGGTGTTCCAGGGAACACCAGCGTCTCACTCCGCTGGAACACCCCTCATCCGTCTTGGCGCCTACTTCACCGGCAGGCCGGTCGCGGCGGCGATCTGCTTGGCGGCGTCGTCGAGCGCGGCCTTGGCGTCGGGGTAGCCGCTGGCCAGATATTTGGTCTGCACGGCGCGCAGGATGATCTCGGCGTCGCTCTGGAACTGCGTGCCGCGGCTCGGCACGACCTTCGGCAAGGTTGCCAGAATGTCTTTCCAGATCGCCTGGTCGCCCCAATAGGGCTGGCCTTGCGAAACGTAAGGATCGTCGAGCGCCGAGATCAGCGACGGCACCAGGCCGAAATCCTTCAGCATGGTGATCTGGCCTTCATTCGTACCCAGCGTGTATTTCAGATAGGCGTAGGCGGCTTCCTTGTTCTTCGAGGCCGAGGTGATGGCCAAGGAGGAGCCGCCGAGATTGGCGGCGCGCGGGCCGTCCGCGGTAAGGCTCGGCATCAGATAGACGCCCCACTTGCCGCTCTCCTTCGGCGATTCGGTGCGGATGGTGCCTTCGTACCAGCCGCCATAGACCTGGCTGGCGACAGTGCCAGCGGTGTTGTTGGTGATCTTGGTCGACCAGTCGGCCGATGAAATGATACCGGCGTCCTTCATCTCTTTGACCTTGGTCAGGGCATCGACGCATTTCGGCTCGGCCACGGTGATCGACTGGCCGTCCTCGGCGAAATAGGCGCAGCCCTGCTCGTTGGAGATCATGCGGAAGAATTCGGTGTCGCCGTTGAAATCGGCGTTGGTCATCGACACGCCCGGATTGGCGGCCTGGATCTTCTTGCCGGCGGCGATGAAATCGTCCCAGGTCTTGATCGAAGCGGGATCGACGCTGGCCTTCGCGTAGAAATCGCGGCGGTAGAAGACGGCGACCGGGCCGGAATCCCACGGCATCGCATAGGCTTTGTCGCCGACCTCGAGCTCGGTGCGCTTGAAGTCGGGATATTTCTTCTGGTCCTCGGCGCCGTAGCCCAGCGTGTGCAGGTCGACGAAGCAGTCGGGGAACTGGCTCCAGTAGTTCTCGGCTTCGCCATTTTCGATGGTGACGATGTCGGGCAGGCCGACGCCGCCGGCGGCGCAGCCGGCAATCGATTTGTCATAGGTCGGCTGGTTGCCGAGGTCCTGGACCGTGACCTTGATGTCGGGGTATTGCTTGTTGAAGCCCGCGACGGTCGCCTTGAGCGACGAGGCGGCGATGTTCCAACTCCAGATCGTGATTTCGCCGGACTGCGCCAGGGCCGGGCCGGAGCCCAGGGCAAGCAGAAGCGCGGCGCAAGTCAGTGTCGTGCGCATTGAAATCCTCCCATTTCATTTGCTCTCTCACTGTGAGCGTGCCTAGACTAGGCGGCGCGGAAGGCTTGTCCCCGTCAAAGGGAATAAGAAGTTGGCGGAAAGTAAGGTGTCGCAGCGGCCGTTCTACCAGCCAGGCGCCAGCAGCGTCGAAGGTCTGCCGTTCGCCATGCAGATGTTTCACAACCACCCGCTGGTGATGCTGAAGCCGCACTGGCACGCCCAGGTCGAGGTCAATTTCATCGTGCAGGGCCGCGTGCATTACCGCATGGCCGAGCACGAGATTTCGCTGTCGGCGGGCGAGATGTGCCTGTTCTGGGGTGGGCTGCCGCACCAGATGGACGATCTCACCGACGACGCGATCTATGCCGGCGCGCATCTGCCATTGGTGCATTTCTTCCGGCTGCATCTGCCGGCCGATGTCCGGCACCGGCTGATGACCGGCGCGACGCTGGTGACCAATGCCACCGACCAGTCCGACAACGACAATTTCAAACGCTGGAACGAATATGGGCGCTCGGGCGACGCGGCCAAGGCGGAGCATGCCGTCAACGAGCTGCTGCTGCGGCTGGAGCGGGTCCGCTTCGATCCCTACCGGCTGGTCCCGGACGCCACGGCGGGGCAAGGCGCGGGCAATGCCCTGGACCAGCAGTCCTCGCGCAATGTCGGGCGCATGTGCGACTTCATCGCCGGCAATTTTCTCTACGACATCGACTGCGTCAACATCGCTGCGGCCGCCGACATCCACCCGAAATACGCCATGAGCCTGTTCAAGAAATCGACCGGCATGACGCTCAACGAGTATGTCAGCCTGCTACGGCTGAGCTACGCCCAGGCGCTGCTGATGCATGAGGGCGCCAATGTGCTGACGGTCGCCATGGAATCTGGTTTTGGTTCGCTCAGCGCGTTCAACAAATCGTTCCGCAAGCTGGCCGGCATGTCGCCTTCGGATTTTCGCCGGGCAGGCATCAGATAGCATTTCGCAACGAGCGCGCTTTTCAGGCAGCCGGCGGTTTCACAGCCGGAAAGCTGACGACCACATCGAGGCCGGGACCGCGGTCCTCCAGCATGATCGTCGCGCCGTGCAGGTCGGCCACCGCCCTGACGAGGCTCAAGCCCAGGCCACTGCCGGGTGTGGTGCGGCTCGAATCCAGCCGGTAAAGCCGGCGAAAAACATTCTCGCGTTCCTCAGCTGGAATGCCAGGACCATTGTCGCGGACATTCACGACGACGCGATCGGTTTGCCCGGTGACCAGGAGCTCGATCGCGGTGCCTGGCGGACAGTGCCGGAGCGCGTTCTCGACCAGGTTGGCAAGCATCTGCATAAGCAGGTCGCGATCGCCGTGGACGTACCATTTCGTATCCGGAACAAGTCCCGTGGACAGCGACTTCCCGTCATCCTCGGCGACATCGGCATAGACCTCGCCGATGGTCTCCACGATATGGCCGACATCGACATCGACAAACCGCGCCTTGCGCGCGCCGGCCTCGATCTGGGCAATGCGCAGCAAGGCATCGAAAGTCCCGTTGATCTGCTGGCTTTCGGCGCGGGCGTCCGCCAGCTCGGCCTCGACATCGCTGCCCGAAGCCGTCTTGTCGGCAGCGGATTCCAGGATCATCTGCAGCCGGTTGAGCGGCGTCTTCAGATCATGGGCGATGTTGGCGCTGACCTCCCGCATGCCGTCGACCAGCGCCGACAGGCGATCAAGCGCGGCGTTGACCTGGCCGGAGACCGCATCGATGTCGTCGCCATTGCCGATCAAGGGAATGCGCGCGTCGAGGCGGCCATGCGAGACGTCGACCATGGTGGCGGCGATGGCGTCGAGGCGCCGCTGGACCCGCGAGGCAAGCACGGCGCCGCCGGCGAGAGCAAGGCCGGTTATGAAGAGCGTCGCCCAGCCGAAGCTCATCAAGGCGATGGTCTCGAGTGCTTCGGTTTCCGAGAGCGAAAAGGCGACCGTCAAATTGTTGCCGCCAACGGTGCCCGAATAGGCGCGATACTCGGTGCCACGCGGCACGCCGGGCAAGGTCGCGGCAAACATGGAAAAACCGGCCGGCAGGCCCGTGGCCGTGAAATCGCCGGCCAGCCGGTTGCCGCTTTGGTCGGTGAGGGAAAAGATCTGGTCGCTGTCCTGGCTGAACTGGGCATGATCCCTGACGGTGGCGACGAGATCCTCCTCGTCGCTCTCGGCATAGGTCGCCGCGATCAACGAGTGGGTTTCCTTGATCGATTGATCGAGCCGTTTGGTCAGTTCGGCGCTCATCAATTGATAGACGATCGCGCCGGACAGGATGAAGGCCAGCAGGAACAGGAAAGCAAAGGTCAGCGCCAGCCTGAACGGGGTGCTGCGCAGCAGGCTCGAACGTGCACCGTTCATGCCGTGCCCGCCTCAGATCGGCGCATGCAGGCTGTAGCCTGTGTTGCGCACGGTATGGATGAGCGGGATATCAAAGGGCTTGTCGACCTTGGTGCGCAGCCGGCTGATATGCGTCTCGACCACGCTGGTCTTGGGATCGAAATGAAAATCCCAGACGCGCTCCAGAAGCATGGTGCGGGTGATGACGCGGCCCTCGCCGCGCATCAGCACCTCGAGCAGGCTGAACTCGCGCGGCTGCAGGTCGATCGCCTGGCCCTGCCTGGTCACCCGGCGCTGGATGAGATCCATTTCGAGATCGGCGACGCGCAGGCTCGTCTTCTGTTCCTGCGCCGCCGGCCGCCGTCCAAGCGCATGGATGCGGGCCAGGAGCTCGGAAAAGGCGAAGGGCTTGACCAGGTAATCGTCGCCGCCGGCCTCCAGGCCTTCGACCCGATCGTCGACGCCGCCGATCGAGGTCAGGAAGATCGCCGGCGTGCGCACGCCGGCGGCGCGCACCGCCTTGATCATCGACAGGCCGTCGAGGCCCGGCAGCATGCGGTCGGCCACGATCACGTCATAGGCATTGCGGGTCGCGGCGAAGAGACCGTCATGACCGTCGCGCAACAGGTCGCAGACGTGGCCGGCCTCGGTCAGCCCTCTGACGATATAGTCGGCGGTTCTCGGATCGTCTTCAACCAGCAGAAGTCGCATCGCCCTTTGTCGTCCCCGCTCCTTGCTGTTTGAACTGCAGCCGGCATGGTAGCACCGGCTGCGGCTTTTTCTTGGCCGGCTTGCGTTCCTGGAGCGCTCACCGTTCACGGAAACGGCGAGCCGCCCTAACTCTTTGTCTTGGCGCAATTCCGGACGGAGGGTTACGGCGAAGTCGCCGAACTTAACCGTTTCACACTTTTCCTGGAATTGCTCTAGCGAACTACAAGCTCATCGTCCTCGTCGAACAAGCCTCGCAGCGTCATGTAAAGCACGATTGCCACGATGCATCCGAGGAAAATCAGGCTGGTGAAAGTAGTGCCGAAGCCCAATCCGCCATACTCCACCGGCTGCGAGAGCAGATCGCCGAACGAAGCGCCAAGCGGCCGGGTGAGGATATAGGCAAGCCAAAAGGCGAGGATGCCGTTCAGTCCAAACGCATAATAGGCAAGGGCAATGATGCCGATCACGCCGCCGAAGATAAGGCCGGTGGGGAGGTAGCCCATGTCGAAGCGTTCGGCGACGAGATCGCCGGCGGCCGTGCCGAGCGAGAAGGTGAACAGGATCGCCAGCCAGTAGAAGATTTCGCGCCGGGTGGTGAAGATGGTGTGGATCGACAAGGTTTTTTCGTTCGCGTACCAGGCGATGAAGGTCAGCGCCAGCGCGATCGAGAAGGCGATTGTCGTCGTCTCCAGCCGGACGCCGAAATTGTCCACCAGGTTGTCGGTAACCAAAGTGCCGACGATGCTGATGAGGACGACTGCAAGCCAGTAAGCCCAAGGCACATAACGCTTCTGAGCGAACTGCAGCACGAGCGCGACAACAAGGATACCGGTCATGATGAGCGACGTGGCGGTGAGGCCAAGGCCGAGATTGACGGCGAGATAGTCGGCCGCCGTCTCGCCCATTGTGACTGCCATGACCTTGATCAGCCAGAAAGCGACGGTGACTTCAGGAACGCGGTTGAATGCACGGTGGTCGCCGGGTGAGGACATGTCGACCTCGGTTGCGTGGGAGGCGCTGATCATTTGCCGACGATCTTCATGGCTTGGGCGAAGAAGTCGTCCGCACGCTTGTCGTCGTCGGCGTTGCAGCGCTCGATGCCTTTCGTCTCGAGTTCTGAGACCTTGTTCTTGTCGGCCTCGTTGAGCGTCGCCTTGGCTTCGGCGGTGCGCAGATCCTTCAGCGCGGTTTCGCAAGGCACTGGGGCCGCAAGGGCCGAGGCGAGTGGAGCGGTGATCGCGGCAGTTACAAAGGCGAAAGCAAGAGCAAATCTGTTCATGACTATAATCCTGACGTTGAGGGCCGGGTTTCGGCGTTCAATCGAACCGCCTCAAATTGCATCTGGCGGGCAATCGGCAGGTTAGACAGGCGACTTCACCGCAGCCTGTCCGGGGCATTACAATTTCGTAAGATCGTCTAAAAACACCCGCCGGGTCTCGTCATCGCGCGGCGAAAGGGCTAGAGGAGCCTGGCGCCCATCGGCGCCGGAGCGGTGAGAAAGAATGGCTTACACGTCCCTCAAATCGGCGCCGAAAGCGTTCGACCAGCATAAACGCCTGATCGTCGTGCAGACCGCGGCCGTGCTTTCCATCATCCTGCTCCTGTTCAGCAGGCCGGCGCTGGCCGAGGGGTCGGATGGACATGAAATCGTGGAGACGATCGGGTTCCTGATGGTGCTCGCCTGCTTTCTTGGCCGGCTATGGAGCATCCTCTTCGTGGGCGGCAGGAAGAATGACGAGCTGGTCGTCTCCGGCCCCTTCTCGATGACCCGCAACCCGCTCTATTTCTTTTCGACCGTTGGTGCTGTCGGCGTCGGGCTGATGTTCGGTTCGGTGCTGGCGGCCGCGATGCTCGGCCTGGCGAGCTATCTCGTCTTCCGGTTCACGGCGCGCAAGGAGGCAGCCTTCCTCTCCGGCAAGTTCGGCGCCGCTTATACCGCCTATGCCGAACGCACTCCGCGCTTCTGGCCGAACCCGCTGCTTTATCGCGACGAGGATCAGTGGATGTTTTCGACCAAAGCGCTGAAAAGCACGTTCCGCGACGGGCTTTATTTCCTGGCGCTGTTTCCGGTCATCGAGGCGGTGGAGTATTTCCGCATCAGCGGTGCATTGCCGACGCTTTTCACCGTTTATTAGCGGCAGGAAAAGCGCCGGCGGTTGTCGCGTCGCAACTTCGTGGCTGAAGTGCTGTGGCGGCGGTTTGCACCCAAAAGAAGTCAGGGGCATCGCCTTGCTGGTCCCTGCCGACGCAGCATATAGCTGGGTATAACTTCAGCTCTTGGCCGACGGGAAGAATGGACGCTCGCATCCTTAAAGACAAAGCGCTCAAACAGATGCCGCTGTTTGAACTCGACGCCCTGAGGGAAGCTTTTAAGCGATCTGTTCGCGACAACAATGTCGCACTGGCCGATTGGGCCAAACATGCCGAGCTTTTCGTCAAAAACGCGGCACGCAAGGAAAACCGCTTCCTTCGAGCCTGACCTCCCGCTTCGCGTTTAAAATAGCTCAGGCCTTGCGCTTGGCGGACGCGGCGCGCCGCGTGCTTTCCAGAAGAATCGCCAAGCAGCCGGCCAGGAGCAGCACGCCGCCGATGAGCGGCGGCAGCGCCAAGAGCTTCACCGCGGCGGTGACCACGGCAATCAGGATCAGCGCCAGCAGCGCCAGGCTGCCGTCGTCGACGAACATGCCGACCAGTTCCTTGAGGACGAGACGGATCATGGTCATCGGGCAACTCCCTCGGCAGCTGCCGGGTAGGCGCCGCGCAACCAGCGCACGATGGCGAAGGATGCTACGGCGATGATGGCGAAGATGCCAAGCAGCGCGAGGTCTTTTCCTGGCCAATCGGCGCCGAACCCTTCGCCGGTCCAGAAGACGCCGAAGCTGGTCAACATCAGCCCGACGACGAATTTGAGCGCATTTTCGGGCACACGCGCCAATGGCCGGTGCACGGCGAACCCGACCAGAATCACCAGCACGAAGGCAGCAAGCGCGCCGAGACTGGCATAAAGCGTCTGGGCGTGCGCGGATCCGACGGCAATGACGATGAACACCACTTCGACGCCTTCGAGCAGCACCGCCTTGAACGACGCGACGGCCGCCAGATAGTCGGCGCGACGGTCGTTGGCCTGGCGCTGCAAGGCGGCGGTTTCCTTGGAAAAAGCCTGCTCTTCGTCATGCAGCGCGATGACCCCGACGCTGCGCAGGATCGCCTTCCTCAGCCAACGCATGCCGAACAGGATCAAAAGCACGCCGACCACGAATTGCAGAACCGTGATAGGGACAAGCGCCAGCAGCGGCCCGAACGCCAGCACCAGCGCGGCCAGGACAGCGAGCGCCACGGCGGCGCCGCCCAGCGCCGGACGCCAGCCGCGCGTCACGCCGACGGCAAGCACAATGGTGAAAGCCTCGACCACTTCGACGAAGGACGCCAGGAAGGAGGCCGTCACGATGGAAAGGATGGGTGACAGATCGTTCATTGGGCCTCCGTTGAATTGCGACGCTGCGCTGGCTATCTGCTGTTACGCAATTTTGAGGCGGAAAGTCGTTATACGCTTCAGCCATTACATGAGAGCAACATAAAAGCACTCGAGCGGTCCCGCGACCCCTGCGAGCTGGAGCGGATCATATGAAGAAGATCGGATTTCTGTCGTTCGGGCATTGGTCGCCCTCGCCGCAATCGGGCACGCGTTCGGGCGCCGATGCGCTGCTGCAATCGATCGACCTCGCGGTCGCGGCCGAGGAGCTCGGCGCCGACGGCGCCTATTACCGTGTCCACCATTTTGCCAGGCAGCTCGCCTCGCCCTTCCCGCTGCTGGCCGCGGCCGGTGCGAAAACCCGGCGTATCGAGCTCGGCACCGCCGTCATCGACATGCGCTACGAGAACCCGCTCTACATGGTGGAAGATGCGGGCGCGGCCGATCTCATCGCCGGCGGCCGCTTGCAGCTGGGCATCAGCCGCGGCTCGCCCGAGCAGGTGATCGATGGCTGGCGTTATTTCGGCTACGTGCCGGAAGAGGGCAAGAGCGACGCCGATATGGCGCGCCGCCACTCGGAGATCTTCCTCGACCTGTTGCGCGGCGAAGGTTTTGCCCAGCCCAATCCGCGGCCGATGTTTCCCAATCCGCCTGGACTGCTCCGGGTCGAGCCGTTCTCGGCGGGCCTGCGCGAGCGCATCTGGTGGGGCGCTGCAACCAACGCCACGGCCGTGTGGGCGGCCAAGCTCGGCATGAATCTGCAGAGCTCGACGCTCAAATTCGACGAGAGCGGTGAGCCGCTGCACATCCAGCAGGCCGAGCAAATCCGCGCCTACCGTGCCGCCTGGAAGGAAGCCGGGCACACCAGGGAGCCGCGCGTGTCGGTGAGCCGCAGCATCTTCGCCCTGGTCAACGACATGGACCGCGCCTATTTCGGCGGCAGCGAGGGCCAGGACCACTTCGGCTATATCGAGCCGGAGAAGCGCGCCGTCTTCGGCCGCAGCTACGCCGCCGAGCCGGACAAGCTGGTCGAGGAACTCAAGGAAGACCAGGCGATCGCCGAAGCCGACACGCTGCTGCTCACCGTGCCCAACCAGCTCGGCGTCGACTACAACGCCCATGTCATCGAGTCGATCCTCAAGCACGTCGCGCCGGCCATGGGCTGGCGGTGACGTTTCACGAGCTCACCTTCAGCCCAACGACGCCAAGAATGGTCACCGCCGCGAAGGTGAGGCGCACGGCGTCGGTGCTTTCGCCGAACAGTGCAATGCCGGCGGCCAAGGAGCCGACGGCGCCGATGCCGGTCCATACGGCATAGGCTGTGCCGAGCGGCAAGACCGTCAGCGCCTTGGTCAGCAACACGATGAAGATGACGAGCAGCACCAGCGAGACGACGGCCCAGAGCGGCTCGGTGAAGCCGGCCGATTTCTTGGTGGCGAGCGCCCAGGCGACGTCGGTGACGCCGGAGATGACCAGCAGCAACCATGCGAGTGACGAGCTCATGCCAGGCGCTCCGCAAAGCTGGCGGCGAGCTTGCTCACCTCGCCTTCGGTCCGCCTGACGCCGGCTTCCACCGCCTCCGGCTGGCCGATGGTCGGCGCGACATGGACGATCTCGGCATCCTTCAGGCCGATGAAGGCGAGCGCGGTGCGCAGATAGGGCGTGGCAAGGTCGGGCCGACCGTAGCTAGGGCCTTCGGTGAAATCACCGGACGTGGCCATCAGCACGGCCGTCGGGCGTGGGCGCAACAGCGGCGAGTGGCCAACTCCGGGCGTGAAGGAGAAGCTCAAGCCAGGCTGCGTCACCAGGTCGAACAGGTGCTTCAGCCGGTAGGGCACGCCGAGATTCCACATCGGAGTCGAGATCAGGATCGCGTCGGCGGCGTCCAGCCGCGCGACATAGTGGCCGATCAGCTTCCAGGCCCGGCTTTGCGCGTCGGTCAACGGCGTGCCGGAGAGTTTTGCGTATTTGGCGTCGATCGCCGCGCCGTCGAAACTCGGCAGGATCGCGGTCCAGATGTTGAAGAGATCGACCTCGACCTTGGGGCGTTGTTCCTTCAATTGCGTGAGGAATTTTTTCGCGGCCTTGCTCGACCAGGATCGGTCGGCACGCGGCGAGGCTTCGATGTGCAGTAGGCGGCTCATGCCAATCTCCAGAATGCTGGTGTCTGTGCTGAGTCCGATATATGTTCGCATCTAAGCGATGGCTTTTAGCAATTTCGCCACTTGCGTTCGCATGGATGCGAAGATGATCGACTACGATGATGTGCGGCTGGTGGCGGCAATCGCGGCAGGGGGCGGGGTGCGCGGCGCGCAGGCCAGGCTCGGCACGCATGTCGCCACCATCTACCGGCAACTCAGGGCGCTGGAACAGCGCACCGGCGGCGCGCTGTTCGAACGCGCCGGCGATACCCTTATGCCGACGGGGCGGGCGGAGCCTTTGCTCGACGCGGCGGAGGAGTTGCGCGATCGCCTCGCCGAGGTCGAGCGGCGGGTGGCGGCGCAGCATGACCGACTGGTCGGTCCGCTGCATGTGACGACGGCCGATACGCTGCTCGACATCGCCGCTTCCTGCCTCAAATCCTTCAACAGCGCGCATCCCGGCATCGCGCTGTCGCTGGAGGTGAACAACAGCTTCGCCGATCTGGGGAGGCGCGAGGCAGACGTCGCCATACGCCCGACGCTGACGCCGCCCGAAACGCTGGTCGGCCGGCGCGTGGCGCGTTTTTCCTATGCTGCCTATGCGAGCGCGGCGGCGGCTCAGGGCGACTGGATCGGCTTCGGCGCGGCGCTGGCCGCGTTGCCGGCCGCGCAATGGCTGAAGGCGAATGTGATCGACGAGGAGATCAAGCTCAGGGTCAATAGTCTGACGGCCGCGGCCGCGGCCGCCGAGGCAGGCTGGGGACAGGCGTTGCTGCCCGACTATCTCGGCGCGTCGCGTCGGCTCTCGCGCGTCGGCGAAAGCATAAACGCGCTCGCCTCGGAGCTATGGGTGCTCTACCACCCGGACCTCAAGGGCAATCCAAGGGTGCGCGCCTTCAGCGATTTTGCGGCCAAGTGGCTGCGGGCGCGGCTCAACGCTGCAGCCGTGCCCCGCTTGATATTGACACCTGCCGAGCCCAAGCTCTACTTTGGCGCGTAATCGGTTACGTAATCGGTTACGGCTCAATCAAGTGGAGGAAAGCATGAGCAAGGTTTCAACACCCCAAGGGCTCGACCTGGGTTCGTTCTCACGCCGCAAGTTCCTGAAGACCAGCGCGCTGGCGGCCGGCGCGCTCGCTTTGCCGATCGGCCCGGTCTTCGCCGCCGACAAGCCGAAGGTCGGCCTGGTCATGAAGTCGCTCGCCAATGAGTTCTTCAAGCAGATGCAGGCCGGCGCCGAGGACTACGCCGCCAAGAACAAGGACAAGTTCGATTTCGCCGCCGTCGGCATGAAGGACGAGCGCGATTTCGCTTCGCAGGTCGACGCGATCGAGAACTTCATCACCCAGAATTACAACATCATCGTCGTGGCGCCGGCCGATTCGAAGGCCATGGTGACGCCGATCGCCAAGGCGCTGAAGGCCGGCATCAAGGTTATCAACATCGACGTCGCGCTCGACAAGGGGGCCAAGAAGAAGGCCGGCATCGACCTCGCCTTCTTCGGTCCGGACAACCGTGCCGGCGCCAAGCTTGCAGGCGACGCGCTCGGCAAGGCGCTGGGCAAGGGCGGCAAGGTCGTCATCCTCGAGGGCAATCCGGAGGCCGACAACGCCAAGGAGCGCAAGCTCGGCTTCGACGATTCGGTGAAGGAGTACAAGCTGAAGCTGCTCGATTCCAAGACCGCGCATTGGGAGACCGAGGAAGCCAACACGCTGATGACCAACTTCCTCACCCAGCATCCCGATATCCAGGGCGTGATGGCGGCCAACGATTCGATGGCGCTTGGCGTCGTCAAGGCGATCGACGCGGCCGGCAAGTCGGGCCAGATCAAGGTCGTCGGTTTCGACAACATCCCGGCCGTCGGCAAGCTGCTGAAGGAAGGCAAGATGCTGGCCACCGTCGAACAATACGGTGCGCAAATGGCGGCCATGGGCATCGACTACGGCCTGCGCGAACTTGCCGGCGAGAAGTTCACCGGCTGGGTCAAGACCGACATCAAGCTGATCACCGCTTGAGGCGAGCGCCGGCGCCAGTACTCCCTCTGGCGTCAAGCTTCGCCTTTGTCATCACCGCCGCCGGCAGTTCCGGCGGCGGTGACGATGCACCGTCACCGCTATCGCGGTGGCTGAGCGCGGTTTAGGATTCCACGGCACATGGATGCGATTCTCTCCCTTGAAGGGGTCGGAAAGATCTTTCCCGGCGCCGTCGCGCTCAGCGACGTGTCGCTGTCGATCGCGCGTGGCGAAACCCACATCATCCTGGGCGAGAACGGCGCCGGCAAGTCGACGCTGATCAAGTTGCTCGCCGGCATCTACCAACCCGACTCAGGCTCGATCGCCTTCAATGGCGCGCCTTATCAGCCGAAGACGCCGCATGACGCGCAGCTCTCCGGCATCCGCATCGTGCACCAGGAGCTCAACCTGTTGCCCTATCTCAGCATCGCCGAGAATCTGATGCTGGAGAACCTGCCGCATCGGGCCTTCGGCATCGTCGACGGCAAGGCGCTGAACAGCCGCGCCGTGGCGCTGCTCAAGGAGGTCGGCCTCGACATCGATCCGCGCACCCGCGTCGAGGCGCTTGGCGTGGCGCAGATGCAGCTGGTCGAGATCGCCAAGGCGCTGAGCTACGATTCAAAGCTCTTGGTGCTCGACGAGCCGACGGCGACGCTGACGCCGCCCGAGATCGAGCGGCTGTTTTCCATCATCAAGCGGCTGAAGGCCCGGGGTGTCACCATCATCTACATCTCGCACCGGCTGCATGAGGTGTTCGAGATCGGCGACCGGGTGACGGTGCTGCGCAACGGCAAGCTTGTCGCGACGCGCGACCTCAACGGGCTCACCGTGCCCGACCTGGTACGCATGATGATCGGCCGTGACATCGCCGACGAATATGGTTTCGACGACAAGATCGTGCCCGGCACCGTTGCGCTCAGCGTCGCCAATCTCAAGCGCAGCACCGAGACGCCCCACATTTCCTTCGCCGTCCGCCATGGCGAAATCCTCGGCGTGGCCGGGCTGGTTGGCAGCGGCCGCACCGAAGCGATGCGCGCCTTGTTCGGCGCCGATCCGAAGCTCGACGGCCTGGTCGAGATCGACGGCAAGCCGGTGGCGATCGCCGCGCCCAAGGACGCGGTGCGGCACGGCCTCAGCCTGCTCACCGAGGATCGCAAGGGCCAGGGCCTGCTGCTCGACATGCCGGTCGACAAGAACATCACCATCACCGATCTCGGCAAGGTTTCACGCAACGGCCTGCTCAACCGCCGGGCCGAGGCCGCGGCAGCCAACGATCTCGTCAGGCAGTTGCGTGTCAAGGCAAGCTCGATCGAGCAGGCGGTGCGCAATCTTTCCGGCGGCAACCAGCAGAAGGTGGTGCTGGCCAAATGGCTGTTCCGCGGCACCTCGACGCTGATCCTCGACGAGCCGACGCGCGGCGTCGATATCGGCGCGCGGCGCGAGATCTACCAACTGCTCTGGATGCTGGCGGCGGCGCAGAAGGGCATCATCATGGTGTCGTCCGACCTGCCCGAGCTGATGGGCATGTGCCACCGCATCATCGTCTTTTCCAGGAACAAGATCGTCGGCGAGGTGCCGCGCGCCGAATTCGACCAGGAGCGCATCCTGTCGCTCGCCTATCAGGAGTATGTGCGACCATGAGCCAGACGTCCGAAACCGCCGTGGCGGCGCCTGTTTCTCCGGGACGCGCAAAATTCCTGCGCTTCCTGGTGCGCGACGCCGGCGTGCTGCTCGCCTTGGTGCTGATCACCGTGTTCTTCTCGGCAACCGCGCCCTACTTCGCGACACCGGGCAATGCGCTGAAGATCTTCGTGCAGATCGCCATCAACACGGTGCTGGCCGCCGGCATGACCTTCGTCATCCTGACCGGCGGCATCGACCTTTCGGTCGGCTCGGTGCTGGCGCTGTGCACCGTGGTGGGCGCGACCGTGATGATCGACGAGAACCTGTCGCCGGCCGTCGCCATCATTCTGGCGCTGCTTGCCTGCATGGCGACGGGCGCGGTCTGCGGCTTCCTCAATGGCTGGATCTCGACGCGCTGGAAGATCCCGTCCTTCATCGTCACGCTCGGCATGCTCAACATGGCGGCGGGTGCCGCCCGCGTCGTCAGCGACAATTCGACCATCACCGGCCTGCCGCAAAGCTTCGTCGATTTCGGCAACCTCATCATCGGCGGCTTCCTGCCGTCGATCTTCCTGGTCGCCGTGCTGGTCATCGCGGCCGGCTGGTTCGTGCTGCGCTTCACCGTCTTCGGCCGCATGATCTTTGCCGTCGGCACCAATGACGAAGCGGTGCGGCTGTCGGGCCACAATCCGGATTTCTACAAGGTCGCGGCCTTCACCATCAGCGGGCTCACCGCCGGCATCGCCGCCATGGTCTATCTGTTGCGCCTCAACATCGGCAGCCCGATCGCCGGCGTCGGCTATGAGCTCAACGCGATCGCCGCCGTCATCATCGGCGGCACCAGCCTCAGCGGCGGCAAAGGTTCGATCATCGGCACGCTGGTCGGCGCCTGCATCCTGCAGGTGCTCTCGACAGGGCTGCAGCTGCTCGGCGTCGGCGACAATTTCAAGCCGATCGTGATCGGGCTTGTCATTGTGCTTGCCGTCATCCTCGACGCATACCGGGAGCGGCTGTTGCGGAAGATTCGCTAAGGGGGCCAGGGGCCATGACGACGATTGCCGATGTCGCACGCCATGCAGGCGTATCCGTCGCGACGGTCTCGCATGTGATGAACCGCACGCGCCATGTCGAGCCGGAAACGGCCGAGCGCGTGCGCGCCGCGATCACGGCGCTGCGCTACAGCCCGAACTCGGTGGCACGCAGCTTGCGGCGCGGCGAGACCAAGACCATCGGCCTGCTGCTGCCCGACAATTCCAATCCATTCTTCGCCAGCGTCGCGCGCCAGATCGAGGATGCCGGCTTCGTTTCGGGCTACACGGTGATCCTGTGCAACTCCGACGGCAGCGCCGAGAAGGAAGAGCGCTATCTTTCGGTGCTGATGGCCAAGCAGATCGACGGGCTGATCTTCGCCGGTTCATCCGACCACGCGCGGGTGTTCTCGCGCCTGTTGCCCAACGTGCCGGCGGTGCTGCTCGACCGTGAGATCCAGTCGGTCAACGTCGATACGGTTCTGGTCGACCACGATCATGGCGGCTATCTCGCCGGGCGCTACCTGGTCGGGCTCGGCCACGAAAAGATCGGCGTCATCGGCGGTCCACGCGATTCGAGTTCCAGCCCGGCCCGTCAGCGCGGCTTCGCACGGGCGCTGGCGGAGGCCGGCCTCGACCTGCCGGGATCGGCGGTGGTCGATTCCGACTATCACTTCGCCGGCGGCCGCATGGCGATGGAGCGGCTGATGGCGCAGGCGCCCGATATCACGGCGCTGTTTGCCTGCAACGATCTGATGGCGATGGGTGCGCTGACGATGTTGCGTTCGCGCGGATTGCGGGTGCCGGACGATCTCTCGATGATCGGCTTCGACGACATTCCCTATGCCGTCACCACCTGGCCGCCGCTGACGACGATCGCGCAGCCGGTGGAGAAGATCGGCACGCTGGCAGTGAGCCTTCTGCTCGAACGCCTCGGCGAACCGGACGCGCCGTCGCGCCGCGAGGTGCTGGCGCCGGTGCTGGTCGAGCGGGAGAGCTGTGGGCGCCGATCCGGGCGCTAGAGCAATTCCAGGAAAAGTGTGATCGGTTTTCCGCCCGGAATTGCGTCAAAACAAAGAGATAGAGCGGTTCGCCGTTTCCGTGAAACGGTGAAACGGTCTAGCGATCTCGGGCGACGCGGCGCAGGAGCGGACGGTCAGGAAAGACCGGGCGCATCCGGGGCAGGCTGCGATTTCACCATGGATGGTTTGTGCTTCTCGAAGAGTGCCATGTTGTCGGTGCCCCAGATCCGCAAGGCCTCGATGATCGGCGCGAGGCTGCGTCCAAGCTCGGACACGCTGTATTCGACTTTCGGCGGCACCTGCGCGAAGACCGTCCGCGTCACCAGCCCGTCGATCTCCAGATCGCGCAACTGGTTGGTGAGCATGCGTGGTGTCAGGCCGGGAACAAGCCGGCGGATCTCATTGAAGCGCGCGGTGCCGCTGAGTAGGTGATGCAGAATGACGCTCTTCCATTTGCCGTCGATGAGGCTGATCGCGGCCTCCACGGCGCAACCCGGATTGCAGTCGAAGCGGGAATGCCGGGCCTTGGCCATGGAACAGTATCCTTTTTATACTAAGTGCAAATTTTGTGCATATTACGCCGACTGATCATATGCACTAGTTAAGCCTCCGACAAGGAGATCAATCGATGCACGCAATTGGCTACCAGAAACCCTCGCCGATCACCGACGACGCTTCGCTCGTCGACATCGATTTGCCCGAACCTTCGCGCGACGGACACGACCTGCTGGTCGAGGTGAAGGCCGTCTCGGTCAACCCCGTCGACTACAAGGTCCGCCGCAGCACGCCGCCGCAAGGCGCGGCCTGGAAGGTGCTTGGGTGGGACGCTTCAGGCGTCGTGCGGGCCGTCGGCAAGGCCGTGACACTGTTCAAGCCGGGCGATCACGTCTTCTACGCCGGCTCGATCGCCCGATCCGGCAGCAATGCCGAGCTTCACCTCGTCGACGAACGGATCGTCGGTCCGAAGCCGGCGACGCTGGACTGGGCCGAGGCCGCCGCGCTCCCGCTGACGGCGATCACCGCCTGGGAAGCGCTCTTCGACCGGCTCGACGTGAAGAAGGCTGTTGCGGGGGTCGCCCCGGCCATCCTGATCGTCGGCGGCGCCGGCGGCGTCGGTTCGATCGCTGTCCAGTTCGCCCGGCAGCTGACGGATATGACCGTCGTCGCGACGGCGTCGCGGCCCGAGACGCGCGAATGGGTCAAGGCACTCGGCGCGCATCACGTGATCGACCATTCGAAGCCGCTCGCCGCCGAGTTCGCGGCACTTGGCATCGGCGCGCCGGCCTTCGTCTTTTCCACCACGCAGACCGACAAGCACGTCAAGGACATCGCCGAGCTGATCGCGCCGCAAGGGCGCTTCGGCCTGATCGACGATCCCGGCGCCTTCGATGTCATGCTGTTCAAGCGCAAGTCGGTGTCGATCCATCATGAGTTGATGTTCACCCGGTCGATCTTCGGCACGCCCGACATGGCCGAGCAAGGCAGGCTGCTGGGCGAGGTGGCGCGGCTCGTCGACGAGGGCCGGCTGAAGACGACGCTCACCAAGCGGCTGTCGCCGATCAACGCGGCGAACCTCAAGACCGCGCATGCCTGGCTGGAAAGCGGCGCCGCCCGCGGCAAGGTCGTGCTCGAAGATTTTGCCGCCGGACGCTGAGGCCACCATGCTGTCCAAGGAGCACGACATGAGCAAGACTTCGCAAAAGTCGATCCCGATGGCCTCGATCAGCCGCGAGGCTGCCGTAGGCTTAATCGACGCCGCGCTGGCCGCCGCAAAGGCAATCGGCATCGAAGCGGCCGTCGCGGTTACCGACGCCACTGGAAACCTGCGCGCCTTCGAACGCACCGACGGCGCGCCGTTCCTGACCGTCGATGTGGCCATCGACAAGGCCTGGACGGCCTCGTCCTTCGGCTTTGCGACGCATGTCTGGAACGATTATGTGACGACAGACCCGAAGGTCGCGCCACTTGCCCATCGCCCGCGGATGGTCGCGGTGGGCGGCGGCTATCCGATCCTCGAGGACGGCAGGCTGATCGGCGGCGTCGGCATTTCCGGCGGCAGCTACCAGCAGGACCAGGATGCCTGCGTGGCAGCCTTGCAGGCGCTCGATTTCGAGCTTCCCGGTTGATGGCTCACGCAGCCGGCTGCAGACCGGCCCGCAGCAGCATGCCGAACAGGTCGCGCGGCTCGTCGGGGTCGGCGAGCAGGTCGAGCTCCTCGTAAAGGCCGGTGGCCTTGAGCTGGTCGCGGACATAGCGCAGCGCCGAGAAATCCTCGGTGGCGAAGCCGACGGAATCGAACAGCGTGATCTGCTCGGGCGCCTTGCGCCCTTGCGCCTGGCCTGAGATCACCTGCCACAGCTCGGTCACCGGATGGTCGGCGTCGAGCTGCTGGATCTCGCCCTCGATGCGCGTCTGCGGCGGGAACTCGACGAAGATGTCGGAGCGTAAGAGGATATCGCGGTGCAGCTCGGTCTTGCCCGGGCAGTCGCCGCCGACGGCGTTGATGTGCACGCCGGAGCCGACCATGTTGTCGGTGAGGATGGTGGCGTACTGCTTGTCGGCCGTCACCGTTGTGATGATGTCGACGCCCTCGACCGCGTCCTGGCCGGTCTGGCAGATGGTGATGTCGAAGCCTTTGCCGGCAAGGTTGCGGGCGCATTTTTCCGAAGCGGAACGGTCGATGTCGTAGAGCCGCAGCCGGTCGATGCCGGTCAGCGCCTTGAAGGCGATGGCCTGGAATTCGGACTGGGCGCCGTTGCCGATGATGGCCATGGCTTGGCTGCCCTTGGGAGCGAGATATTTCGCCGCCAGCGCCGAGGTGGCGGCGGTGCGCAGCGCGGTCAGAATGGTCATTTCACTGAGCAGCATCGGATAGCCGGAGCCGACATCGGCGAGCACGCCGAAAGCGGTCACGGTCTGGCGCCCCTCGCGCATGTTCTTCGGATGGCCGTTGACATATTTGAAGCCGTACATCTTGCCGTCGCTGGTCGGCATCAACTCGATGACGCCGTCATGGCTGTGCGAGGCGATGCGCGGCGTCTTGTCGAACAGCTCCCAGCGGCGGAAGTCCTCCTCGATGTAGCCGGCGAGCTCGGTGAGGAAGCGCTCGACGCCGATCGTCAGCACCAGCTTCATCATATGGTCGACGCTGACGAAAGGGACGATGGCAAGACGGGACGGTTGGGTCATGATCAGATGGTTCCGGAATGGCTGCGGGTCGGGCGATCCATGATGCGGCGGCCCATCAGGCTGGCGGTAAGGTCGACCATCAACGTCGCGGTGCGGCCGCGCTCGTCGAGGAACGGGTTCAGCTCGACGAGGTCGAGGCTGGTGACCAGGCCTGAGTCGGACAGCATCTCCATCACCAGATGCGCCTCGCGGAAGGTGGCGCCGCCGGGCACGGTGGTGCCGACGGCCGGCGCGATCGAGGGATCGAGGAAATCGACATCGAGGCTGACATGTAAGAGACCGTTTTCCTTCTCGACGCGGGCGAGGAAAGCGCGCAGCAGCGGCGCGATGCCGTGCTCGTCGACGGCGCGCATGTCATGCACGGTGACGCCTGCTTCGCTCAGCGCCCGGCGCTCGGCCGGGTCGACGCTGCGCAGGCCGATGGTGCAGATGCGGGCCGGATCGACAGGAACGGCCAGATCCGGGAAATAACCCTTGAAGCCGGGACGGCCGCTGGCATAGGCGAGCGGCACGCCATGCAGATTGCCGCTGGCGGTGGTGTCGAGCGTGTGGAAATCCGGATGCGCGTCGAGCCACAGCACGAAGAGCGGCCGGCCGCGTTCGGCGGCGCGCTGCGCCACGCCCGATACCGTGCCGGCGGAGATCGAGTGGTCGCCGCCAAGAAAGATCGGCATGGCGTCGCCGGCCGCGGCATAGGCGGTTTCGGCGATCGCCGCCGTCCAGGCCGAAATCTCGGGCAGCGCCTTCAGCGCCAGATTGCCGTGGACGACGACCCGCGTCGCCGCCTTCTCGACCGTGCCCCAGTCCTCGACCTCATGGCCGAGGTCCGAAAGCACGGAGATCAGTCCGGCCGTGCGCAACGCGCTCGGTCCCATCTCGCATCCCATCCTGCCCGCGCCGTCCTGCACCGGCGCGCCAACGATCCTGCAGCGCATGATTCTTTTCGCCCTTTGAAATTGATGGCCGCAGTGAACCATCATGCCCCGGCGGTTTGAACAGGCGAAATTGGCATTTCGAGAAGCTTAGTTTATCATTTCGGACATCGATCTTGATCGAAATGGACAGTCATGGATGCACTTGACGAAAGACTGGTGACCCTTCTGCGGCACGATGCGCGGCGCAGCGTCTCTGATCTCGCTGTCGATCTCGGCGTCTCGCGCGCCACGGTCAGGGCGCGCATGGAGCGGCTGCAGAAATCCGGCGAGATCATCGGCTACACGGTGGTTTTGCGCGCCGACGCCGTCGATCAACGCATCCGTGGCATGATGATGATCGAAATCGAAGGCCATGCCGCCGACCGCGTGGTGCGCGCGCTCGGCGGCCTGGCCGAGGTATCCACCATCCACACCACCAACGGTCGCTGGGACCTGGTGGTCGAGCTCGGCACGGCGTCGCTGACCGATTTCGACGCGGTGCTGCGCAGGATAAGGCTGATCCCTGGGATCACGGGCAGCGAGACGAGCCTGCTGCTGGCGACGCCGAGGACGACGCGGGCAAGGTTGGGGTAGCCGGCTGGAACTGCTCTGGCTATGCCCCGAGTTTTAGCAAGATGGATTTGGCCACCGTTTTGAGACGACGCAGCACACCGCTTCGCGGCTGCGGTTGTATCACGCTTTGCGGTTGTACGACGCTTTGCGGCTGCGCGAGCTTGCTTTCCAGATAAGCTACATGATCACGCAGCCCCCGCATGCCTTCTCTTTCGACCCACATCGCGTCAACCTCGCTGGCCATGCGTTCGAGATAGGCCGCGAATGGAGCTGGCGCTGCCTCCGACACAGCGGATTCCAACGCTGTCCGGTAGACGCCTTCCAGTTGATCGCCGGCAATCTTGAGGGTGCGTTCCCGCCGCACCTTCGCCGTTACCTGAGCCGCGTTCTCGGCGGAATAGAGGGCAAGCTCGCGCCGCAGCCAAGCCTCGTTGATTGGTGTCGCGCCGCTGTAGTAGCGAGGTGCGAAATTGGCGAAAGACCAGCTGTCGAAGTTCTCCACGGTCATCAATGCGCCAGCCTGGGTCGGCGCCAGCGTCATCACCGCGCAACCTGTCGCCATTGCCTCCAGCGCGGATTTGCCACTCGCGAAGACGAGATCATATTGCTGCAGCAGCATCTCCGGCCGGGACTGGCTGTTGCCATAGGCCGCGCCGATCTTGTCGAGTTCGAGACCGAGCGCGGCGCAGCCGGATTCAAGTTCCGAAAGCTCCGTCGCGGACAGGGCACTGCTCTGGAAGAGCAGCGCTCGGCGCAACTGCCGAGACGGCGCGCGCACCTCCGAGAAGCGCGTCGTGTTGACAAAGTTCGGCACGCAGGAGACGCATCCGGGATCGAGGCCGAACTCGGCAATGACGCGCCGAACCATCCATTCGCACATCATCACATAGCAGCGGATGCGTTCGTGCATGGGCGGCTGCTCCACCCATGGTATGGAGCCGTGACAATAATAAATGGCAGGCGTTCTTTCGAAGCGCGCCATCGCCGCCATGGCCGGGAGATGGTGGTGGGCATGGATCAGATCCGGGGTCCACGGGACTTCGTCCAGGCGAGACACTGCGCGGACGCCGCTTGGCCAGAGCAGTTTGGCGACACCGCCGAGGCGAGGACTGAAAACGGTGATTTCGTGGCCGCGCTCGGCCATTTCCCTGGCGACCTCGACCGTGACCATCTCCGATCCGTGGAAGCCGACCAGCTCTCGCTGGGTCATCAAGAGCCGCATGACGGGTCCCATGACTGGGGTGCCGCGACGATAAGGCCGGCCGTGTCGGCGTCGTTAAGATAGCCGATCCCGAAAGGCAGCGCCGGAAGTTCATCGCTATCGCCATAAGCCGCGGCCAGATCCGACTGATCGTACTTGGCGAAGACCGGAATATCGGCGACGAAGCGCCCATGCAGCTCGATGTGCCATCCCCAGGCTGACAGCAGGCTATACGGGATGCCGCTCGGATCCTGCACCAGAAGATCGGTTCGCTCCCGCAAAAGACGTCGAAGCCGCTCGAAAGGCGCTTCGTGCAGGAGATAGCTTGCACTCTTCACAAATGTCGCAAAGCGATACCCGGCTCTGAGGTGACGGCTGAGCGGGGCTTCCCGCGACCAGTGTTCATCACGAAGATCCTGCTGGAAATAGGTGAGGCGGGTTGGCGCCGCCCGATCACCGAACAGGATACGGATCGCTGTGCCGGAGCCGTCGACGGGATCGATGCGGTGCAACGGCAGCCCGGCATGGGCGATCTGTGCAATCAGGAGCGGCAACACGCCCCCTATGCCGCTGCTCGTCAATTGCGCTCGCAGATCCTTGGTGACGAAATAGGAACTGTCGAGATAGTGCCGCAGGATGTCCGCTATGCCGGTCAACGCCAGGCCGTCCAGTCCTTCAGCGGGCGGCCAGGAACCGCATGGTTCCGCGCCCACCAGAATGTATTCGTCAGCTTGCGGGAACAGGTGAAAGGGGAACAGCAGGTCCGGGCCGCCGAAAGGATAGAAAATGGTTTTAACCGTGGTCCGGTGCGCCGCAAGATTACGCTGCGCCCACAGCGCCGCCGGCTCGCCGAAGCGGCTCTTGAAACGTGCGAACAAGGAATGAATTTCCGCGGCAGGTCCGCGTCCGCTGGGAGCTCGAACAAGATCCTGCAAGTGCAAGAGTGTGTCGCGCGGCTCTAGGTCGGCCTGTGAGCACTCAGGTTGGTACACACGGCACCTGCACGGCGTATGCCTTCGTGGTTACCGGATCGACGACCGCGATGCACAGAGCAACCGTTGATGGCAGCGGGAAGGTTGTCATTTATCTGGAGCCAATTCCGAGTGGCTGCGTTGCGAGGCCCTTGCCAAAGCCTGTTTTGCCGTTGTTAGCGTACCTCCCACACGGGGGGCAATCGCGAAATGATGCGCGACAGCTCCGCCATGCTGCCGGCGCAACTCGGCGGCGCCGAAGCAAGGGAGCGTCGCAAATGTATGTCGAATATCCGCCGCGTAGCGGGTCCACCCATCGCGATGCCAAAAGCCTTGCCGTCGCCAGGGCCGGCAATGCGCGTTGATGTAACGGTCCTCGGCGCAGGCATCGTGGGCGTCTGTACCGCGCTGCACCTGCAAGAGCGTGGCGCCGACGTCGCGCTGGTGGATCGGGCCGCGCCAGGCGAGGGGGCAAGCTTCGGCAATGCCGGCCTGATAGAGCGTTCCAGCGTCATACCCGCCGCCTTTCCGAGAACAGCGGCGATGCTTGCAAGATACGCTTTCAACCGAGTGCCCTCCGTGCGGTTCGACCCGCTTTACCTGCTTAAGTCCACGCCGGCTCTTGTCAGTTATTGGCACAATTCCTCGCGCCTCAAACTCAAATCCGCCATAGATGCGATGCTGCCGCTGATAGAAGCGAGCATCGACGAGCACGACGCGCTGATAGGCCCCGCGGGCGCCGAGGATCTGGTAAGAGCCGATGGCTGGATCGGCATATGGAGGACCGCGGCGAAATTTGCCGCGGTTTCGGGAAATCTTCAGGGTCTTAAGCGCTTCAATCTCTCGTACACGGTGCTGGACGCCGATGAACTTGCGCGCGTCGAGCCGAAAATTCACACCGGGCAGGAAGGGGCCGTTGGAGGCATCCACTGGCATGATGCCAAAACGGTGACTGACCCCGGTGAATTGGTGAAACGCTATGCCGAGCTCTTCGTGCGGCGCGGCGGCCGGCTTCTGGTCGGCGACGCTGCGGGCCTTTGCGCTTCCGCAGGCCTATGGACGGTCAAAACCGAAGAACTTGAAGTTCAAGCCAGGAATGCCGTCATTGCCCTTGGCCCGCAATCGGCTGGCCTCGCCAGGCGCTTCGGCCATTCCTTGCCTCTGCTGATGAAGCGCGGATATCACCGCCACTATCGGATGGACGATGCTATGCCTTTCCACGCTGTTGCGGATCAGGAACGAGGCTTTGTGATGTCGCCGATGACACGCGGGCTGCGGCTGACGACAGGTGTCGAGTTCGCCGGGGCCGATGCACCGCCAAACCCGAGGCAGCTCAAATATGCCGAAGCCGCGGCGGCGCGTCTGTTGCCGCTTGGGGAGCCGGTCGAGGAAACGCCGTGGATCGGCGTCCGCCCATGCCCGCCCGACATGCGGCCGATCATCGGCCCTGCGTCGGGAACGAAAGGGCTGTGGTTCAATTTCGGCCATGCGCACCATGGGCTGACCATCGGCCCGGCAACAGGGCGGTTGCTGGCAGAGATGCTGACGGGGAAACCGACTTTCGCCGACCCAACGCCCTATCGTCCGGAAAGATTCTGATCGTTGGCTGCAAGCCGACCCGATCTTGACGGAACCGCGGTAAAAGGCGAGGCAAACCCTGCAAGTGGTATCGCCGTTCGCCACAGACCGGGCCTGAGATGTTCGATGGGCACATGACAGACGCGTTGCGGATTGCCGAACAGAGCCTGGCGGGGTTCTGCATCGAGGCGTTGATGACGTCCGGCGTGCCGGAGGCCGATGCACGCGAAACCGCCGCAATCATGATCTTCGCGGACAAGCGAGGCATTGCATCGCATGGGTGTTCGGTTCTTCCGGGCTATATGCATCATTTGCGCCTGGGCAACCTCAATCCGAGGCCAAACGCGCAAATCCTTGTCGACCAGGACGCCTATGCGATCGTAGACGGCGACGGCGGACTGGGGCCTTTGACGGCCGCCAAATGCGCGAGAATTGCGGTCGAGAAGGCCGGCAGATCCGGAATGGCTTTCGTCGCCGCCCGCAACAGCAACCATTTTGGCGCTGGCTCCTATTATGCCTTGATCATGTCGCAGGCCGGCATGATCGGCGAGGTCATAAGCAACGCGCCGCCGGTGATGGCGCCCACCGGCGGTCGCGAACGTGCGCTCGGCAACAATCCTTATGCCGTCGCGGCGCCGACCAGAGGCCGTCCTCCTTTCGTGTTCGATATCGCCACAAGCGTGGTCGCGGGCAGAAAGGTGATCGCCGCGGCGGAATCCGAACGTCCAATCCCGCTCGGCTGGCTTTTGGACCCGTTGGGAAATCCATCGACGGACCCGCGCGACTTCATCCGGGGCGGAGCCCTTGTCCCGTTCGGCGGACACAAGGGCTACGGTCTCGCGCTGACCTTCGAGATATTTGCCGGCGTCCTGACCGGAGCCGGCATAGGGTCGCAGATACAGGGGTCGAAGGACGATTCCACCGGCGGGGTTGGCCATAGCTTCCGGGCAGTCAACGTCGCGGCCTTCATGCCTCTGGAGGCGTTCCACGACAGAATGGATCTTCTGATCGATCAGATGAAAGCCGCCAGGAAGGCACCTGGCGTCAGCGACATCCTCATACCTGGAGAACTCGCGCATAGCCATCAAATGGCCTCGAACACACTCGGTGTTCCTGTCGCGAAGGAAACGCTCAAAACGTTGACCAAGCTGGCATCGACCTTGGGCATCGACCCGCCGAAAGCGGCCTGACGGGCAATTTACGCTGACGGCAAGGCTTGAACGATACCCGCCAATTCCGCCTGAGCGAACGGGGCTACCGCCGGCGCGGCATGATCGCGGCGCCGGTGCGGGAAGGCCTGATCGCACCGGCGGCTGCTTTACGAAGAGCGTCTATCGCGTCAACCGTTCGGATAGTAGCCGCCGTCGCCGCCGCTCCCGATGTAGGTCCCTTGTCCGGTGGCATTCTGAAGCCGCTGATCAAGCTGATTGATCTGCCCCAACATCGAACTGGCTGAGGTCGACCCGGCGTGCTGGATGGTATCGGCCTGCTGCATCAGGTCGCGGGCCTGGTCCGCCGAGATCTTGCCGACCTCCCTTGCCACGCGGATACCCTGTTTTACGCCCAGCAACTGCTCCGTCGCCGCGCGCGCTTCCGGATCCGCCGGCACCGATGCCGTGCTCATGGTGTCGACTTGCACCTTGTGGTGACGGTGCACCGCATAGGCGCTTGAAAGCGGGATGGCGGCAAAGACCGCGGCCGCAACGACGATCCTTGGAGTGAAGGAACGCATGATGACTCTCCTTGCGATGGAGAAGCGGTAAGATCGCATCTCCGGAAGGGGCCGTCTGGTCGCGTCGTGTCGCGGTGTGGCCATCATCGCCGGCGGTTCTCGGCCCTGAAAAAGACATATAGAGACCGCTCCGGCGTTAGACCGGGGGGTGGAACGCAAACGTTATCCGATGTGATCGGGCGTCAAAGCATCGTGAATGCCGTGTTGGCCGACAGAAACGAAAAAGGCCGGATCGATCCGGCCCTTTCGCAATGCTTAATTTCCTTGAGGGAAATTGGAGCGGGTGAAGCGATTCGAACGCTCGACCCCAACCTTGGCAAGGTTGTGCTCTACCCCTGAGCTACACCCGCTCGCGCGGCCTTGGCCGCAAGCCGGGCCTATATGGCCGAAGAGCGCGGCGATTGCAACAGGGAAATGACGGTCTTTTTTGGCCGCGGCCGGCGCATGCCTGGCGAGCGGCATGAAGCCGCCGGATCGCTGGTCCATTGCTTGCGCCCTTGCCGGAACAGCACCCTTGGCCGTAAACGGCATGACACTTGTCGGATGATTTGAGGGACCGATGCCGAAGACCGAAGCCGAGCTCAATGCCTTCCTTGCCGATCTCGGCATATCCGTCTCGACGGTCAGGCACCCGCCGCTCTACACGGTCGCCGATTCGCAGGCGCTGCGCGGCGAGATTCCGGGCGGCCACACCAAGAACCTGTTCCTCAAGGACAAGAAGGACAGTTATTTCCTCGTCACCGTCGGCGAGGAAGCCGTGGTCGACCTCAAGCAAATCCACCATCTGATCGGCGCGTCAGGCCGCGTCTCCTTCGGCAGGCCGGAAATGCTGATGGAGCTGCTCGGCGTCATTCCCGGCGCGGTCACCGTTTTCGGCCTGATCAACGACGACGGCGCGAAGGTCAAAGTGGTGCTCGACCAGGAGTTGATGGATCACGCCGTCATCAACGGCCATCCGCTCACCAACGAGGCGACGACCTCGATCGCGGCGGCCGATCTCATCAAATTCGTCGAGGCAACCGGCCACGATCCTGTTATCTTGAAAGTCTCGTTATCTTGAAAGTCTTGGCTTGATCGCCACATGGATGGCGAAACCGAAATCAGACAATGACCGAGTCGCGCTCTGCATCCGGCGACGCGACCGACAAGGGCGACACCATGAGTGACAACAATCCGTTCAGCAGCTCTTTTGGCAATGCTTCGGGCCAGTACACCCAATCCGTCCAGTATGGCGGCGGCGACCGCGCCAAGGTAGCGCTTGCCGAGGCGCCGGCGGCGGCCGACCTGATCAAGGATACGACGACCGCCGCCTTTGCCGCCGACGTCATCCAGGAATCGCGCCGCCAGCCGGTCCTGGTCGACTTCTGGGCGCCCTGGTGCGGCCCGTGCAAGCAGCTGACGCCGCAGTTGGAAAAGGCGGTCAAGGCCGCCGGCGGCAAGGTCAAGCTGGTCAAGATGAACATCGACGACCATCCCTCGATCGCCGGCCAGCTTGGCATCCAGTCCATTCCCGCGGTCATCGCCTTCAAGGATGGCCAGCCGGTCGACGGCTTCATGGGCGCTATCCCCGAAAGCCAGATCGCCCAGTTCCTCGACAAGGTCGGCGGCAAGGGCAATGGCGCGCCGCAGATCGCGGACGCGCTCGCCGCTGCCGCCGAAGCGCGGACGGCCGGCGACATCCAGACGGCCGCCGACATTTATGACGCGGTGCTGGAACAGGCGCCGGAGACGATCGAGGCGATCGCCGGCCTGGGTGAGATCCTGTTCGAGGCCGGCGACGCGGAAGGCGCCGAGACGATGCTGGCGCGGGCGCCGGACGACAAGAAGGATGCCCCAGCGCTTGCCGCGCTGCGCACCAAGATGACGCTTGCGGCGGAAGCGGCCGCGCTCGGCAATCCGGCCGAGTTCGAGCGCCGGCTTGCCGTCAACCCAGCCGACCACCAGGCGCGCTTCGATCTGGCGATGATCCAGAATGGGCGCGGCGAGCGGCACGAGGCCGCCGACAATTTGCTGGCCATCATCAAAGCCGACCGGGCCTGGAATGAAGACGGCGCCCGAGCGCAGCTCTTGAAATTCTTCGAGGCCTGGGGAATGACCGACGAGGCGACGCTTGCGGCACGGCGCAAGCTCTCGTCGCTGCTGTTCGCTTGAGATTTTTGCCGGCTGTCATGGCCGGCAGGCTTGCGCAGCGCGGCGCCAGCGCCAGATAGAGCGAGCGTGCCCGATGACACGTTCGGGAGGAGATCGCAGCTTGATGCATAGCCGGGGGCGTTTTCGGAGGTCCAGGTGCGGGTAGGAAACGCGCGCTACCGGCTTGCCAAGGATCTGCCTTCGGTGATCCCTGTGTTCCCGCTTGCCGGCGCGCTGCTTTTGCCCGGCGGGCGCATGCCGCTCAATGTCTTCGAGCCGCGCTATCTGCAGATGATCGACGAGGTGATGGGCGGCTCGCGGCTGATCGGCATGATCCAGCCCAGCCTCGACGGCGCGTTGCGCGCAGATGGCGAACCCGAGCTTTGCAGCGTCGGCTGCGCCGGCCGCATCATTTCGCTGGCCGAGACCGGCGACGGCCGCTACCTGATCTCGCTGCAGGGCGTGTGCCGATTCCGCATCGGGCAGGAACTGACGGTCAAGACGCCGTTCCGGCAATGCCGGATGGCGCCCTTCCTCACCGATCTCGAAGAGGAGCAGGCCGGCGCGGATGTCGACCGTCCGGCGCTCCTGAAAGCGTTTCGCGCCTATCTGCAGGCCAATGAGCTCGAGGCTGACTGGGAGAGCGTCAGCCGCGCCGAAAACGGCATGCTGGTCAACGCGCTGTCGATGATGGCGCCCTACGGACCCGCTGAAAAACAGGCGCTGCTGGAAGCGCCGGATCTCAAGACGCGGGCCGAGACGCTGATTGCGATCACGGAAATGACGCTGGCGCGAGAGAGCGAGGATTTTGGTCCGTCCCTGCAGTAAGATGCATCGATATTCAGGCGAGGCCGGCCTGCAAATGGCGGCTTTCTGCGCTTCCGGTGCTCACGTACTTCAGTACGCTCCGCTCCGGTTCTCGAAAGTCGCCATTTTCGACTCGGCCTGACCTGAATCTCGACGCATCTTATCCACGGGCGAAAGAGGAATCCAATGGTGGCGGATGGACGTGACGGGCGCAAGGCGACGGTCGACCCGAAGCTTCTGGAACTGCTTGCCTGCCCGCTGACCAAGGGCCCGCTGACCTGGGACGCCGAGCGCGGCGAGTTGATTTCGCGGGTGGCGAAGCTCGCCTATCCGGTGCGCGACGGCATTCCGGTCATGCTGCCCTCGGAGGCGCGCGCAATCCCGGCCGAGGATTTGCTGGCGCCGCCGCGCCCCTAGAGCGGTTCAGCTTTTCACGGAATCGCCGAACCGCTCTAAGTCAGGCCCGGCGCCGGCAATCGAAGGCATAGCGGTTGCCCTGCCAGGTCGAGTAACCGCTCGCTGTGTCGCCATCGTTGAGGCGCAGGAACCAGCGGTTGCCGTCGGCATGGCGGAAGGAGAGCGTGGATCCGGTGGAGCCAAGACGCGTGAGCGTTGCCCATGGGCCATTGCGATCCCAAAGCCGGCCGCGCAGCTCCGCGCCGACGGCGCTGGTCGCGGTTCCGTCGCCATTGTCGCTGCCGTAGTCGACGGTGACGATTCGCCACTCCATCCGCGTCGGGCGGCCGTCAAGCTGGCATGACCATTTGCCTAGATACCATCCGCCGGGCGCGGTGCTCGCAAATGCAGGCTGAGCAGCGGTCGCCGAAAGAAGAACGGCGCAGGATAGGAGTCGAAGAATTGACGTCATGACCTTCCTCCTCGTTGCAAGTAAGATGCGGTCAGCTGAAAAGGCTCGGCCTCGCCAAGGCGCGGCCACCCACTGACGCACGCAACTCAGCACAGGCGGGGCGATGCGAATATGAAGCCGATCACATGAATGTGATCAGCTCCGCTTACTGGAAATTGCGCCCCTTGGGCATGACCTGCCGCGCCTCGCTGGATAGCGTCGCAACATCTTGCTGCACAGGCAGGCCACGGCCCGGGTCGGCGGATCGGTCGGGCCGCGTTTCGCCGCGCTGATGCTCGATGGTGGGCGCGGCTTCATGAAGCAGCACGCTCAGCCAAGGGGTCAGATCCTCTATCCTGTCGGCGACGATGTGAATGACATCCGATTCATGCTGCAGTTTGCCGGTGACGCGGATGAGGCGCGCGCCCATCACCACCGAACGGAAGCGGTCGAAGACGCGTGGCCAGATGATGACATTGGCGATCGACTTTTCATCCTCGAGCGTGACGAATATGGCGTTGCCCTTGCCGGGGCGCTGGCGCACCAGCACCAGCCCTGCCACCGAAACGCGACGGCCGTCGCGCACAGATGGCAGGTGGGTATTGGGGGTGATGCCGGCGCGGGTGAGCCGCTCGCGCAGGAAAGCGACGGGATGCTCCTTCAGCGACAGGCCGAGTGAGCGGTAGTCGTGCACGACATGTTCGCCGAGCGGCATTTTCGGCAGCTTGGTTTCCGGTTCCAGCTCGCGCAGGCGCAGTGTCGGCTGATCGAACAGCGGCAGCTTTTCGGCGGCACTTTTGCCATCCAGCGCGCGCACTTCCCAGAGTGCCGCGCGGCGGTCGAGACCGATCGAGCGGAAAGCGTCGGCCTGCGCCAGCTTCTCGATCTCGCCGACATCGAGACCTGAACGCAGCCAGACATCCCGGACCGAGCAATAGCCGTCGCCGCGTCGCGCGACGACGGCTTCCATGCGCTCCTCGGACAGACCCTTGATCTGGCGGAAGCCAAGACGGACGGCATGAGCCGTCGCGATGACGCCGCGCATCGAGGAATGGCGTTCGAGGATGCGGAACGGGTCGAAGGCGGTTTCCTCCAGCGTGCAGTCCCAGATGGAATGATTGATGTCGACCTCGCGCACCTCGACGCCATGGTCGCGCGCATCGCGGACAAGCTGTGCCGGCTGGTAAAAACCCATCGGCTGGGCATTCAGGATCGCGGCGCAGAAGACGTCCGGGTAAAAGGTCTTGAACCAGCACGAGGCGTAGACCAGCAGCGCGAAGGACGCGGCGTGGCTTTCGGGGAAGCCATATTCGCCAAAACCTTCGATCTGCTTGAAGCAGCGCTCGGCGAATTCCTTGTCGTAGTTATTTTTGACCATGCCGTCGATCATGCGCTGGCGGTAGTTGCCGATCGTGCCGGTGCGCTTGAAGGTCGCCATGGCGCGGCGCAGCTCGTCGGCCTCGCCTGGCCTGAAACCGCCGGCGACGATGGCGATCTTCATCGCCTGTTCCTGGAACAGCGGCACGCCCAGCGTCTTGCCAAGGATCTTTTCCAGATCCTTGCTGGGATAATTGACGTCCTCCTTACCCTGCCGGCGGCGCAGATAGGGGTGCACCATGTCGCCCTGGATCGGACCGGGTCGCACGATCGCAACCTCGATGACGAGGTCGTAGAAATCTTTCGGCTTGAGGCGCGGCAGCATCGACATCTGCGCCCGCGACTCGATCTGGAACACGCCGAGCGTATCGGCCCGCTGGATCATGGCGTAAACATCGTCGTCCTCTTCGGGGAGGGTTGCGAGCACGTAGGGCCGGCCGAACTGATCCCGCGCCTTCGGATAATGATGCGTGAGCAAGGAGAAGGCGCGCTTCAGGCAGGTCAGCATGCCGAGCGCCAGCACGTCGACCTTCAGGATCTTCACCGCGTCGAGATCGTCCTTGTCCCACTCGACCATCTTGCGCTCCTCCATCGCCGTCTTGACGATGGGCACGACCTCGTCGAGCCGGTCGCGGGTGATGACGAAGCCGCCGACATGTTGCGAGAGATGGCGGGGAAAACCCATGATCTCGTTGGCGCGCTCCAGCACCTGGCGCGACAGCGGATCGGTGCGGTCGAGGCCGCCGGCATTGGCCTCTTTTTCGCCGAGCTCGGAGGTCGACCAACCCCAGATGGTGCTCGACAGCGCGCTGCGGACATCTTCCGACAGGCCCATGGCCTTGGCCACCTCGCGCAGCGCCGAGCGGCCACGATAACTGATGACGGCGGCGGCCAAAGCGGTGCGCTTGGCGCTGTACTTCTCATAGATATAAGCGATGACGATGTCGCGCTTCTCATGCTCGAAGTCGACATCGATGTCGGGCGGTTCGTTGCGCTCCTCGGAGATGAAACGTTCAAACAGCGCATCGATCCGATCCGGTCCGACCTCGGTGATGCCGATGCAGAAGCAGATGACCGAATTGGCGGCCGAGCCGCGCCCCTGGCAGAGGATGTCCTGGCTACGGGCGTATTTGACGATGTCGTGGACGGTCAGGAAATAACGCGCATAGTTCAGGCGCTCGATCAGCGCGAGCTCCTCATCGATGCGCTGCCTAACATGGCCGGGAACACCGCCGGGATAGCGCCTTGCCGCTCCCTCAAGCGCCAGGCGTTCGAGTTCGGCCTGCGGGCCGAGGCCGGATTCGGTGAGCTCGTCCGGATAATTGTATTGGAGGTCGCTGAGCGAGAAGGTCAATTCCCCGGCAAAGCGCAGCGTCTCGGCCAACGCTTCGGGGTGGCGGCGGAAAAGCCGGGCCATTTCCAGCGGCGGCTTCAAATGACGCTCGGCATTGGCCGCCAGCTCCAGCCCGACGTCGGAAACCGGCGTGTTGAGGCGGATCGCGGTCAGCACGTCCTGCAGCGGCCGGCGCTCGGCGGTGTGATAGAGCACGTCGTTGGTCGCCATCAGCGGGACGTCAAGGAGGTCGGCGATCGCCGCCGCCTGCTCGATGCGGAAGCGGTCATTGCCGGCATAGTCCGGCGCCACGGCAAGCCGGAGTGCGGCCCCAAAACGATCCTTAAGCCGGCTAATGAGCGACAAGCTATCCTCCGCGCCTGTCGACAGGTTGGGCAACATGGCCAGCGACATCCGGTCACCCCATTCGAGGAGATCGTCGAGCTCGAGCAGCGTCGCGCCCTTCTCGGTCTCGTCGCGCAGATTGGCCTGGGTCAGCATGCGGCAGAGGCGCCCCCAGCCCTGGCGGTCGCGCGGATAGGCGAGGATATCCGGCGTGCCGTCGCCGAACACCAGGCGGCATCCGGGATGGTAGGCCATCTTCTCGACCTTGGCCTGCTGCCAGGCGCGCACGACGCCGGCAACCGTGTTGCGGTCGGCAAGCCCGATCGCGGAAAAGCCGTGGAACCTGGCCGTCACCACCAGTTCCTCCGGCTTCGAGGCGCCGCGCAGGAAGGAGAAATTCGAGCTGATGCCAAACTCGGCATAGGGGATGACGGTGAGCGCATTCATGCGAACACCCCATGCATGAACCAGCGCGGCGCGGCTTGCGCGGCGTCGTAAAGGCCCTGGCGGTAGAGCCAGTAGCGACGCCCGTCGCTGTCCTCGATGCGGTAATAGTCGCGGGTCGGCGCTTCCTCCTCGCCAGGCGCCTGCCGCCACCATTCGGCAGCGATGCGTTCGGGGCCTTCGGCGCGGGCGACGCGGTAGAGCGCGCGCCGCCAGCGGAAATTCATCGGTGGTCCCTCGGGAATCTCGGTTGCCGGCACCTCGATCGGCTCGGGCGAGCGGAACAGGCGCACCGGCCGCTCCGGCGGATAGATGGTCATTGGTGGCGCTCCCCGGTCGGATTGTCGCGCCGGCGCGCGCCGTTGCGGCGCTTCCGAGAAAGGCACCGTGGTAACGGCACGCTCAGGCAGATGGCTCTCGACGACAATGGGTTTCAGCACGGCGGCCTCGCCAAGACGGGCGCGGATGCGGTCGGCGAACAGCGCGATATCGGCGTCATCGTCGGTTTCCTCGCCGGTGAGGTCGCCCTGCAGCATGTCGAAGGCGGCGACCGACAGCACGGAAAGCCGCACGAGGTCGAAGCCGAAGCCGGCGTCTATGCTCTGCTCCAGTGCCGCCAGCCTTTCGTGGAACAGTCTTTTGATCAGCTGCGGCTCGCGCATCGGACGCGAGGTGCCGACGGCGATGCGGCTGACGGCGCCGTCGACGCGGAAGAGGAACAGGGCAAGCACCCTTGCGCCCTCGCCGCGCCGTTCGAGGTCGCTCTTCAGGGCAGTGGCAAGCCGGCTCACCAGGCGCTCGATCTCGTCGGTGAGCATGATCGGTTCGGCAAGATGGCGCTCGACCGACAGCGGCGCGACGGGCAGGCGCGGCGACACGGCCTCGTCGAGCCGGCCGAGCGCCTGGTCGAGGCGCAGAAGCAAAGTGGCGCCGAAGCGGCGGGCAAGCGGCGCGCGCGGGGCGGCCATCACCGCGCCGGCGGTGCGCAGGCCGACGCTTTCGAGGCTGACGCGGGTTTGCGGCGCGATGCGCAGCGCCGACAAAGGCAGCGGCGCCAGGAGCGCTTCTTCCTCGCCATCGGCTACGATGCGGTCGCCGTGGAAGCGAGCCGCCGCCCAGGCGGCACCCGGGGTCGAGGCGAGCCCGGCGCGGACATCGAAACCCTGCTGGAAGAAGCGGGTCAGGATTTCTTCCTGCATGGCGCGCTCGCCACCGAACAGATGCGTGCAGCCGGTGACGTCGAGGAACAGCCCGTCCTCGCCGTCGATCGCCACCAGCGGCGTGTAGCGGTCGCACCAATCGGCCAGGCCCTCGAGCAGGCGGCGGTCGGCTTCCGTGTCGGCCTCCACCACATCGATCGTGGGGTGCATGGCGCGCGCGTCGGCAATGCCCATGCCGCGCTTCAATTTGAGCGCCTCAGCCCGCTCGTCGAGGGCCGCGATGCGCTGGGCGTTGCTGTCGCGATGGCTGATAACCAGTGGCAAATGATGCGACGGCCGGGAACGCCAGGACCGACCCAGACGCTGGCGCAGGATCCGCTCCGCGGGCAGGTGCGGGAACCACAGCGACAGGATTCTCTGCGCGTTCCTTTTCGGCGCTTCTTTCTGTGAAAGCGTGCTCATCGGGGTTCCACTCCAGTGTGAATTGTCCAGGCAGGGCCGTGCGGCTCTTGCCGATAGCGACGGTGAAGGCGGGGCGGCCGATCGAGCCGGCGAGCGGTCCGGCGACCGTCTCGCGCTCTGCCGCCGGTGCGGCCGAAACGATGAGCCGCACCGGGGCGGCGGTGGGATCGGCCTCGCCGGCCTGGCGCAGCAGAAGCACCGGACGGCCGGCGTTCTGGGCGCGCGCGTGCAGGCGGCGCGTGGCGGTGAGGTCGAGCCGCTGCGGGCTGCCGCGGATCTCGAGGATGACGGCGGCGAAGGCCGTCATGCGGGCGGCTTCCTCGGCAATCCACAGCGCGTCGAGCAGTTTCGGCGCCTCGGAAAACAGCAATTGCTCCGGCGCGATGCCGAACAGGGCATGAAGCCCCCTGGCGTAGGGAAAACCAGCCTCGTGGAAGATTTCGGCGGTGCCGATCCACAGCAGCGGCAGGCCCGGCTTTTCCTTGCGGATGAGGCTGGCGAGCGACAAGGCGAATCCGGCGACGGCTCCGGCATCGCGGGTCTCCAGGCCGTGGATCTCGCTGAGCGCCGCCTTGGGCAGGCCGCCGCCAAGAGCGGTGTCGAGGCGTTCGATGCCGGTGTTCAGGAAGGCCTCCTGCCCGGCCACGGCAAGACCGCGCCGGACAATGGTGATATCCGATCTGACGGCATCGACATGTTGTTTTTCCGCAATTCCGGACGGAAAACCGCTCTGCACTTTTCCCGGAATTGCTCCAGGCGTGCCAGACACCGGCGCTTGCAGGCGCTCGGGCAGCGTTCCCTCGATCTTCGCGATCTGGCGGCGCAGGGCAAAAACAGTATCCCGCGCCACGGCGTTCATCGCCATGACGTTCACTTCCGACAGCAATTGTTCCTGTTATGTTCCTATAGATTCCAGAGGGTGCCGGAAGAGTCAAGCGGAGTCAGAAGGAATTTATTCCTTGGGGTTGCCCCTGCTTCTTCAGATAGGTCGCAAAGCCCCGCCGCACGCCCTGGCCGGCGTTGCGCGAGGCGATCAAAGCATGTCCGGCCAAAGCGAGGCAGGCGATGGTGAAAAGTCCAAGTGTGGAAAGCTCCGGCATGAGAAACTCCCAATTCATGGCCGGAACCGAGCCTTAGCCGATTCACTTGGATTCGGACCCCGCTCATTTGCCTCGACCCGCGCGAAAGCCTATATGCCGGGATCAAAGGAAATTTTATGGCCCGCATCTACAAGACACGCACCTGGCACGACCAGCTCTCACCGTCGATCGACGAGCTGGAGTTTCTGGCGCTGGAGACCTATGCCCATCTGCCGGAAGAATTCCGCAAGCTCACCGGCGAGATCGTCATCCTGATCGCCGATTTCCCGACCGACGAGATCATGGACGACCTGTCGCTGGAGACGCCGTTCGACCTGCTCGGCCTGTTCGAGGGGCGCGGCATCGCCGAACGCTGGAACCCGCAGACCGGCGAGGGCCCGAACCGCGTCACGCTCTACCGCCGCGCCATACTCGACTACTGGGCCGAGAACGAGGAGACGCTGGGCGACATCGTCACTCATGTGCTGATCCACGAGATCGGCCACCATTTCGGCCTGTCGGACGACGACATGGAGCGGATCGAGGAAGCGGCGGAGCAGGCGGCGGCAAGCTGAGCACGCCATCCAGGTCGGCACCCAGGCCCCCCTCTCTGGCCTGCCGGCCATCTCCCCCTCAAGGGGGGAGATCAGCTGGCATTTAGGGTTTCGCCAATCGCCAACTTTGCAGGATTTGCGCCAGCGAACGAGCTGCTGATCTCCCCCCTTGAGGGGGAGATGCCCGGCAGGGCAGAGAGGGGGGACTGGCGCAGACCTGGCAGCACCCAGCCTCTACCAGTCGCTGAGCTTGGTATCCGGGCCGTATTCCTGGCCTTCGACATCCTTCACCACGGCCTGGCCGCAGCGCATCGACCTGGTTTCCTGATCGAAACCATAGGTCGGCGAGCCGAACAGGTGCCAGCCCTTGTTCAGCGCCGCGGTCACCTTGTGGCAGAAGGTGGCGTCGTCGGGCCCGGTGAGGAAGCGGTAGAGTTTCATCTTTCCATCCTGTCATGGGCGTGAGCGGATCGCTCACAGTCCCGGAAATCGTCTTGCCGCCCGGCCCATCATGCGCCGATGATTGCGGCCTTCGCCAGAAGTTTCTCGGCCTCGGACAGATGCAGCCGCTCGACCATGCGGCCGTCCATCGCGATCACGCCCTTGCCGACATTTTCGGGCCGCGCGAACGCATCCGTAATAGTGCGGGCGGCGGTGATTGCTTCCGGCGACGGCGAAAAGGCGCGGTTCGCCGGCTCGATCTGATTGGGGTGGATCACCGACTTGCCGTCGAAACCCATGGCGGCACCCTCGGCGCATTCGCGGGCAAAGGCGTCGAGGTCGCGAAAATCATTGGCGACGCCGTCGATCACGTGGAGGCCGCCGGCCCGCGCGGCGAGCACCAGCTGCATCAGCCAGGGCATGAGATAGCGGCGGTCGGGCGTGACAAGCGTGCCGGTGGCCTTTGCCAGGTCATTCGTTCCGGCAACGAAACAAGCGAGCCGAGAAGCCGGATCGCGACCGAGTTCAGCGATCGCGCCGATGTTGAGCAGCGCCTTGGGCGTCTCGATCATCGCCCATAGTTTCACGCTGTCCGGCGCGAAATTGTCGTCGAGCAGGTCGCCGGCTTCGAGGATGTCGCGCGGCGTGCCGATCTTGGGCAGAAGGATGCCGTCGGCCTCGGCCTTGCTCGCGGCGAGAAGGTCGTCGGCGCCCCATTCGCTGGCCAAAGGGTTGATGCGCACCAGCATCTCGCAGCGCCGTTTCGGCCGCGTGGCGAGGATGCCGGCGAGTTTGTCTCGGGCGGCCGCCTTGTCGGCGGGCAAGATGCCGTCCTCAAGGTCGATGATGACGGCATCGCAGGCCAAGGTGGCGATCTTGGCGAGCGCCTTGTCATTGGCGGCCGGCACGTAAAGCACCGAGCGGCGCGGGCGGTAAGGGTCGGTCATGGGCGATCTATGCCGCCTGCCACTTGGCAAGGCAAGCTCGCTGCACCAGCAATCCTGGCCTTGCGAGTATCACTGCATATCGTCAACGTCGGCGCCGCCCCTCATTGCCCTGCCGGGCATTTCTCCCCGTAAACGGGGCGAAAGGGCTGGCCGCGACCTCGGTGGCCACCTTGCAACGTTGACGATTGGCGAAATCGGCAATGACAGCTCCCCGTTCACGGGGAGAAGATGGCGGCAGCCAGATGAGGGGCAGCGCCAACCTCGAGCGATTTGCTCTGCACCAAATCTGCAAACCCTTGCTGAAAAGCTCCGGGATTTCGCCCTGACCTTACCGCGCCAGCCGGCGAAACCGTCGGCATGGAAACACATCGCAAACCCCGCTGGTCCCTGCCGCGCCGGCTGCGCAACGAAGGCTGGTGGCTCGCCGGGCCGCAGAGACAGCGCTTCACAGCGACGGTGCTGCCTTTCGCTCCCAGATCGCGGCCGGCACGTGGTGCTGGCATGGCAACAGCCAGGAGGTCGCAGCGATGACGACGATGACCATGCCGATGCCGACGATGAAGACATCGCTTGCTCCAAGCTATTGCCGCCGCGCCGGCGCCAGCGTTCTGCTGGCGGCGCTGGCCGATTTCCTTTTCTACGGCCAGCCCGTCGGCATCACCGCCTTCATTTTTGCTGTCGTGCTTGCCGCCGCCGTCGTCGCCATGCATCCGGCTGCGCTCAGCGATGCGCGGGTCTGGTTCAAGCCGGCGGCGCTGTTTGCCGCGCTGCTGCCATTGATCGAAAATGTCAGCCTTCTTTCGGTGCTGGTCGCGATCGTGGCGCTGGCCGTGTTCGCCTTGTCGATCGCCGGGCGGTTGCGCGCCGGGCTGGCGCGCATCGCCAACCAGCTTTTCCTGTTCCTGCTGGCAGCGCCCTTCCGCTTCGGGCGCGACTTCTTTCGCTGGCGCAAGGCCGCGCGAGAACTCGGACAGCGGCGGTTCCGGCTCGCGGCAATTGTCGTCTGGGTGATGCCGCTGACGCTTGGCGTCGTCTTCCTCGCTTTGTTCGGCGCCGCCAATCCGATCATCGACCATTGGCTGTCGCTGATCGACCTCAATGCGCTGCTCGAAAAAATCGAAGTCGCGCGGCTTGTCTTCTGGCTGCTTTTCCTAGCCGGCATCTGGGCCTTCCTGCGCCCTCGCCTGCCACGCTTCGTCTCCCGGCTCAGGCGCCTCCTGCCTGCCGCGCCTGTTGCCCGGCCGGCAAAAACCGCCGCGGAAGATATTCTCTTCGGCAAGGCCGCGATCCTGCGCGCGCTGATCGTCTTCAACGCGCTGTTTGCGCTGCAGACCGCGCTCGACGCCACCTATCTCTGGGGCGGTGTCGCCCTGCCCGATGGGCTGACCTATGCCGCCTATGCGCACCGCGGCGCCTATCCGCTGATCGTCACCGCCCTGCTTGCCGCCGGCTTCGTGCTGGCGGCGCTGAAACCCGGCAGCGAGACATCGGCCGATCCGCTCATCCGCCGTCTGGTCTATCTCTGGGTGGCGCAGAACATCGTGCTGGTCGTCTCCTCGATGCTGCGGCTCGACCTCTATGTGGGGATCTATGCGCTGACCTATCTGCGCATTGCCACCTTCATCTGGATGGGACTGGTGGCGGCGGGGCTGGCGCTTATCGTCGCCCGAATCGCGCTGCGGAAATCCAGCGAATGGCTGCTTTCGGCCAATCTTCTGACGTTATCGACGACGCTTTATGCCTGTTGTTTCGTCAACTTCGCAGCGCTGATTGCCAACTTCAATGTCGACCATTCGCTTGAAATGACGGGAAAAGGTGTTCCTCTCGACACCCTTTACCTGCAAGACCTCGGGCCGAGCGGATTTCCTGCGCTCGATCGCTATCTCGACCACCGCAGGTCGTCCGTTACCGGCGATATAGAGCTTCAGGATCTTGCGGCGACGCGACGCGGGAGCGAAAGTTGGTATCGCGCGACCCTGAACCGCTGGCGCGCCTGGAGCTTTCGCGATTGGCGACTGCTGCGCACTCTCGACAAGCGCGGCCTGCCTGCTAATCCTGCCGTCAACCAACCTTACGCGCCGGGCCATTGATCGATGCCGCACAACATCCTCGTCGCCGACGACGACCCGCATATCCGCGAGATCATCTGCTTCGCGCTGGAAAAGGCCGGCATGAAGACGGCCGCCGTGGCCGACGGCGCCGCCGCGCTGCAGGCGGTCGAACGCCGCGCGCCCGATCTCATCGTGCTCGACATCGGCATGCCGGAGATGGACGGGCTGGAGGTCTGCCGGCGCCTGCGGCAGAAATCCGACGTGCCGGTGCTGTTCCTGTCGGCGCGCGATGAGGAGATCGACCGTATCCTCGGGCTCGAAATGGGCGGCGACGACTATGTGACCAAGCCGTTCAGCCCGCGCGAGCTGGTCGCGCGCGTCAACGTCATCCTGCGCCGCGCGCGTCCGGCGCCGGTGGCGGAAGAAGACGACCAGCAATTCGCGCATGGCAAGTTGATGCTTGTCCCGGCCAGCCACGCGGCGCGTTTCGACGATAAGCCGCTGGTGCTCACGGCGATCGAATTCGCCATCCTCAAAGGCTTTCTTGCGCGCCCGCTGCATGTGCTCGGCCGCGACGCGGTGATGGCCAATGCCTATGCCTCCAACATCCATGTCTCCGAGCGCACCGTCGACAGCCATATCCGCAACCTCCGCGCCAAGCTGGCGGCGGTCGGCTGCCTCGATGCGGTCGAGACCGTGCACGGCGTTGGTTTCCGGCTCGGCCGATGCGGTGGTTGAGCAAGGAGCGGTGGCGGCCGCGGCTTGCCACCATCGTCGTCGCCATCCTGATCGTGGTGATGGCGCTGCCGCTGGTCGGGCTGTTCTTCTTCCGGCTCTATGAAAACCAGCTGATCCGCCAGACCGAGGGCGAACTGATCGCGCAAGGCGCGGTGGTTGCCGCCGTTTACGCCGACGCCGTGCGCACCGCCGGTATTGCGCCCGAACAATTGGGGGCTCCGATCTCGGCCGATCCTTCAAGGGACAACAATTATCCCTACGAGCCGATCGAGCCGCAGCTCGATCTCGCCTCCGACTCTGTCCTGCCGTCGCGGCCGGCGGCGCTTCCCGCCGCCGCCGATCCGGCCTTCGCCGCCATCGGGGCCCGGCTCGACCCTATCCTGGACGAGACGCAGAAGACGACGCTTGCCGGCTTCCGCCTGCTCGATCCGCACGGCGTGGTGATTGCCGGCGGCGGCGAAGTCGGCCAGACCCTGGCCGCGGTCGAGGAGGTCCGCACGGCATTGACCGGCGCCTATGCCAGCGCGCTCAGGCTGCGCATCCCCGACCAGCCGACGCCGCCGCTCTATTCGGTGAGCCGCGGCACCAAGGTGCGCGTCTTCGTCGCCCTGCCGATCGAGATCGACGGCAGGGTTGCCGGCGTCGTGTACCTGTCGCGGACGCCGAACAACATCGTCAAGCATCTCTATGGCGAGCGCGGCAAGGTGACCCTGGCGGCGATCGCCATCGTCGGCGGCACGCTGCTGATCGGGCTGGTGTTCATCCGCACGGTCAGCCGGCCGATCTATGCGCTGATCGAGCGGACCAAGCGCATCGCTGCCGGCGATCGCGAGGCGATCAGGCCGCTTGCCCATCACGGCACGCGCGAGATGGCGGAGCTGTCGGCCGCCTTCCTCGACATGGCGACCAAGCTGCAGGCGCGCTCCGACAGCATCCAGACCTTCGCCACCCATGTCTCGCATGAATTGAAATCGCCGCTGACGGCGATCCAGGGCGCGGCCGAGCTGCTGCGCGATTCCGGCGGCGCCATGGACGAGGCCGAGCGGCGGCGCTTCTCCAACAACATCGTCACCGACGCCGGCCGGCTCAATCTCCTGGTGCGCCGGCTGCTCGACCTGGCACGTGCCGAAAACCTGGCGCCGAGCGGCGAAAGCACGACGCTCAACGCGGCGCTTACCTTGCTGCCGATCGACACCAGGCTGGAGCTTCAAAAGGAGGCCGGCGGCGACATCGGCCTTGGCATTTCGGCCGAGAATCTCGGCATCGTGCTTGCCAACCTCATCGACAATTCGGCCCGGCATGGCGCCAGGCTGGTTACGGTCGGCGCGGCGGGCGCCGGCGACAGGGTGGCGATCCATGTCGGCGACGACGGCGACGGCATCTCGGCCGCCAACCGCGCGAAAATCTTCGAGCCGTTCTTCACCACAAGGCGCGAGACCGGCGGCACCGGCATGGGCCTCGGCATCGTTCTGGCCCTCCTGAAAGCGCATGATGGTACGATCAGGCTGGTTGACTCCGAGCGCGGCACGCGCTTCGAGATCAACCTGCCTGCATTGATTTGAGAGTGAGCCCAGCCTCGGGGTCATGCTCTGGAGCCGGAGACCCAAAAGCGTGCGCTACGACATTGTCATCATCGGCGGAGCCATCGTCGGATCCTCGATCGCCTATTACCTGCGCGAGGAGGGTTTTGGCGGCACCATCGCGCTGATCGAGCGCGATCCGCAATTCTCCCATGCGGCGACGACCTTGTCGCTGGCCTCGATCCGCCAGCAATTCTCGATCCCTGAAAACATCCGGCTGTCGCAGTTCACGCTGAAGCTGTTCCGGCGGCTGAAGGAAACGTTCGGCACTGACGCCGATATCGGTTTTCGCGAGGGCGGCTATCTGATCCTCGCCGGCGAGGCCGGACTGCCGATCCTCAAGGCCAATCACGAGACGCAGGTCGCCGAAGGCGCCGATATTCTGCTGGAGAACCCCGACCAGCTCACCAAGCGCTTCGCCTGGCTATCGACCGAAGGAATTTCGGCCGGCGCCTATGGCCGGACAGGCGAGGGCTGGTTCGACGCGCATGCGATGCTGACGTTGTTCCGCAAGGCGCTGCGCGACAAGAAGATCGACTTCATCACCGCCTCCGTCACCGGCATCGCGCGCCAGGGCAACCGCGTCACCGGTGTTTCCCTCGACAATGGCGAGACGGTGGAGGCCGGCATCGTCGTCAACGCCGCCGGGCCGAATGCCGGCAAGGTCGCGGCCTTCGCCGGGCTGGCGCTGCCGGTCGAGCCGCGCAAGCGCAATGTCTTCGTCTTCGAGGCGCGCGACAAATTCGCCGACATGCCGCTGCTGGTCGATCCCTCCGGCATTTATGTGCGGCCGGAAGGGTCGGTCTACCTCACCGGCGGCGCCGAGCCGGAGGAGGGCGATCATGCGCCCGATCCGAAGGATTTCGAGGTCAACTGGCCGCTGTTCGAGGAGGTCATCTGGCCGGTGCTCGCCACCCGCGTCCCGGCCTTCGAGGCGATCAAGCCGACGCGCGCCTGGGTCGGCCATTACGACTACAACACGCTCGACCAGAACGCGGTGATCGGACCGCATCCGGAGGTCGATAATTTCCTCTTCGCCAACGGCTTTTCCGGCCACGGCCTGCAGCAGGCGCCGGCGGTCGGCAAGTCGATCGCCGAGCTTGTCATGCATGGCGGCTACCGGACGATTGATTGCTCCGCGTTCGGGTATGGGCGGGTGGCGGAAGGCCGCGCGTTCCGGGAGCTGAACGTGATCTGAGTCGCTCGCGGTTTTCTTGGACGCTGGTACGAGGCCCCCCTCTCTGTCCTGCCGGACATCTCCCCCTCAAGGGGGGAGATCGGCAGTTTCGGCGACGGCGCTTTTCCTGCAACGCCGGAGATTGGCGAAAGCCGGCGTGACATCTGATCTCCCCCCTTGAGGGGGAGATGCCCGGCAGGGCAGAGAGGGGGGCGAAGGATCGCGGCCGTCTGTTCTATGTCTCCGCACCAGAATACCGCTGCAGCCACCCCAGCACGCGCGCCCAGCCGTCGGCATGCTCGGCGGCGGCGTCCGTCAATCCGGCAAATCCGCCATGGCATACGGTAAGCCGCGTGCCGCCGGCGGCTGGTTCCAGCAGATAGGCGACCGTCGTTTCGCGGCGGCCGAGCGTCGGGTGGTCCCAGTCATAGCGCCGCGTCTGCACGATCCGGCGCGGTATCTCGATCTCAAGGAATTTTCCGCTGGCGGGTAAGTGCCTGCCGTCAGCCGACCGCACGACAACGCTCCAGCTTCTGCCGACGCGCAGATCGGCGGTCCAGCCGGTCATCCGGTAGGTGTCGGCCGAGCCCCACCAGCGCTCGACCTCGCTGGTGACCAGCGCCGCGAGCACCTGATCGGGCGCGGCGGGGATTTCGGCCGCGGCCATGGCGGTTTCGCCATTCGCCATCGCCTGCGGCCAGGCATGCCAGAGCATCATGGCTTATCTCCAAAAAATTGTTTCGTTTTCGAAACGAAGCGTTGTGTACGTTATCCCTTTGATGGCGGGCGCTCGAAACCCTTGCCGGTCTCGATCAGGCTCTTGAGGCTCGCCAGCACCAGCGGCCAACCCTTGGCGACGTTCGCGATCAGCTTATGCGGGCCGTCGGCTTCGTGAATGACGGTGAGTTTGGTCAATTCGCCATCCTGCTCGACGGCAAAGGTGCAGCGCGTGTAACCGTCCTCCTTCACCTCGGGCAGCCATTCGTTGCGCCATTTGATGACGAGGCGTCTTGGCGGATCGATCTCCAGGATCTCGCCCGAATCGGCAGTGCTGCCATCCGGGAAAACCAGCTTCCAGCTGGAGCCCACCTTCCAGTCGCTCTCCTGATGGGAGCAGAGGAAGAATTGCCGGTTGAATTCCGGATCGGTCAGCGCCGTCCAGAGTTTTTCGGGCGTGGTGCGGATGTAGGTGACATAGACGAAGCTGTTGTCGCTCACGGCTCTTCCCTTTCAAGACGTTGCTTCAGGTCGCTGAGGGCGGCAAGCCGCCCTCGCTCGAACTTGCCGATCCAGCGCTCGGCGATCTCGTTGATCGGAACGGGGTTGAGGTAGTGCTCCTTCTCCCTGCCCTTGCGGATGGTGGTGACGAGGTTTGCCTCTTCGAGGATCGCCAGGTGCTTGGTCACCGCCTGGCGCGTCATGTCCATCCGTTCGCACAGCGCATTCAGCGTCTGCCCGTTCCTGGCATGGAGGCTGTCCAGCAACTGCCGGCGGGTCGGATCGGCCAGGGCGCGAAAGACGGCATCCATGCTCATGGCTTTAATATGCAACCGTTTGGTTGCATGTCAAGCGGTGAAATATTCGCCTCCGCCTACGGGTGCGATGCGGTCACGAAAGGAATGTCAGCTTTTGCGACCGAACCAGAAGGCGTCGGACATCCGCTTCATGCCGATGCGTTCATAGAAACCGACGGCGTCCGGCATGGAAATCAGGCTGATGGCGACGTTCGGGCCAAGCGCGCGGCGCGCGGCGTCCATCAGGCCCTTGCCGATGCCGAGCCCCCGCGCCGATTGGGACACGGCAAGGTCCGAAATATAACAGACCCAGGCAAAATCGGTGATGGCGCGGGCAACGCCGATCAGCGGCTTGCCTTCGATGTCGAGGCGCGCCGTCAGCACCAGATCGGCATTGGCAAGCATTGTCCTCAAACGCGCCGCGTCATCGACGGGACGCACCTCGCCCAGCGTGGACTCCACCAGCACGCGGCGGAATTCGGCGACGTCGAGGTCAGGCTCGCTGGCATAAAGGATCTTTGAGGGCGATGTCATGGTGGAAGGGTGCATGATCGCCTGGCGTTTTGAAAGCGGCCGATGCCGATCTTGTGTGCGATGGCACAAGCACGAGCCGGAACAGCCGCCTTTTATTTGCCCACGCCTTTGTGTAAACCGGGCGAAAGCCACCCCCGCAACCCAAAGAAGACGGGCAAAAGCCATGGATAAGTTCACCAAGCTCACCGGCGTCGCCGCGCCCATGCCGATCATCAATGTCGACACCGACATGATCATCCCGAAGGATTATCTGAAGACGATCAAGCGCACCGGGCTTGGCACCGGCCTTTTCGCCGAGATGCGCTACAACGACGACGGCTCGGAAAATCCGGATTTCGTGCTCAACAAGCCGGCCTACCGCAAGGCGCAGATCCTGGTCGCCGGCGACAATTTCGGCTGCGGCTCGAGCCGCGAGCACGCGCCGTGGGCGCTGCTCGATTTCGGCATACGCTGCGTGATCTCGACCTCGTTCGCCGACATTTTCTACAACAACTGCTTCAAGAACGGCATCCTGCCGATCACCGTCAGCCCGGAAGATCTGGAAAAGCTGATGGACGACGCCTCGCGCGGCTCGAATGCGACGGTTTCGGTCGATCTCGAGGCCAAGGAAATCCGCGGCCCGGATGGCGGCGTGGTGAATTTCGACCTCGACGACTTCAAGCGCCATTGCCTGCTCAACGGCCTCGACGACATCGGCCTGACCATGGAGAAGGCCGGCGAGATCGCGTCTTTCGAGAAGAAGAACGCAGAGCTGCGCCCGTGGGCCTGAGCGCCTGAAGCTCCAACTATTTGTTTTTACGCAATTCCGGACGGAAAACCGCACACACTTTTCCTGGAATTGCTCTAAGACGATAGGCCCGGCCGCCAGCGGACGGGTGGTTGCGACTGAATGGAGGGACAGTCATGACACGCTTGCTTCTGGCCGGCGCTTGCGCGTTGGCGTGGGTTCTGATGTCGGCGGCTGGCGCGCATGCGCAGACCGACAAGGTGCTCGTGCCGGCGGAGGATCCGTCTAACGGCGCCGACCCGTCGAGCACCGCCAATGCGGCCCTGGCCGCCGATGACGGCCAAGCACCGATCGCCTTCGAGGGCGGCCAGCTCACCATCACGCAGCCGGAGCAGGACGGCGAGAAGGTGCTGTCCTATGACGGCAAGCAATTGGCCAGCAACTACGACGTCTTTTTCGACAAGATCGTCAAGATCGGCGACGTCAATGTGGCGCTGGTCGATGTCGGCGATGGCGGCAATCAATGCGGTCCGGCCAAGGTGATCGTCTGGAAGCCGCAAGGCGGCGAGATCCAGGCAACGACGGTCGAGCAGGATGAATGCGGCGCGCCGCCGGCCGCCATCTCGGAAGACGCCATCTATTTCGTGCCCTATCTGCTGCCCGGCGATTCCAAGCCGGCACTGCAATGGTCGCCCAAGGAGGGACTGACGACCTCGGGTGAGCTTGCCTACACGCCCGAACCCGGCACCGACTGGAAGGATGTCGATCCGTCGAAATACGACAACATCATCGACGCCTTCCACAACGAGGCCGTCTATAAGGCCGGCCAGACGCTGCTCGGCAACGACATGCCGGATATGGCGACCAGCCTGCTGGTCGGCGGCGGCACCGAAAAGACGGCATCCGGCGCTTTCTACGCCACCGGCTGCGTGCCGCATGATTGCGGTGGCAATGACGGCTTCATGGCTGTCGACCCGAGCAAGCACGCGGTCTATTTCGCCCGCCGCGGCGACAATGGCGAGCCGCAGGCCTGGCCGCCGGTGAAGGACTGGCCGGCCGATATCAAGAAAGCCTATGACGACGCGCAGGGGGCGGGGAATTAGCCTGAGCCACTTCTGCCAGGCCGCGTTCCTTCGCGCCCCCCTCTGTCCTGCCGGACATCTCCCCCACAAGGGGGGAGATTGGCTGTTTTGACGCCGCGCTCATTCTGTAACGCTAGTGATTGGCGAAAGCCTGCGCGACATCTGATCTCCCCCCTTGTGGGGGAGATGCCCGGCAGGGCAGAGGGGGGCGCTGTCCCGCCAGCATCGCATTCTGTGGCCCACGACTGGGTCGTGGATGTCTTTCAGAGTGCTCGAAACAAACCCAAAGAGGCCGCCCATGCGCAAGCTCATCTCCACCGGTTCACCCTTCGAGAAAACCGCCGGGTACTCCCGCGCGGTGGTGCAGGGCGACTGGTGTTTCGTCTCCGGAACGACCGGTTACGACTATGCCACCATGACCATGCCGGAAACGGTCGAGGCACAGACGCGCAATTGCCTCGCCACCATCGCCAAGGCGCTGGCCGACGGCGGCTTCGAGATGGCCGATGTGGTGCGGGCGCATTACTACATCACCGACCAGGCCTTCGTTGACGTGGTGTTCCCGATCCTCGGCGAGGCCTTCGGCGACATCCGCCCGGCGGCGACGATGATCGTTTGCCAGCTCAACAAGCCGGAAATGAAGATCGAGATCGAGGTCACTGCGCTCAGGCGAACTGCTTAAGCCATGGCCGTCCGCCGGATCATCGCCAACATCGAGACCAGCGACATCGCCGCGGCGAAGCGCTTCTACCATGACGTGCTCGGCCTCGATCTTCTGATGGACCATGGCTGGATCGCCACCTATGGCTCGGACCACGAGATGGCCGTGCAGGTGAGCTTCGCCAGCCAGGGCGGCTCTGGCACGCCGGTGCCGGACCTGTCGATCGAGGTTGACGATGTCGAGGCGGCGCTTGCTGGCATGCGCAAGGCCGGCTTTGCCATCGAATACGGTCCGGCCGATGAGCCTTGGGGCGTGCGGCGCTTCTATGTGCGCGATCCGTTCGGCAGGCTGGTCAATATCCTCTCGCATCGGTGAGACTTGAAAGGCTTGCGCACCAAGCGCTTGGCGTTTAGCAAGACGCCGGTTCAAATCTCACCGGACGGTTCTCCATGGCTTCGAAACATCTCTTCCTGCTCGCCGGCGACGGCATCGGCCCCGAGGCCATGGCCGAGGTCAAGAAGCTGATCGCCGCCATGAACGCCAAGCTTGGCAGCGGCTTTGCCACCGATGAGGGGCTGGTCGGCGGCTGCGCCTATGACGCGCATGGCGCGGCGATCTCGGATGCCGACATGGACAAGGCGATGGCCGCCGATGCCGTGCTGTTCGGCGCCGTCGGCGGGCCCAAATGGGACAAGGTGCCTTACGAGGTGCGTCCCGAGGCTGGGCTGCTGCGGCTGCGCAAGGACATGGAGCTGTTCGCCAATCTTAGGCCCGCGATCTGCTATCCGGCGCTGGCGGCATCGTCCTCGCTCAAGCAGGACGTGGTCGAAGGGCTCGACATCTTGATCGTGCGCGAGCTCACCGGCGGCGTCTATTTCGGCGAGCCGAAGCAGATCATCGATCTCGGCAACGGCCAGAAGCGCGGCATCGACACGCAGGTCTACGACACGTTCGAGATCGAGCGTATTTCGGGCGTCGCCTTCGAGCTGGCGCGGACCCGCAAGAACCATGTCACCTCGATGGAAAAGCGCAACGTCATGAAGTCGGGCGTGTTGTGGAACGAGGTCGTCACCCAGACGCACAAGGCGCGCTACTCAGACGTCAAGCTCGACCATATGCTGGCCGATGCCGGCGGCATGCAGCTGGTGCGCTGGCCGAAACAGTTCGACGTCATCGTCACCGACAATCTGTTCGGCGACATGCTTTCCGACATCGCCGCCATGCTGACCGGCTCGATCGGCATGCTGCCGTCCGCCTCGCTCGGCGCGCCGGACGCGAAGACCAAGAAGCGCAAGGCGCTCTATGAGCCGGTGCATGGCTCGGCGCCCGACATCGCTGGACAGGGCATCGCCAATCCGATCGCCATGATCGCGTCTTTCGCCATGTGCCTGCGCTACTCCTTCGGCATGGTGGCCGAGGCCGACAAGCTCGAAGGCGCGATCGCCGCGGTGCTCGACGACGGTCTGCGCACCAAGGACATCTTCTCCGCCGGCATGAAGGAAGTCGGCACCACCGAGATGGGCGACGCCATCATCGCCAAGTTCCTGGGTTAATCGGTTTCAGCGGATCTCGCCCGCCAGTTGCTGCAGCAGGCCGACGAGTTGCGCCTCATCGACCGGTTCGAAAAAAGCAGCGTCCGCCGCCTCGACGGCGACGATGGCGCGCTGGGCCGCGGCCGTCCCGGCGGCTGTGATGCGGATCATCTTGGCGCGGGAATCGCGCGAATCGGTCTCCCGCGCGATCAACCCTTTCGCCTCGAGCCTGGCGACGACGTCCGAGGTCATCTTGACCTCGGTGCCGGCCTGGGCGGCGAGCTGCACCTGGTTGGGCGGCTCGCCATTGCGGCCGAGCCACATCGCCGAGGCCAGCAGCACGAACTGAACATGCGTCAGGTCGAGCGGCGCCAATGCCGCCGTCATGACGCGCTGCCAGCGCATGGTGGTTCGCCACAACAGCAATCCGGGGCTCTCCGAAGGTCCGCGCTTGAAGCGGGTGTTCAGCGTCTCAGCCAATGTTCGCAAACTCCTTTGCCCGCTCGAGCAATTTTGCCATCGAGACATCGAAATCGCCACTGATCTGCGGCCCGAGCTCGGGCCCGACCTCGGCGGCCGACGGGCCGGAAATCTCCAGACGATGCGTCACCTGCGTGCCGCCCTCGACCGGCACCAGCGTATGCCGGAACAGCAGCTTGGCGTCACCGAACGAGGTTTCGTCGGCATAGGTGACGTTGTCGACGAGGTCGACGATGGTCGATTCGAACGTGTCCTGGCCCACCGGCGTCACCGAGACGCGGGTGCCCTTGGCGAAGGGTCCATGCAGCACGAAGGTATCGGACCCCTCATAGGTGAGACGGCCTTCATGCAACGCCTTGAGCGCATTCCAGATGGTTTGCGCGGGAAGGGAGGAAATTGCGGTGTATTCGTTGGTCCACATTGTCTCGGCTCCATCTTTGCCCGATCAATGATTTGATCTGCGCACAGACTATCTGTGCGCGGATTAAAATGCAAGCGGAATCTTTTGGCGAGCCCAGCCGCGCCAACTCATTGTTCTTATGACGGTTTAGTCGATACGCAGGGCGGCGGGAGCGTCGGCAAAAGCAAACGCGCCTATAGGGCCAAGTGTCAGCACCGCCGAGACGGCAGCGCCGGCAATGAGTCGAAGGAGGCCGTCTTCAGGCCTCAGGACGGGCGCTTCTTCGCTTTCTTGTGCTTCGGCGGGCCGCTGTTGTCGAATTTCGGCTTGCCCGGCTTTTTCGCCCACGGCTTTGCCTCATGCGCGGCGCTGGGGCGCTGGTCGGCAGCTGCCGAGGGGCGGTTCTCGAATTTGCGCTTTGGCGCATTCGGATCGAACGGCGCCTTGCCGCGATGCGGCTTCTTGTCCGGCGCCGGCGGCTGGTAGCCGGCGCGCGACAGGTCCGGCGTGCCGTCCAGCCGTTTCACCGCGATGTTGCCCTGCAATTTGCGGTCGGGGCCGATCGCCGCCAGGAACCGGTCGGCCCAGTCGGCCGCGATCTGCACGAAGGTTTCTTCCGGCTGCATCTTGATGGCGCCGATCTCGCGCTTGGAGATGTTTCCGGTGCGGCACATCATAGGGATCAGCCAGCGCGGCTCGGCATTCTGCCGCCGGCCGACCGACAGCGAGAACCAGACGCTGTCGCCGAAATCGTCGCGGCGGCTCGGCGCCTCGTCGCGGTGCGCGAATTTTTCGCCCGCCGGTCTTTCCCGCGAAGGCGAAAACGCCGCGACCTCCATCAGATCCTCAGGCGCCGAGCGGCTGGCGCGGCACTGGCGCACGAAAGCAGCCGCCACCTGTTCGGGGCCATGTTTGGCCAGCAGCGCCTCGATGAAGCCGCGCTCGTCCTCGGCCACCGGCTCGTCGAAAGCCGGATCGGCCAGGATGCGCTCGTCGTCGCGGCGCAGCACATCGTCGGCCGAGGGCGGGCTCGCCCATGTCGCCTTCAGCCCGGCATTCTGCAGCAGCCGTTCGGTGCGGCGGCGGGCGCTGCCGGGCACGATCAGCGCGCTGACGCCTTTGCGCCCGGCACGCCCGGTGCGGCCGCTGCGATGCAGCAGCGTTTCCGGGTTGGTCGGCAAATCGGCGTGGATGACCAGCTCGAGATTGGGCAGGTCGATGCCGCGCGCCGCGACGTCGGTTGCGATGCAGACTTTGGCGCGGCCGTCGCGCATCGCCTGCAGCGCATGGCTGCGCTCGTTCTGGCTGAGCTCGCCCGACAGCGCCACGACGGAGAAATTGCGGTTGTTGAAGCGCGCCGTCAGATGATTGACGGCGGCGCGCGTGTTGCAGAACACCAGCGCGTTCTTGGCCTCGTAAAAACGCAGCACATTGATGATGGCATTCTCGCGATCGGCCTGGGCGACATTCAGCGCCCGGTATTCGATGTCGAGATGCTGCTTTTCCTCGCCGCCGGCCGAAATGCGCACGGCATCGCGTTGATAGCCTTGCGCCAGCGTGGCGATCGAGCGCGGCACGGTTGCCGAAAACATCAGCGTGCGGCGCCCGGTCGGCGCGGCGTCGAGAATGAACTCAAGATCCTCTCGAAAACCCAGGTCGAGCATTTCGTCGGCCTCGTCCAGCACCACGGCCTTCAGCGCCGACATGTCGAGCGAGTTTCGCGTGATGTGGTCGCGCAGACGTCCAGGCGTGCCGACGACGATATGGGCGCCGCGCTCCAGCGCGCGCCGCTCGGTGCGCATGTCCATACCGCCGACGCAGGAGGCGATCTGCGCGCCGGTCATTTCGTAGAGCCATTGCAATTCGCGCGTCACCTGCAAGGCAAGCTCGCGCGTCGGCGCCACGGCCAATGCCAGCGGCGCGCCGGCCTGGCCAAAGCGCTCGGCGCCTTCGAGCAATGTCGGCGCCAGCGCCAGGCCGAAGGCCACGGTCTTGCCGGAGCCGGTCTGCGCCGAAACCAGGGCGTCGGCCGCGCCGAGCTCCAGCACCGCCTTCTGCACCGGCGTCAGCGCGACATAGCCGCGCTTTTCCAGCGCCTCTGCCAGCGCGGGAACAATCGTTTCGAAACTGGACATCGTCTTCTTTCGGAATTCGGGGCTTGCTTATCGGGCAGCACATGCCGGGCTGGCGCAAGCCAGCCAAAGGATATTTCGCGCGTTCGTACTTCCTGCGGCCGCTGTTGTACAGGGCAAGAGCCGCGCCCCGCCGCAATTGACTCTTTTACCAAACCGCGTAAAAGCCGCGTCGAACGGGATTGTCTTCGATGCGCGGCCTTTTGATGGCTCTTATTGCATTCGACGCCTCCAGCCACAATGTAAAGCATTGGGCCGGGCGCTCAGACGCGTCCGTCCGTTCCAATAAAACTACGGCCAAAACCACCACCAAAACGGTGTGATTCCCTTGGCCTAACCACCCTCTCCCGGGTCCGGCCCGGGGGACGAAACTCGCATGAGGCCAGCGGGTTTTCTCCACAAACCAAGCGGAGAGGGACAGGAGATATCAGATGAGTTTCAAGGTTGCAGTCGTCGGCGCCACGGGCAATGTGGGCCGGGAAATGCTCAACATACTGGAAGAGCGCGGCTTTCCGGTAAGCGAAGTCGTGGCGCTCGCCTCGCGGCGCAGCCAGGGCACGGAAGTGTCGTTCGGCGACCGCACGCTGAAGGTCAGGACGCTCGACCAGTATGATTTTTCCGACACCGACATCTGCATCATGTCGGCCGGCGGCAACGTCTCCAAGGAATGGTCGCCCAAGATCGGCAAGCAGGGCTGCGTCGTCATCGATAATTCGTCGGCCTTCCGCTACGACCAGGACGTGCCGCTGATCGTGCCGGAAGTGAACCCGGACGCGATCTCGCTGTTTACGCGCAAGAACATCATCGCCAATCCGAACTGCTCGACCGCGCAGCTCGTCGTGGCGCTGAAGCCGCTGCATGATTTCGCCACCATCAAGCGTGTCGTCGTCGCCACGTATCAATCGGTATCCGGCGCCGGCAAGGAAGGCATGGACGAGCTGTTCACGCAGACCCGCGCGGTGTTCGTCGCCGACGGCGTCGAGGTCAAGAAATTCACCAAGCGCATCGCCTTCAACGTCATCCCGCATATCGACGTCTTCCTCGACGACGGCTTCACCAAGGAAGAGTGGAAGATGGTCGCCGAGACCAAGAAGATGCTCGACCCCAAGATCAAGCTGACGGCGACCTGCGTGCGCGTGCCGGTGTTCATCGGCCATTCCGAAGCCGTCAACATCGAGTTCGAAAAGCCGATCACCGCCGACGAGGCGCGCGACATCCTGCGCGAGGCGCCGGGATGCCAGGTGCTCGATAAGCGCGAGGATGGCGGCTACATCACGCCGCTGGAATCGGCCGGCGAGGACGCCACCTTCATCTCGCGCATCCGCGAGGATTCGACGGTCGACAACGGCCTGTCGATGTGGGTCGTCTCCGACAATCTGCGCAAGGGCGCGGCGCTCAACGCCGTCCAGATCGCCGAGCTCCTGGTCGAGCGCGGCCTGATCCAGCCGAAGAAGAAGGCGGCCTGACGGCTGTTCAATTAGCGCTCACGGGCTATTCCGCCGCTGCTGCGGCGGGCCCTCCGCGAGGGCGCCGGACGACCAGCGGCCTGCAGTCGCAGGCTCGGCCTTCGGCCGGGATGCTTCTTCCTTCTCCCCTGTTTACGGGGAGAAGGTGCCCGAAGGGCGGATGAGGGGCAGCGCCGGCATGTCTAATTTTCTTGAAATCACCCTGCGCCCAGCGATCGGCTCGGACGCCGCCGCCATCGCCAAGATGATGCGCGCCTCGCTAAACGCCCTGATCTGGATGCCGGTCCTGCACACGCCGGAGGAAGACTTGTTCTTCATCCGCGACATCCTGTTACCCAACCAGCAGGTGACGGTCGCCGAAGCCGGTGGACAGATCGTCGGTTTCATCGCCGTCAGCGGCGAATGGGTCGAGCAGCTCTATCTCGATCCGGCCTGGACCGGCCGGGGCATCGGCAGCCGACTGCTGACCCAAGCCACTGCCGGCATGCCGTTCATCAAGCTGCATTGCTTCCAGATCAACAGCGGCGCGCGCCGGTTCTACGAACGCCACGGTTTTCGCGCCGAAAGCTTCGGCGACGGCTCGAGCAATGAGGAAGGCCTGCCGGACATTCTCTACGTTAGAAGGCCGTGAACACGAGGGTTCAGTCGCGCGGCACTTGGTTTCCCCGGCCACTTTGCCAAATAGTCCTGAAGCGCTCGACCATCAATGAGAACAGCCGTGGTGGAAGGAAGCCGTAATCGCAGCGATCGGTTGAATGCGGCAGGGGACGGAGATCGTAGCCTGGCCATGCAAAGCGGTTACCTTCGTGAAGCATCACCCAGGAGCGTTGGCCGTCCAGACCCAAATGGCGTTTGACAGCGGGCGGCAGCTCAATTGCCAGCGAAGTGTCCGCCGGCGGCATATGTGTGATGGGCACAACCGTGACCACCGGGCCTTCGGTGCTGCGCTCGATGGCCAGCACGATAACGCAAGGGCGGTTCTTCCGTCCTTCATCCTGTCCGGCTTGGTGCTCGTGATGCCACAGGTAGGCGTAAGAGATCACGAGTCCGAGCTGCGGATCGGGAAGCGGCATGCCTTATTTGGCGTCCATCAGGTCATTGAGATGGTCGTGCTCCGATGACATGCGGCCGCTGGCGATAGCGTCCACCTCCTCACGCTGCAGATTCTTGGTCGCAAATGATTTCTGAGCCAAGTTCTTGTAGCGCTGCAGGTCTTCATACTCGAGAGCCGAAACAAAATAGCCGGTTGCCCGGCCATGGCTCATCACTGCGACCGGCTCACGCTGCACGATTTCCCGGTAGCGGCCGAAATTGCGGGTGAATTCTGTCGTCGGTACTTCACGCATAGTGGGTTTTCCAAGTTTCGCGTAATTTACGTATTTCACGTAAATTACGCAATTCACGCAGTTTTGTCAAAACTTAGCCGGTACTATCCTTGGCCAAATCCCGCAACAAGCCTAACGCCTCCTCCGCCCTTTCGGCCGGCACGAACAGATGGTCGTGATAGAAGGCCGAGACCGGATTGACGCCCATGCCGGCTGTCGCCAACCGAGTGGTGATCGCGGCAAGAAAGCCGATCGCTTCCAGCGAGGAGTGGATGTCGAGGGTGATCATCCGGCAACGGAACGTGCCGGCGAGACCGGCCGCTTTCGCCTGGTTTTCGGGCAAGATCAGCGTCGTGCCCTCGCGTTCGCCGAAGCGCATGACGGGTTCCAGCCCGTCCGGCAAAGACGCGCCGGACGACAGGGTCACGAAGACGTAGATGTCCGGAAACAAATGCGGCGTCATCGATGCCAGCAGCTTTTGCAGGTCGGTCTCGCCGCTCATGTCTCCCTCCCGGATGTGCGTGGCTCCGCGATGTTTCTCAACAGCCCGTTTGAAAACGTCAACAGCGCGTTGTGCCGCAGCGCAAACGAAATGACTCCGGCCGTGTAGGATCGCGGTGCGATTGCCCGTCCTTGGTTCGAAGCTGGCGGAGAGCCAGCCGTTGAACCAACGGAGGGTATCCATGAGCATTTCCGAAGCCGCGTCTGCCTCGAGGGGCGCTTTGTGGACCGGGCGCGTGCTTAGCGCCATCGTCGTCCTGTTCATGATTTTCGACGGCGTCATCAAGCTGCCGCCGCTGGCGATCGTAACCGAAACCATGACGCAGATCGGCTGGCCGGCCGATGTCGGCACGGCGCGTCTGCTCGGTATCATCGGGCTGGTCTCGACGGCGCTTTATGCGCTGCCACGCACCTCCGTGCTCGGCGCCATCCTGCTCACCGGCTATATGGGCGGCGCCATCGCCACGCATATACGCATCGGCAACCCGCTCTTCTCGCACACGCTGTTCGGGGTCTATCTCGGCATCATCCTGTGGGGCGGGCTTTACCTGCGCGACCCGAAAGTACGCGCGCTGATCCCGTTCGGCCGGCAAGCCTGAGGGGGGAACAAGATGTTAGCCACGACCCTTATCGTCCTTGTCATCATCATTCACGCCGAGCTTGTTTATACCGCCCTGGTCAGTTCGAAGCGCGTCGCGGAACAATAAAACCCAACGATTTCAACCATTTTTTGTCCGCGATCGACGCTAAGCCGGCCAATATTCACGCTCCCAGGGATCAAATCGGCCGTCCGCGAGTTATGGCCTTGGCGGCGAGGACGGCGACCCGCGTGAGAGAGGAATTTTGACAATGAAGAAAGCGATTACCATTCTTGTGCTGGCAACCGCGCTCGGCGCGTGCTCGCAAACGGAAAAAGGCGCCGCGATCGGCGGCCTGGGCGGCGCCGCGGTCGGCGCTGCGGTGGCGGGCGATCCGGTCCAAGGCGCGGTGGTCGGCGGCGCTGTCGGCGCGGTCGCCGGCGCGCTGATCGGCCATGCCAGCGAAAGCGGCCAGTGCCGCTATCGCGACCGCTACGGACGCACTTATGTGGCGCGCTGCCCGTCCGGCTACTGAGCCAGGTTCGGGTTAAAGCGATCGATAAAGAGAGCGGCGGGCAGGGGCCCGCCGTTTTCGTGCAACTGCGCTACAGCAAGTCCCGGATAAAATCCCAGGCTTCGCGACCAAGGCTGGCATCGGCGTCGTCACTGCCGCCATGCGCATGCAAGCGCGACCGAGGGGTGCTTTCACCCGGCAAAAGGATCCGATGGCCCGCATTTGGCGCGGTCACGAGGCGCGTGCTTTTTCCCGCATCCTTTCGGCGCCGCATGATTGCCTCGGCAAAGGCCAGCGAGGGCCACAGCGCATCGTCACCCCCGGCAACCAGGACGATCTCCGCCTGCGTCAGCTCGACCGGAATCGCGGCTCCGCGCACAGCCTCCGGGAAGATTTTCAAGCAATGCTCGAAAAGCCCTCGGTAGGACACGAGGCCGTCGATGAGGCTTGGGGTCCAGTTCGGGTCGGTGGGGACAAACGGCAAAGGCTGCCCGGCAAGCGTCCACGACGATCGTTCCGGCCAACTGATGCCGTCGCGGCCCGGCCCGATATTGCCCCAGACGACCGATGTCGGACCGATCGCGACCACGGCGTCGACACGTGGATCACGAGCCGCCACGAGCAGCGACGCCTCGGCGCCCTTGGAGGTGCCGACATAGACGATGCGCCGGCATCCCAACCTGACAAGATGGTCGGTCGCAGTGAAAAAAGTCTCGAGGGGGATCTCGCAAATGCCGGGGACCTGGCCCTCGCCGCTGAACCACTGGAGAGCCAGGGCAGATACATGTTGGCTGGCAAACAGCCTGGCGCGGACTACGTCGACGCGGCCGCTCGATCCGCTCAACACGACGACGCCCGTCGTGGCGTCAGCGCATCGCAACAGCGTTCCGACAACGACACCGGACAGGATTTCTTCCGTGACTTCCTGCTCGCCCATCAGCTCCAGCCTGAATGCCGCCATGACATTGCCGGACAATAGCAAAACGGCGGGCACAGGCCCGCCGTTTTGTCGATGCGATGAAGCAATACTTACTCTGCGGTCGCGGCTTCCGCCTCGGCGGGCGCTGCGGCAGCGGCCGCAACGGCGGCGGCGGCATCGTCCTGCGCCTTCTTCAAAAGGGCGGCGCGTTCCTGCGCCTTCTTGCCCGGCTCGGCCTTCTTCGGGTTGGAGCGGGCGTCGCGCTTGGCAAGGCCGGCCTCGTCGAGGAAGCGCAGCACGCGGTCGGTCGGCTGGGCGCCATGCGACAGCCAATGCTTGACGCGGTCGGCGTCGACCTTGACGCGCTCGCCGTCCTTGGGCAGCAGCGGGTTCCACGAGCCGAGCGACTCGATGAACCGGCCGTCGCGGGGCGAACGGGCGTCGGCAACGACGACGTGGTAGTAAGGACGCTTCTTCGAGCCCGCACGGGCCAGTCTGATCTTCAGTGCCATTTCTTTTCTCCTAAAAACTCTGATTTCGTTGATTGGGTTAGCTGTCCTTTTGTTTGTGCATGTCGTTACCCCAAAACCGCTGAGCACTTTTGGGCGACATGCACCTGTCAGCCGGTTTTCGTCACGCCGTTGGCAGCGGCGATCTGTTCGTGGTGCCGGATCACTTCGCGGACGACGAAGTTGAGGAATTTCTCCGCGAAATCCGGGTCGAGATGCGCGTCCTTGGCCAGTTGGCGAAGACGGGCGATCTGCTGCTGCTCGCGCGCCGGGTCGGCCGGCGGCAAGCCATGCTCGGCCTTCAGCACGCCGACCGCCTTGGTGCAGCGGAAGCGCTCGGCCAGCATGTGGATGAGGGCGGCATCGATGTTGTCGATCGAGGCGCGGTAGCCGGCCAGGATGGTGCGGGCGTCGGCGATGTCCTTGTCTTCGTTCATCCGTATTCTCACTTCTTCTTGCCAAGGCCCGGCAGTCCGCCACCACCGAGACCGGGAAGCCCCGGAAGTTTCATGCCGCCAGGCAGGCCGGGCAGACCACCGCCGCCGGGAAGACCACCGGGCAGGCCCTTCATGCCGCCCAGGCCGGCGGCCTGTGCCTGCTTCTGCAAGGCTTCGAGTTGCTTGGGATCCATCTTGGACAGGTCCGGCATGCCGCCACCCATGCCGCCAGGCATCATACCGCCGAGGCCCATCTTGGAGGCAAGGCCGCCCATCATGCCGCGCATGAGGCCGCCGCCTTTGCCCTTGCCGCCCATCGCCTTCATCATGTCGGCCATGCCGCGATGCATCTTCAAGAGCTTGTTGATCTCGGCGGCATCGGTGCCGGAGCCGGCGGCGATGCGCTTCTTGCGCGAATGCTTGAGCATGTCGGGGTTGGCGCGCTCGGCCTTGGTCATTGACGAGATGATGGCGAGCTGGCGGCCGAACATCTTGTCGTCGAGGCCGGCGGCGGCCATCTGGTCCTTCATCTTGCCCATGCCGGGCATCATGCCCATGATGCCGCCCATGCCGCCCATTTTTGACATCTGCTGAAGCTGCTGGGCGAGGTCGTTCAGGTCGAACTTGCCCGACTGCATCTTCTTGGCCATCGCCGCCGCTTGCTCGGCGTCGATGTTTTCGGCGGCCTTCTCGACCAGGCTGACGATGTCGCCCATGCCGAGGATGCGGTCGGCGATGCGCTTGGGGTGGAATTCCTCCAGCCCGTCCATCTTTTCGCCGGTGCCGATCAGCTTGATGGGCTTGCCGGTGACGGCGCGCATCGAAAGCGCCGCACCGCCACGGCCGTCGCCGTCCATGCGGGTCAGCACGAGGCCAGTGATGCCGACGCGTTCGTCGAAGCTTTTGGCCAGGTTGACGGCATCCTGGCCGGTCAGCGAATCCGCGACCAGCAGGATCTCGTGCGGCGACGACACCTTCTTGATGTCGGCCATTTCGACCATCAGCGGCTCGTCGATATGGGTGCGGCCGGCGGTGTCGAGGATGACGACGTCATGGCCGCCGAGCTTGGCCGCCTGCACAGCGCGCTTGGCGATGTCGACCGGGTTCTGGCCGGCAATGATCGGCAGCGTCGCGACCTTGACCTGCTCGCCGAGCTGGCGCAGCTGCTCCTGCGCGGCGGGACGCCGCGTGTCGAGCGAGGCCATCAGAACCTTCTTGTTCTGACGCTCGGTCAGTCGCTTGGCGATCTTGGCCGAAGTCGTCGTCTTGCCCGAGCCCTGCAGGCCGACCATCATGACGACGACCGGGGCCGGCGCGTTGAGATCGATGGCGACGCCTTCGGCGCCCAGCATGTCGACCAGCTCGTCATGGACGATCTTGACGACCATCTGTCCCGGCTTGATCGACTTCAGGACAGCCGCGCCGACCGCCTTCTCGCGCACCTTGTCGGTGAAGGAACGCACCACTTCCAGCGCCACGTCCGCCTCGAGCAGCGCACGGCGCACCTCGCGCAGCGCCGCCGAGACATCGGCCTCGGAGAGCGCGCCGCGGCCGGTCAGGCCGTTCAGGATGGAGCCAAGGCGCTCTTGTAGGGACTCAAACATTGGTCAACCCGCCGCGCGAGAGCGCCTTGGATTCATGGTGATCCCTGTCGGGCCAATGGCCCTCCACGCCTCTTGTGTGCTCCTGAAGTGCTTCAAACATCTGCGGTCCTTGATCTCGGTTCGGGTTCGATCCGAGAGGTAATGCGTTCGCGCCAAGTGTCCAAGCAAAAGCCAAAACCAAAAAGCACCCGGGGGCGCATCGCGCTGCCGGGTGTTGGCCTCCAGGATCTCTTTACAGCACCCGCCTCGATGAGGCATTGGCGTCCTGGTCGGCTTTCGCGAAGGTGTACTCGTCGCGGAATTCAGCGGCTCTAGACAGGAAATCGGCTGCAGAGTCAAGGCCAACGCATGTCGCGCAAAAGTGCGCGGCGGTTTTGCGGCAACGACATGCATAAAAAACAAAGCCGGAATCCAGGTCAACACCCGCGATTTGAGAGCGATCAGCCCAGGTCTTGCTTGCCCGTTCCAACCCTGAGCGGAGAACGCCTGTGCAACAACAACAGCATGGTCAGCAAGGTACTGACAATGCCGATGGCGGCGATCAGGGCGGCGTCCCAGTTGGTCCAGCCGGGGCCTTCCAGCGGCTTGGCATTGAGCAGGGCGAAGCCATTGTAGCCTTCCTGGTGCGAGATCACCAGGAAGCCGGTCAGATTGTTGCCGAGATGGGCGCCCAAACCGGCGCCGAGATTGCCGGTGACATAGACCAGCAGCGTCAAAAGCAGCGCGAAGGTGCCGATCGAGACCAATACACAAGCATTGATGGCCGGCGTCGAGGCCGAGCTCCAGTGCAGCGAGGTAAACACAAGCAGCGGCAGCACCGCCCAGATCAGCGGGCTCCTGAAGCGATAGGCGAGCGCGCGCGGCAGGTAGCCGCGAAACAGCATTTCTTCCGACGACGTCTGCAGGAAGGTAAGCAGCACGATCGGTATGAGGAAGAGCAGCCAGGACGACAGGGCGATCGGCCCGCGCGCGATCTGCGGCTGCAGCCAGTAGAGCAGGATCTCCGAGAACAGCGACGTGATCAGCACCGCGACCAGGCCCTTGACGAAATCGCCGCCCGCAATGCGGCGAGTGACGCCGAAAAGTGCCGCCAGCGGTTCGCCATGCACGAAGCGCATCGCTGCCCACAGGCCAATCCAGATGCCGGCAAACGAGGCCAGCGCGCTCAGAATGCCGACCGGCGATCCCAGGAAATCCTGCATGTACTGCCCGGTCGACGGGCCGAGACGCCAGACGATATAGGCATAGGTGCCGGCAAACAGCACAAGAGCCGTCGCGGCCATCCAGAAGGCAACGACAATCACTGTCCCGAAGAGCAGGCGGAGCAAATTGGTCTTTGCGTTGGGCGAGCGCCGGTAACGCTCGAAGGCAGCACTTTCGATCGTCACGCGGGTCCCCTGCCGAATGCTTTCAAGCATATCGGTCTAGGCGATCGCAGTTACCACCCGATTACCGTAGGGCGGGGCCGCCACGCGCCGCGAACGAAAACGGCCGCCATCGCTGGCGGCCGCCTTTGAGATGATCGAACGCAATCAGCGCATCACATAGACGATGCGACGTGTGCCGGGATCGACCAGCGCCGGCTGGTTGTTCACATAGACATAACGGTAGCGGTAGTCAGGGATCTCGCGCAGCTCGACCGTGTCGGGCAGCGTGGCGCCGGTGACGACCTCGCCGTCGAGATAGACCGGATCGACGCGGTGGGTGGTGACATAGGTGCCGACCTCGGCCGGCGGTCTGCCGATCGACTCGATGGTGCCGGCATCGTCGTCGGAGACGATGGCGCCTGTGTAATTGTCATTGCCATAGACGTCGTCCGCCGGCGGCGCCACGACCGCGATGCCGGCATCAGCCGGGCGGCGGGTGACGATCACGCGGCTGCCGCTGAAGTCAGCGGTGACGTAATCCGAATAGACCCAGCCTTTTCCACCGGCTTCGGCGATGGTGCACCATTTGCTGTTTTCGATGCAGCCGCTGAGCGTGGCCGACTGTCCGGCGGCGATCACACCGATGACCGGATATTGCGGGCCGGGTCCGGCACGGACATTGAGGTCGGTCACCGCGGAAACCGCGGTTTCGGCAAGAGCCGCGCCCGACATGGCGAGCAGCGCGCCGGCGATCGCCGGCAACAATACGGGTTTCATGGTTTCTCTCCGTTTTAACGCTCCCTCGGGCTCGGAAACGAAACCACTGTCCATGCGTTCCGACTAAAGTGCCGCCGCCTGCTCACGAATTGTTCCAGGCTTTTTCGGCGTGCCGGTCAAAAGATCGTGCACGAAGGTCAATTTCTGCGCCGTCACCTCGGAAATGACAAAGGGGTAGAGGTCGGGCAGCCCCATGCATCGGTTGATCGAATTGGACGCTTCCGACAACACCAGCCAGCGCGCGAGGATCGTTTCGAACGGCTCCGGGGCGCGATCGGGATCGTCAGGCGCCGGTTGCAGGCGCCCGCCGGTATCGCCGCGCGGCAGGGCCTCGGCGCCCACCGTCTCCAGCCGTCCAAGCGAAAAGTTCAGCGCGTGCACCATCTCCAGCGTGTCGGTAATGTGCAGGTGGTGCGCCCAGGTCTCGGCCCAGTCTTCCCAAGGATGCGACGTCGCATAAGCGGAGATATGGCGCCGCTGCCAGTCCGGCGGCGCGCCATTGGCATAATAGGCCTTCAGCGCCTGCTCATAGTCCGCTCGTTCGTCGCCGAACAGGGCGCGGAAGGCCGAAAGGCGTTCGGGATCGTCGCGGATCAGCCGATCCCAGTAGTAATGGCCGAGTTCGTGGCGGAAATGGCCGAGCAAGGTGCGGTAGTTCTCGCCCATTTCCACACGCCGCCGTTCACGCTCGGCCGAATCCGCCTCGGCGACGTTGAGCGTGATCAGGCCGTTGTCATGCCCGGTCAGAATGCGCTCGCCGCCCGGGCCGCTGCCGATAGGGTCGGCGAGGAAGTCGAAGGCGAGCCCAATCTCGTCGCCGGCATTGGCCTTGGACGCGACCGGCAGGCCGAAGGCGAGCAGCGAATAGATGGCGCGTTTCTTTGCCGCCTCGACGCGGATCCAGCGCCGGCGATTGCCGTCGATCGACAGGTCCGGGATCAGCTGATTGAGCACGCAGGCGCGGCAGAAGCTGTGGTCCGGCTCGGCCCGCCAGTTGCAGGCACATTCGTCGGCGTTCGCGCATGCCAATACGTCATCGGCGCCGGAGAGCAGGAAACGCGCTTTGTCCGGGTCGTAGAGCACCAGACTGGAGCAATTCAGGCACTGGGCATTCTCGAAATAAAGACGGTGGCCGCAGTTTGGGCAGTCGAACAGTTTCATCGTGTTTTCAACATGCAGGGGACGGGCAATGAGCGGAGCCTCGTCCAAACGCAGGCCGGTGCCAAGCGTTCCCATGTTATTTCGCCACGGCGGGGCGGGCGCGAACCGGTCCAGGGCTCCCAATAAGCGCGCACGATCACAACATCGCCGTTTTTCATGAGGCAAGCCCGCCACAGTTAGCCCTTGATCGTAGGCAAATTGCCTGTCTTTCGCCAGTGTCGGGCGGTCTCCCCCGTGGGGGCGGTGACAACCAGACGTTTCGCTGGCAAATTCGCAACCGGGACGTGATTCAGGCAATCAGGAGAGAGCAGCATGGCATTTTTTGCCAAGGGAAGGATTTTCGCGGCCGCCATTGTGGCGACGCTGGCGCTGGCGACTGGCGCTGAAGCCGCCGCGAGCTGCGGCAAGAACGGCGCCGGCTTCGACGCCTGGAAGCAGGATTTTGCCGCCGAGGCCCAGGCCAACGGTGTCGGCCAGAGGGGCCTGTCGGCACTGGCGGGCGCCACCTACGCGACCAGGACGATCGCTGCCGACCGGGCGATCCACAAGGCCTTCAGCGGTTCGGTGGAAAGCTTCATGCAGCGCCGCGGCGCGTCCGCGATCATCTCCAGGGGCCGCGCGATGAAGAAGGCAAACGCGGCGATGTTCGCCAATATCGAGCGCACCTATGGCGTGCCGCCGGGCGTGCTCTTGGCCATCTGGGGCATGGAAACCGGTTTCGGCGCCTCGATGGGCAACCAGAACACGGTCTCGGCAATCGTGACGCTGGCCTATGACTGCCGCCGTCCGGACTATTTCAAACCGCATGCCATAGCGGCGCTGAAGCTGGTCGACAGCGGGGCGTTGAGCGCGTCGTCGGTCGGCGCCATGCATGGCGAGATCGGCCACACCCAGTTCCTGCCCGGAAACGTCATGAAATATGGCGTCGGCAGCAGAAACCTGCGCGACAGGAATACGGCGCTCGCTTCCACCGCCAACTACCTCAAGGCGCATGGCTGGCATGCCGGTGCGAGCTATGAGGCCAATATGGGCGCCATCGCCGGCTGGAATTCGGCAAGCGTCTACCAGCAGGCCATCGCGCGCATCGGCGAGGCCATCGACGCCAACTGATCAGGAGTTTCGTTCAACCAAAGCCCGGCTTCGCGCCGGGCTTTTTGTTGGAGTCAGCGCAAGAGGGCCGAGTGTCACCGCTTCGATGGGGTGCCGTGCGACCCGATGAAGGTCATTTGCCTTTTATGATCTTCCAGACTTCCGTGGGCTGGCTGAGTTGAAGCCTGTTTATGTCGGAGAGAGTAAGTCGGCCGCTGAGTGCCGCATTCAGCAAACGCTGACAAAACAGCGCAGGCATGCGTTCCATGGAAACACCCATAAACGAGGCAAGTTCATGCTTGGCAGAGATATCGGTTAGCTTCATTCGGCTGAGACAACCTGCCAATGCCGCCTTGGGATCTTTTATCGCGGTCGCTTGACCGCTCTGGCAGCTGATCATTACTGCAACCATCACCAGCATCGCCAAAAGACGCAGCCTCATTACCCACCCCTCCCAAGTTTACTGGAAAGGACGTTAGACCAGCTGAACAAAAGGTCAATCGGTTACAATGCGTCGAACAACTGCTCGACGTTGCACTATTTGACGGTGCAGAAAACCCGGTGGCAGACCGGGCTTCCGTTCGAAATCAATTCTTGCGATTGCGCGCCGCCAATGTCCGCAGCCTAAGACCGTTGAGGCGGATAAAACCCTCTGCGTCCTTCTGGTCGTAAGCGCCGCGATCGTCCTCGAAGGTGACCAGCGCATCCGAATAAAGCGTCTTCTTCGACTTGCGGCCGGTGACGATGACATTGCCCTTGTAGAGCTTCAGCCGCACCGTGCCTTCGACGTCGTCCTGGCTCTTGTCGATCATCGCCTGCAGCATCACACGCTCGGGCGAGAACCAGAAGCCGTTGTAGATGAGTTCGGCATAGCGCGGCATGAACTCGTCCTTGAGGTGGGCAGCACCCCGGTCGAGCGTGATCGATTCGATCGCGCGATGGGCGACGATCAGGATCGCGCCGCCAGGTGTTTCGTAAACGCCGCGCGACTTCATGCCGACAAAACGGTTCTCGACCAGGTCGAGACGGCCGATGCCGTTGTCGCGGCCGAGGTCGTTGAGCGCGGCCAGCATGGTGGCCGGCGACAGTTTCTTGCCGTTGAGCGCGACGGGATCGCCCTTCAGGAATTCGATCTCGATCTCGGTGACCTTGTCCGGCGCGTCCATCGGCGAGACGGTGCGCTGGTGGACGAATTCCGGCGGCTCGTTCCACGGATCCTCGAGCACCTTGCCCTCGGAGGAGGAGTGCAGAAGATTGGCGTCGACCGAGAACGGCGCTTCGCCGCGTTTGTCCTTGGCCACGGGGATCTGGTGCTGCTCGGCGAAGTTGATCAGGTCGGTGCGCGACTTGAACGACCAGTCGCGCCACGGCGCGATGACCTTGATGTCGGGGTTCAGCGCATAAGCCGAAAGCTCGAAGCGGACCTGGTCGTTGCCCTTGCCGGTGGCGCCGTGCGCAATCGCGTCGGCGCCGGTCTCCTTGGCGATCTCGACGAGGTGCTTTGAGATCAGCGGCCGGGCGATCGAGGTGCCGAGCAGATAGGTGCCTTCATAAACGGTGTTGGCGCGAAACATCGGGAAGACGAAGTCGGCGACGAATTCCTCGCGCACATCGACGATGCGGATGTCCTTGATGCCCATCATCTCGGCCTTCTTGCGGGCCGGCTCCAGCTCGCCTCCCTGGCCGAGATCGGCGGTGAAGGTGACGACTTCGGCGCCGAGCTCGGTCTGCAGCCATTTCAGGATGATGGAGGTGTCGAGGCCGCCGGAATAGGCGAGCACGACTTTCTTGACGTTCTGGATCTTGGACATCTTTGGCGGTTCCGCAGGGAAAAGTTTCGCGGGCGAGGTATCACGGCGTTTCCAGGCAGCGCAAGGGACCAACGCTGATCCAGCCAGCGCTATCGGCCCACAGGCGGCGGTCGGTTTGCTGGCGTAGCCTTGACGGCTGCGTTATAGGCTGGGCCAATCCTTGTTCACCGGGGCTGACCGATGTCTTTCATTCCCGACACTTCGACGCTTATCCCGTTCGCCATCGCCACGATGATCCTGGCGATCACGCCGGGGCCTGACATGACGCTGTTCGTTTCGCGCACGCTGAGCCAGGGCCGCGCCGCGGGCTTCGCTTCCCTGGCCGGCGCGCTCTGCGGCACGCTGATCCACACCACGCTGGTGGTGGTCGGCATCTCGGCGCTGATCGTCGCTTCGCCGATGGCGTTCCTCGTCTTGAAGATCTTCGGCGCCGGTTATCTGGTGTTCCTGGCCTGGCAGGCGGTGACCAAAGGGTCGGCCTTCTCGCCGGAGAAGAAGACGGGGCCGCAGATCTCGCTGTTGCGCAGCTGGGCGGCGGGGCTCGGCGTCAACCTGCTCAACCCGAAGATCATCCTGTTCTTCATGACGTTCCTGCCGCAATTCGTCTCCGCGCACGACCCGAATGCGTCCGGAAAACTGTTCTTCCTCGGCTTGATGTTCGTCGTGCTGTCGATCCCGGTGACGGCGCCGATGGTGCTGGCGGCCGAGAAGTTCGCGGCGGCGATGAAGGCGAGCCCACGCGCCACGCGCGTGATAGACTATCTGTTTGCCGGCGTGTTCTCGGCCTTCGCGCTCAAGATCCTGACGGCGCAGGCGAAGTAGAAGATCAAGGCTCCGGCTCAGACAATGGCGCGCGCCGCCAGCTACCGGCCCAGCGGCCGGCGCAAAGCCAGTAGAAAATGCCGCCGATCATACCGCTCCCGACTATCGCCAGCCTGGCGTTGATCTCGGTGATGTCGAAATTGACGTCGGCATCCTGGTGGACGAAAGCGAGGAAGACGCCCGCCACCACTGCGCCGGCCAGCGCATAGAAGAGCCAGTCACGACGTCCGAGCAGTTCGGCGATCAGGATGACGACAATCGCCGGTATGAAAGCGAAATAGGCCGCAAACAGTGCCACGAAAGGCACCGAGAAATAGAGCGAGGCGGTGGCCGCCGGCTCGGGATTGGCCGGCGTATAGCCGAGATGCGCCAGGACCAGGATGTTGAGGAAAGCGCTAGCCGCCAGCGCCGCCACGACATAGCCGAACAGGATGATCGCAAAACGGACGAAATAAGCGATGAGGCGTCTCACGCCTCGCCGTGCCCCGCGATCATCATGGCTTCCAGCGCCAGGCGATCGACCTTGCGCATGCGCTCCGATTCCGACTTCAGTTGGCCGCAGGCGGCGAGGATGTCGCGGCCGCGCGGGGTGCGGATCGGCGAGGCGTAGCCGGCATTGTTGATGTAGTCGGCGAACTTCTCGATCGTCTCCCAGTCGGAGCACTGGTAGTTGGTGCCCGGCCACGGATTGAACGGGATCAAATTGATCTTGGCCGGAATACCCTTGAGCAGCTTGATCAGCCCCTTGGCGTCCTCGATGGAATCGTTGACGTCCTTCAACATCACATATTCGAAGGTGATGCGCTTGGCATTGGACAGGCCCGGATAGGCCTTGCAGGCGGCGATCAGCTCTTTCAGCGGATACTTCTTGTTGATCGGCACCAGCAGGTCGCGCAGATCGTCATTGGTGGCATGCAGCGAGATCGCCAGCATGACACCGATCTCCTCGCCGGTGCGGAAGATCTCGGGCACGACGCCGGAGGTCGACAGCGTGATGCGGCGCTTGGACAAGGACAGGCCATCGCCGTCGGAGGCGATGAGCAGCGCCTTCTTCACCGCCTCGAAATTGTAGAGCGGCTCGCCCATGCCCATCATGACGATGTTGGACACCTTCCGGCCCTCGGCCGGCACGATGGCGCCGTCGGGCGTGTCGCGGTCGGGAAAGTCGCCCAGACGGTCGCGCGCGGTCAGCAATTGCGCCAGGATTTCTTCCGTCGTCAAATTGCGCACCAGCTTCTGCGTGCCGGTATGGCAGAAGGAGCAGGTCAGCGTGCAGCCGACCTGCGAGGAGATGCAGAGCGTGCCGCGTCCTTCCTCCGGGATATACACGGTCTCGATCTCGACCGGGCGGCCGGCGCCGCGCGGCGGGAAGCGGAACAGCCATTTGCGCGTGCCGTCGGCCGAAATCTGTTCCTCGACGATCTCCGGCCGCGCGACCGTAAATTGCTTGTCCAGCTCAGCGCGCAGATCCTTGGAAATGTTGAACATGCCGGCGAAATCGGAGACGCCGCGCACATACATCCAATGCCACAGCTGCTGGGCGCGCATCCTGGCCTGGCGCTCCGGCACGATGCCGGCGCCGACGAGCGCCTCGCCGAGTTCGGCGCGCGTCAGGCCGATCAGCGACGGCTTCTCGGCTGTGCGGGCGCGAAAAGCATCGCGGGCGCCTTCGGCGGTAAGATCAAGCGAAACAGTCATGGTGGTGCCAATATAAGCGATTTGCGGCCGATTTCAGCATCCGCCGGACGATTGGAAGCGCGGCGCATAGCACGGCTTGGCGCAGGAGTCATGCGCGCTCCTCCTTCCCCCCTTGTGGGGAAAGGTGGCCGCGAAGCGGCCGGATGAGGGGTGTTCCAGCGGAATGAGGCGTTGGCGTTCCCTGGAACACCCCTCATCCGTCTCGGCGCTGCGCGCCGATCCACCTTCTCCCACAAGGGGAGAAGGGGAAGATAGCTCCAGCCTCACTCTCGAGCTTCCGCCTTGCGGCGGTAGCCGCTGACCTGGACGCCGTCCTCGGCGCGCAGGAAGAAGAAACCCGGAATGGGAAGCAGCGGAATGATGGCCGTGAGCAGGAAGGTCCAGTGGAACTGGTCGGCCGTCGGCGCATGCGCCTGGCCGGATACCAGGCTGAGCACCATGGCGGCGATCGAGACGCCGAGCGAAACACTGAGCTGCTGCAACACGCCGCCAAGACTGGTAGCGCGGCTGAGCTTCTCGCCTGGAAGGTCGGCGTAGGACAAGGTGTTCGAGGTCATGAACTGGGCCGACCGGATGATGCCGAACAGGAAGACGTAAACGGCAATTGTCCAGTGCGGCGTGTCGGCCCGCAGCAGGGCGAAGCCGGCGACAGTGGCTGAGCCGAGAAGTGCGCTGCCGGTCAGCACGGCATTGAAGCCGAAGCGGCGCAGGAACGACGACAACAGCGGCCGGATCAGCAAAGCGCCGAACGTGCCGACGAAGGTCAGGGATCCCGAGGTGATCGGGCTCATGCCGAAGCCGACCTGGAGCATCAACGGCAGCAGGAAAGGTGCCCCGTTAAGACCGACGCGGCAGAGGCCCCCAGCCAGCGTGCCGACCGAGAAGGAGCGGTATCGGAACAGCGTCAGGTCGACGCTGGTGCCGCGACGCGACGCGCATAACGCCCGAAGGCGAGCAGGAGCAGGACGGACGCGGCCAGCACCAGCACTGTCGCCCATGTCGAGATCGCTGGACGGCCGATATTCTCCAGCCCAAACTGCAGCAGCGCCGCGCCACTGCCTACCATCAGGAAGCCGGCGAAGTCGAAAGGCTGCACGATCTCTTCACGGAAATCGTCGACGAAGCGCAAGGCGGCAAAGATACCGATAAGGCCGAACGGCACGTTGACGTAGAAGATCCAGCGCCAGGAAGCGTAGGTGGTCAAAAGGCCGCCAAGCAGCGGGCCGATCACCGGCCCGATAATGGCCGGCAAGGTCATGTAGGTCATGGCGGTGATCAGGCCGCTGCGCGGAAAGCTGCGCAGCAGGATCAGCCGCCCGACCGGCGTCATCATGGCGCCGCCCAACCCTTGCAGTCCGCGCATGGCCAAAAGCATGCCGACATTGTAGGCGACGCCGCACAGGACCGAACCGAGTGTGAAGGTGAAGAGCGCGAGCGCGAAGATCTTGCGCGCGCCGAACCGGTCGGCGAACCAGCCGCTGACCGGAATGAAGACGGCCAGAGTGAGGATGTAAGTGGTGATGGCCAGGTTCAGCCGGACCGGCGTCGTGTCGAGGCTATGCGCGATGGAGGGAATAGCGGTGGTGAGAATGGTGGAATCGAGCTGTTCCATCAGGAAGGCGATGGCGACGATCGAAGGGATGATCAGCCTCAGCCGCGGATCACGCTCGGTCGCAAAGAGAGGCTGTTCCAAAGGTCTGGCCAATTCCATTATGCAGGCGCTTTGTGACGATTGGCGTCTGCGCGGTGACGGTGGACTCACCTGCCGGCGCGGGTCTCTGCCGATTAGGGGGAAGCGGCAACTAATTCCACTGGAACGGAGGTCAACAAAATTTGACCTCAACTGCCGCCCGCACGCCGGCAATCGATCACATATTCGTGTTGACGTAACCTTTCGAAGCGCGTCGGCGAACCTGAAAAGGGGCGACTATGCCCCTGCACAAATGGGAGTTGTTTGGATGCACTCGATCAAGTTCGTGCTTATCGCAGGTTTCATCGGCCTTTCCGCTTCGCAGGCCTTGGCCGAGGATACGATGGGCAGCATGACCATGATGAAAGGCGGGCAAGTGACCGCGATCATGCCGGACGGCCACATGGGAACCATGATGCCCGATGCCAAGATGGGCGCCGAGATGATGAAGATGGCCAAGCCGATCAAGCATTGCATGATGATGATGACCGACGCCAAGGGCAAAGCCTACATGATCGATACGTCGACCAAGAAGGCTCAGGCCGAATGTGAAAAAATGGCCATGTGAGGCTCAAGCCTGTCTCGCCTGACATTCCCGCCGGCATAGGGTCGGCGGGACAATCCTGAGCATATGCGCGAACCGCGCCTGACCTCGCAGTCTTGATCGACCCTCGGCCTGTGATAGGGCTGGGCCTCCATCACGAGGATCGACATGGCCGGACTATCGCGAAAACACCCGATGCTGCGCCGCTCGCAGGCGATGTGGGTTTCGCGTCGCATCTGGCAGCCGCGGCTGGTTTTCTGGGCCGGCGCCATCTCGATCGGCTTGATCAGCGTGCTGTTCGCGCTGCTCGCCGACCAGGCGCAGGCGCTGTTCCATGCGGTGACCGGCAATGCAGGCGGCTGGCGCTTCTACCTGCCGCTGGTGATGACGCCGCTGGGTTTCGTGCTGTGCGCCTGGCTGGCGCATGCCTTCTTTCCCGGTTCGCAAGGCAGCGGCATTCCGCAGGCGATCGCGGCGCGGCACCTGCGCGACGATGAGGACCGCAGCCACATCCTGTCGCTCAGGCTGGTCGTGGGCAAGATCGCGCTGACAGTCATCGGCCTGTTCTGTGGCGCCTCCATCGGCCGCGAGGGTCCGACGGTGCAGGTCGGCGCCTCGGTGATGCTGCAGGCGGCGCGCTGGGGCGGCATGGCGCAGGCGCGCGGGCTGATCCTGGCCGGCTCGGCCGCCGGCATCGCCGCAGCCTTCAACACGCCGCTCGCCGGCATCGTCTTTGCCATCGAGGAGATGGGCCGCGCTTACGAATCGCGCACCAACGGCCTGGTGCTGACCGCGGTGATCCTGGCCGGCCTCGCCTCGCTCGGCCTCATCGGCAACTACACCTATTTCGGCGTCGCCAAGGAGACGGTGGCGTTTGCCAGCGACTGGCCGCTGGTGCTTGCCTGCGGCATCATCGGCGGCGGTGTCGGCGCGCTGTTTTCGCTCTCGGCGCTCAAGATCGGACGGCGCATCCGGCGCTGGAACGCGCTGCAGCCGCTGCCGCGCGCGCTGGTCGTGGCGGCAGGCTGCGGGCTGCTGGTCGCGGTCATCGGCATTGCTTCGGGCGGCCTCACCTTCGGCACCGGCTACACCCAGGCGCGGGGCGCCATTGAGGGAACGCCGCTGCCGGCTCTGTTCTTCGTCGAAAAATTCGCCGCCGGCCTGCTGTCGATGGTGTCGGGCATTCCCGGCGGCATCTTCGCGCCGTCGCTGGCGGTGGGCGCCGGTCTCGGCAGCACGCTCGGGCTGGTCTTCGGCACCGCGACCGGCACGGCGGCGCTGCTCGGCATGGCCGGCTATTTCGCCGGCGTCGTGCAAGCGCCGATGACGGCCTTCGTCATCATCCTCGAAATGACCGGCAACCACGACAATGTCATCGCGCTGATGTGTGCTGCCATGCTCGGCTACGGTACGGCGCGGCTGATCTCACACGAGCCGCTCTATCACGCGCTATCACGGGTTTTCATCGCCGAGGCGATCAGAAGGCGCAGGGCGGAGACGGAGCCGGCGCGAAGCTGACCTGCTGTAGCGATCTTCGGCTTCTGCCTGCGGAAGGCGGACTTCACTGTTGCGCCACAGGGTAAGGTCCCCCTGGCTTTCAATTGCGCCGAGTGCGTCCAGAGACTCTATTCGCTCGGCAATGTCATCCCAGGACACCTCCTCGCCCGTCTTGCGAAGCGCTTCTTCCGTCTTGGCAATGACCATGGCGGTTTTCTGCCACCTCTGCATCACCATTTGCAGGATCGTGGTGTCGATGTTGCTGTCCGCCGCCAAGGGGAGCCTCAGCCTATTTACACTTGGCGATGGAAGACAGCGCAGCCGAGATGCCCTTCAGCGAAAAGACGTAGGACGTGGGATTGCCACGCCCGGACTTGGCCTGCACCTTCATGTCGGTGCCGGTTTTCATCGCGGCGATCAGCACCGGCTCTTCGGCGGCGTTCTCGACCCAGGCCGACTTGCCGCGGGTGAACATCGAGAACGTCTTCTTGTCGATGGTGACGGTGGCCTTGGAGCCGTCCTGGAAATTGTAGCCTGCAATGAATTGCGGCTCGTACGAAATCTGCTGTCCAGGACGCTGGCTGACGAAGAAGAACATGTCGCCATGGTCGAGCGTCGGCGGCTGCTTGTCGGTCGGCACGGTCAGCACGTAGCAGACCTTGCCGGCCTGCGACTGATAGCTGTAGGTGCCCCAGGCATTGTGCTGGCCGATCTTGGTCGCCTGCTGCGCCAAAGCCGGCACTGCCGAGGCCGCCAGGACCAGGCTGGAAACTATAGCTATCAATCCGCGCATCGTTCTTCCCGTATTCCAAATGGTGCGGAGGCGGGCCGCGTGGCGTCCTGCCGTCGCTTCATTTTGATTTAATCAGGGTTACCAAACGGTGAATTTTCCTCAACAAAAGGATGTCACCCCAGGAAACCGCCACCATTCACGCCACCGCCGTCGAAAGCGGCTGGCGCTGTGTCCCGGCGAACTTGGAGGCCACGAAAACGGCAAGAGTTTGTCTTTTCGCGCGAGGTGGTTGCGCGGTCTCGTTGCCCGGGTTTGCCGGCCGGCGATCAGCCCTTGTCGGCCAGCGCGTCCTTGGCGGCCTGCCTGTGGGCAGGCGTGATGTGAGCGCTGACGGCGGTGATCGCGGCGGTCAGCACCGCAAGGTCGTCGGTGAAGCCGAAGCCAACGACGAAATCGGGGATGAAATCGAACGGCAGGACGAAATAGCCCAAAGCGCCGAGCAGGATCGCCTTGGCGCGCAGCGGTGTGTCCTTGTCCATCGCGCAGTAGTAGGCGGCGACCACCTCGTCCATGAACGGGATCTGCCGGGCGGCCTTCTTTGCGGTGCGCCAGAATTTCTCACGCACCTCGCCTTCGCCGGCGAGCTTGTCGCCAAAGCCAAAGAAATCAAAGCCAGGTCCTTGCGCCATCAGTCACTCCTTGGCCGCGCGTGTCCTTGGGCGGCGGCCCGTTGCGAGAAAATGTGGTGAAAGGGCAAGGCTCATACAAGAGTTTGACTGGTTACGTGGCCGGGAAATCGGACTCGGCAGCGCCGGCAATGGATAGACTGATCTGGCAATCACCACGTTGGAGATTTGCCGGAACACACCATCCAATCGTCATTCCATGGCGAAGCAAGGAGCGCAGCGACGCGGCGCAGACCATAGAATCCATTCCGTGACATCACCGAACGCAGCGGAGCAGAATTCTGGACCGCAGCTACACTTCGAGGTCACGGCATGGATCCTCGGGTCTGCGCCGAGTCGCTACGCTCCTTGCTCCGCCCGTGGATGACGAAGTGAAGCTATTGCCAGGAAAAGGCCTCAGCCGAAATAGCGGTTCATCCGCTTGGCGAGATCGATGTCAAGCGCCGTCACGCCGCCGGCATCGTGCGTGTTCAGCGTCACGTCCACGGTCTTGTAGACATTCGACCAGTCGGGATGGTGGTCCATCTTCTCGGCGGCCAAAGCCACGCGCGTCATGAAGGCGAAGGCTTCGGAGAAATTCTTGAAGACGAAGCTGCGCTTGATCGAGGCGCCGTCGGCGGCCAGCGACCAGCCTTCGAGCTCGGCGAGCGCGGCGGCGATGGCGTCGTTGCTCAGTTTGTCCCTGTTCATATGCGTTTCCTGTGCTATTCGAAATTGGCCTACACCATAATGCATGTCGCCCAAAAGTGCGCAGCGGTTTGGGAAGGCGACACGCACGGAAACAAGATTAGATCCGCCGGATCGATGAGCGCCAAGCCGATAAAATCCGTTCTGTTCGTCTGCCTCGGCAACATCTGCCGTTCGCCATTGGCCGAGGGCGTTTTACGCGCCGTGCTGGCGGAGCGTGGAGAGGACCAGGACATCGTGGCCGATTCGGCCGGGACCGGCGGCTGGCACAGCGGCGAAGAGCCCGACCGGCGCTCGATCGCGGTCGCCGGCCAGCACGGTATCGACATCTCAGGGCAAAGGGCGCGCAAGGTGCTGCCGGAGGATTTTTCGCGCTTCGACCTGATTCTCGGCATGGATCGGGCCAATGTGCGAGACCTCAAGGCGCTGGCGCCGCCGGCCGCGCGCGACCGTGTCCATCTCTACCTGGATTTCGCCACCGGCAACGCCCACGACGTGCCGGATCCCTATTACGACGACCAGCAAGCCTTCGCTTCGGTCTATCGCATGATCCGCGAGGCGTCGGAGGCGCTGGCCAAACGGCTCGAGGCCAGCGCATCTGAGACCAGCGGCCAGGCCTCCTCGACGATATAAGGGCCGCCGCCGACCGAATCGCGCGACGACATCAACACGAAGCGGCCGACTCGGAAGGGCAGCGTGGAAAAATTGCCGCGCGCCGACAGATATTGCGCGACGTCGAGCGGGCTGCCGTTGCGCAGCCGCGCCAGCGTCACATGAGGTGAGAATTTGCGCGGGTCCGCGGGCAGCCCCAGCCGCTGACTGATGCGGTCGATCTCGCCTTGCAGCGCCACAAGATCGGGCGAGGCAGCGACGCCGGCCCACACCGCATGCGGCTTTTTTCCGCCGAAAGCACCAACGCCCGACAGCGTCAGCTGGAAGGAGGGGCGATCCACCCGGTCGAGCGCGTTGGCGATTTCGTCGGCGACATGACCCTCGATATCGCCGAAGAAGCGCAGGGTAAGATGGTAGTTCTCGACGTCGATCCAGCGGGCTCCGGGCAAACCGCCACGGAGCAACGATAACGAAAGAGCGGCGTCACGGGGAATTTCGAGGGCGGTGAAAAGACGTGGCATGGGAAGCCTCCTGTCCTCGAATCGAACTCTTGTCCCTAGCGAATCATCGATATTCGCGCGGGGCAAGCGGTTTGTTGTCCACAAGGTTTCCCCAGCGGAAACCGTGATGTTTCGGCCTCACGACGCGCCGCCCCCTCATGACGCCCCCTTATTGTCGGCGATCGCCTTTTCGACGAACGGCAGGATACGTTCGACCATCACGTCGACACCCCGGGGGTTGGGGTGCAGGCCGTCCTCCAATTGCAGGTCGGGATGGCCGGCGACGCCGTCGAGGAAGAACGGATAGAGCGGGATGCCGTATTTTACCGCCAGCTTCGGGTAGATGGCGTCGAAAGCCTTCTGGTAATCGGCGCCGAGGTTGGGTGCGGCGCGCATGCCGGCCAGGAGCACCGGGATTTTGCGCGCCTTGAGCTTGCCCAGCATGGCGTCGAGGTTCTTCCGCGGGATGTCGGGCGAAACGCCGCGCAACATGTCGTTGGCGCCGAGCTCGAGGATGACCAGCCTGGTGCCGTCCGGCACCGACCAGTCGAGGCGCGCCAGCCCGCCGCTCGAAGTGTCGCCGGAGACGCCGGCATTGGCGACGCTGACATCGAGGCCCTTTGCTTTCAGCGCCGCCTGCAGCCTGTCGGTGAAACCCTGGCCAGGGGCGAGGCTGTAGCCCGCCATCAGGCTGTCGCCGAAGCCGACGATGGTGAAGGTGGCGGCGCGCGCCGACGAAACGGCGCCGCAAACGGCGAGGAAAAGGACGAGGCATGCGGCAATTGCGTGTTTGAAAGCCATGTGGCGAGCCCCATATGACCGGAACAATCCCAGGGGGAAACCCAGGCCTGTCTCCTTTTTCCACATATAGGACGCTTTCATTGTGACAGAAGCCGTCATCGCGTTGAGGGATGTATCGCTGACGCTCGGCGAGGGCGCGTCCTCCGTCCATGTGCTGAAAGGCGTCAGTCTCGATGTCGCCGCCGGTGAAGCCACCGGAATTGTCGGCCCTTCGGGCTCCGGCAAGTCCACGCTGCTCATGGTTCTGGCAGGCCTGGAAAGGGTCGATTCGGGAACGGTCCGAATCGCCGGGGAGGTGCTTAACGGCAAAAGCGAGGACCAGATTGCTTCGTTTCGTGGCCGTAACATTGGCATCGTCTTCCAGTCCTTCCATCTCATCCCCAACATGACGGCGCTCGAAAATGTCGCGGTGCCACTCGAGCTTGCGGGTCATGCCGATCCGTTCGGGGTGGCGGCGCGGGAGCTGGAGGCGGTGGGCCTCAGCGACCGTGTGACGCACTATCCGGGCGAGCTTTCCGGCGGCGAGCAGCAGCGCGTGGCGATCGCGCGGGCATTGGCGCCGTCGCCGCGCATCCTCATCGCCGACGAGCCGACCGGCAATCTCGACCAAGCGACGGGACGGCAGATCGCCGACCTTTTGTTCGCCAAGGCGGCCGAGCGCGGCATGACGCTGGTGCTGGTCACGCATGACCCGGCGCTCGCCGGCCGCTGCGCCCGCCAGGTGTCGATGCGCTCGGGCCGGATTGAGGACGCGCCGAAGCCTGTGAAGGTGCCGGCCTGATGCGGACCTTGAAGCTCGCCATCCGCTTCTCGCTGCGCGAGATGCGCGGCGGCTTGTCCGGCTTCCTGATCTTCCTTGCCTGCATCGCGCTCGGCGTCGCGGCGATCGGCGGCGTCAATTCGGTGGCGCAGGCGATTACCGCCGGCGTTGCCAATCAGGGCCAGACGCTGCTCGGCGGCGACCTGCGCTTCCAGATCAACCAGCGCAGCGCTTCCGACGCCGAGCTCGGCTTCATGAAAAGCCTGGGCACGGTGTCGCTCAATTCCGGCATGCGCTCGATGGCGCGGCTCGAGGACGGTTCCGACCAGGCGCTGGTCGAGGCCAAGGCGGTCGACGATGCCTATCCATTTTACGGTGTACTCGAGACCGATCCGGCGCTGCCCAGGGACGAGTTGTTCGGCGAGCGGTCCGGCGTGTTCGGCGCCGCGGCGCCGGATCTGTTGTTCGACCGGCTCAATCTTCACATCGGCGACCGGCTGAAAATGGGCAGCGCCACTTTCGAGCTGCGCGCCAGGTTGATCAACGAGCCGGATGCAGTGTCGGACGGTTTCGGTTTTGCGCCGCGGCTGATGATATCGAGTGACGGGCTTGCCGCGTCCGGCCTGGTGCAGCCCGGCAGCCTGGTCGAGAACGCTTACAAGGTTCGGCTGCCGGACGGCACATCCGAAGCGCGGCTCAAGGAGATCCAGGATCAGGCGGCCAAGGATTTCCCGCAGGCCGGCTGGTCGATCCGCACGCGCAGCAACGCCGCCCCCGCGCTCTCCGCCAACATCGAGCGCTTCTCGCAGTTCCTGACACTGGTCGGGTTGACGGCTTTGGTCGTCGGCGGCGTCGGTGTGGCCAATGCGGTGCGCGCCTATCTCGACGGCAAGCGCGGCGTCATCGCGACCTTCAAGAGCCTCGGTGCCTCGGGCGGCTTCGTCTTCACCGTCTATCTCGTGCAGATCCTCCTGATCGCCGGCCTTGGCATCGTGCTCGGGCTGATCCTGGGTGCCGCGATGCCGTTCGTGGCGAGCGCGCTGCTGCAATCGGTGATCCCGGTGCCGGCGCAAGGCGGCTTCTATCCAGGCGCGCTCGGCATGGCGGCGCTGTTCGGCCTGCTGGTGACGCTGGCCTTCGCGCTTTTGCCGCTCGGGCGCGCTCGCGACGTGCCGGCAACGGCGCTGTTTCGCGAGATGGGTTTTGAGAGCCGCGGCCTGCCGCGCCTGCCTTATGCCGGCGCCGCCCTGGCGATCGTGCTGCTGCTTGGAGCGCTCGCCATTTTCTCCGCCGGTGACCAGCGCATCGCCTCGATCTTCGTCGGCGCGACGGTCTTTGCCTTCCTGGTGCTGCGCCTGGTGGCGCTTCTGGTGCAATGGCTGGCGCGCCGCAGCCCACGCGTGCGCTCGGTTCCGCTCAGGCTGGCGCTCGGCAACATCCACCGTCCCGGCGCTTTGACGCCCTCGGTCGTGCTGTCGCTCGGGCTCGGCCTGACGCTGCTGGTGACGCTGGCGCTGATAGACGGGAATCTGCGCCGGCAGATTTCGGGCAGCCTGCCGGAGCGGGCGCCGAACTTCTTCTTCGTCGATATCCAGAGCACCGATGTCGATGCGTTCGCCGCGCTGGTCGGCAAGGAATCGCCGCAAGGAACGCTGGTCAAGGTGCCGATGCTGCGCGGTCGTATCATGGCGCTCAACGGCGTCGATGTCGCCAAGCTTCCGATTCCTGCCGACGGCGCCTGGGTACTGCGCGGCGACCGCGGGCTGACCTATGACGCCAGACAGCCCGAGAACGCGACGCTGACGCAGGGCACCTGGTGGCCGGACAATTATTCCGGCGAGCCGTTGGTGTCTTTCTCGGCGGAGGAAGGCAAGGCGATCGGCTTGAAGCTCGGCGACACCGTCACCGTCAACGTGCTCGGTCGCAACGTGACCGCGAAAATCGCCAGTTTCCGCCAGGTGCAATGGGAGACGATGGGCATCAATTTCGTCATGGTGTTCTCGCCCAACACCTTTGCCGGCGCGCCGCATGGCTGGCTGGCGACGCTGACCGACAGACAAGCCAGCACGGCGGACGATGCGCGGCTGCTCAATGCGGTGACGCGCGCCTTTCCGGCGGTGACGACGGTGCGCGTCAAGGACGCGCTCGACATCGTCAACCGGCTGGTCGCGCAGCTCGGCACCGCTATCCGCACTGCTGCCGGCGTGGCGCTGATTGCCTCCGTGCTGGTGCTTTCCGGTGCTTTGGCCGCCGGCAACCGGGCGCGCATTCATGACGCGGTCGTGCTGAAGACGCTGGGGGCGACGCGCCGGACGCTGATTGCCGCCTTCTCGCTGGAATACATGCTGATCGGCCTTGCCACGGCGCTGTTCGCGCTCGCCGCCGGCGGTGTCGCGGCATGGTTCGTCGTGGCGCATATCATGACGCTGCCGTCGCACTTCATGCCTGAAGTGGCCGTAATAACGATCCTGGTCTCGCTTGTCGTCACGGTCGGCATCGGTCTTGCCGGCACCTGGCGCGTGCTTGGCCACAAGGCGGCGCCGGTGCTGCGCAATCTCTGACTCCCGGGGGCGCCAAGCCAGCGGTCCGGTTAAATCTTTGTAAGAAAGCCGCGCCAAGCGGCCTGAAACCGGCTTTTTTGCTTTCTGACAAAGCGTTACGCCTCGTTACCGTCTTGTTCTTGACGCCAAGAACCATCATATTTGGCGTCAGGCATGCTGGAGCCCCCCAGCGGCGCCTGGTCCCCCGAGGGACCCGTCACCGGACGGGGCAGAAGCAACAGAGGATTTCAATGGCTGATCCCATCCGCAATTTCCAGACCGCCGCCAGCGGCGCGCGCGTCGATATCGATCAGGGCCTGCGCGCCTATATGATCAAAGTCTACAACCTTATGGGGCTTGGCCTTCTAATCACCGGCCTTGCCGCCTTCGGCGCCTTCCAGCTCGCCGTCACCGGCGACGGTCAGCTGACCGCCTTCGGCCAGCTCATCTATGCAAGCGCGTTCCGTTGGATCGTGATCCTGGCTCCGCTCGCCGCAGTGATGTTCCTGTCGTTCCGGATCCAGTCGATGAGCGTGGCTGCGGCGCAGACGACGTTCTGGGTCTATGCCGGCCTGGTCGGCCTGTCTCTGTCGACGATCTTCCTCGTCTACACCGGCACCAGCATCACCCAGACCTTCTTCGCCACGGCCGCGGCCTTCGGCGGCCTTTCGCTCTACGGCTACACGACCAAACGCGACCTGTCGGCGTTCGGCTCGTTCCTGGTCATGGGCGTGATCGGCCTGCTGGTCGCGATGCTGATCAACATCTTCCTGCAGTCGTCGGCGCTCGGTTTCGCCATCTCGGCGATCGGCGTGCTGATCTTCGCCGGCCTGACCGCATACGACACGCAGGCCATCAAGGAGATGTATTACGAGGGCGACCAGTCCGACGTTGCCGGCCGCAAGGCGATCATGGGCGCGCTGAGGCTCTATCTCGACTTCATCAACCTGTTCATGTTCCTGCTGCAGTTCATGGGCCAGCGCCGCTAAGGCGACAGTCCCGCCTCGGCTGGATCATAGATTTCGGAAGGGGCGGCCCAATGGCCGCCCTTTCCTTTTGTGCGGGCCTTTGCTGTAATCGAGGCAAGGAAAGACTTTGCACAAACTATGAGCAATATTTCGATCAGGGCTGCAACGGCGGCCGACCTCGACCGAATCACCGAAATCTATGCCGATGCGGTGCGCAACGGCACTGCCAGCTACGAACTCGAGCCGCCCGACCGTGTCGAAATGGGCAACCGATTCGGCAGCTTAACGACCGGTGGCTTTCCTTATCTGGTCGCCGAAAAGGATGGCGTTCTGCTCGGCTACGCCTATGCCGGTCCGTTTCGGCCGCGGCCCGCCTACCGCTTCGTCGTCGAGGATTCGGTCTATGTGGCGCCGGAGGCCAAGGGGCAAGGTGTTGGCCTGCTGTTGATGCAGGCGCTGATCGAAGCGGCGCGCGTGGCGGGGTTCCGCCAGATCATAGCGGTCATCGGCGATGGCCATGCGGATAGTGCCTCGGTGCGCCTGCACGAAAAGCTCGGCTTTTGTCATGCCGGGCGGCTGGAAGGATCCGGCTACAAGCACGGGCGCTGGCTGGACACGGTGTTCATGCAGTTGCCGTTGAATGGCGGCAAGGAACTGCCGCCTGACCCTGATTCGCTTCCGGAGCGGAGATTTCGGAAGGGGAACTGAGGAACTGGAGAATTGAGGAACTGAGGAAGAATGAGCTAAGTGCCTGAAGGCCTTTTCTTTTTGTTCTCCAGTTCCTCAATTTCTCCAGTTCGTCAGTTCCCCTCAAGCCTAGACAACCTTGAGCTTGGCATCGAACACGCCGAGCACACGGCCGAGTTCCTGGCCGCGCTTGAGGATGCGGCCGCCGGCGGCGATGACGGCGAAGGCGCCTTGGCGGCGCGCGAGCTTGGGGTCCTTGACGATCTGGAAAAGCGGCACTTCGCTGGCCCGGCGGAAGACGGAAAAGACAGCGCGATCAGCAAGATGGTCGATCGCATAGTCGCGCCATTCATTGGCCGCGACCATGCGCCCGTAAAGCCTCAGGATCTGGTCGAGCTCGCGTCGGTCGAAACGCACCGGTTGATCGAAGCGCTCGCGCCGCGCCTCGTGCAACGGGATCAATATTCCGGATGCTTCCCCATCCTCCGTCCCGCCGCCGTGATCGGTCATGCCTCGATCCTTCGATTGAATCATGCGCCGGCCAAGGTTCGCGCTTTCGCGGTGGAATTGCAAGGCCCGGCAAAGCACGCCGCCGTCACGCTGTTTCCCAAACGTCCAGTCACGTTTGCGAAACACATGTTGGAATTGGTGATGCTCTGCCACAATCTCGCCACAAATTATCCGCGCTCATGCCCCAATGTCCGACGAATTTACCGGCGTTGCCTGAGACGGTTCGGTCCGGCACCGGCTCGTAAACCCCAAGCCCCCCGCCCACGGGTCAGCGTCGGATCGAACCAACCTCGGTTTTTCCTTGGAAAAATCAGGTGCGACGATCCCAACCTAATGACCGGCGTCAGAAGCAAGCTGACGCCGGTTTTTTATTGCCTGGCGGAGCGCCATCTCTCCCCTTAAAGCGCGTCGCGCTGAAACGGATCTTACAACCGCTGCACACTTCCAGGCGGCATGCATTAGGGAAGGCGGCCGGGCGAAGCTCCGTCTGATAAGCGGTCGCATATGGGTTTATCGACGGCCAACGCGACGCCAATCAAGGCATGCTGGTTATCCGAACTCGCAACGCCATACGCGATTGCCCTGGTCTGATAAGGGATGTTGTAAGGAATGAGGCGGCGGTAATTCCGAGCTGTTGGGTAAGCCGGAAGACCCCTCACTCTCTCGGCGCTGCGCGCCGATTCGTCTTCTCGCGCAAAGGGAGCAGAGTGCGCTGGTTAAAGGGGCTCAGGCTTGCGGATGAAGGCCGCGCCGAGGATCGGTCCGGGCATGCCGTCCTTGCCGACCGACTGCAAAAGCACCGCGCAGCCGCCCCTCTTGGCGATTTCCGTCATCGGCAACTCGTAGCGCTGCGCTTTGCCGTGCCACATGCCGGCGGTCTGGATGTCGGAGACGGCATTCCAATAGGTCAGGCTGCGGCCGCTGTTCTCGCCCTGGCCAATGCTGATCGTCTGCGGCGGATCGAAATAGACGATCACGACATGCGCATCGCTCGGGCCGTTGCCGGCATCGCCAGCGTCGATCATGACGCGATCGCTGGTGCGGCTCACCTTGATGCCGACGCGCATGCCCTCGCCGGTCCTGTCGAGCCGCGCCAGAGCGCCGTCGACTTCCTTGCGGCTGGCGCCGTTGACATGATTGCGGCCGTTGATGACGGCCTGCGGCGTGTAGACGGAGCGGCTGTTGAAGGCGCGCATATAGTCGTACTGCCGCTCGGTGTTCTCCTTGGTGCTCAGCGTATCCTGCCAGCCGAGATAGTCCCAGTAATTGACGTGATAGGCGAGCGCGATGATGTTGTCCTTGCCGGCGAGCTCGGCGAAGAATTCGTCGGCCGGCGGGCAAGAACTGCAGCCCTGGCTGGTGAAAAGCTCGACCACGCCCAGCGGTCGGTCGACCGCGGTCTTCTCGGACTGTGGTTTGTCGCCTTTCGACGTTTCAGGCTCGGCTGCCAGCGCCGTGCCGGCGAATGCCGAAAGGACCAGCGCAAAGGCCGCGAGCCGCAACGGTCCGGGAGATACCATGACTTTTCCAATTCCCGCCGGTGACGCCGGCCTTGTTCTGGTTGCTGAAATATGTGGCAGAAGCGCCTGTCAACGGGAAGTCACGTTGCGGTGAAATCTTGCCATTGCAACCGCAGGTAAGGCGGCAATAGGAGAGGCCACTGCATTTCACGTCTTGGTTCGATTCGGGGACGGCATCATCACCATGTGGCAAACTCTCCTGACCCCCGTCGATCTCTATTGCGAACGGACCGGTCCAGGACTTTGGGCAGAGCCGGCTAATGCTTTGACCAATCTTGCTTTCATTGCCGCCGGATTGTCGGGCGTCTGGCAGGCGCGGCGGCACAAGCCGGCGCCTTCGCCGAGGTCCTGGCATGGTGGGTGGTGGCGATCGGCATCGGCTCGACGCTGTTTCACACCTTCGCGACCAGATTGGCGATCTGGGCCGACATCAGCGCCGGAGGTAAGGCGGGTGAGTAGTCAGTAGTCAGTAGTCAGTAGTCAGTAGTCAGTAGTCAGTAGTCAGTAGTCAGTAGTGGGGGGTGCCTCACTACTGACTACTTCCGATCTCACTACTCGCTATTTTCTACGCGGCCAAGTCGCGCAGCACGTACTGCAAAATGCCGCCGTTCTTGAAGTAGTCGAGCTCGTCAAGCGTATCGATGCGGCAGATGATCGGCACGTTCTTCACCGTGCCGTCGCCATGGGTGACCTTGGCGACCATCTTCTGGCGCGGCTTGATCGCCTCCAGGCCGTCGATCTCGACCGTTTCGTCGCCCTTCAGGTTGAGCGAGGCCCAAGAGGTGCCGTCCTCGAAGACGAAGGGGATGACGCCCATCCCGACCAGGTTGGAGCGATGGATGCGCTCGAAGGACTGCGCGATGACGGCGCGGACACCGAGCAGGTTCGTGCCCTTGGCCGCCCAGTCGCGCGAGGAGCCGTTGCCATATTCGACGCCGGCAAAGATCACCAGCGGCACGCCTTCCTTCTTATACTCCATGGCGGCGTCGTAGATCGACATCTCCTCCTTCGAGGGATAGTGGATCGTATAGCCGCCCTCGCGGCCGTTCTCGCCCAGCATGTGGTTGCGGATGCGGATGTTGGCGAAGGTGCCGCGCATCATCACCTCATGATTGCCGCGCCGCGTGCCGTATTGGTTGAAGTCGGCGACGCCGACGCCGTGTTCGGTGAGGTACTTGCCGGCCGGCGAGGCGGCCTTGATCGAACCCGCCGGCGAGATGTGGTCGGTGGTGATCTTGTCGCCGAACAGACCAAGCACGCGCGCGCCCTTGATGTCGCCGACCTTGCCGAAGGAGCGGCCCATGCCGGCGAAATAAGGCGGGTTCTGCACATAGGTCGAGTTGTCGTCCCAGGCATAGGTCTGGCCTTCCGGCGCCTTGACGCCTTGCCAGTATGCGTCGCCCTTGAAAACATCGGCATATTTGCGGGCGAACAGCTCGCGGGTGACGTTCTTCTCGATGAACTCCTGGATCTCGGCCGAGCTTGGCCAGATGTCCTTGAGGTAGACGGGATTGCCGTTCCTGTCCTCGCCGAGCGGCTCGGTGGTCAGGTCCTTGGTGACCGTGCCGGCCAGCGCATGCGCCACCACCAGCGGCGGCGATGCGAGGTAGTTGGCCTGCACGTCGGGCGAGACGCGGCCTTCGAAGTTGCGGTTCCCGGAGAGCACCGCGGCAGCAATCAGGCCCTTGTCGTTGATGGTCTTGGAGATCGGCGCCGGCAGCGGGCCGGAATTGCCGATGCAGGTGGTGCAGCCGAAGCCGACCAGGTTGAAGCCGATCTGGTCGAGCTCCTTCTGCAGGCCCGACTTTTCCAGATATTCGGCCACCACCTGGCTGCCGGGGGCAAGCGAGGTCTTCACCCACGGCTTCTGCTTCAGGCCAAGCCGATTGGCGTTGCGGGCCAGCAGGCCGGCGCCGATCAGCACGCTCGGGTTCGAGGTGTTGGTGCAGGAGGTGATGGCGGCAATGACGACGTCGCCATGGCCGAGATCATAGCCGGCGCCTTCGACGGCATAGCGCTTCGAAATCTCGGCTGATTTCTTGTACTCGGTCTCCATCGCCTTGGCGAAACCGGCGGGAATGCCTTCGAGCGGAACACGGCCTTCGGGGCGCTTCGGGCCGGCCATCGATGGGACGACCTCGCCGAGGTCAAGCTCGAGCAGGTCGGTGAAGACCGGATCGGCCGAGCCGGTATCGCGCCACATGCCTTGCGCCTTCGAATAAGCTTCGACCAGCGCGATGCGGCTTTCGTCGCGACCGGACATTGTCAGGTAGCGGATGGTTTCGCCGTCGACCGGGAAGAAGCCGCAGGTCGCGCCATATTCGGGCGCCATGTTGCCGATGGTGGCGCGGTCGGCCAGCGTCATGTTGGAGAGGCCTGGGCCGAAGAACTCGACGAATTTGCCGACGACGCCCTTCTTGCGCAGCATCTGGGTAACGGTGAGCACGAGATCGGTGGCGGTGACGCCTTCCTTCAGCTTGCCGGTGAGGCGGAAGCCGATGACTTCCGGCAACAGCATGGAGACCGGCTGGCCGAGCATGGCCGCCTCGGCCTCGATGCCGCCGACGCCCCAGCCGAGCACCCCGAGACCGTTGATCATGGTGGTGTGCGAATCAGTGCCGACGCAGGTGTCGGGATAGGCGGTCGTTTCGCCGTCTTCGCTGTTGGTCCACACGACCTGCCCCAGATATTCGAGATTGACCTGGTGGCAGATACCGGTGCCGGGCGGCACGACGCGGAAGTTGCGGAACGCCTGCTGGCCCCATTTCAGGAATTTGTAGCGCTCCTCGTTGCGCTCATATTCGAGCTCGACATTGCGCGCGAAGGCCATCGGCGTGCCGAATTCGTCGACGATGACGGAATGGTCGATGACGAGGTCGACCGGCACCAGCGGATTGATCTTTTCGGGATCGCCACCCAGCGCCTTGATGCCGTCGCGCATGGCGGCAAGATCGACGACCGCCGGCACGCCGGTGAAATCCTGCATCAGCACGCGGGCCGGGCGATAGGCGATCTCGACGCCGGCGGTGCCCTTGTCAGTCAGCCAGGCGGCGACCGCCTGGATCGATTCCCTGGTGACCGAGCGGCCGTCTTCGTTGCGCAGCAGGTTCTCCAGCAGCACCTTCATCGAATAGGGCAGCTGGGCGATCCCGGTGAGGCCATTCTTCTCGGCCTCGACAAGGTTGAAGTAAACATAGTCCACGCCACCCACGGTCAGGGTGCGGCGGCAATTGAAACTGTCGAGGGATTTTGACACGTGCGATCCTTGTCTGTTCAGCCTGAAAGGGAACGGACGCCGATGGCATGCAATCACGCGCAAAGGTGCGGGTACGGCCATTTCCGCTGTCCGCTCCCAAGCAACCCGAGCCGTTCAAGGCGGCGCGTGCGCTGGTTCGGCGCAAATTCTGTTCCCGCGCCGACCGCTGGCACGGATGAACCGCATATAGAGAATTTCCTGGAATAGTTCTAGACAGGCGACAGGCAAATTTGTGCGATGCGGCGGTGATCGCAAAGCGATGCTTCGGGACGGGCAGGAATGCGGCTGATCGCCGAAAATCTAGGCGGCGAACGCGGCGGCGAGTTGGTGTTTTCCGGCATAGGCTTTGCGCTCGGCAAGGGCGAGGCACTCATCGTCACCGGCCCGAACGGCACCGGCAAATCGACGCTGCTGAGGATTATCGCCGGTCTGCTGCCGGTGGCGGATGGCCGCGTGCTGATAGAAGGCGGCGGCGAATCATTTCCGACGGTGGCTTCGGCTTCACACTATCTCGGACACCTCAATGCGATGAAGCCGGCGCTTAGCGTGGCGGAGAACCTGGCTTTCTGGCGCGCCTTCCAGGGCGAGCCGGCGCTGAACGTGGATGAGGCGCTGGAGACGGTCGGGCTGGGTGGGCTAGGTCACCTGCCCTTCGGCTATCTGTCGACGGGGCAGCGGCGGCGGGCGTCGATCGCCAAGCTTTTGGTCAGCCACCGACCGGTTTGGCTGCTCGATGAGCCGACGGCGGGGCTGGACAAGGCGTCCGAGGAGCGGTTCGCGGGGTTGATGCGGGGGCATCTGCGGGATGGGGGCATTGTGGTGGCGGCAACGCATCTGCCGCTGGGGCTGGAGGGGGCGAAGGAATTGAGAATGGGGCCAGTTCCTTGATGTCAGCGCTCTACGGCCCCCCTCTCTGCCCTGCCGGGCATCTCCCCCTCAAGGGGGGAGATTGGCAGTTTCGGCGCCCCGCAGGTTCTACGTTGGAGATTGGCGAAAGCCCAAATGGCATCCAATCTCCCCCCTTGAGGGGGAGATGGCCGGCAGGCCAGAGAGGGGGGCCTGGGCGCAGGCATCTCAAATCATGCTAGCCCTCTTCCTGCGCGATATCCGCCTCTCCATTCGCGCCGGCGGCGGTGCGCTGGTCGGCGTCATCTTCTTCCTCGCCGTCATCGTTACCATCCCCTTCGGCGTCGGCCCCGATCTCAACCTTCTGTCGCGCATTGGGCCGGCGATTCTCTGGATCGCCGCCTTGCTCGCCTGCCTGCTCGGGCTTGACCGCCTGTTCCAGGCCGATCGCGAGGACGGCTCGCTCGATCTGCTGGTGCTCAACAACGACAGCCATATGCTGGCACTGACGGTGCTGACAAAGTGCCTGGCGCATTGGACGGGCAGCGTGCTGCCCCTGGTGGTCGCCGCGCCCCTGCTCGGCCTGTTCATGAACATGGACCCACTCGGCATCGGCGCCACGGCGCTCACCCTTCTCGTCGGCACGCCGGCCATCACCTTCATTGGCGCTGCAGGCGCGGCGGTTGCCGTCGCGCTGCCGCGCGGCGGGCTGCTGATCTCGGTGCTGGTGCTGCCGCTGACCATCCCGGTGCTGATCTTCGGCGTTTCGGCGAGCTATGGCGCCGTCGCCAACCCGGCGCCGTTCCTGCAGCCCTTCCTCATTCTTGCCGCGCTGACCTTGTTTCTTGCCGTGCTCGGACCGATCGCTGCGGCGCTGGCGCTGCGGCATGGGACGGATTGATGCCTCCCCATCGTTTGATCATGCGGCACCGAGGCGAATTGCGGGATCTATAGTGCGGCGCTAAGGGAATGGCATGATCGAGCGGATGGCAGGTCTGGAAGATATTGTCAGGGAGCGACAGGGATGAGCGCACACGCCGTCTTCGTCACCGCCGCCTATGCCATCACGGCCATCGTGCTGGCCGGGCTGATCGGCTGGATCCTGCTCGACCAGCGAGCGCGCAAGCGTGAGCTCGCGGCGCTGGAGGCCGCCGGCGTGCGGCGGCGTTCCGACAAGGCTGGAGCGGCAAAGCCATGAGCAGCGAGACCGAAGCGCCGGCGCCGCGACGCCGCCTGTTCGTGCTTTTGCCGCTGCTGGTGTTCCTGGGGCTGGCCGGTCTGTTTCTGTCGCAGCTTTTGTCCGGCCGCGACGCCGCCGAAATCCCCTCGGCCCTGATCGGCCTGCCGGCGCCGCAAACCAGTTTGCCGCCACTCGACGGCGCCAATCTACCGGGGCTCGATTCCAAAAACTTCGCCGGCAAGGTGACGCTGGTCAATGTTTTCGCCTCCTGGTGCGCGCCGTGCCGCGAAGAGCATCCGGTGCTGCTTGGCCTGTCGCAGGACAAACGCTTCAGCATGGCGGCATTGAACTATAAGGATCAGCCGGAGAACGCGCGCCGCTTTCTCGGCGATCTCGGCAATCCGTACCAGGCGATCGGGGTCGACCCTGCCGGACGCACGGCGATCGATTGGGGTGTTTATGGCGTGCCGGAAACCTTCGTCATCGGCAAGGACGGCAAGATCGTCTACAAGCATGTCGGGCCGCTGACGCCGGACTCGGCGCGCGATCAGCTGCTGCCGCAGATTGAAAAAGCCCTGGCCGCGCCGGGCTGAGGGCAGCCCGCGTCTTCAGAGAGCCGCCGGTCTCGACAGATCATAGACATACATCACGAAGGTTTCCGCCGGCCCGTGCGGCTCGCCGCTGGTCTCATAAAGCGTGCGTGCCGGTTTGTTGTCGGGCTCGGTGCCGACCCAGGCTTCGCCACAGCCATGCTCGCGGCCGATCGTGAACATGGCGTCGAGCATTTTTCGCGCGATGCCTTGCCGACGATAGGCTGGGGCCACGCCGACCTCATCGATGTAGAGCTCTGTCACCTTGTCGGGATGGCGGTGGATCACGGCCGCGCACTGGCCGATCACGATATCGTCACAGATCGCAACGATCATGAAATGGCCGGGCGAGGCGAGATAGGCGGTGAGACGGTCCGGCCAGACCGGCTCGTCGAACACCTCTTCCGCCACTTGCATCACAAGGGCGTCATTGCCGGGATGAAGCCTTCTGATTTCGACGTTCATTGTGTAAATTCTCCTCAGTCGGCTCACAAACTTTGACGTTTACGTAAATCCCAAAGCATCTAACCGATTGAAAATGCTGGGCTCAAAATAATCGTTTGAATTTTTCGGCAGGCGGAGCTATTGCGTGCGGCGAAATTTTGCGGTTTCCCGCATCCTTTTTAGGCCTCCCCGGCCCCGTCATCCAGCCCGCAGATTTCGGGCATCGTCACAGACAAAGGGAAAACATCCTCACATGGCACGCAACAAGATAGCGCTCATCGGCTCGGGCATGATCGGCGGCACCCTCGCCCATATGATCGGCCTCAAGGATCTCGGCGACGTGGTGCTGTTCGATATCGCCGAGGGCATTCCGCAGGGCAAGGGTCTCGACATCGCGCAGTCTTCCCCCGTTGACGGGTTCGACTCCAGGCTGACCGGCGTCAATGACTATGCCGGCATCGAGGGCGCGGATGTGTGCATCGTCACCGCCGGCGTGCCGCGCAAGCCCGGCATGAGCCGCGACGATCTTCTGGGCATCAACCTCAAGGTCATGGAACAGGTCGGCGCCGGCCTCAAGAAGTACGCGCCGAAAGCCTTCGTCATCTGCATCACCAACCCGCTCGACGCCATGGTCTGGGCGCTGCAGAAGTTTTCCGGCCTGCCGAGCAGCCATGTCGTCGGCATGGCGGGCGTGCTCGATTCCTCGCGTTTCCGCTATTTCCTGGCCGAGGAGTTCAAGGTTTCGGTTGAGGACGTCACCGCTTTCGTGCTCGGCGGCCACGGCGATTCGATGGTGCCGATGATCCGCTATTCGACGGTGGCCGGCATTCCGCTGCCCGACCTCGTCAAGATGGGTTGGACCTCGAAGGAGAAGCTCGACCAGATCGTGCAGCGCACCCGCGACGGCGGCGCCGAGATTGTCGGCCTGTTGAAGACCGGGTCGGCCTATTACGCGCCGGCCGCTTCGGCGATCTCGATGGCGGAAGCCTATCTGAAGGACAAGAAGCGCGTGCTCCCATGTGCTGCGCACCTGTCGGGGCAGTATGGCGTCAAGGGCACCTATGTCGGCGTTCCGGTGGTGATCGGCGCCGGCGGTGTCGAGCGCGTCATCGAGATCGACCTGTCGAAGGCCGAGCAGAAGATGTTCGATAGCTCGGTGGCCGCCGTTCAGGGCCTCACCGAAGCCTGCACCAAGATCGCCCCACATCTCGCCAGCAAGTAATCTGGCCGGCAAGTAATCTCGCCGGCAAGTAACCGTCCTCGGAGACCAAGCGCATGAACATCCATGAGTATCAGGCCAAGGCGCTGCTGAAGTCGTTCGGCGCGCCGGTGGCAAGCGGCGTTCCGGTGTTCAAGGCCGGCGAGGCCGAAGCCGCCGCCAAGGCTTTGCCCGGCCCGCTTTACGTGGTGAAGAGCCAGATCCATGCCGGCGGCCGCGGCAAGGGCAAATTCAAGGAGCTCGGCCCCGACGCCAAGGGCGGTGTGCGGCTGGCGAAGTCGGTGGCCGAAGTCGTCGCCAACGCCAATGAGATGCTTGGCCACACGCTGGTCACCAAGCAGACGGGACCTGCCGGCAAGCAGGTCAACCGGCTCTATATCGAGGACGGCGCCGACATCGCCCGCGAGCTTTACCTGTCGATCCTGGTCGATCGCTCGGTCGGCCGCATCGCTTTCGTCGTCTCGACCGAGGGCGGCATGGACATCGAGGGCGTCGCCCACGACACGCCGGAAAAGATCATCACCGTCGCCATCGACCCGAAAAAGGGCGTGAGCGCCGACGACGTCAAGAAGATCAACGCCGCGCTGAAGCTCGACGGCGACGCGGCGAAAGACGGCGGCACGCTGTTCCCGATCCTCTACAAGGCGTTCGTCGAGAAGGACATGAGCCTGCTCGAGGTCAACCCGCTGATCGTCATGAAGGACGGCCATTTGCGCGTGCTCGACGCGAAAGTGTCGTTCGACAACAACGCGCTGTTCCGTCACCCGGACGTGGTCGAGCTGCGCGACACCACGGAAGAGGACGAGAAGGAAATCGAGGCGTCGAAATACGACCTCGCCTATGTCGCGCTCGACGGCAATATCGGCTGTATGGTCAACGGCGCCGGCCTCGCCATGGCGACGATGGACATCATCAAGCTCTATGGCGCCGAGCCGGCTAACTTCCTCGATGTCGGCGGCGGTGCGTCGAAGGAAAAGGTCACGGCGGCCTTTAAGATCATCACCAGGGATCCGGCGGTCAAAGGTATCCTGATCAATATCTTCGGCGGCATCATGAAATGCGACATCATCGCCGAGGGCGTGATCGCCGCGGTCAAGGAAGTCGGGCTGAAGGTGCCGCTGGTGGTGCGCCTCGAAGGCACCAATGCCGAACTCGGCAAGAAGATCATCAACGACAGCGGCTTGAATGTCGTGTCGGCCGACGATCTTGATGACGCGGCCAAGAAGATCGTCAAGGCGGTCAAGGGCTGAGCGGATGCCTCCGCGCAAAATAAACCTCGTCGAGGCGGCGGACCAAAAGATCAAAAAGGTCTTCGATCCGCATATCGCCGGCGACGTCAATGACGCCCAGGCCAAGGTCGCCAAGTTCGGCGAGGTGTTCGACTGGCACGCGCATGACAATGAGGACGAGGCCTTCCTCGTCCTGCGCGGGCGCATCGCCATCGATTTCCGCGACGGGCCGGTCGAGCTCGGCGAGGGCGATTTCATCGTCGTGCCGCGCGGCGTCGAGCACCGTCCGCGCTCGCTGACCCCGGAGCCCGTGGTGCTGATGTTCGAGCCGGCGACGACCTTGAACACCGGTAATGCCAAAAGTGACCTCACCGTTTCCGACCTGAAGCGGCTCTGACCCATGAACGCGGCGTCTTTCTCCTCGCTCTCGGACGGTCACCAGCGCCTGCAGGCGCTGGTCGGCGCCTGGCGCGGCGAGGAAGAGGTTGCGGCCACGCAATGGACCGATGCCGGCCCGGCGACCGCGGAAGTGGTGGCGGAAGCGCAGTTCGGCGGCCTGTTCGTGATGCAGCGCTATCGCCAGCGCCGCGACGGCACCATCTCGTTCGGCGCGCACAATGTGTTCGGCTTCGACCAGCAGAACGGCGCCACGACCATGCATCAGTTCGATTCGATGGGTTTCGTGCCGGCTTCGCCGGCCACGGGCGCGTGGAACGGCAGCGAGCTGGTTCTGGAGCGGTCGTCGCCGCGCGGTACTGCCCGCGTAACCTTTGTTTTTGAAGACGCCGACGCCTACCGCATGAAACTTCAGTTCAAGCCGGCCGGCAGCGATGTCTGGCAAGACATGGTGAGCGGCATCTATCGGCGCGTCTCGCCTTCCGCAAAGGAAGGCTGACCGATGGAGATGGCGAGCAAAGCGGTTGAAGAATTACACATAATCACACATATTATGCGTGTGTATTTATGTGGAGACGGACGATGAAGAACGTCACCTTGGCTATAGACGAGGCTCTGCTCGAAAAGGCGCGCGGTCTTGCCGGGCGTCGCCAGACGACGCTTAACGCCCTTATCCGGTCACTGCTCGCGCATGAGGTCGAGCAGGAAGACCGGATTGCCTGGGCGAAGGCTGGAATGAAGCGGCTGATGGACGAAGCGGCGAAACGAAGCAACAGCGCCGACACCCCCTATAAGTGGGATCGAAGGGACGCCTATGCCGACCGGGAAGATCGACTGCTTTCTCGACACGAACGTCCTGATCTACGCGGCTTCGGAGAAGAATCGTGATCCGCGACGCGCACCGATCGCCGAAGAGCTTATCTCGCGAACCGTCTTTGGCGTGTCAGGACAGACTTTGGCTGAATTCGTCGCCGTCGCGCGAAGGAAGTCTCTCGTTGGCGATGACCTACTCGACCAATGGCTGGCGTTCCTCGGAACCTGCCCATTGGCACCTGTCGACGAAGGCTATGTCCGCGCAGGATTGGAGTTCGCGCGGCGTTACGGCATTCACTACTACGACGCCGCGCTTCTCGCCGCGGCGGAATATCTCGGCGCGCCGATTTTCTACACCGAGGATCTCAATCACAACCAGATCTATGGCTCGGTCCGGGCCATCAATCCTTTTCTCTAATCGCTGAAGTCAGGGGCGTTTCTACCCATGTCCATTCTCATTGACAGGAATACCAAGGTGCTGGTGCAGGGTCTGACCGGCAAGACCGGCACGTTCCACACTGAACAGGCGCTGGCCTATCACGGCACCAAGATGGTGGGCGGCATCCATCCGAAAAAGGGTGGCGAGACCTGGATCGGCTCGAAAGGCGAGAGCCTGCCGATTTTCGCCACCGTCGCCGAAGGCAAGGCAAAAACCGGCGCCAATGCCTCGGTCATCTATGTGCCGCCGGCAGGCGCCGGCGAGGCGATCCTCGAGGCCATCGAGGCCGAGATCCCGCTCATCGTCTGCATCACCGAAGGCATCCCGGTGATGGACATGGTCAAGGTCAAGGCGCGGCTCGACCGCTCGACCTCGCGGCTGATCGGACCGAACTGCCCGGGCGTGCTGACGCCCGACGAATGCAAGATCGGCATCATGCCCGGAAACATCTTCCGCAAGGGCTCGGTCGGCGTTGTTTCGCGCTCGGGAACACTTACCTATGAGGCAGTCTTCCAGACCACCAATGTCGGCCTCGGCCAGACCACGGCGGTGGGCATTGGCGGCGATCCGGTCAAGGGCACCGAGTTCATCGACGTGCTCGAGATGTTCCTTGCCGACGACGAGACCAAGTCGATCATCATGATCGGCGAGATCGGCGGTTCGGCCGAGGAAGACGCCGCGCAGTTCCTCAAGGACGAAGCCAAGCGCGGCCGCAAGAAACCGATGGCGGGCTTCATCGCCGGGCGCACCGCCCCGGCCGGTCGCACCATGGGCCATGCGGGCGCGGTCATCTCGGGCGGCAAGGGCGGCGCGGAAGACAAGATCGCGGCCATGGAATCGGCCGGCATCAAGGTATCGCCCTCGCCGGCGCGTCTCGGCACGACGCTGGTCGAGGCGATCAAGGGTTAGGCAGTAGTGAGTGGTAAGTAGTCAGTAGTGAAAAAGGGACAACAGGTGAGCAGCAGCTGAGTGGTGAGTGCCGTTTTTCTACTCACTAATGACTACTCGCTATTCCCCCGAAAGGAGACGGAGCCAGGCTCCGCAGACAAAAAATGGCACGACAAGATCAGGCCAACGACCAATTCTCGCTTACTTCATTCCTTTATGGCGGCAACGCCGATTACATCGACGCGCTCTATGCCGCCTATGAAGACGATCCGGCCTCGGTCGACCCCGAGTGGCAGGATTTCTTCGCGGCGCTGAAGGACGATGCGGGCGACGTCCGCAAGAACGCCAAGGGCGCTTCCTGGGCAAAGCCGTCCTGGCCGCTGCAGGCCAATGGCGAGCTGGTCTCGGCGCTCGATGGCAATTGGGGCCTGGTCGAGAAGACGATTGAAAAGAAGGTCAAGGAAAAGGCGGTCGTCAACGGCGCGGTGCTTTCGGATGCCGACGTGCACCAGGCGACGCGCGATTCGGTGCGCGCCATCATGATGATCCGCGCCTACCGCATGCGCGGCCATCTGCATGCCAATCTCGACCCGCTCGGCATCGCCAAGCCGCTCGAGGACTATAACGAGTTGTCGCCGGAGAATTACGGCTTCACCGCCGCCGACTACGACCGGCCGATCTTCCTCGACAATGTGCTGGGGCTCGAATTCGGCACCATCCGGCAGATGCTGGAGATCCTCACCCGCACCTATTGCTCGACGCTCGGCGTCGAGTTCATGCACATCTCCGATCCGGAAGAGAAGGCCTGGATCCAGGCCCGCATCGAAGGCGCCGACAAGGAGATCACCTTCACCGCCACCGGCAAGAAGGCGATCATGCAGAAGTTGGTCGAGGCCGAGGGCTTCGAGCAGTTCATCGACGTCAAATACAAGGGCACCAAGCGCTTCGGTCTCGACGGCAGCGAGTCGCTGATCCCGGCGCTGGAGCAGATCGTCAAGCGCGGCGGCCAGCTCGGCCTCAAGGAGATCGTGCTCGGCATGGCCCATCGCGGGCGGCTGAACGTGCTCTCCCAGGTCATGGCCAAGCCGCACCGTGCCATCTTCCACGAGTTCAAGGGCGGTTCGGCCGCGCCCGACGAGGTCGAAGGCTCGGGCGACGTGAAATACCATCTCGGTGCCTCGTCGGACCGCGAGTTCGACGGCAACAAGGTGCATCTGTCGCTGACCGCCAACCCCTCGCATCTGGAAATCGTCGATCCGGTGGTGATGGGCAAGGCGCGCGCCAAGCAGGACCAGCTCTCCGGCCGCGAGCGTGGCGAGGTCGTGCCGCTGTCGGAGCGCGCCAAGGTGATGCCGCTGTTGCTGCATGGCGATGCGGCGTTTGCCGGCCAGGGCGTGATCGCCGAGATCCTCGGGCTCTCCGGCCTGCGCGGCCACCGCGTCGCCGGCACGCTGCATTTCATCATCAACAACCAGATCGGCTTCACCACCAATCCGCGCTTCTCGCGCTCTTCGCCCTATCCGTCGGATGTGGCCAAGATGATCGAGGCGCCGATCTTCCATGTGAACGGTGACGATCCGGAAGCGGTGGTGCATGCCGCCAAGGTGGCGACCGAATTCCGCATGAAGTTCCACAAGCCGGTGGTGGTGGACATGTTCTGCTACCGCCGCTTCGGCCACAATGAAGGCGACGAGCCGTCCTTCACCCAGCCGATCATGTATCGCAACATCCGCACCCACAAGACCGTCGTGCAGGTCTATGCCGACCGCCTGATCGCCGAAGGCCACTTCACCCAGGCCGAGGTCGACACGATGCGGGCCGACTGGCGCGCGCATCTGGAAGCCGAGTGGGAAGTCGGCCAGCACTACAAGCCGAACAAGGCCGACTGGCTGGACGGCGCGTGGTCAGGCCTGCGCACCGCCGACAACCAGGACGAACAGCGGCGCGGCAAGACCGCCGTGCCGGCGCGCACGCTGAAGGAAATCGGCAAGAAGCTGACCGAGGTGCCGAAGGATTTCGAGGCGCACAAGACGATCCTGCGCTTTCTCGAGAACCGTCGCCAGGCGATCGACTCCGGCGAAGGCATCGATTGGTCGACGGCCGAGGCGCTGGCTTTCGGCGCGATCCTGCTCGACGGCAATCCGATCCGGCTGTCGGGCCAGGATTCCGAGCGCGGCACCTTCTCGCAGCGCCATTCGGTGCTCTACGACCAGAACGACGAGACGCGCTACATCCCGCTCAACAATCTTTCGGCGGCGCAAGCCGGCTATGAAGTCATCAACTCGATGCTGTCGGAAGAGGCGGTGCTCGGTTTCGAATACGGTTACAGCCTGGCGGAGCCGAAGGCGCTGACCTTGTGGGAAGCGCAATTCGGCGATTTCGCCAATGGCGCCCAGGTGGTGTTCGACCAGTTCATCTCGTCGGGCGAGCGCAAGTGGCTCAGAATGTCGGGCCTCGTGTGTCTCTTGCCGCATGGCTATGAGGGACAGGGGCCGGAACATTCCTCGGCCCGCCTCGAGCGCTTCCTGCAGCTCTGCGCGGAGGACAACATGCAGGTCGCCAACGTCACCACGCCGGCTAACTATTTCCACATCCTGCGCCGGCAGTTGAAGCGCGACTTCCGCAAGCCGCTGATCCTGATGACGCCGAAGTCGCTGCTGCGCCACAAGCGGGCGGTGTCGACGCTGCCGGAAATGTCGGGCGAGAGCTCGTTCCACCGGCTTTTGTGGGACGACGGGCAGCTGTTGCCCAACCAGGCGATCAAGCTGGTGAAGGATTCCAAGATCCGCCGCGTCGTGCTGTGCTCGGGCAAAGTCTATTACGACCTCTATGAGGAACGCGAGAAGCGCGGCATCAACGACATCTATCTGTTGCGCGTCGAGCAGCTCTATCCGTTCCCGGCCAAGGCGCTGATCACCGAATTGTCACGCTTCCGCAATGCCGAGATGGTGTGGTGCCAGGAGGAGCCCAAGAACATGGGCGCCTGGTCGTTCATCGACCCGTATCTGGAATGGGTGCTGGCGCATATCGACGCCAAGCATCAGCGGGTGCGCTACACGGGACGGCCGGCCTCGGCCTCGCCGGCGACGGGCTTGATGTCGAAGCATCTCAGCCAGCTCGCCGCGTTGCTCGACGACGCTTTGGGCGAATAACAAGACCGGACGAACAGACCTCAAGAAGAGAAGAGAACGGACAGGCACAATGGCTACCGAAATCCGCGTCCCCACTCTGGGCGAATCCGTCACCGAAGCGACCGTCGGCAAGTGGTTCAAGAAGGTCGGCGACGCGATCGCCGCCGACGAGCCGCTGGTCGAGCTCGAAACCGACAAGGTGACGGTCGAGGTGCCGGCGCAGGGCGCCGGGACGCTGGCCGAGATCGCCGTCAAGGAAGGCGAGACGGTGGCCGTCGGCGCGCTGCTCGGCTCGATTTCGGCGGGTGGGGCAAACGCGGCTCCGGCAACCAAGCCGCAAGCCGTCGCGCAGGCATCCAGCCCGGACGCCGCGCACACCACCAAGCAGGCCGCAGCTGAAACCGCCAAGATCGCCGGCGACGCCGGCCCGATCGAGCCTCGCACCATGCCGCCGGCGCCGGCGGCGGCGAAGCTGATCGCCGAAAACAATCTTGCGGTCGACCAGGTTTCCGGCACGGGCAAGCGCGGCCAGGTGCTTAAGGGCGACGTGCTCGACGCCATCGCCAGGGGGGCGCCCTCGCAGCCGGCCGAGACACCGAAGGCAGCTCCGGCGCCTGTCGTGGCTCGTGCGCCGTCGTCCGGCGACGACGCATCGCGCGAAGAGCGCGTGCGCATGACCAAGCTGCGCCAGACGATTGCGCGCCGGCTGAAGGAAGCGCAGTCGACCGCCGCCATGCTCACCACCTTCAACGAGGTGGACATGAGCGCGGTGATGGCGCTGCGGTCCAAGTACAAGGACGTGTTCGAGAAGAAGCATGGTGTGAAGCTCGGCTTCATGGGCTTCTTCACCAAGGCCGTAACGCACGCACTGAAGGAAATCCCCTCGGTCAACGCCGAGATCGACGCCACCGACATCATCTTCAAGAACTATGCCCATATCGGCGTCGCCGTCGGCACCGAAAAGGGCCTGGTGGTACCGGTAGTGCGCGATGCCGACCAGATGTCGATCGCCGAGATCGAGAAGGAGATCGGCCGTCTGGGCATTGCCGCGCGCGACGGCAAGCTGTCGGTCGCCGACATGCAAGGCGGCACGTTCACCATTTCCAACGGCGGCGTCTACGGCTCGCTGATGTCGACGCCGATCCTCAACGCGCCGCAGTCCGGCATTCTCGGCATGCACAAGATCCAGGACCGGCCCGTCGTGGTCGGCGGCCAGATCGTCATCCGGCCGATGATGTATCTGGCGCTCTCCTACGATCACCGCATCGTCGACGGCAAGGAAGCGGTGACCTTCCTGGTGCGCGTCAAGGACAGCCTGGAGGATCCGGAACGACTTGTGCTCGATTTGTGATCGGGCTAGTCGCGCCGTGAGCGACTTGCTGGAAGAGTTGGGGTTCGCGTTGGGCAGGGTGGCGCGAAGCATCCGGCGACGAGTTTTCCATCGAAGCATCGTTGCGGTCGGCCTGTCCACCGCCATCCCGTCGCTGGCCCTCGCGGCCGAATGGGATGCAGCGACGGCCAGCAGCAATTTCGGCATCTTCGCGCTCACCGATGCGCAACTGGCAGAGCGCAAGATTATCGTCACACCGATCGGCGATCTTGAACTGCCGACGGGTGAGATCATTGCCTGCGATCCGCTGATCACAGGCGACGACTGGCCAGCACTGAGCCGTAGGGTAAAGCCCGGGCATTACGCCGTTACGCTGTTCGAGGCACAGGGTCGCGTAGCGGCGGCCTTCCTTCGCTTCCGCCCCGGCGTGCCAGTGCGTTGGGAGCTCGCCACATTGCCTGGACAGGACGTTTCGGCACTGAATGGAAACGAGATTTTCGGCTACCCCGTCGATGCGGGTCTGGGGTCCTTCATGGACAAGACAGCGATGGGCTTGATGTCGGCCGCTCAAGACAAACTCAAGCCGGACCAGAATTACTATGACGATGTCTTGGCGGCCGAGTTCGCGCCCAACCAGGACAGGTTTGTCATGCATCATCCGGCCGCCGGCAATCCGGTCAACATCGCCATGTTCTGGAGCGGCTGGGGCGACGGGCTATACCCAACCTTCTGGGGACTCGACGCGACGGGCGAGCCGCTTGTCCTGATGACTGACTTCGGCGTGCTCGACAACGCCGATGGTCGAGAGGGCGGTCAGGCAAACTGATGACTAAGATCAGCTCGCCGACGATCGGACTTGTGGCTGGATCGCTGGCTTTGCTGGCGACGAATTCCGCCGCGCAGGCCGCTTGCCCGATCCAGCTTGCCGTCTATGGCGAGACGCGGAGCGGGGCGGAGATCGATTTCACGCCGACCGGCACCTCGGCGACGGTCACCAACACGTTCCGCATGATCCTCGACAACAATGTCGTGCTCGACGGCATCGCCATGTGGACCGAAGGCTCGGCCGGACGGCCGCACGGCTCGCTGATGTACAAATGCCCGACGGGCGACGTCACCGGCGACGAGCTTGCCGCCTGCACGCTTTGGGAAGGCGTCATCTACAGCGCCGATGACAAGGGTGTTGCCGGGCTGCTGCCGGCGGAAGGCGTCGAGGCGCCCAAAAACCTGATCTTCCCGGATCTCGGGCCGGCGCTTGAGAGGTCGACCGCGCAGGGTGCGGGCGGCTTCACCAAAGTGCCGTGGGATATCTTCGTGCTGAAAGGCTGCCAGGAATGAGTACGGAGAAAAAAACGCTGCTGGTCACCGGCGGCAGCCGGGGCATCGGCGCCGCCATCTGCCGGCAGGCGAACCGGGCCGGCTATCGTGTGGCCATCAACTACGTCTCCAACCAGGCGGCTGCCGAGGCGCTGGTCGCCGAGCTCAAGGCCGATGGCGGCGACGCTTTTTCGGTGAAAGGCGATGTCGGCCACGAGGCCGAAGTGGTGGCGATGTTCGAAGCTGTCGACCGGACGTTCGGCCGCCTCGACGCTTTCGTCAACAATGCCGGCATCGTCGACGTCAAGGCGCGGGTCGACGAGATGAGCGTCGAGCGGCTGGAGCGCATGATGCGGATCAACGTCACCGGCTCGTTCCTGTGCGCAGGCGAAGCGGTGAGGCGCATGTCGACACGGCATGGCGGCAAGGGCGGCGCGATCGTCAATCTGTCGTCCGCCGCCTCACGGCTGGGCTCGCCCGGTGAATATGTCGATTACGCCGCCTCGAAGGGTGCGATCGACACCATGACCATCGGGCTGGCGCGCGAGGTGGCGCTCGAAGGCATCCGCGTCAACGCGGTCAGTCCCGGCATCACCGAAACCGAGATCCACGCCTCCGGCGGCCAGCCCGATCGTGTGGCGCGGATGCAGGACATGCTGCCGTTGAAGCGCGCCGGCACGGCCGATGAAGTCGCGAGCGCGGTTCTCTATCTTCTGTCGGATGCGGCCTCCTATATAACAGGCGCGATCCTGAATGTGAGCGGCGGCCGCTGAGGCCGGATACCGGATAAAAGGATTCTATTATGGCTTATGACGTCGTTATCATCGGATCGGGACCGGGCGGCTATGTCTGCGCCATCAAGGCGGCGCAGCTCGGCCTGAAGACGGCGGTGGTCGAGAAGAACGCCACTTTCGGCGGCACCTGCCTCAACATCGGCTGCATTCCTTCCAAGGCGCTGCTTTATGCCTCCGAGATGTTCGCCGAGGCCGGCCATGCCTTCGATACGCTGGGCGTCGAGATCCCGGCGCCGAAGCTGAACCTGAAGAAGATGATGACGCATAAGGACACGACGGTGGCGTCCAACGTCAACGGCGTCGCCTTCCTGTTCAAGAAGAACAAGATCGATAGCTTCCGCGGCACCGGCAAGGTGGTCGGCGCCGGCAAGGTTTCGGTGACCGGCGAAGACGGCAAGGTCGAGGAGATCGAGACCAAGAACATCGTCATCGCCACCGGCTCCGACGTTGCCGGCATTCCGGGCGTCAAGGTCGAATTCGACGAGAAGGTGATCGTGTCGTCCACCGGCGCGCTGTCGCTGGCCAAGGTGCCGGAGCGTCTCGTGGTCGTCGGCGGCGGCGTCATCGGCCTGGAGCTCGGCTCGGTCTGGGCCCGGCTCGGCGCCAAGGTCACGGTCGTTGAGTTCCTCGACATCATCCTCGGCGGCATGGATGGCGAGGTGTCGAAACAGTTCCAGCGGCTGCTCTCCAAGCAAGGCTTCGAGTTCAAGCTCGGCGCCAAGGTCACCGGCGTCGCCAAGGCCAAGAAGGGCGCCACCGTCACCTTCGAGCCGGTCAAGGGCGGTGCCGCCGAGACCATCGAGGCCGATGTGGTGCTGGTCGCCACCGGACGCCGCCCCTATGCCGACAGCCTTGGGCTGAAGGACGCCGGTGTCGAGATCGACGAGCGCGGCCGGGTCAAGACCGACGGGCATCTGCGGACCAACGTGCCGGGTATCTATGCCATCGGCGACGTCATCGCCGGGCCGATGCTGGCGCACAAGGCCGAGGATGAAGGTGTCGCGGTCGCCGAAACCATCGCCGGCCAGGCTGGCCATGTGAACTACGAGGTCATCCCGAGCGTCGTCTACACCAGCCCGGAGATCGCGTCGGTCGGCAAGACCGAGGAGGAGCTGAAGAAGGCCGGCATCGACTACAAGGTCGGCAAGTTCCCGTTCAGCGCCAATGGCCGCGCGCGCGCCATGCTGCACACCGACGGTTTCGTGAAGATCCTGGCCGACAAGGCCAGCGACCGCGTGCTCGGCGTCCACATCGTCGGCTACGGCGCCGGCGAGATGATCCATGAGGCGGCGGTGCTGATGGAGTTCGGCGGCTCGTCGGAAGATTTAGCCCGCACCACCCATGCGCATCCGACGATGTCGGAAGCGGTAAAAGAAGCGGCGCTGGCGACGTTCTTCAAGCCGATCCATATCTAGCGCAACAAGCGCATCAGCGTTCGGTGGGCCCGGTTGGCACCGTTCGCTTAGGAGATATCTCGTGTCCAAAGGTTCTGATCTGCTTGTCGCCGCCCTCGAGAATGAGGGCGTGGATCGTATCTTCGGCATACCGGGGGAGGAAAACCTCGACGTCGTCGAATCCATTCGCAACTCCTCGATCGAGCTTATCCTGACCCGCCACGAACAGGCGGCGGCGTTCATGGCCGCCACCCATGGCCGGCTCACCGGCAGACCCGGTGTCTGCATCACCACGCTTGGCCCCGGCGCCTTGAACCTGACGACGGGTGCGGCCTACGCGCTGCTCGGCGCCATGCCGATGGTCATGATCACCGGGCAGAAGGGCATCAGGTCGTCCAGGCAGGCCCGTTTCCAGATCGTCGACGTCGTCGCGGCGATGAAGCCCCTGACCAAGCTCTCGCGTCAGATCGTTTCGCCCAGGATGATCCCGGCCGTGGTGCGAGAGGCGTTCCGCGTGGCCGCAGAGGAGCGTCCGGGACCGGTGCATCTGGAACTGCCGGAAGACATTGCGGCGGAAGAATGCGAAGAGGTGGCGCTGATCCCGCCGCATCCGGTCGAACTTGCGCCAGCCAGCCCGTTCGCGCTCGACCGCGCCGCCCGGATGATCATCGAGGCGAAACGTCCGTTGGCGATGATGGGCGCCGCCGCATCGCGGCCGCGCTCGACCTCGGACCTCGCCCAATTCGTGCTGCGGACCGGTATCCCCTATTTCACCACCCAGATGGGCAAGGGCACGGTGCCCGGCGGAACCGAACTCTATATGGGCACGGCCGCACTCTCCGAGCGCGACTATGTGCATGAGGCGATCGAGCGGGCCGACCTCATCATCACAATCGGTCACGACACGATCGAGAAGCCGCCTTTCATCATGGGCGCCGATGGGCCGCAGGTCATCCATGTCGGTTACCAGCCGGCCAATGTCGAACAGGTCTATTTCCCGCAGACCGAGGTGATCGGCGATATCGGCGCATCGCTCAGGCTGCTGGCCGACCGCCTGCAGGGCAACATTCCCAACGCGCAGGCATTGCTGCCGCTGCGCGAGGGGATATTGGGCCGCATCGCCGCGCGCGACACCGAGGATCGTTTCACGCCGCAACGCCTGGTTCACGACGTACGCGCGGTGATGCCGGCCGACGGCATCCTGGCGCTCGACAATGGCATGTACAAAATCTGGTTCGCGCGCAATTACCGCACCCGCGTCGCCAACACGCTGCTGCTCGACAACGCGCTGGCCACGATGGGCGCCGGCCTGCCGTCGGCGATGATGGCGGCGATGCTCTTTCCGCAACGTCGCGTCATGGCTGTCTGCGGCGATGGCGGCTTCATGATGAACAGCCAGGAACTGGAAACCGCCGTCAGGCTGAAGCTCAACCTCGTCGTTATGATCATCGAGGATCATGCCTTTGGGATGATCCGCTGGAAGCAGGCGGTCGACGATTTTCCCGATTTCGGCATGACCTTCGGCAATCCCGACTTCGTCAAATATGCCGAAGCCTATGGCGCCAAGGGAACCAGGGTAAGCGCCATCGGCGACCTCAAGCCGACACTTGAGCAGGCCTTTGCTGGCGGCGGCGTGCATCTCGTCGTCGTTCCGATCGACTACTCGGAGAATGAACGGGTGCTGGTCGAAGAACTGCGCCATCGGCTGCCCTGGCCGGCCAATTCCGTGCCGAATGGCTAGCAGGAAAAGTGTGTGCGGTTTTCCGTCCGGAATTGCGTAAAAACAAATAATTAGAGCAATTCCAGGAAAAGCGTGACGGCTCCCGTGCTGAGTTGGACATCGGGACAGCGCCAAACACAAAACGGCCCGCCGAAAGGCGGGCCGTTCGCTATTCAATGCTGCCCGATTACTGAGCCGGCGCAGGGGCCGGGGCAGGTGCTGGAGCCGGCGCGGGTGCAGGGGCCGGAGCGGGCGCCGGAGCTGGCGCGGGTGCAGGGGCTGGCGCCGGTTCCGCGGGCTTCATCGCGGGTGCGGGCGCCGGGGCCGGCGTGCTGGCTGCCGGCGGCTCAGCGGGGGCCGGAGCATGCTCGCCGCCGCTTCTGCCAAAGACATAATACGCAACAATGGCCAGGATAATGACAACTAGGGCGATCAGCCATCCGCTGCCGCCGCCGCCACTTGATGGGGGCGGGGTGCTCGGAGTGGTGAAGGGGTCGTTCGGGTTCGCCATGAAACGTGTCCTCCTTGGAATGAAAGGCATCAAAATAACTGCCATCAACGCGCTGATCCCGTAATCGGTTTCACGCGGACGGGTAGAAAACACTGAAAAACCGGTGTTTTCGAGCCCGTCAGCCGCCAGGCGACTCAGTTGACAGCGGTAACACTATACCCTGCCTTGCGAAAATCTTCGACAAGGCCTTCGGGTCCAGGCAGATGCATGGCGCCGACCGCCATGAAGACATTGCCCCTGGCAAGGATCGGCCCGGCATGCTCGGCCATCACCTTGTTGCGGCTGACGATCATGGTCTGGTCGAATTCGGCGTAGTCGTCGACCTCTCCGGGAATGGCGGCCTTGAACAGCGGCTCGATCATGCCGATCTCGCCGCGCTGGTAGAGGATGATCATGGTCTCGTTGACGTCGTTGACCTTGTCGCCAAGCTTCAAGGTCTCGACCAGGCCCTTCATGTGAAAGCTGATCGGCAGCGAAGCCATGGCGCGCAGCTGGTCGGCGGCTGTCTCCAGCCCTTCGACGGTTTTGCCGGAGGCCTTCGCGTCGGTGGCGAGTTTGTCGTCGAGCACCCGCCCGCCAGCGGTCTGGCGCGCCAGCTCGCATGCCGGCAGCGCCAGCATTGCCGACAAAATCCATGGCTTCATCTTGGCGACCGTCGCCGGCGGTATGCCGCGCGCGTCGAGACCCTTGTCCATCACCGCGACGTCTTGCGGCGACAGCAGCGACGACAGCGTTGTGCTGTCGGTGAACATCATCAGGTCCGGCTCCTTCATCAGGGCCGCCATCATCTTGGTCTTGTCGAGTATGTCGGTGGTTTCGATGATGATGGTGCCGGCGCCGTCATAGGCCTGCTTGGCTGCCGGCGGCAGCGTGGTGACGCGCGTATCGGTCATATGCATGGTGCCGAAGAGGTAAGACGGCGTTTCGCCGGGCTTCTCCAGTTTCCACAGCAAGCCCTTGCCGTTCGGCACGGCGGCGGCTTCCGCCTCGACCTTCTTGAAGGCGGCGGGGTCGCTCTTTTGCAGCGCCGCCAGCATATCGGTGCCGCTGCAAACGGCTTCGGCATGCGCCTGGACGGCGAACAGCAGGACGGCGACGAACGACAGGAAAAACAGCAGGTTGAGTGCTGCGAGCAGCTGCAACGAGACGAGGGCCGCGCGGTCGGCGATGGCGATGACGCGTTTCATGAGGGCTTCTTAGGATCAAAAAGCGGCAAAACGGTTAATTGGGAGAATGAAATTGTCCCAAGCGCTATCGCCCAGTGGTTAGCGCAAACGCCCATCACGAAGGCGGGGCTGCTTCGCCAACCGCGCGGCGCTGCTGGTGATCACGCCCTCGGGTGGGCGGACTCGTAGATCTCAAGCAGCCTTGCCGTGTCGACGCCGGTGTAGATCTGGGTGGTCGACAGGCTGGCATGGCCGAGCAATTCCTGGATGGTGCGCAGGTCGCCGCCGCGGCCAAGCAGATGCGTGGCGAAGGAATGGCGCAAGGCATGCGGCGTCGCCGTCTCCGGCAGGTTGAGCGCCGAGCGCAGCCTGACCATCTCGCGCTGGATAATGGCCGGGTTGAGCGGGCCGCCACGCGCGCCGCGGAAGAGCAGGCCTTTGGCATCGATATGGTAGAGGCAGAGCCGGCGGTACTCGGCAACCGCCTTCTGGGCCACCGGCAGCACCGGCACCAGCCTTGTCTTGCCGCCCTTGCCGGTGATGCGCAGCACAGTGTCGGCCTCGGTCGCGAGATCGGCGCCGGTCAGGCCAAGCGCTTCCGAAATGCGCAGGCCGGAGCCGTAGAGCAGCGTCAGCACTGCGGCATTGCGGGCGGCGATCCACGGCTCTTCGGCCAGTTGACCTTCCATGGCGACGACTTGTCTGGCGTCGGCCGCCGTCAGCGGCTTCGGCAGCGATTTCGGCTGGCGCGGCGCGCGCAATGCCGCCGCACCCGCCGCAGTGGCGAGACCCCGTCGCTCGAGAAAGCGCAGCAGTGAGCGGATGCCGGCCAGGCCCCGTCCCAGGGTGCGGGCGCCGGCGCCGCCATTGCGGCGGGCGGCGAGGAAGCCGCGCAGATCGGCCGGGCGCAGGTCGGCAATGTCGGCAATGCCGGGCGGGCCGCCATTATGCCCGGTTAGAAAATGCAGGAACTGGCGCGTGTCGCGCTCATAGGCTTCGACTGTTTCTGGCGACAGCCGGCGTTCGCGCGCCAGCATCTTCAACCAGGCTTCGCGCGCCGCCTGGAGGTCGGGTTTCGCCGGGATGAGGAATTCCTGCATGGCGCCATTGTCCGGCAGGCTGGTTAGGAAGCGGTGAAGAGCGCGATCATTGAAATGACCGTCGCGCGGCGTTAGAGCAGGGCAAAGGAAAAGCCACCATGTCCAAGCCCCAGAACCCCGTACAGATGGCCGTGATCGGCGCCGCGCACGGCATCAAGGGCGAATTGCGGGTGAAGACCTTCACCGGCGATCCGCTGGCGCTCGCCGATTACGGGCCGCTCTACGCCAAGGACGGTCGCGCCTTCCAGATCATCGACATAAGGCCCGCCAACAGCGTTGTCGTGGTGCGCTTCAAGGGCGTCGGCGATCGCAATGCGGCCGAGGCGCTCGCCGGCACCGAACTGTTCGTCGACCGTTCGATGCTGCCCGACGATGGCGAGGAAGACGAATTCTACCATGCCGACCTTGTTGGCCTCGAAGTCCGCGACGACACGGGTGCTGTCGGCAAGGTCGTCGCGGTGCACAATTTCGGCGGTGGCGACATTCTGGATGTCACGCTTGGCGGCCGCAAAGGCGTGCTGATCCCGTTCACGCAGGCAGCGGTCCCGGACGTGTCGATCACTGAGGGCTTCGTCCGCATCGATCCGCTGTCGGCCGGTCTGGTCGAGGATGAAGATGGGGATGCGCCGCGCGAGGAAGATTTCGACCCGAAAGGCCGTCCGCGCGGGCCGAAGGATGCCGGAGGCAACCGGTGAGCTTTGCCGCTTCGGTGCTGACGCTCTATCCGGAGATGTTTCCGGGCGCGCTCGGCCTGTCGCTGGCCGGGCGGGCGCTGGAGGCCGGCACCTGGTCGCTGGAAGCGATCCAGATCCGTGATTTCGCCACCGACAAGCACCGCACCGTCGACGACACGCCGGCCGGCGGCGGCGCCGGCATGGTGATGCGCGCCGATGTGCTGGCCAAGGCGATCGACCATGCCTCGCCTGAAGGCGATTTGCGTCCGCGTCTGCTGATGAGCCCGCGTGGAAAACCGCTGACCCAGGCCCGCGTGCGCCAGCTCGCCGCCGGGCCGGGCGCCGTCATCCTGTGCGGGCGCTTCGAGGGCGTCGACCAGCGGGTGATCGACGCGCGGGGATTAGAGGAAGTCTCGATCGGCGATTACATCCTGTCCGGCGGCGAGCCGGCGGCGTTGGTGTTGCTCGACGCGGTGGTGCGGCTGCTGCCCGGCGTGATGGGCAATGCCGTGTCCGGCGAGGAAGAGAGCTTCGAGAACGGCCTGCTCGAACATCCGCATTACACGCGGCCGCAGGAGTTCGAGGGCAGGCCGATCCCGGACGTGCTGATCTCCGGCAACCACAAGAAAGTAGCCGAATGGCGGCGCGCCGAGGCACGGAAGCTGACGCAAGCGCGCAGACCGGATTTGATGGTAAAAGACCGCTAGGATCTCGCTGCAGCCGGCATCATCCAGGCATTCGCTCGAATTTCGGCAGCGTCGGGTCCATCCTATCCCAGACATGGCCGCGGATGCCGTAGGTCACCATTTGCGGATTGAACTGGCCGGGCTCGTCGAGGCTGGTGGCGTGGATGGCGATCAGCTCCGGCATCGCGGCGAAGGTCAGGTAGACCGGTGTGCCGCAGGTCGGGCAGAAGGCGTGGATCTTTTCATTGCCGCTGTCGCCTCTCACACGCCAGGTTTTCGCTTCGCCCGTGATTGTCATTTCAGCGCGCCTGTCAAAAGTCAGATAGGAGCCGTGGCCGGTGCCGCTGCGCTTCTGGCAGTCGCGGCATTGGCAGTGGTTCTCGACCATCGGCTCGCTGCTTGTCTCGTAACGGATCGCGCCGCAAGCGCATCCACCGGCATAGTGTCTGGTCATCGCCGTCTCCATTGGCCGAATTCCTGGTTGGTTCAGCGGTGTCCGATCGCGGCGGCGGAGATGCCCGTCAAGACGAAAGTCAAACCCGCGCCGATGTTGATCCCGGCAACCACGCGCGGCCGACGCAGCAGCCATCGGCTCAGCACCGAGGCGAAGCTGCCGATCACGGAAAGACCGATGGCGGCGATGAGCGCGAGCCAGGCTCCGTAGGTCAGCATCTGCGTGTTGACCGGGCCCCGCTCGGCGCTGACGAATTGCGGGATGAAGGCAAGCACGAACAGTCCGATCTTCGGATTGAGCACGTTCGACATCAGTCCGGCCAGATAGATGGCGGAAAGCGGCCGCCGCGTCGTCGGCGCAAAGCTGACCAGATTGCGCGAGAACAACGCCTTGGCTCCCAGCCAGATGAGATAAGCCGCCCCAGCGATCTTCAGCACCAGGAATGCGGCGGCGGAGGTCTGGATCAGCAGCGCCAGGCCGAAGGTGGCGGCGAGCGAATGGAACAGGATGCCGGTGCCGGCGCCCAAGCCCGACACCGAGGCCGCCAGGCGGCCCTGGCTAAGCCCACGTGCAATCGACAGCACGATGTCGGGTCCGGGCGCAAGCACGATAAGAACGCTCGCAAGCGTATAGGCCAGCCAGATATCGATCGGAAACATGGCTCTATTCTCCCATCAAGGCGTTGGTGGCGGCGGCAGTCCTTGCTGATTTCAATCGGGCATCTGAAGGACAGCTCGCGCCGGTCGTCATGGGCTGAACGATAGAGAGCGGCTGCTTGCCCGCACAGCCACAGCCAGCTGGCATCTGATGTGGTACAGTGCGATCCAACGGGCATCTGTACCAGGCGAAGTGCCGGCCATCTGTGTCAGTCGGCGCGGTCGATTTTGCGCTAGGCATTGCACATGCAGGATAGTCAATCCGCCGAGATCCTTTACCAGCAGCTGGCGCAGTCGATCGCGGCGCCGATCCGGGCGGGAACGCTGATGCGCGGCGAACGCATTCCCTCGGTGCGCGAACTGGCGCGCAGCCGCGAGGTGTCGATCGGCACGGTGCTGCAGGCTTATCGCATGCTGGAAGACGCCCATCTCATCGAGGCGCGGCCGCGCTCTGGCTATTTCGTCGCCAGCCGACCGCTCAACCTGCCCGAACCGGAGACGTCGAACCCGCCGGCCGATTCCATGGCGGTCGATGTCAGCTCGCTTGCGGCCCGCGTCATGCATCTGGCGCACGATCCCGGCTACATCTCCTTCGGCGCAGCCTGTCCGAGCGCGGACCTGTTTTCGGAGGAACGCGTGCGGCGCGCCGTCAGCCGCGCGGTGCAGCGCCACCGGGCAACGCTGTGCAGCTATACGACCGGCTATGGCGACGAGAGCCTGCGCCGGGCGATCGCGCGCCATGCGCTGCGCATGGGCTGCCAGCTTGACCCGCAGGACATCATCGTCACCAACAGCTGCCTGGAATCGATCACGCTGTGCCTGCGCGCGGTGACCAAACCCGGCGACATCGTCGCGCTGGAATCGCCGACGCTGTTCGCCTTCCTGGAAATCCTCGAGAACCTGCATTTGCGGGCGCTGGAGATTCCGACGCATCCGCGCACCGGCTTCTCGCTCGACGCGCTGCAACTCGCTTTCGACACCCAGCCGGTCAAGGCCGTGCTCTGCGTGCCGACGCTCTCCAATCCGATAGGATCGAGTATCCCGCTCGCCGACCGGCAGCGGCTGGCGTTGATGGTCGCGCAACGCGGCATCCCGCTGGTCGAGGACGTGCTCTACAACGATCTCGCCGAGCAGGAGGACCAGCGCCGCGCCGTGCGCGCCTTCGACAGCAGCGGGCACGTCATGATGTGCGGCTCATTCTCCAAGACGGTGGCGCCGGGCCTGCGGCTGGGCTGGGTCGAAGCCGGGCGCTGGGGCGCGAAGCTGGTGCGCCTCAAGGAATCGACCAGCGGCAGCCAGACGGCGTTTCTGGAGCGGGCGCTGGCCGACCTTCTGACGCAGCTAGGCATCGAAGCCGGATACCGCCAGTTGCGCGCGACGGTCGCGACGCGGGTCGACGAAGCTCGCGGCTTGATCGCGCGGCATTTCCCGGCTGGAACGCGTCTCACCGATCCGCAGGGTGGGTTCATCCTGTGGGTCGAGCTGCCGCCGGCGATCGATTCGCTGGAGCTGTTCAAGGTTTGCCTGGCGGAAAACATCGTCATTGCGCCGGGAAAGATGTTCAGCGCCACCGGCTATTTCGGTCACTGCATCAGGCTCGGGCTCGGCGGGCGTTGGGACGATGCCCATCGCCAGGCACTACGACGCGTCGGAGAGCTGGCGAACTCCATGATGACCTTGCCGGCAATGCCACCGGGCACGGATAGGGTTCAGGCCTTGGTGAAATAGTAGAAAGCCAAAAACAGGCCGACGCCGACCACGAAGCCGCGCACGACGCCTTGCGGAACGCGTTTGGCGATCCAGACGCCGGCGTAGCCGCCCAGCGCGCCGCCGGGGATCATGACGATCGCCTGCGGCCAGGCGACGACGCCGCCCGAGACGAAGACCAGGATGGCGATGGCCGCGATGACCACGGCCAGCATGTTCTTCAAGGCATTGAGCTTGTGATAGTCGCCGGCCTGCGTCAGTCCGAGCGTCGCCAGCATCATCACGCCCATGCCGGCGCCGAAGAAACCGCCATAGACCGATGTAAGGAACTGCGCCAGCGAGCCGGCAAGCGTACCGACCGAGGCCTGGTGCTCCGGTCCGGCCGTCGGTTTCAGCCACGGTCCGGCGGCGAACAGCGCGGTTGCGGCGATCAGCAGCCACGGCACCAGCGCGCGGAAGGAAGGGTTGGACAGCGCAAGCAGGATGAGAGAGCCGGCCAGCGCGCCGAAGGCGGAGATCACGCAAAGCAGCAGCGCCTGACGCCAGAAGTGCTTGATGTCGTCGCGATAGGCCAGCGTCGAGGTGATGTAGCCGGGAAACTGCGTCACCGAGGAGGTGGCGTTGGCGACGATCGGCGGCACGCCGACCAGCGTCATAGCGCCGAAGGTGACGAAGGTGCCACCGCCGGCGACGGCATTGACCGCGCCGGAGACGAAACCCGAGAGAAAGAGCAGGACAGCATCGAAAAAACTCATTTTCCCGGCTTAGAAAGCTTATAGGCCTCGCGCAACCCGGCACGACGCCAATAACATGGTGCCATCGAACGCAAAAATATGCTTTTTGATGCATGTCGTCGCCCCAGAACCGCTCACACTTCCGGGCGACATGCATTAGGGCGTGACAAAGCGGCAAAATGGCTGTATGTGCCCGCCCGAACCGGAAGAACGATCTTCTGGACCCGTCAACAAGTGCGGTGTAGTCGTCCCTGCCCGATGTTTCGACAAAGGGCATAGCCGAGCGGTCATAGGAACTGCAAGGCGAGCGCAGGACGCTCTGACTGTCGGAAGAACAAGAAGTGGATTTTTGAGATGGATCTCATCCGTCAGCTCGAGGCCGAACAGGCCGCCAAGATCGAAGCCAAGCGCAAGCTGCCCGAATTCCAGCCCGGCGACACCGTGCGCGTCCAGGTGCGCGTCACCGAAGGCACCCGTACCCGCGTCCAGGCCTATGAAGGCGTCGTCATCGCCCGCGCCGGCTCCGGCTTCCAGGAGAATTTCACCGTCCGCAAGATTTCCTACGGCGAAGGCGTCGAGCGCGTTTTCCCGGTCTATTCGCCGATGGTCGAGGGCGTCGAGATCGTGCGCCGCGGCAAGGTGCGCCGCGCCAAGCTCTATTACCTGCGTGACCGTCGCGGCAAGTCGGCCCGTATTTCGGAAAACACCGGCGTGCGCGCCCGCAAGTTGAACGATGAGGAGCGCGACGCGCTGAACGCCGAGAAGGCCCGCATCGAGGCCGAGAAGATCGCCGCCGTGCAGGCGCTGGCCGCCGAGACGGCCGCAAAGGAAGCCGCCGAGAAGAAGGCCGCCGACGAGGCCGCCAAGGCCGCGGAAGCGACCCCGGCCGAATAAGATTTCAAGAAGCATGATTTCTAAAAAGGCGGCTTCGGCCGCCTTTTTTCGTTTGGCGAACAGCCAAGGCATTCGACCATGGCGCTTCGTGTTTGCGGATACTTTGGCGATTAGCCGTGACATCAGTGCTTCGTCATCCACGGGCGAAGCAAGGAGCGCAGCGACGCGGCGCAGACCCGAGGATCCATGCCGCGACTTCTGAGCGCCGCTACGGTGCAGAACCGGCTGGTTAGCGCTACTCTCATTCTGAACCGCTGCGCGCGTGTCGAACGCCACGGCATGGATCCTAGGGTTTCCGCGACGTCGCTTCGCGACTGCTCCACCCTAGGATGACGAAGTCTGGGATTTCCGCCGTCCCCAAGATAGCGAAAAAACACAGCAGCGAGGGGCTTGACCTCCAATTACCTTGTGTACTAAATAATCGTGTACAAGATAATTTGGAGATTTGATATGGCACTCTACACCGCACAGGCTCACGTCACCGGCGGCCGCGCCGGCCATGGCGAAACCAGCGACGGTCTGCTCAAGGTGGATCTCGCCATGCCGAAGGAGCTCGGCGGGCCGGGCGGCGCCACCAATCCGGAGCAGCTTTTCGCGATCGGCTATGCCGCGTGCTTCGAAAGCGCCATCCGCTTCGTCGCGCGCAAGCAGAAGCTGGCGCTGGCGGATGCGGCGGTGACCTCCACCGTCAACCTGCTGCCCAACGGCGAGGGTTTCAAGCTCGGCGTCGCGCTGGCGGCCGAAACGAAAGGCCTTGATCAGGCGGCAGCGGAAGCGCTTGTATCGGAAGCGCACAAGATCTGCCCCTATTCGAACGCCATCAGGGGCAATGTCGATGTGGCGCTTTCGGTAAAGGCTGCATGACGACAAAAATCGAAACGAGAACCAGGGAAGTTCCGGCGCCGCAAGACGCCGGGGCTTTTGCCGTCCCGCGCCTCGACCAGCAACTCTGCTTCGCGCTTTATTCGGCGAGCGGCCTGATGACCAAGCTCTATCGGCCGCTGCTCGAGCCGCTCGGTCTCACCTATCCGCAATATCTGGTGATGCTGGCGCTCTGGCAGCGTTCACCGAGCACGATCGGCGAGCTCGGCGAGGCGCTGGGGCTGGATTCGGCGACGCTGACGCCGTTGCTCAAGCGCATGGAAGCCGGCGGACTGGTCACGCGCCGGCGCGATAGCGCCGATGAGCGCCGGGTGCTGGTCGAGCCGACCGCCAAGGGCGAGGCATTGCGCGCCAGCATGAAGGATGTGCAGGCGGGTCTCGCCTGCGGCATGCCGCTGGAGCCGGAGGAGCTTAAGTCGCTGCACCGGACTTTAACTGGCTTTGTCGCCAAGCTGCGTGACGTTGCGTCAGCATCCTGACCGTCGTTTGACGGATTTCCTTCTGTCTTTCAGATGCCTAGTTTGCCGCCGCGCGATAAATACCAATGGCGATGCGTTCTAAGACAGCATCGGCGGAAGGCATTGGAATCCGCTTTCGCATAGCGCCGAGCACCGGACCGGCTTGCAAGCCGTCTGCGGACGGCTAAAGTCGCGCTCGGATTTTGATGTGGGGCCAAGCTCTGTAATAGGGCTTTTTCATCCTGGAGCTTTTATCATGACCAAGTCGAAACTGTTGCTGGCCGGCCTGCTGGCCTGTCTTCTCGCGCCCGCCGTTGCCTGGGCCGACACACTGCCCGATCTCGCCGGTAAGAAGGTCGTGGTTGTGACCGAAAACGCTTATCCGCCGCTGCAGTTCATCGACAAGAAGACCGGCAAGCAGATCGGCTGGGAATATGACGCGATGGACGAGATCGCCAAGCGGCTGAACTTCAAGGTCGAGTACCAGAACACGTCCTGGGACGCGATGATCCAGGCGGTTTCCGACAACCAGTACAACATCGGCATGACCGGCATCACCATCAAGGACGACCGCAAGGAGAAGGTCGATTTCTCCGACCCCTATATGCGCTCTGAACAGTTCATGCTGGTGCGCGGCGACGAAAGCCGCTTCACCGACGCCAAGAGCTTCGGCGCCTTCAAGGATGGCCTGATCGGCGCGCAGCCGGGCACCACGCCTTTCTACACCGCCGTCTACAGCGTGCTCGACGGCAATGAGCAGAATCCGCGCATCAAACTGTTCGAGACCTTCGGCGCGACCGTGCAGGCGCTGAAGACGGGCGACGTCGACGTCGTGCTCACCGACGGCACCGCCGGCCAGGGCTATGTCGATGCCTCCGAAGGCAAGCTGAAGCTGATCGGCGGACCGCTCGGCACCGAGGATTTCGGCTTCATCTTCCCGAAAGGCTCGGAGCTGGTGAAGCCGGTCAACGCCGCGATTGCCTCGCTCAAGGCCGACGGGACGTTCGACAAGCTCAACAAGAAGTGGTTCCTCGATTACAAGATGGGGCAGTGAGCTCGTCTTTGTTGCGCGCAGTGGGCTTGCAGGAAATTGCGCTGACATTGCGCCCAGGCCCCCCTCTCTGCCCTGCCGGGCATCTCCCCCTCAAGGGGGGAGATCGGATGTCATCTCGACCTTCGCCAATCTCAGACGCCGTAGAATGGGCGGCGGGGCCGAAGCTGCTAATCTCCCCCCTTGAGGGGGAGATGGCCGGCAGGCCAGAGAGGGGCGCCTGGGCACCGCCCTTTCGGAACTTCCTGTCAGGCGAAACCGCCTAATGGCCGCCGCATCATCCTCCGCCAAGCCCGAATTCCCCTGGTGGCTGGCCGCCGCGGCTGTGCTTGCATTGGCCGCCGCTCTCTCCATCGCCTCCAGCGACCTCTATGCCCAGGTCTTCGCCACGGTCGCCAAGGGCATCTTCATCACCATCTTCGTCACCGCCGTCGCCTTCGCGTTCGCCTCCGCGCTCGGCCTCGGCATTGCGCTGATGGCGCTGTCGGGCTCGCAGTGGCTGCGCCAGATCGCGCGCTTCTATGTCGAGATCATCCGCGGCGTGCCGATCCTGGTGCTGTTGTTCTGGATCGCCTTTGCCGGCGCGCCGGCCTTCGTCGCGGCCTGGAATGCGCTGACCGCGCCGCTGCAGAGCGCTGGCCTCATCGGCGAATTGCTGGTGCGCGACGTCTCGCTCTTGTGGCGCGCCATCATGGCGTTGACCATCGGCTATTCGGCTTTCATCTCGGAAGTGTTCCGCGCCGGCATCCAGTCGGTCGAGAAGGGCCAGATCGAGGCCGCCAAGGCGCTTGGTCTGTCGCGCGTGCAGCGGTTCCGGCTGATCGTCTTCCCGCAGGCGATCCGCATGATCCTGCCGCCGCTCGGCAACGACTTCGTCGCCATGGTCAAGGATTCTTCGCTGGTGTCGGTGCTTGGCGTGGCCGACATCACCCAGATGGGCAAGGTCTATGCCGCCGGCTCGTTTCGCTTCTTCGAGACCTATTCGATCGTCGCCTATATCTACCTCATCCTGACGGTCAGCCTGTCACTGGCATTGCGGGCGCTGGAGCAGCGGTTGCGCAGGCAGCATCAGGAATAGGCGGCCGGCAAAGTCCGCGCTACGATCCTTCGGCTTGATATCGCGGAGAAAACAACCCCATGAATTTCGACAAGGCCAATGCGGCGCTGGATTCGGTGTATTCGGCAGACACGCCGGAGGGCCTGGCCAAGGCTTATGCCGAATGGGCCGCGACCTATGACAGCGAGACCGCGTCGCTCGGTTATCTCCTGCCTTTCCTCATCACCGCCTGGGTGGCGCGGCATGTGCCTGCCGGCGAAGGTCCATTGCTCGACGCCGGCTGCGGCACCGGTCTTTCGGGGCCATCGCTGAAGGCGCTGGGTTATAGTGACATTGCCGGCCTCGACCTTTCCGACGATATGCTGAAGCTCGCCGGCGGCCGCAACGCCTACAGCGAGCTTAAGAAAGCGATGCTCGGCGGACCGCTGCCCTGGCCTGACAGGCATTTCCGCGCCTTCTTCTCGACCGGTGTCTTTACCATCGGCCATGCGCCGGCTTCCGGCCTGTATGATCTCGTGCGCATCACGAAAGCCGGCGGCCACGCTATCTTCACCGTGCGCGACCAGGTTTTCGGAAGCGGTGGGTTTCAAGCTGTGTTCGATGAATTGACGCAGGCAGGGAAATGGCGCGCGGTGGAGCAGAGCCCATGGTTCCGCTGCTACGCGATCGGCGATCCGGAAGCGCTGGTGAAGACGTTTGTCTTTGAGGTGATGTGAGCGCTTCTTCCCTTCCCCCCTTGTGGGAGAAGGTGGTCGCGAAGCGGCCGGATGAGGGGCGCTCCAGGGAACGCCAACGCCTCACTCCGCTGGAACACCCCTCTTCCGTCTCGGCGCGACGCGCCGATCCACCTTCTCCCACAAGGGGAGAAGGGAAGGCGCCGCAATTGCCGAAAAGCCAAAACATTGCTATCTAGCCCGCCATGGAAAAGCTTTTCAGCGATCCGGCCTATAAGGGTTTCGTGCTGCAGGACAGAAAGCGCCTGCCGTCGCGGTTCTCCGCGCGCGTTTGCGGCGCGCTCACCAGCCGACTTAGCTGAAGCCGACTGATCGCAGTCGTCGCGCCGGATTGCCGGCGTTTTAGTTTCCTATTCTCATATCGACGGATTTACGCACATGAGCGCACCGCGCACCCTCTACGACAAGATCTTCGACGACCATACGGTCGACCGCCAGGACGACGGCACCTGCCTGCTCTATATCGACCGCCACCTCGTGCATGAGGTGACCAGCCCGCAGGCCTTCGAGGGCCTGCGCATGAGCGGCCGCAAGGTCCGGCATCCGGAAAAGACGCTGGCCGTCGTCGACCACAACGTGCCGACCTCGCCGGAACGCAAGTTCGGCATCAAGAACGAGGAAAGCCGCATCCAGGTCGAGGCGCTGGCCAAGAACGCCAAGGATTTCGGCATCGAGTATTATTCCGAGAACGATATCCGCCAGGGCATTGTCCACATCATCGGTCCGGAACAGGGTTTTACCCTGCCCGGCATGACCATCGTCTGCGGCGACAGCCATACCTCCACGCATGGTGCTTTTGGCGCCTTGGCGCACGGCATCGGCACGTCGGAAGTCGAGCATGTGCTGGCCACGCAGACGCTGATCCAGCGCAAGGCCAAAAATATGCTGGTGCGTGTCGACGGCCAGTTGCCGGAAGGCGTCACCGCCAAGGACATCATCCTGGCCATCATCGGCGAGATCGGCACTGCCGGCGGCACCGGCTACGTCATCGAATACGCCGGCGAAGCCATCCGCGCGCTGTCGATGGAAGGCCGCATGACGATCTGCAACATGTCGATCGAGGGTGGCGCCCGCGCCGGCCTGATCGCGCCGGACGAGACGACCTTCGCCTATGTGAAAGACAAGCCGCGCGCGCCGAAGGGCGCGGCCTGGGATGCGGCACTTGCCTATTGGAAGACGCTGCAGTCCGACGAAGGCGCGCATTTCGACAAGGTCGTCGTGCTCGACGCGCAAAAACTGCCGCCGATCGTGTCCTGGGGCTCCTCGCCCGAGGACGTCGTCTCGGTGCAGGGCGTCGTGCCCGATCCGGAAGAGATCACGGATGAGAACAAGCGGACGTCGAAAATCCGCGCGCTCGACTATATGGGGCTCACACCCGGAACCCGGATCACCGACATCGAGCTTGATCGCGTGTTCATCGGCTCCTGTACCAATGGCCGTATCGAGGACCTGCGCGCCGCCGCGAAGGTGGTTGAGGGCAAGACGGTCAATCCGCGCGTCAACGCCATGATCGTGCCGGGCTCCGGCCTGGTCAAGGAGCAGGCGGAAGCCGAGGGTCTCGACAAGATCTTCCTCGCCGCCGGTTTCGACTGGCGCGAGCCGGGCTGCTCGATGTGCCTTGCCATGAACGACGACCGGTTGAAGCCGCATGAGCGCTGCGCCTCGACCTCGAACCGGAATTTCGAGGGACGGCAGGGTTTCAAGGGTCGCACGCATCTGGTGTCGCCGGCCATGGCGGCGGCCGCTGCGATCGCCGGCCACTTCGTCGACATCCGCGACTGGAAATAACGTCCCGTCATCGGACGTAAAAACGGCCCAGTGCAAAAAGCCTGGGCCTTTTTTGCCTTTTCGGCAAAGAGTTACAGCGTTTCGCCGTTTCCATGAAACGGTGAAGCGCTCTAGCGGCGGACGATCTCGTGGAATTCTTCTCGCCGGCCGGGCTCATCGGCGGCAACGACCAGCGCCAGCTTGCGCTCGTCGAAGATCTTGAACCACTCGTCCCATTCGACGAGATCGTAGCCGCCGGCATTGGGCGGGCGCTCCGGCCTGTCCTCGTCCTCATAAGCCTGCTGATCGAAGACCAAACGCAGCATGGCCTGCGTTCCCGGCTCGGGGGAGACGTCGACGATGGCTGGAAAACCGGCGCGCGCCGCCGCCCAGGTGCGGATTTCATCGTGGTCGGTCAAAGTCACGGTATCGGCCATCTGCATTGTCTCCTGTGTGCCCGGACAACGCTGTTTGCGTGAGCCGGTTCCGCTTGTATTTGCAACGCGTCTGTCGGTGCTTAACCGCTTGTTTGGGCTTGCGCACTACGATCTCCCCTTGGGTAAGTTGGGGAAAGTCGCAGTCCTTTGGATACCGGTCTGCTTATAGCGCTGCTCAATCCAACGATAGCGCTGGCGCTTGGCGCTGCGTTCGCCGTGCTGTGGTCCTATCAGCGCCACAGGCCGTATCTCGCCGCGTTGGCCGTAAGCTACTGTTTGTCGGCGCCGGGCTTTCTGTTCCAGTATTTTACGCTTCCCGTCGGCGTGGCGATGACCAAACTCATCTCCAACATCTGCTTCGCCATCGCAGCCTGCTGCCTGTCCAGCGCGATCGTCGCGCGCTACGGCCGGCGCGTGCCTTATATCGGCATCGCGGTCATGGTCGGCGGGGGGCTGGCGGCGTTCTGTTGGTTCATGTTCGTCCAGCCTGACCTCACCTGGCGCGTGCTTGCCACGAATTTCGGCTTCGGCGGTCTCAGCCTACTGGTTGCCGCCGAGCTCAGGCCGGTGCGCAACAATGGACCGACCGAAAAGATACTGTTCGTTCTGTCGCTGCTGTCCGGACTGAACTTCACCGCCCGCACCTTGATCGTCGTCATCGCGCACGGGCCGTTCCCCAGCTATGACGGGTTCTACGGCTCGTCCTATTGGACGACCGCGTTGTTGTCGCACGCGCTGCTGTCGCTTTTGATCGCGCTCTGCCTGTTCTCGGCAGCGGCGCTCGACGTGATGAAGACGCTGAAGGCCGAAACCCACACCGATCCGCTGTCGGGCATCCTGAACCGCCGTGGCTTCGAGGAACGCGCCGCGCGCCTGCTTGAGCAATGCGACAAGGCCGGATTTCCGGTCGCGCTGGTGCTCGCCGACCTTGATCACTTCAAGGCGTTGAACGACCAGCACGGGCACGAAGCCGGCGATCGCGTTATTGTCGACTTCGCGGCCAAGCTGCGCGCCGCCACGGGTGCTCGCGGGGCGGCCGGCCGTATTGGCGGTGAAGAGTTTGCCGTGTTGCTGCCGCTGACTGATCTGGCCGCGGCGCGATTGTTCGCCGAAGCGATCCGCACTTTCTATTCGGCCGGCACTATCGTCGGCCTGCCCGGCGTCAAGGTGACCGCGAGCTTCGGCGTTGCCGCCCGCACTGGCAAGGAAGGGCTGCCGCCGATGATGCGGCGTGCCGACGAGGCGCTCTACAAGGCCAAGAAGAACGGCCGCGACAGCGTCCGGCTTTCCTACGAGCGGCCTGAAACGGCTTTCACCGCGGAGCCGCTCGCGGTCGGCTGAGGCAGGCGGCCCCAGCGACACCCTCCCCGCGTTAACGTGGGTTTCGCCGGTCGATGATTTGCTGTCGGTCGGCAGACATGGGCAGCGCCGAATTCATCCTGATGATCAAACTGTTCGTCGCCGGGCTGTTGGCGGCGGTCTCCTGACGGTCGCTGTCTAATGACACCGGTCGCGTGGCAGGCGGCCGCCCTAGATCAGGATCACGCTATTCCGGACGGAAGTCGCTTCACACTTTTCCGGCAACTGCTTCAGCGGCAAGGGCTGAGGTTGGGCATCTCGCCGTCGGAAAGCCCGTACATATAGGAGCGGCCCTTCACCAGCACCGGCGGCTGGTAGCAGCCCGGGGAACCCGGCTCGTCGGCGTCGTCATAGACGACAGCCGGCTGGCCGGCGCCGGTGTAATCGGCAAGTTTCTTGGCCAGCTTACCCTCGCCGACGATGATGCGCTTGTAGCCGGCGGCGCTGTCGATGACGAGATTGCCGAAGGAGTCGGCATAGACGCGGTCATGGTGGCGACCGGCTTCTGCCGGCGCGGCTGCCGCAACGGCAAAGACCGCCAGCGCTGCGGCCGCCAGGCTTGCCCGCACTGAATTCAAACGCATGTCGCTCTCCCTTGGTCGACGCGAGATCGCGCCTGGACTGCGGTTCGAATCAGAAATTAACCTTTTCTTAACCTTTGTTAAGGGCCGGGACGGTCTTCGAGGCGCGGACTTAACAAACATGGTTAATTTTGCGGGACTGATGCGTCCCCGGCATCCACCTCGGCGTCGGCCGGTCGCCAGTGGCTTATTTACTGGTGAACTTGATCTTGGCGAGCCGCATGGCTAGCGTGCCGCACACGAAAAGGGACAGCGTATGATTTTTGGCCGCACGGTTCGCATGTCGATCACAATCCCGCTGCTTCTGGCGGTCGCTGCCTGTGTGGCGCAGAACGGCGCGCCGAAGTCGGCGAACGCTCTCCCGCCCACCGCCTCGCCTGCCCCGATTGCGGAGTCCGGCGCACCGCCAGCCTCCCTGCTATCGCCGACGCCAGCAGCAATGCCCGCCGCGCCGCCGACCAAGACCATCACTGACCTTACCGCGCCGCGCTCCAGTGTCGGCATGGCCACTTACAGATGCGGCAATGGCGGCACGATCGCCATCCAGAACCTAGGCAACGCCCTGCGCGTGGTGAGGCCCGATGGCACGACCGAGGAGTTCGCGGCATCGCCCGCCAATCAGAACAGCCGCTACCAGGAAGCGGCGACGCATGACGCAATCGTGATCGACGGCCGCGAAGCACTGGTGATGAAGAGAGGTTCGACGCCGCAGACCTGTAAGAGGTGAGCGCTTGCTGCACTGCAACGAACGCTGCGCCGGCTTCGAAACGATCGCTAATCGATTGAAGCGTCGGGCCCTCGATTTGTCAGACTAAATGACTTTTCCAAAACGATTTTCCGGCTTTGACGCGGTGCAAAAAGAGCATTAGAAACCGGCTGTCCAGAGCCATATATGAGAGCGGCGAGCGCCGATTTTCGGTAGCGGCATCCAGGACGCCGAACTGGGGCAGCCATGAGCAAATCACCAGCCACCCGCGCAGTTGCCAGACGTGAACGGCCGCTCTCGCCGCATCTGACGATCTACCGCCCGCCGATCACGATGACGATGTCGATCGTCCATCGCATCACCGGCGGCGCGCTCTATTTCGGCACGCTTCTGGTGGCGGCCTGGCTGATCGCGGCTTCGACCTCGCAACCCGCCTTCGACTGGGTGAACTGGGCCTTCGGCACCTGGCTCGGCCGGCTGGTCCTGTTCGGCTACACCTGGGCGCTGATGCACCACATGCTGGGCGGCGTGCGCCACCTCGTCTGGGACACCGGCGCGGGGCTGGAGAAGCACACTGCCTCGAAGATCGCCTGGGCGACGCTCGCCGGCTCGGTTCTGCTCACCCTTCTGATCTGGATCGCCGGCTATATGGCGCGCGGAGGCCTGGCATGAGCGGCTCAACCAACGATATGCGCACGCCGCTGAGCAAGGTGCGCGGCCTGGGCTCGGCCCGCGAAGGCACCGGCCATTTCTGGCGCCAGCGGCTGACCGCGATCGCCAACATTCCGCTGACCCTGTTCTTCGTTGGCTTCCTCATCGCCATCAACGGCCACGGCTACACCGACGTGCGGACGGCGCTCGCCAATCCCTTCGTAGGCCTGGTGCTGGCACTGGTGCTGATTTCCGCGCTCTATCACATGCGTATCGGCATGCAGGTCATCATCGAGGACTATGTGCATGGCGAAGGCATGAAATTGGCCCTCATCGCGCTCAACACATTCTTCGCAGTGGCTGTCGGCGTCGCTTCGCTGTTTGCGCTGCTCAAACTTGCATTCGGAGGCTGAAGCCTTGGCCAAGGACGCCTATACTTTCGTCGACCACAAATTCGACGTGGTCATCGTCGGCGCCGGCGGCGCCGGCCTGCGCGCCACGCTCGGCATGGCCGAGCAAGGGCTGCGCACGGCCTGCATCACCAAGGTGTTTCCAACGCGCTCGCACACGGTCGCGGCGCAAGGCGGCATCGCCGCCTCGCTGTCCAACATGGGGCCTGATTCCTGGCAGTGGCACATGTACGACACCGTCAAGGGCTCGGACTGGCTGGGCGATGTCGACGCCATGGAATATATGGTGCGCGAAGCCCCGGCCGCGGTCTACGAGCTCGAGCATTACGGCGTGCCGTTCTCGCGCACCGAGGAAGGCAAGATCTACCAGCGGCCATTCGGCGGTCACATGATGAACTATGGCGACGGGCCGCCGGTGCAGCGCACCTGTGCCGCCGCCGACCGCACCGGCCACGCCATTCTGCACACGCTCTACGGCCAGTCGCTGAAGAACAACGCGCAGTTCTTCATCGAGTATTTCGCGCTCGACCTGATCATGGAGCCGGACGGCACCTGCACCGGCGTCGTCGCCTGGAATCTCGACGACGGCACCATCCACCGTTTCTCCGCCAAGATGGTGGTGCTGGCGACCGGCGGCTACGGCCGCGCCTATTTCTCCGCCACCTCGGCGCATACCTGCACTGGCGACGGCGGCGGCATGGCGGCCAGGGCCGGCTTCCCGCTGCAGGACATGGAGTTCGTGCAGTTCCACCCGACCGGCATCTACGGCGCCGGCTGCCTGATCACCGAAGGCGCGCGCGGCGAGGGCGGCTATCTCGTCAATTCCGAGGGCGAGCGCTTCATGGAGCGCTACGCGCCGTCGGCCAAGGACCTTGCCTCGCGCGACGTCGTCTCGCGCTGCATGACGCTGGAGATCCGCGAGGGCCGCGGCGTCGGCAAGAAGAAGGACCACATCTTCCTGCATCTCGACCATCTCGATCCAGCCGTGCTGCATGAGCGGCTGCCGGGCATTTCGGAATCGGCCAAGATCTTTGCCGGCGTCGATCTCACGAAGGAGCCGATCCCGGTGCTGCCGACTGTGCACTACAATATGGGCGGCGTGCCAACCAATTACTGGGGCGAGGTGCTGAACCCGACGACTGACAATCCCGACCGCGTGTCGCCCGGCCTGATGGCGGTCGGCGAGGCCGGCTGCGCTTCCGTGCACGGCGCCAACCGGCTCGGCTCCAACTCGCTGATCGACCTTGTCGTGTTCGGCCGCGCGGCGGCCATCCGCGCCGGCCAGGTCATCGACCGCACATCGGCGATCCCTTCGCCCAACGAAGCTTCGGTTGAAAAGATCATGGACCGCTTCGACAGGCTCCGCCACGCCAACGGCTCGACGCCGACGGCGGTGCTGAGAGAGAAGATGCAGCGCGCCATGCAGGAAGACGCCGCCGTGTTCCGCACGCAGGAATCGCTGGAGAACGGCTGCAAGCGCATCTCGGAAATCTGGCATGAGCTGAAGGATATCAAGGTCACCGACCGCTCGATGATCTGGAACTCCGACCTCGTTGAGACGCTGGAGTTGGAAAACCTGATGGCCAACGCCATCACCACGGTCCACGGGGCCGAAGCGCGCAAGGAGAGTCGGGGCGCGCACGCGCGGGAAGATTTCTCGGCACGCGACGACGCCAACTGGCGCAAGCATACGCTTGCCCATCTGAGCGAAGACGGCAAGGTGACGCTCACCTACCGACCGGTGCACACCGAACCGCTGCTGGCGGAAAAGGACGGCGGCATCAGCCTGGCCAAGATCGCGCCGAAGGCGCGGGTGTACTGATGATGGCGCCGGCGGCCTCAGGATATTCCGGCACGCCGCTTCCGGCCAAGCTCGGCCTGAAGGACGGCATGGTTGCCGCTTTCATCGCGCTACCGCCGGAGCTCGATGCGCTGGCCGGCGCCGTCTCCTTTGCCGGCGTCGATCGGCTCCCCAAGTGGTCGGCGATCTCGGGCAGCCAGAAATACGATGCCGTGCATGCCTTCACCCAGCAGCGCGCCGAGATCGAGGACAGCCTGGCCGGCATCGAGACCGCGATCAAGCGCGACGGCATGGTCTGGGTCTCATGGCCAAAGAAGGCCTCGAAGGTGCCGACCGACGTCACCGAGGACGTGATCCGCGGCGAGGCGCTGAAGCGCGACCTGGTCGACGTCAAGGTCGCCGCCGTGAACGAAATCTGGTCCGGGCTGAAGCTCGTCATCCGAAAGGACCGCAGGTAATGGTCGAACTCACGCTCCCCAAGAATTCCAAGGTCCAGCAGGGCAAGACCTGGCCGAAGCCGGACGGCGCCACGAACCTGCGCGAATACCGCATCTACCGCTGGTCGCCGGACGATGACGAGAATCCGCGCATGGACACCTATTTCGTCGACATGGACGATTGCGGGCCGATGGTTCTCGACGCGCTGCTGTGGATCAAGAACAAGATCGACCCGACGCTGACGCTGCGCCGCTCCTGCCGCGAGGGCATTTGCGGCTCCTGCGCCATGAACATCGACGGCTCGAACACGCTGGCCTGCACCAAGGGGTGCGACGATATTTCGGGTGCGGTGAAGATCTACCCGCTGCCGCATATGCCGGTGATCAAGGACCTGGTGCCCGACCTCACCAATTTCTACGCCCAGCACGCTTCGATCGAGCCATGGCTCAAGACGGTCTCGCCGCAGCCGGCTAAGGAATGGCTGCAGAGCCATGAGGACCGAGAGAAGCTCGACGGGCTCTATGAATGCATCCTGTGCGCCTGCTGCTCGACATCGTGCCCGAGCTATTGGTGGAACGGCGATCGCTATCTCGGCCCGGCGACGCTTTTGCAGGCCTATCGCTGGCTGATCGACAGCCGCGACGAGGCGACGGGCGAGCGGCTCGACAATCTCGAAGATCCGTTCCGGCTCTACCGCTGCCACACCATCATGAACTGCGCGCAGACCTGCCCGAAGGGGCTGAACCCGGCCAAGGCGATCGCGGAGATCAAGAAGATGATGGTGGAGCGGCGGGTTTAGGTCGCTCGCTTTCGAACGCAGCGATCCTTCGCGCCCCCCTCTGTCCTGCCGGACATCTCCCCCACAGGTGGAGAGATTGGCTGTCATCGCGGCTTTCGCCAATCTCCGAGGTTGAAGGATGATGCGTCGTCGGCCAAGCTGCTGATCTCCCCCCTTGTGGGGGAGATGTCCGGCAGGACAGAGGGGGGCGCTGCCCCGCCGGCGCTAGAAAGGATTGCAACTCAATGAGTGATGACCTTCCCATCCTCTCCGTCGTCGAAGCGCGCGTGCTCGGCTGCCTGATCGAGAAGAAGGAGCTGACGCCGGATGTCTATCCGCTGACGCTCAATGCCGCACTCGCCGCCGCCAACCAGAAAACGGCGCGCGAGCCTGTCATGGCGCTTGAACAGACAGAGGTGCACCGGGCCCTCAAGCTGCTCGAGCAGAAGGGGTTGGTGCGGCAAATGTTCGGCTCGCGCGTCGAGCGCTACGAGCATCAGATGGCGCAGCGCTTCTCGCTGACCACGCCGCAGAGCGCGGTGCTCGGCCTGCTCCTGTTGCGCGGGCCACAGACGGCGCATGAGCTGTTGGCGCGAGCTGAGCGCATGGCGCGGTTTTCGTCGATCGAGGGGCTGCGCGGTGAACTCGATATGCTGATCGGCCGCAGACCGCCGCTGGTCCAGGAAATCCCGCGCGGGCCGGGCCAGCGCGAGGACCGCTATGTGCACCTCCTCGCTGGCCCGGTCGACGTTGCGGCGCTATCGTTGCCGCGCAGTGCGCCGGTCGTGTCCGGCTCCGACCTTGAGGCGCGGGTCAGCGCGCTGGAGGAAGAGGTCGCGGCCTTACGGGCAAAGATCGAAGCGCTGGGCGCTTAGCTCACCAGAAACGTTGGTGCGATGGATCGCTAGCTCAGCCCAATTTCGCGTCCAGCGAAACCTTGATCGCGCCGAGCGCCTTGGACACCGGGCACTCCGCCTTGGCCTTCTCGGCCAGTTCCTTGAACTTCGCGGCATCGATGCCCGGCACTTTGCCGACCAGGGTGATGGCGCTGCCGGTGATGCCGGTGCCGGGAACCAGGGTCACCACCGCCTTGGCGTCGAGCTCGGTTGCCGGCGTGCCGTTTTCGGCGAGGAAGTGTGAGAGCTGCATGGCGTAGCAGCCGGCATGGGCGGCGGCGATCAACTCTTCGGGATTGGTGCCCGACTTGCCGCTCTCGTCTTCGAAACGCGCCTTGAACGAATAGGGCGTGCCCTTGAGCGTCCCGCTCTGCGTGTCGATCGTGCCCTTGCCTTCCTTCAGATTGCCTTTCCAGACGGCGTTTGCGGTGCGGTCCATGAAGTTCCTCCTTGAGTGTCGAGGGTTGCGCCAGCGGGACGCCGGCGTTCTTCAGGACTATAGCGCGGGCGCGGCGGAAGACCATCCATACCGTTGAAGCGACCGCGCCAGGGTTCCCGGCGGGCGCCAAAAATCTCCCGAAAAAATGCGCGTGCAAAAATGTCGACTTCCGGTCGGCCGGATCGTCCTGCGGGCGGCCATGGATTTTCGCGGCCGGATGGAGGTTCGAAATGGACAATCTGCTTTTCACACTCTGGAAGCGCCCAATCGCCCGGCGGCAAGATCCCTGGCTCGGTCCGCCGGCATCCGGTTTTGGCCGGCTGCTTGTGGCCGTCGCTGTCATTGGCATAGGCGCGTGCCTTCTCGACCACGTCGCGGGCAAGGCTGACACGCTCGTCATCGCCTCTTATGGTTCATCGCAGGAAGGGAGCTTCAAATGAAATATGTGCTGCTGGTCTATGGCGAGGAAAAGGACCTTTACGCGCTGACCCCGGAACGCGGCGCAAGGCTCGACGCCGATTCGCTGGCTCACAACCGGACGCTGGAGGGCCAAGGCAAGCTGATCATCGCGCAGGCGCTGCAATCGGTGAGGACCTCGAAATCGCTGCGCCGGCGCAAGGGCAAGACGCTGGTCACCGACGGGCCGTTCGCCGAAACCAAGGAGCAGCTGCTCGGCTTCGTCATGATCGAGGCGGCGGATCTCGACGAGGCGTTGAAGATTGCCGCCGATATTCCGCTGGCCGAGATCGGCACGGTCGAAATCAGGGCAATCTATAACGTGCCGGGATCGTAAAGCCTTCGCGGGCTCACGCGCGGCGGATCATGTCCGCCGCCTTCTCGGCGATCATGACCACCGGTGAGGCGGTGTTGCCGGAGACGATGCGCGGCATGATCGAGGCGTCGATGACGCGCAGACCCTCGACACCGGTCACACGCAGGTCGGAGCCGACGACGGCGCGGTTGTCGACGCCCATGCGGCAGGTGCCTACCGGATGGAAGATCGTCGTCGCGATCAAGCCGATCTGGTGCAGCAGGTCGTCGTCGGACCGGTGGGCGAGGCCGGGCAGGATTTCTTCCGGCTGGAAGGCTGCAAGCGCCCTGGCAGTCATGATCTCGCGCGCCTGTCGCACGGAGCGCAGCGCGACCTCGCGGTCGCGCACCGTCGAGAGATAATTCAGCCGGATTTCCGGCTGCACCGCCAGCTCGCGCGTCGTGGCGTGCACCGAGCCGACGCTGTCAGGGCGCAGATTGCACACCGACATGGTGATCGCCGGGAATGGGTGCAGCGGGTCGCCGAGCCGGTCGGTCGACAGCGGCTGGACATGATATTCCAGATCCGGCGTCGCAATCGACGGATCGGATTTCGAGAACATGCCGAACTGGCTCGGCGCCATCGACATCGGCCCCGAGCGGGCAAAGGCATATTGCAGCGCGATGCGCGCCTTGCCGGTCAGGCTGTTGGCAAGCGTGTTGAGCGTCAGCGCCGACGACACCTTGTAGACGGTGCGGATCTGCAGATGGTCCTGCAGGTTTTCGCCGACATCAGGGCTGGCGTGGACGACCTCGATGCCCAGTCCGGCGAGGCGGTCCGGCTGGCCGACGCCGGAAAGCTCGAGCAGTTTTGGGGTGTTGATCGAGCCGGCCGTCAGCAGCACCTCGCGCCCGGCCTTTGCCTCGATGGTCTCGCTGCCGGCGCGGTAGCGAATGCCTGTCGCGCGCTTGCCTTCAAACAGCACCTTCTCGACATGGGCGTTGACGACCAGCCGCAGGTTCGGCCGCCGCAGCACCGGCCGCAGGAACGCCTTGGCCGTGTTCCAGCGCACACCGTTGCTCTGGTTCACTTCGAAGAAACCCGAACCCTCATTGTCGCCGTCGTTGAAATCCTCGCGCGGCATGATTCCGAATTGCTTGGCCGCCTCCTGCACCGTGTTGAGGATCGGCCAGGACAGGCGTTGCCGCGCCACTTTCCATTCACCGCCGGAACCATGCAGGTTGGTCTTGCCGGCATGGTGGTCTTCGGATTTGAGGAAATAAGGCAGCACGTCGTCCCAGCCCCAGCCGACATTGCCCATCTGTCGCCAGCCGTCATAGTCCGCCGCCTGGCCGCGCATGTAGATCATGCCGTTGACCGAGGTGCAGCCGCCCAGCACCTTGCCGCGCGGATAAACCAGCGTGCGGCCGTTGAGGGCGGCTTCGGGCGCGGTCTTCATCATCCAGTCGGTGCGTGGATTGCCGATGCAATAGAGATAGCCGACCGGGATGTGCACCCAGTGGTAATTGTCGCTGCCGCCGGCTTCGAGCAGCAGCACGCGCGTCGCCGGGTTTTCGCTCAGGCGGTTGGCCAGCACGCAGCCGGCGGTGCCTGCGCCGACGATGATGTAGTCGTAGTCGCCATCGAGCCGTTTGGTCATTGCGGTGTTCTACTCGGTCCTGCGGCCTGTTCGGCCCAGAACGATCGCAGCGTATCGGCAAGGCCGCAATAGGCGCGATAACGCCTGTTGTGCTGGTCCCGCAAGGTTGGGTCCGGACAATGGGCGGCGCTCGGCCGAGTCATGGCGTCGACGACGCGAAGATTCGTCATTGGCGGCAACTCTTGCGTGTTGAAGCAATCCAAGAGTTCTCCTATCGTCGTCGCGATTTCGGGGGACGTTCGCATGCCTTTTCTGATTGCTATTCTCGGCGTCCTGGGTGCGGCGGCGCTCTGGTGGTACCGGATGAAGGCGATGAACGAGGCGGCGCGCGAGGTTGCCGACGTCGTCGGGCGCGTCCAGGGAAACATCCGCCGCAAGAAGCTGCGCAAGCAGGCCGCACTGTCTCCATTGACGGCGATCGACGATCCGGTGGTGGCGGCGGCGACGCTGATCACCGCGATGGTTTCGGAGCAAGGTCCGGTCCTGCCGCCGCGCGAAAAAGTCATCCGCGAGGTGATCTCGCAGATCGCGGAAAACCCGAAGAAGACCGACGAGGCCGTCGTCTACGCCAAATGGGCAGCAGCCCAGATCGACGACACGACGATCGTCATCGACAAGCTGGCGCCGTTCCTGCGCGAACGGCTCGATCCGCATGAGCGGGAAGATTTGCTGCAGATGCTGAACCGGGTCGCGCAAGGCGGCGGTGACAGCCTGCGGATTGCGGATCAGCGGATGCTGAGGCTGCGGCAGAAGCTCGGCTTCGAGGTGAACTAGAATTCAGGTGAGGCCGGCCTGCAAATGGCGGCTTCCTTCGCTTCCGGTGCTCACGTACGAAAAGTACGCTCCGCTCCGGTTCTCGGAACCCACCATTTTCGCCTCGGCCTGACCTGAATTTGCGCGGCAGCGCTGTAACTGTAACGTCAGATCGCCTCGCCCTTCAACAACCGCGGCGTGTCGGCGGACAGGCCCGACGCCTGGCGGATGAAGAACTCCTTCAGCCTGGGCATGCGCTCGACGAGGCCTAGGCCGATGTCGCGCACGGCGCGCAGCGGGTTGATGTCGTTGGAGAACAAGCGGTTCAACACGTCGGTGGTGATGCCCATCTGCAGCGTGTCGAAGCGGCGCCATTGCTGGTAGTGCTCCAGCACGTCGAGCGCGCCGATGTCCTGGCCCAGCCGGTCGGCTTCGACCACGACTTCGGCCAAAGCGGCGACATCCTTGAAGCCGAGGTTGAGGCCCTGGCCGGCGATCGGGTGGATGCCATGCGCGGCGTCGCCGGCAAGCGCGATGCATGGCGCGACGAAGGCGCGGGCGAGCGTCAGGCCAAGCGGCCAGGCGCGGGGTTTGTCGACGACACGGATTTCACCCAGCTTCAGCCCAAAACGCTGCTCGAGCTCATGCTCGAAAACGAAGTCGTCGCCGTCGACAAGTTTCCGGGCGTCCTCGGCGCGCTCGACCCAGACGAGCGACGAGCGGTTGGTGCCGTCCTTGCCGGGCTTCAGCGGCAGCGTGGCGAAAGGCCCGGCGGGCAGGAAATGTTCCTCAGCGCGGCCGTTATGCGGGCGCTCATGCGCGACGGTGCAGACGATGCCGGACTGGCCGTATTCCCATTTGATGGTTTTGATGCCGGCCATGTCGCGCAATTTCGAATTGACGCCATCGGCGGCGACGAGCAGTCGCGCCTTCAGCGTCGAGCCATCGGCGAGATGCACGGTGACGCCGGCGCCGCTGGTGTCGAAGCCGTTGACCGCCATGCCCGCTATGATATCGATGCCGAGCTTTTCAGCGCGCCGGCGCAGCGCGCCGTTGAGGTCGCGGTTGGCGACCATATGGGCGAAGGGCTCGCCGGGCGCGACCTCGCCATCGAAGGTCAAGAACACCGGACGCACAGGATCGGCGGCGCGCGAGTCGGTGATGATCATCTCGGTGATCGCCTGCGCTTCCGGCGCGATCTCGTCCCAGACGCCGAGCTGCTCCAGCATGCGGCAGGCCGCGGCGGCGATCGCCGAGGCGCGGCCGTCCTTTTGCCACACACCGGCGGGCGCCGCGTCGACTATGGCAATGGCGAGGCCGGGGCGCGCCTGTTTCAGCGATACGGCCGCGGTAAGGCCGACATAGCCGGCGCCGGCAATCAGCACATCGAGCGATGTCTCGCTTGCTCCGTTCGCCTTGCGGTCGACCATCGCATCATCCTTTCGCGGCTTTGGCCGGCTGTCGTTCCAGCCTTGACTGCCCGCGCGTCCTGTCCGAAACCGGCCATGGCACATCTTTGAGGGATTTCAAACATGACCGCGGCGATGGACGAGCTTCTCGGCATTCTCGACCTCGAGCAGCTCGAACACAATCTGTATCGTGGTCGCAGCCCCAAGCTCGATTGGCAGCGCGTGTTCGGCGGCCAGACCATCGCCCAGGCGCTGGTGGCCGCGCAGCGCACGGTCGAGCCGGAGCGCCACGTGCACTCGCTGCATGGTTACTTCATGCGCCCCGGCGACACCAAGCTGCCGATCGTCTACGAGGTCGACCGCATCCGCGACGGCGGCTCCTTCACCACGCGCCGGGTGGTGGCAATCCAGCACGGCCAGGCGATCTTTTCGCTGGAAGCGTCGTTCCAGCAGGACGAAGTCGGGCTTGAGCACCAGTTCCCGATGCCGCGCGACGTGCCGGCGCCGGACACGCTTCTGTCGCAGCGCGAACTGCTCGGCAAATTCGGCGAGGCGGTGCCGGAAGGCATCAAGCGCTACTGGGAACGCGACCGGCCGATCGAGATGAAGCCGGTGATGCTCAAGCACTATACAAGCCGCGAGAAGCTGGAGCCCGAACAGAACATCTGGATCCGCACCACCGGGCCGGTACCGAAAGACCGCGCCATCCAGGCGGCCGTGCTTGCCTATCTCTCCGATATGACGCTGCTCGACACCTCTACCTTCGCGCATGGCCGCGCCATCTTCGATCGCGACATCCAGGCGGCAAGCCTCGACCATGCGATGTGGTTCCACCGCAGCCATTCGCTGGACGACTGGATCCTTTACACGCAGGACAGCCCGTCAACGCAGGGCTCGCGCGGCTTTACCCGCGGCTCGCTGTTTGCGCGCGACGGAACCCTTATCGCCTCGGTCGCCCAGGAAGGGCTCATCCGCCTGAAGCGATGAGTCGATTCGAATCCAAGCCCACTAAACAGGCATTTCTCAAATTCTGCCTATTTCTTAATCAGTTGTCGCCTCGCACCCGCGCACGAAAACCGTGCACGAGTCACTCATCCCCTTTGTTTACAACAGGTTAACACCCCGTTTCGGCAACTGGCACGGAGCTTGAATCCTGCTGAGCACTCTCCGGCTCTCAGGGGGCGGCGAAGTCGTGCAAACGCGGGGGACCGCAACAGCAAAGGGTGAAACCTTATGAAAATCGTGATGGCAATCATCAAGCCGTTCAAGCTCGACGAGGTGCGCGAAGCGCTTACCGCCGTCGGCATCCAGGGCCTGACCGTCACCGAAGTCAAAGGCTACGGGCGTCAGAAGGGGCATACGGAAATCTATCGCGGCGCCGAATACGCGGTGAGCTTCCTGCCGAAGATCAAGATCGAAGTCGCCGTCAGCGCCGACACCGTCGACAAGGCCGTCGAAGCCATCACCGCGGCCGCCAAGACCGGCCAGATCGGCGACGGCAAGATCTTCGTCTTCGGCATCGACCAGGCGGTGCGCATCCGTACCGGCGAAACAGACAGCGACGCGCTCTAAAGCGGCGAACACCAATTCAACGGAGAGTTCAATGACTATTCCTTCCACCTTGAAGACGACAGGGCGCGCGGCCGCTTCGCTCGCTCTGGTAGCGCTAAGCACCGTCGCTGCCTTCGCGCAGGAAGCCGCTCCGGCCGCTACCGCCGCGGCGCCGGCCACGCCAGCACCCGTGCTCGATACCGGCAACACCGCCTGGATGCTGACCTCCACGGCGCTGGTGCTGATGATGACCATCCCGGGCCTGGCGCTGTTTTACGGCGGCATGGTGCGCAAGAAGAACGTGCTCGCCACCATCATGCAGAGCTTCGCCATCACCTGCCTGGTGACGGTGCTGTGGTTCATCATCGGCTATTCGCTGGCCTTCACGACCAATGATTCCCCCGGCCTGAATGCCTATATCGGCGGCTTCTCGAGGCTCTTCCACCACGGCATCACCGTCTCGACACTGTGGCTGCCGGGCGTGTCGAATATTCCTGAATTCGTCTTCTCGATGTTCCAGATGACGTTCGCCATCATCACGCCGGCGCTGATTGCGGGCGCCTTTGCCGAGCGCATGAAGTTCTCGGCGCTGCTTCTCTTCATGGGGCTGTGGCTGGTGTTCGTCTACGCGCCGATCGCCCATTGGGTGTGGGGTGGCGGCTTCCTCGGCTCGGCCGGCGTTCTCGACTTCGCCGGCGGCACGGTCGTTCACATCAACGCCGGTGTCGCGGGCCTGGTCTGCGCGCTGGTGCTTGGCAAGCGCGAAGGCTACGGCACCACCAACATGGCGCCGCACAACCTGGTCTATTCGGTTATCGGCGCGTCGCTGCTGTGGGTCGGCTGGTTCGGCTTCAACGCCGGTTCGGAACTCGCCGCCGACGGCCTTGCGGGCGCGGCTATGATGAACACGCAGGTCGCCACGGCGGCCGCGGCCTTGGCCTGGATGTTCGCCGAATGGATCGTCGCCAAGAAGCCTTCCGTGCTCGGCATCATCTCGGGCGCCGTCGCCGGCCTCGTCGCGGTGACGCCTGCTTCCGGCTTCGTCAACCCGACCGGCGCCTTCATCGTCGGCATCCTTGCCGGCGTCATCTGCTACCTCTCGGCGGTCAAGCTCAAGCATGCGCTGGGCTATGACGACTCGCTCGACGCCTTCGGCGTGCATGGCATCGGCGGCATCGTCGGCGCTTTGCTCACCGGCGCGCTCGCCGATCCGGCGATCAATGCGCTCGGCAAGGACGCTTCGGTCGGCAAGCAGCTCTATGGCATCGCCTTCACCATCCTGTGGACGGCGGTTGCCACCTTCGTGATCCTCTACATCGTCAAGGCGCTGGTCGGCCTGCGTCCGACGACTCAGGAAGAGGTCGAAGGCCTCGACATCTCCCAGCATGGCGAAGTGGTGCCGTAAGGCGCGCTTAACCTGGGGCCGGCGGATCCTCGTCCCGCCGGCCCGAATTTCCCGACACGAATTTCTTAACTCAGGTTCACTCCCAAGATCCCGTCGTGACGCTCTCGCAAGAGGCTCACGCCTTGAGGCCCGGAAGCCATTCCGGGCCTCTTTTTTGTCAGCAAGCGAGCGGCCCGGAAGCCATTCCGGGCTGCTTTTTTGCCCGAAGAGATCGGCACGTGGCGTTTCGATCACATTCATCTGATCGCGGCAGCATGAAACGTTGGCCCTCTTGGCTCCGTACTGGGATAGCGAGCGCCAACGTGGTGCTCGCCAAACAAAAGGGAAGGAACTACCTGATGAACTTCAAGAACATCATTTTGGGAGCGATGGCTCTTTCGATGATCAGCGGCGTTGCACTTGCCGGTGCTCTCGATGAGCCGGACAACATGGCCCCGTTCTTCACCGACTCCAGCATGAAGACCATGAAGCCGGAAGCCGACTTCAAGGCGGCCTGGGCTTCGACGGCCAAGGACAAGCAGGACAAGATGATGAAGGAGTGCCAGGACGCGGCGATGAGCAAGCCTCACGCCGAGTTCTGCGCCAACCTGATGGCGTATGGCGGCGCCAGCAAGTGATGCTCAAGATCGGGTGCGGACGGGCCTGATCGTTTCGGCGTTTCAAATGAAAGATGGCGGGCCAACGGTCCGCCATCTTTGTGTCCGCGGTGCCGGTAAATGGCCATGGTTAATGCGGCCTTAACCTTCCCCCCGATAGTCTGATGTTCGAATCTGCCGGGTGCGCCATGCGCCCGGCCAGGCAACGGACTAACGGGGAAGAGGCATGCGTTCAGGCGCTTCAGCACCGCTCGCGCTGACCGGCACGGGGAACGGTCTTCAGGCATTCGCGCGGCGCCAGGTCGGGCGGCTGGTCGGGGCCGGGCTGTTCGCGTTCACGGCTTTCGGCGTCGCCGCGCTGGCCACATGGAACGTTGCCGACCCGAGCTTCTCGCACGCCACCAGCAACGTCGTCACCAACGCCATGGGCTATCCCGGCGCGGTGTTCTCCGACCTTGCCATGCAGTTCTTCGGCCTGGCCGCGGTTGCCGGGTTGGTGCCGGCGGTTGTCTGGGGCTTTCTGCTCTTCACCGCGCGCGGTGTCGACAGGCTGCCGAAGCGCGGGCTCGCCTGGTTCGGCTTTGCCTTGCTTGCCGCGTCCATCGCCGGCTGCGTGACGCCGCCCAACACCTGGCCGCTGCCGACCGGCCTTGGCGGCGTGTTCGGCGACATGGTGCTGAAGATCCCCGGCATTGCCGTCGGCGGCTATCCGAAGGGGCTTTTCGCAAGCATCATCGCGGTCATTCTCGCCGCGCCCACGCTGTGGCTGTTCGCCTATGGTTCGGCGCTGATTGCGCGCAAGAACGGCTTTGCCGTCATGGAGCGCGCCGCTGCGCCCGATCCGCGCGAACAGGATGAGATGCTGTTCGACGAGGATGAGGACGACGGCGACGAAGGGATCCTGGCGCTCGGCGCCATCACCCATTGGTGGCTGTCGTTCCGCGCCTTCCTGCATCGCCGCGCCGCGCGCCGCAAGCGGGAGCGCGACGAGTTCAAGCCACCGATAGAGCCGAAGGCGAGCGCCTGGCGGCGTGCCGCCGAGCGGGTCGAATCGGCCGAATATGCCGAAGCGCGGATGAGTCCGGACGGCCGCGCCCGAGTCGAGCCGGAATTCTTCGCCGCCATGGTCAATGACCGCAGCGTGTCCGTCGATCCGGACGACCAGGACATCTTCGACGACGATACAGACTTTGACGAACTCGATGACGAGGCGCCGGCGCCGCGCCGCGCCGCGCCGAACGCCAAGGTGCAGCAGTTCCGCTCCGATGCAGCGACCCGTGTCGAGGCGCCGGCGGCGCGTCCGGTGCCCGGCGCCCGTGTGCAGCGCGAGGCGCAGACCTCGCTGATCGGCTCCGACACGTTCGAGATGCCGTCGCTGCATTTCCTGTCCGAACCGAAGAACATCGCCAAGGACGCAAGCCTGTCGAAGGATGCGCTGGAGCAGAACGCCCGCCTGCTCGAAGGCGTGCTGGAGGATTTCGGCGTCAAGGGCGAGATCATCGCGGTGCGCCCCGGTCCGGTGGTCACCCTCTACGAGCTGGAGCCGGCGCCTGGCATCAAATCGTCGCGCGTCATCGGCCTGTCCGACGACATCGCCCGCTCGATGAGCGCGATCGCCTGCCGCGTCGCCGTCGTGCCAGGCCGCAACGCCATCGGCATCGAACTGCCGAACGCCAAGCGCGAAACGGTCTACCTGCGCGAGATCATGGCCAGCCGCGACTTCGAGACCACCAAGATGAAGCTGGCGCTGGCCCTCGGCAAAAGCATCAATGGCGAAGCCGTCATCGTCGATATCGCCAAGATGCCGCACGTGCTGGTCGCCGGCACCACCGGCTCGGGCAAGTCGGTCGCCATCAACACCATGATCCTGTCGCTGCTCTACCGGCTGACGCCGCAGGAATGCCGGCTGATCATGATCGATCCGAAAATGCTCGAACTCTCTGTCTATGACGGCATCCCGCATCTTTTGACGCCGGTCGTCACCGATCCGAAGAAAGCGGTGGTGGCGTTGAAGTGGACGGTGCGGGAGATGGAGGACCGCTACCGCAAGATGTCCAAGGTCGGTGTGCGCAACATCGACGGGTTCAATGCGCGGGTGCAACTGGCCGAGAAGAAGGGCGAGAAAATCTCGCGCACGGTGCAGACCGGCTTCGACCGCCAGACCGGCGAGGCGATCTACGAGACCGAGGATCTCGATCTCGAGCCGATGCCCTATATCGTGGTCATCATCGACGAGATGGCCGACCTGATGATGGTGGCCGGCAAGGATATCGAAGGCGCCGTGCAGCGCCTGGCGCAGATGGCGCGTGCCGCTGGCATCCATGTCATCATGGCCACGCAGCGTCCGTCGGTCGACGTCATCACCGGCACCATCAAGGCCAATTTCCCGACCCGCATCTCCTTCCAGGTGACCTCGAAGATCGACAGCCGCACCATCCTGGGCGAACAGGGCGCCGAGCAGCTGCTCGGCATGGGCGACATGCTTTACATGGCCGGTGGCGGCCGCATCCAGCGCGTGCACGGCCCGTTCGTCTCCGATGACGAGGTCGAGAAGGTGGTCGGGCATCTCAAGTTGCAGGGCGTGCCGGAATATCTCGACGCCATCACCGAAGACGACGGCGAAGATGACGACGATGGTCCGTCGGCGAAAGGTGGTTCCGGCGGCGGGGGCGGCGGCAATTTCGACGATTCCGACGATCCTTACGACCAGGCGGTGGCCGTCGTGCTGCGTGACGGCAAGGCCTCGACCAGCTACATCCAGCGCCGGCTCGGCATCGGTTACAACCGCGCCGCCTCGATCATCGAGAAAATGGAGAAGGAAGGCATCGTCGGCCCGGCCAATCATGCGGGGAAACGTGAAATTCTGGTGCCGACCGAAGACGACAAGTTCTAGCCTGGCGGTTTCAGGCAACCTGAGGTCGACTGGCGCGTTTTGGGCGACGGGCTGTCGCCCGCGCCTAGCCGACGGGCTGTCGCCCGCGCCTCACCGACGGACTGTCGCCCGCGCCTTACCGACGGACTGTCGCGCAGCCGCCAAACTTAAGCCCTACTGGGAGCCCAGAGACTGCCACGACACGAATCACAGAAAGTGACCGGCATGAAGACCCCGACAGAATTCGCCCTTACCCGCCGCCAGGTGCTTGGTTTCGGTTTGATGCTTGGCGGGGTTGCCGCTCTCAATCTCGTGCCCGGATACCAGCTTGTGGCCGCCGCGCAGGCCGCCGTGCCGCCGGCGGCGCAGAAGATCGCCGATCATTTCTCCTCGGTGAAGTCGATGAGTGGCGAATTCGTGCAGTTCGGGCCGAAAGGCGAGCAGACCGGCGGCAAATTCTTCCTCGAGCGCCCGGGCAAGATCCGCTTCAACTATGACGGCTCATCGAATTTCCGTGTCATTTCCGACGGCAAGTCGGTGGTCATCCTCAACAAGAAGCTCAACACGTCCGACCTTTATCCGCTGTCGAAGACGCCGCTGAAATTGCTCCTCGACGACCGCATCGATCTCTCAGGCGGCCGCGTGAAGGCAATCAAGGAAGAGGACGACCTCACCACCATCAAGCTCTCCGACAAGTCGGTCTTCGGCAATGCGATGATCACCATGATGTTCGACCCGAAAACCTATGATTTGCGCCAGTGGACGATCACCGACGCTCAAGGCAAAGACACGACGGTGATGATCTTCAACACCAAGGAAGGCGTCAGCTTCCCGGCCGATACATTCGCCATCGACTATACGGCCAACCGCGAGGTGAACACGAAGACAAGATAGGCTCTTTCTCCCCGTTTACGGGAGAAATGCCCGGCAGGGCAATGAGGGGCGGCGCTGGCCCCCGGTAATTATCGCTCAGCTTGTCTTTCTGACGCGCGGCTGGCAGTAGATCGGCGACCTTCTTTCGGACCCGCCGCATGCCTTTCACCATTGCCACCTGGAACATTAACTCCGTGCGTCTGCGCATGCCGATCGTCGAGCGGCTGTTGGACGAATACGCGCCTGATGTGCTGTGCCTGCAGGAAACCAAGGTGCCGGACGAGCTGTTTCCGGAAAAGGCTTTCCGCAAGGCCGGCTACAGGCACATCCTGTTCCACGGCCAGAAGGGCTATCACGGCGTCGCCACCGTCGCGCGCCGGCCGATCGAGCTGGTCGAGAAGCGGCGGTTCTGCGAGATCGAAGATAGCCGGCATCTGTCGGTCAAGGTCCAGGCCGGCAACAGATCGATCCTGGTGCATAATTTCTATGTCCCGGCCGGCGGCGACGAACCGGATCCTCAGATCAACCGCAAATTCCGGCACAAGCTCGATTTCGTCGCCGAGATGAACGGCATGCCGGCAAGCCAGGACGAACTGTCCTCGTCGATCCTGGTCGGCGATTTGAACATCGCGCCGCAGGAGCACGACGTCTGGTCGCACAAGCAATTGCTCAACGTCGTCAGCCATACGCCGGTCGAGACGGAGAATTTCGAGGCAATGCGCAAGGCCGGCGGCTGGGTCGACCTGATGCGGCTCAACGTGCCGGTCGAGCAGAAGCTCTACACCTGGTGGAGCTATCGCGCGAAAGACTGGGAGGCCTCGGGGCGTGGGCGCCGGCTCGACCATGTCTGGTCATCCGCCAATCTGGTGCCGAATTTCACCGGCTACGAGATCCTGCAGGCCGCGCGGGGGTGGGACAAGCCGTCGGACCATGTGCCGGTGATTGCGCGCTTTGATTTGGACTGACGCCAAGTGACGGTTAAGGGGCGCAAGCCCTCACGTTCGTCATCCTAGGGTCTGCGCGCGTCGCTTTGGTCCTTACTCCGCCCTGGAATGACGAGCCGCCATTGAGCCGTCTTTTATGCATCACCCCGTAAAGCGCGGCGCCAGTTCCTCGATGCGGGCGATCATCTGCTGGAATTCCTCCAGGATGCGCGCGTGCAGTTGCACTGCGACGTCAGGATACTCCTCCAGGATGCGGCGAAACATTTTGCGGCTCAGGCGGATCACTTCCGAATCGACCGCAGCCGACGCGCTGGTCAGGCGCTTGGTGTCTGCGATCAAGGCGAGCTCGCTCAGCATCGATCCAGGGCCGGCGGTGCCGATCGGGATGCGCTCGCCATTCTGTTCGCGATAGAGCGCGATCCGGCCCTTGACCACGATATAGGCCGAATCGGCCTCGTCGTCCTCGCGGTAAAGCTTACGCTCGGCCTGGAGCGAGGTGGCCTCGGCGCCAAAGGCGAGCAGGCGCAGCTGTTCCTGCGTAAAGCCCTGAAAAAGCTTCACGCTGGACAGGATGCGGATGTCGTCATCCAGCGCCATCCTAGCTGTGTCCCCGAGCGGTCAGTCCAGTCCCTCCTTTGGAGCGGCGCGTCCTTGGGGACGCGCTGTTTCGCTCCAACACTTACAGCCCGCGCATTTCGTGCGAGGCATCCAGCGAGCCGATCCATCACCCTCCAGCACCAGGATCGAACCTGAAGCGGTCCCGCCCGACCGCTCTGTCTCTTTGGCGCAATTCCGGACGGAAAACCGCGTCACACTTTTCCTGGAATTGCCTTAGATCATTAAATGTTTAAGGAACCAGCTTGTAGCCGCCGCTTTCTGTCACAAGAATTTCGGCATTGGAAGGATCTCGTTCGATCTTCTGGCGCAGCCTGTAGACGTGGGTTTCCAGCGTGTGCGTGGTGACGCCTGAATTGTAGCCCCACACTTCTTCAAGCAGCACGTCGCGCGTCACCACCTTTTGGTCGGCGCGATAGAGGTACTTGATGATCGAGGCTTCCTTCTCGGTGAGCCGCACCTTGGCGCCGCGCGGGTCGATCAGAAGCTTCTGGCTCGGCTTGAAGGTATAGGGGCCGACCGAGAAGGTGGCATCCTCGCTTTGCTCATGCTGGCGCAACTGGGCGCGGATGCGCGCAAGCAGCACCGCGAAGCGGAACGGCTTGGTCACATAGTCGTTGGCGCCGGCCTCGAGTCCGAGAATCGTGTCGGAATCGGTGTCGTGGCCGGTCAGCATGATGATCGGCGCCTTGTAGCCGCCCTTGCGCAGGATCTTAACCGCCTCGCGGCCATCCATATCGGGCAGGCCGACATCCATGATGAGCAGGTCGACAACGCCGCTGCGCGCCGCGGCGACGCCTTTGGCGGCAGTGGATTCCTGCTGGACGTCGAACTCTTCGTAGAGGGCTAGCTGCTCGACAAGAGTGGCGCGCAGGTCGTCGTCATCGTCAACGATCAGAATGGTGCGTGATGTCATGGATCAATCCGTTGTTTTAAAAAGAATATTCAGTTGACCTCCCCCCATTTATGCGGAAGCTCACCGGCGCAACAGCCGATCACAGTGATTTGTTCCGTGACACGATCATACAAGAAAAAACGCGCGCGCAATGCGGCAGGCGCATTTTTGCCAAAAGCCTTGCGTGTTTTGGTGGTGCGGGCGCGGCCCGGCAACCCCTCTCAAGGGTTCCTGCAAGCCGGCAAAACGGTGTTTCCCTGCGCCTTGGGGCGCAGCGGCATCACCGCCAACAAGCATGAGGGCGACGGCGCGACGCCCCTGGCGTCGATGCGCATCCTGTCGGGTTATTTTCGGGGCGATCATTTTCCAGGCGGCCGCAGGACGCGGCTTGCGATGGCGCCGATCGGCCCGGATCTCGGCTGGTGCGAGGTACCGGACGACCGCAACTACAACCGTCCGGTGAAGATCCCCTATGGCGCCAGCCACGAGCGGATGAAGCGAGACGACCGCCTCTACGATGTCTGCCTGGTGCTCGACTGGAACATCGCGCCGCGCCGGCGCGGGCGCGGCAGCGCGATCTTCTTCCACCTGGCGCGCCCGGGCTTCACGCCGACCCAGGGCTGCGTGGCGGTGACGGCGCGCACCATGGCGAGGCTGTTGCCGTTGCTGTCGGACAGGACGGTGGTGAAGGTGGTGAGGTAGGGGAGTAGGGAATAGGGAGTAGGGAGTAGGGAGTAGGGAGTAGGGAGTAGGGGTTCTCTTTCCCCTATTGCCTACTCCCTAACGCCTATTGCCTATCTGCGCTGCTGCCAGCCCGTGCCCAGCAGCCCGATCTCACGAAGTTCCCGGTCTATTGCCTTGGCGATATCGTGACGCCCCGCGCCGATGTCGCGCAACTGGCGGTCGGAGAGGTCGTCGACCGACTCCAGCGGAAGCCGCGCGGCGACATTGGCCTGACGCAGCCAGTCGAAAATTGCCCGCAGCCAATGCGATACGGGTGATTTCAGGGCGGTGTGAGACTTCAGAACGATCTCCGACATGGTGCTTTCCGGCTTCTCCGGATATCAAATCCGGTTTGATGGTGTTTCGATTGCGTCCATCATTACGGATTGAAAAACAAACGGGAAACGAGTAGTTCTTTTCAGATCATCAAGTTTAATTTGGAGATCGGATGTCCAACCTGTTGCCCGGGACGCGTGCGCTGCGGACCTTCGAGGCAGCCGCCCGACATCTCAATTTCACGCGCGCCGCCGATGAGCTCGGGCTGACGCCGGCGGCGGTCAGCCATCAGATCAAGGAAATCGAGGATCAGCTTGATCTGGTGCTGTTCACGCGTACCAGCCGGACGATCCGGCTGACGGAGGCGGGCACTGTGCTGCTCGATGCCTCGGTCGACGCGCTCGACCTGCTCAACCGAGCCGTCAGCCGCGCCCGCAAGATGACGCGTGGCACGGCGCTGTTGAAGGTGACGCTCGACGCGCAGTTCGCGACGAAGTGGCTGATGCGTCGCGTCGACGATTTCCACAAATACAAACCCGGCATCGAGCTGCGCTTCGACATCAGCTACGATGTCAGGGATTTCGATCTCGACGACGTCGATGTCGGCATCCGCTTCGGCACCGGCAAATATCCGGGGCTTGTCGCGCATCGGCTGTTCGAAAACATCATCATCCCGGTCTGCAGCCCGAGGCTGTTGGCGTCAGGTCCGCCGCTCAAGGAACCGCGCGACCTTTTCCATCACACCTTGGCGCATATCGAATGGTCGCGGCAGGGTGTGACCTGGCCGAACTGGCGCATGTGGATGCAGGCGGCCGGCGTCGAGGACTTCGACGACAGCCGCACGCTCGTGTTCGGGTCGTCAACCGACGCCACGCAAGCCGCGCTCGACGGCAATGCCGTGGCGCTGGCCGATTTCGCCATGGTCGCCAGCGATCTTTCGCAGGGGCGGTTGGTGCGGCCCTTCGAGCTCGGAATCAAGGTCGCGGCGGACTTCGCCTATTTCCTGGTTTATCCGCAGGCAACGAAAGACGATGCCCGCATCATCGCCTTTCGCGCGTGGTTGCTGGACGAGGTGGCGAAAACGCCGACATAGGATTCAGGTGTGGCCGATCTGCAAGTGCGGCCTGACCTCGATCTCGACGTCGGCTCAGCCCGCCGGTGCGGCCGGCGCGCCGAACCAGCCGATCACGGCGCCGATGATCAGCAGCACGCCCAGCCAATGGCCGGCATCGAGCAGGGTGAGATCCCAGCCGAAGCCTTGATAGCGGTGGTTGGCGGTAATCGTGGTGGCAACAAAGCCCAGCCAGAGCACGAAGCCGAAGATGACGCCGGCAAGCGGGTTTGGCTCGCCCCCGGTCATCGCGCCGACCACCAGGGTGAGGACGAACGCCATGACCACCTCGGCAACGAAGCTGATGATGAAGGGAGCAATGGAGGGCTTCTTGTTTGCCGGTTCGATTTTGGCCGCCTTCATCCAGGGTTTGCTCAGCGCCATGTACCAGACCGCGCCAAACAGCCACGCGACCACGGCGGCGACAATCACCGCCAGCCAATTCACCACCGAAAAATCCATGAACCCCCTCCTGAATGCGTGTCGTGTGGATGCGCAGCGGGGCTGGCAACGACATGCCTGCTCGATGGCCGATGGAATCCCTGTTCGGCGGCGGCGTCAAGCAGCAGGCTCTTTTTGCTTGATGCATGTCGTTGTCGCAAAACCGAGGTCACTTTTGCGCGACATGCATCAGGCGCCACACCGTCGTGCGCTTGACCTCGGCGTCCTCAAGCACACGCGTCACCGGCACCTGGTAGATGGCGAGCGATTGCAGCCCGGCCTTGGGCAGATAGGCGCGGCCGGGATCGCCAACCAGGATGTCGGCGCCGCGCGCCACCAGCGTGGTGAACCATGGCATCAGCCTGTCGGCGAAAGCCTTGTCGTAAAAGACATCGCCGGCAAGTACGACGTCCCAGCCTTCATCCATGCCGATGCAGTCCGTGCCCCGGAAAGACGCCTTCACGCCGTTGGCCTCCAGGTTGAGGGCGATTGCCGTCTCGCAGAACGGATCGATATCGGCCGCGATCACCTTCGCCGCGCCGGCCTTGGCGGCCGCGATGGCGACCAGACCCGAACCGGAGGCAAAGTCGAGCACGCGCTTACCGCGCACGCACTCCGGGTGGTCGAGCACGTAGCGGGCAAGGCCCTGGCCGCCGGCCCAGGCAAAGGCCCAGAAAGGCGGCGGCAGGCCGATCTCGGCCAGCTCCTCCTCGGTGCGCAGCCACAATGCATGTGCCTCGTCGGCGAGGTGCAAAAACACTTCCGGCACATGTGGCGGCGCCATCAGCGCCGTGTTGTCGAGGATGAATTTTCTTGCCGTGTCCGGGGTCAGCCTGGTCACGGCGCCGGGTGGAGCTCGACCATCCGGCAGACCTCTTTCCATTCGGCCGGGGTCACCGGCTGCACGGAAAGCCGGCCAAGGCGCACCAGCGCCATGTCGGCGAGCTTCGGATTGGCCTTGACCTCTTCCAGCGTCACCGGCTTCGGCACGGGTTTGAAGGCACGGATGTCGACGCATTCCCAGCGTGGATCGTCGGTGGTGGTGTCGGGATGGGCAAGCGCGCAGACTTCGGCGATGCCGACGATGTTCAGCCCTTCATTGGAATGATAGAAGAAGCCGAGATCGCCGATCTGCATCGCCTTCATGTTGTTGCGGGCGGCGTAGTTGCGCACACCGTCCCATTGCGTGCCGGCCTTGCCCTTGGCCTTCAGCGCCTCGAAGGAAAAGACCGAGGGTTCGGACTTGAACAGCCAGTAGTTCATTGTTGCTCCTCTGTCTTTTTGACGCAATTCCTGACGGAAAACCGTGTGACACTTTTCCTGAAATTGCGTCTGGCGCGATCGATCCGAATTAACTAGCCGCAGGCTTGTTGAAGGTCCAGTTCCACTGGCGGATTTCGACACTCGCGAACAGGCCGGCCTTGGCATAAGGGTCGGCCGCCGACAGCGCCTGAGCCGCGGCCAGATCCGGCGCTTCGACCACCACCAGGCTGCCGTCAGGCTTGCCCTCGGCATTGAGGAAAGGGCCGGCAAAGGCGAGCTTACCCTCGGCGTTCAGGCCCTCGAGGAAGGCAACATGCGGCGGCCGCGTGTCGATACGCAGCTGCAGGCTGTCGGGTTTATCCTTGCAAACAAACGCAAAAAGCATCTTTTTCAACTCCGCTGGTTTCAGATGTCGGTTTCGGTTTTGAGCGGCCGCGTCATCAACGCCGTGACGGCCTGGCCGATGGTCACCTTGCCATCGAGAATGGCGGCGACGGCGGCAATGATCGGCGCCTCGACGCCGCGCTCGACCGCGATGCGGGCAGCGATACCTGCCGTCGGCACACCCTCGGCCAGCGGCAGGCCGGTAAGCTCCTTGCCCTGGCCGAGCGCCAGGCCATAGGCGAAATTGCGCGACTGCGACGATGAGCAGGTGAGCAACAGGTCGCCAAGGCCGGAAAGGCCCATCAGCGTCTCCGGCTTGGCCCCAAAAGCGGCGCCGATGCGGCGCAGTTCGACAAAACCGCGCGTCACCATGGCGGCCTGGGCGCTGGCCCCTAACCCGGCGCCGGTCACCGCGCCGGCGGCGATGGCAAAAACGTTCTTCAGCGCGCCGCCGATCTCGACGCCGATCAAATCGTCGCTGGAATAGCAGCGCAGGTTTTCGGCTGAGAAGCGGGCGGCAAGGTCGGCCGCCAGCTCCGCCTCGCGGGCAGCCACTACGACCGCCGTCGGCAGGCCGCGGGCGACGTCACTGGCAAAGCTTGGGCCGGAGAGTGCCGCGACCGGATTGCCAGGCAGGTTTTCTTCGACGATGGAGGATAACAGCGCGCCGGTATCGCGCTCGATACCCTTGGCGCACAGCACCAGCGGCACGCCTCCAGGAACATGGCCGGCCGCTTGCGCGAGCACCGCGCGCAACGACTGCGCCGGCGTCACCGCCAGCACGCAGTCGACACCGTCAAGCGCGGCGCCAATGTCGCCGGTTGCAACAATGCCGGGCTCGATCCTGACGCCGGGCAAATAGCGCGGGTTTTCGCCGCGGCGGATGGCGGCGATGGTTTCCTCATCGCGCGCATAGAGTCGCACGGAATGGCCGGCGCGCAACATGGCGAGCGCCAGCGCGGTGCCCCAGGCGCCGCCGCCGAGCACGCCAACGCGCCAGCCGCTTTCCGATCTTTTGCTGCTCATGCCTTGGCACCGCGCCGGCCCGAGCCGACCAGGGGTGTGGAAATGCTGTCGAGCGGCCAGCGCGAACGCGGCACGAAGTCGGCGGTGTTCTCGCCGGCGATGCCGGCGCGCAGCCGCTCGATGCCGGCCCAGGCGATCATCGCGGCGTTGTCGGTGCAGAGCTTTTGCGGCGGCGCGATAAAAGCAAAGCCAGCGTCGGCGCAAAGCGTTTCGAGGGTCGCCTTGATCGTCCGGTTGGCGGCAACGCCGCCGGCAACGACGAGGGCCGGCTGCTTCGCGTCGGGAAATTCCTGGCGGAAGCGGGTGAGCGCGCGCGCCACGCGATCGCCCAGCGCGTCCGCCACTGCCGCCTGGAAGGAAGCGCAGATATCGGCGACGTCCCGGTCGCTCAACGGCACAATCGCGGTCGCCGCCTGGCGCACGGCCGTCTTCAGGCCGGAGAACGAGAAATCGGGCTGCGCCGAGCCTTTCATCGGGCGCGGGAAGGCGAAGCGGCGGGCATCGCCGCCGGCTGCCGCCTTCTCGACATTCGGGCCGCCCGGATAGGGCAGGCCAAGCATCTTGGCGGTCTTGTCGAAGGCTTCGCCCAATGCGTCGTCGATGGTGGTCGCCCAACGCTGATAGTCGCCGACGCCGCGCACCGCGACGATCTGGGTGTGACCGCCGGAGACGAGCAACAGCAGGTAGGGAAAATCGAGGCCGTCGGTCAGCCGCGCGGTCAGCGCGTGGCCCTCGAGGTGGTTGATGGCGATCAGCGGCTTGTTGGCAGCGGCGGCGATGGCCTTGGCCGTCATCAGGCCGACGATCAGCCCGCCGACCAGGCCTGGGCCCGCCGTTGCGGCGATGGCGTCGATCTCGTCGAGCGACACCGACGAATCGGCAAGCGCGGCCTCGACGATGCCATCCAGCGCTTCGACATGGGCGCGCGCGGCGATCTCCGGCACGACGCCGCCAAAGGCGGCATGCTCCTCGATCTGCGAAAGCACCACGTTGGACAGAATCTCGGGCGCGGCGTCGCCGTCCAGCGCCACCACGCTGGCCGCCGTTTCGTCGCAGCTCGTTTCAATGCCCAGAACGCGGATCAATTGGTCGCTGTTCCTAAAGATTGTGTCACTGGCCATTCCCAATTAGGAACAGGCCTTGCAGACCTCGAGTTCTCTCGGGGGTTATCACGGACCGCGCGCCATGCAAACTTTGAAAATCGGAACACGCGGCAGCCCGCTGGCGCTGGCCCAGGCGCATGAGACGCAAGCGCGGCTGATGCAGGCGCACGGCCTGCCCGAGCAGGCGTTCGAGGTGATGGTCATCTCGACCAGCGGCGACCGCATCCAGGATCGGCCGCTGTCGGAAGCCGGCGGCAAGGGCCTGTTCACCAAGGAGATCGAGGAGGCGCTGCTCGAACGCCGCATCGACATCGCCGTGCATTCGTCCAAGGACATGCCGACGGTGCTGCCGGGTGGTCTGGAGCTTTCCGCCTTCCTGCCGCGCGAAGACGCGCGCGACGCCTTTATCGGCAAGGCGGCGAAGCGGATCGCCGACCTGCCGCAAGGCGCCCGGGTCGGCTCGTCGTCGCTGAGGCGCCAGGCGCTGATCCGGCGCATGCGGCCGGATCTCGACGTGGTGATGTTCCGCGGCAATGTGCAGACGAGATTGCGCAAGCTGGATGAAGGCATCGCCGACGGCACCATCCTGGCCTATGCCGGTCTGAGGCGGCTCGGACTCGAAACCGTCGTCACCGACCTGATGCCGCTGGAGGATTTTCCGCCGGCGCCGGGGCAAGGCGCGATCGGCATCGAAACCCGCATTGGCGACCGCGACGTCGAAAAGATGCTTGAGGCAGTTCACCATGTGCCGACCGGCCAGGCGCTCGCCTGCGAGCGCGCCTTCCTGGCCGCGCTCGACGGTTCCTGCCGCACGCCGATCGCCGGCTATGCGACGGCCGCCGGCGAAAAATTGTCCTTTGCCGGCCTGATCATTTCGCCGGACGGCACGCAATGGCATGAGGTCCGGTTGGACGGCCAGGCACACGATGCCGCCGACATCGGCGCGGAAGCGGCGGGAATTGTTCGTGGCAAGGCAGGTGCCACATTCTTCGACGGCTGGGCTTGATATGGTCCGCGTCCTGGTGACGAGGCCGGAGCCGGGCGCTTCGCGCACAGCCGCGCTGCTCGAGGCCCAGGGTTTTCAGCCGATCCTGCTGCCGCTGACGCAGACGGTGCCTCTCACCGTCGAAGCCAACCCGGGCAATGCAATCGCTATCGCCGTCACCAGCGCCAATGCGGTGCGCCATGCACCGAAGGCGCTGATCGCGGCGCTTGCCGCGCTGCCTTGCCATGCGGTCGGCAAAAGGACAGCGGAGGCCTGCCGCGCGGCGGGATTTTCATCCGTCAGCGAAGGCCCGGGCGATGCAGCAGCGCTGGCCGATGCCATCGCCGTCGACCTGGCCGGCAAGGCGATCGTCTATCTCTGCGGCCGCGTGCGGTTCCCGGCCTTCGAAGCGCGGCTGGCGTCGGCGGGCGTAGGCGTCGAGGCCGTCGAGACCTATGACACGGTCGAGATCGACTATGACGATGCCGATGTGCTGGCGCGATTGTCGAACGAGACGGTGGAGGCCGTGCTGCTCTATTCGGCCAAGGCGACCGCGGCGCTTATCAAGCTGATAGGGCGCCCGGCGCTTCGCCATCTCTTCGAAACAGCTGAATTTTTGGCACTTTCAAACCGGGTTGCCGCGCCCCTCGACCGGATCGCCGGACGCAAGATCCGGATCGCGCAGCAACCGGATGAAGACGCGCTTCTCAAGCTTTTGTCGCCGCAGCGATAGGCCGCGTCATCACACCGCCCCTTTTCACCGCATGGTGATGTGCTAGAGCATCCTCTAGACCCATTGAACCATCCTCAAGCCAGTTCGTGGAGCCCAAGCATGGTCAAGACGCCGAAGATGCGACATTCGAAGAGCCGGCGGGAGCCGGTGACGATCGAACTCGAGCCCGGCGCCGTCTCGCGAATCACCGACGAGGATGCCGCCAAGGCCGAGGCCGCAAATGCGCCGGCCGAAGAGGCAAGAGCCGAGGAAGAGGCAGCGGTACCGCAGCCGGATGTTCCGCAAGAACCGATCCATGCCGAGCAGGCCGACATCGAGCCGTGGGAACACAGCGATACTGGACAGGCGGGACCCGACAAGTCCGAAGCCAGCGGCAAGGATGAGCCGGAGGCGCCCTATCCCGGCGGCTCGCCGGCTTCATCGGATGCGCCCAAGAGCTCGGCCAAGAGCAATGTCGGGAGTTCAGGCTATGATTTCCAGGATGCCGCGTCGGCCGCGTCATCGGCCAACGCCTCGGCTTCCAAGGCAAACGAGACGAGGAGCGCTGATCGCGTGTTGCAGCCATCACGCAGAACAGGCGTCAACGCTATCGCCGCCGGCGTCATCGGCGGCGTGATCGCGCTGGCCGGCGCCGGCCTGCTGCAGGCCGTCGGCCTGCTCGGCGCGCCGGGCTCCGGCGCTGGATCGCTCGACGGCGTCAATGGCGAGATCGCTTCGTTGAAGAGCGAGATCGCAACCCTAAAGGAAAGCAGCGATACCGGCGCCGCAGCCAAGGTCGATGGTCTCTCCTCGGCGCTGGAGCAGGTCAAGACGGACATCGCGGCGCTGAAGTCCACCGCAGGACAGGCCGGCAGCGACGGCACGGCGCTGAAGGCGCTCAATGACAAGGTCGGGCAGATCGAGACGACTGTCGCCGCTCTGCAAAAATCCGGCAACGCCGCGCCTGTCGATCTCGCCCCGCTCAACGAAAAGATCACCGGCCTCGACACTCTGGTCAAATCGGCCGGCGACGCCGCCAAGGCCGAGGATGGCCGGGTCGCGGCGCTGGAGCAGTCGGTGTCACAGCTTTCCGGCAAGGTCGAGGCGCAGGCCTCGCAGCCGAAGATCGCCTTGGCCATCGGCGCCTCGGCGCTGAAGGCCGCGCTCGATCGCGGCGCGCCGTTTGCGACGGAACTCGAGACCTTCGCCGCGATCGCGCCGAATGCGCCCGAAGTCGCGGCGCTGCGCCCCTATGCCGAAAAGGGCGTCTCCACCCGCGCCGTCATCGCTTCGGAAATGGATGCGGCCGCCAACGCCATGGTCGAGGCGGCAACGCCGGTCGACCAGAATGCCGGCTTCTTCCAGAGCCTGGTGTCGAGTGCGCAATCGCTGGTCAAGGTGCGGCCGGTCGGCGCCGTCGAAGGCAAAGGCGCGCCCGAAACCGTGGCGCGCATGGAGGTGGCGGTCAACCAGGGCGACTACGCCAAGGCGCTCACCGAATACGACACGCTGCCCGATGCCGTGAAGGCCGCCGGCGCCGATTTTGCCGGCAAACTAAAGGCGCGGATCGACGTCGAGAAGCAGATCGATTCGCTGATTGCCGGCGCGATGAAGACGTGAAGGTGGCCAGATGATCCGCATCCTCATCTTCCTCGCTGTCGTCTTTGCGCTGGGGCTGGGCTTTGCCTGGCTGGCCGATCGCCCGGGCGAGATGCTCATCACCTTCGGCGGCTACCAGTACCAGATCAGCCTGATGGTGGCGGCGGTGGCGATCGTTACCGTGGTCGCCGCGGTGATGATCCTGTGGTGGCTGGTCAAGTCGCTGTGGAACAGCCCCTACACGATCTCGCGCTATTTCCGGGTGCGCCGCCGCGATCGCGGCTATCAGGCACTGTCGACCGGCATGATCGCGGCCGGCGCCGGCGACGGCGCGCTGGCGCGCAAGAAGACCAAGGAGGCGGCGAAACTGATCAGCTCCGACCAGGAGCCGCTGATCAACCTGCTCGACGCGCAGGCCTCGCTGCTCGAAGGCGACCATGAAGGCGCGCGCGAGAAATTCGAGCGTATGCTCGACGATCCCGAAATGCGGCTGCTCGGCCTGCGCGGGCTCTATCTCGAGGCCGAGCGCCTGGGCGACCGCAACGCCGCGCGCCACTATGCCGGCCGCGCCGCGGCTGTCGCGCCGCAGCTTGCCTGGGCGGCGGAATCGACGCTGGAGGAATTGACCGAGCGCGGCGACTGGGACGGCGCGTTGAAGCTGGTCGAAACGCAGAAATCGACTCGGCAGATCGAGCGCGACGCCGCCAACCGCCGCCGTGCGGTCCTGCTCACCGCCAAGGCGCAGGCGCTGGTCGACAGCGACCCGAATGCCGCGCGGACCGCGGCGCTCGAAGCCAACAAGCTGGCGCCCGATTTCGCGCCGGCGGCGGTTATCGCAGCCGACATGGTTTTCCGGCAAAACGATGTGCGCAAGGGCTCCAAGATCCTGGAGACGGCGTGGAAGGCCGAGCCGCATCCGGACGTTGCCGAGCTCTACACGCATGCAAGGCCGGGTGATGCCGTGCTCGACCGCCTCAACCGGGCGAAGAAGCTGCAGGATCTGAAGAAGAACCATGCCGAATCCTCGATGGTCGTGGCGCGCGCCGCGCTCGATGCGCAGGATTTCGCCACCGCACGTCGCGAGGCCGAGGCCGCGATCCGCATGGACCGCCGCGAGGGCGCCTATCTGCTGCTCGCCGATATCGAGGAAGCCGAGACCGGCGACCAGGGCAAGGTGCGGCAGCTTCTGTCCAAGGCGGTGCGCGCGCCGCGCGATCCGGCCTGGGTTGCCGACGGCGTGGTCTCGGAGCGCTGGGCGCCGGTATCGCCGGCGACCGGCAGGCTCGATGCCTTCACCTGGCGCGCGCCGATGGAGCGGCTGGGACAGTTGATCGACAGCCATGAGGATAGGCCGGCGGCTGCGATTCCCGCGCCCGCGCAACTGGCCAAAGAGAGCGTTGTCGATGCCGACAATCACTCCGTTTCGGCCGACAGGCCGGACGAACCGGCAAGTTCGGCCGGCGGCGATCCGGTCAGGCCGGTCACGGCTGCCGGCTTTGCCGCGGTGTCTGCCGATGCCGAACCGGTTGGGCCGGCCGAGGAATTGACCCGGCTGCCAGACGATCCCGGTGTCGCGCCGGAAGACGAGGCGGAAAAATCGCCACGCCGGTTTCGGTTGTTTTGAGGCTGGGTTTGGTGGATAGGGAAAAACCGTCGATGTTCGAACGCGTGCTTTCATTCCTGAGGGATCTGCCGGGTGGCGAGGCCAAGCCCAGCGCCGACGATCCGCGCGTCGCGGCATCCGCGCTGCTCTACCACGTCATGAACGCCGACGGCGTACGCCAGGACGTCGAGTGGGAGCGGTTCAAGGATATCTTAGCCGAGACCTATTCTGTAAGTGGGGCGGAGCTCGATGCGCTGGCCGCGGCCGGCGAGCGCGCCGACAATGAAGCGATCGACCTCTACGCCTTCACCAGCGTGCTCAAGCGCCATCTCGACACCGAGGCGCGCAAGGGGTTCATCGGCTTGATGTGGGAGATCGTCTATGCCGATGGCGAACTCCATGAACTCGAGGACAATACGGTCTGGCGCGTCGCCGAACTGATCGGCGTCGAGCGCCATGACCGCATCGAGGCGCGCCGCAAGGCGGCAGCCGAGGTGCCCGGCGCGAGCGGCAAATCGAGCGACGAATAAGGGCCTTTCCTTTTCCATGGCATCGACACCAAGGCCGAGACCGAAAATCCTGATCGTGCTGCACCAGGAAAATTCGAGCCCCGGTCGCGTCGGCCACATGCTTCTGGAAGACGGTTTCGATCTCGACATCCGCCGGCCGCCGCTTGGCGACGACTTGCCCTGCACGCTCGCCGATCATGCCGGCGCCGTCGTCTTCGGCGGGCCGATGAGCGCCAATGATGACGAGGAGTTCGTGCGCCGCGAGACCGATTGGCTGGAAATCCCGCTCAAGGAGAACCGGCCGTTTCTCGGCATCTGCCTCGGCGCGCAGATGCTTGCCAATCATCTCGGCGGCAAGGTGGAAGGGCATGGCGAGGGGCTGGTCGAAATCGGCTGGTATCCGCTCAAGGCAACCGAGGCCGGCAAGAAGCTGATGCACTGGCCGGAGATGGTCTACCAGTTCCATCGCGAGGGTTTTTCGCTGCCCAGGGATGCAACGCTCTTGGCGACGGCCGAAACCTATCCCAACCAGGCATTTCGCTATGGCGACAATGCCTGGGGCATCCAGTTCCATGGCGAACTGACAAGGGTGATGATGCAGCGCTGGGTGGTGCGCGGCGCGCACCGCTTCGAGCTGCCCGGAGCCCAGCCCGGCCGCGACCATCTCGGCGGCCGGCTGATCTGGGATATCCATCTGAAGCGCTGGCTGAGCGAGTTTCTGGGGCGGATTTTCGGCAAGCCGGCCGAGGGATAGGGTAGACCCTAATTACGCTGGACAGCTTCCAAAGCCGATATTGCTTGGGCGACGTTTAAGGGGCGACTGATGTCGGCTGCAAGAAGCCAAATCAGAACTTTGCAACCTTGGCCGCAAATCCCTGGCTGGCTAGAGTTGGTACCATGCTAAATGCTATTCACCACGTCGCGCTCATCTGCACCGACTACGACCGGTCGCGACGCTTCTACGTCGAACTCCTCGGCCTCGATCTGATCCGCGAGGTCTACCGGGCGGAGCGGCAGTCATGGAAGGCGGATCTGCGGATCGGATCGGTCCAGCTGGAATTGTTCTCCTTCCCCGCACCAGTGGCGCGACCGTCCCATCCAGAGGCGACAGGCTTGAGACATCTGGCATTTTCCGTGGCGGATCTTGATCCGGTCAAAGCGCGGCTGGAAGCCGCCAACGTTGCCGTTGAGCCAATCCGAATCGACCCGTATACCCACCAACGGTTTACATTCTTCAGAGATCCCGACGACTTGCCGCTCGAACTTTACGAAGTCCCGGCAAGGAACGGGTCGCTTTCGTGACGACGTCATCGATGCGGGAAGGGCAGCGGGTCTGCTTCCAATTCCGGCCATCACGAGCGCGGCCTAACCGGCCCGAGCGTCGAGTGCAGCGGTTAGGTCAAGCGCTCGATCAGTGCCGGCTATTCAGATGCCGCACCTGCCTGAGCGCCGGGAACAGCCAGGCCCATAACCCTGCCACCGCAATCGCCCCGATGCCGCCGATCACCACGGCGGGCACCGTGCCGATCAGCGCCGCCATCGTGCCGGCGCGGAATTCGCCGACTTCGTTGGAGGCGCCGACGAAGACCTGGTTGACGGCGTTGACGCGGCCGCGCACCTCGTCCGGTGTCCACAGCTGGATCAGCGTCTCGCGGATGTAGACACTGAACATGTCGGTGGCGCCGAGGAAGGCAAGTGCCGCGATCGACAGCCAGGTGACGGTCGACAGGCCGAAGAGCACGGTAAAGGCGCCGAACGCCGCCACGAAACCCAGCATGATCTTGCCGGCATTGTCACGCAGCGGGTGGCCGGCGAGCCAGACCGCGACGCAGATGGCGCCGACGCCGGGCGCCGAGCGCAGCAGGCCGAGGCCCCAGGGGCCAAGCTGCAGGATGTCGCGGGCATAGACCGGTAGCAGCGCCGAGGCGCCGGACAGAAGCACGGCGAACAGATCGAGCGAGATGGCGCCAAGCACGATCTTCTCGCTCCAGATGTAGCGGAAGCCGGCAAACAGCGTCTCCATGGTCGGCTTGTCGGTGGCGCTCTGCTGAGCGGGCTTGGGAATGGTGAAGATCAGCAAGGCGGCAATCAGCATCAGCAAGGCGGCAACGGCGTAAGCGATCTCGGCCGAGACGCCGTAGAGCAGGCCGCCGGCGACCGGGCCGATGATCGTCGCCGTCTGCCAGGCCGACGAGTTCCAGGCAATCGCGTTGCCGAAATCTTCCGGCGGCACCAGATTGGCGAACAGCGAGGAAGAGGCCGGTCCGAAAAAGGCGCGCGCCATGCCGAACAGCGCCAAGACGACGAAGATCGGCAGCGGACTGACGAGGCCACGCAGCGTGAGGTACAGGAGAACGAGCGCGCAGCCTGCCTCAATCACGGTCGACAGCGCCATGATCAGGCGGCGGCCGAAGCGGTCGGCAACGACACCGGTGACCAGAACCAGCAACAGCGACGGCAGAAACTGGACGATGCCGACGATGCCGAGATCGAAAGGATCGCGCGTCAGGTCATAGATCTGCCAGCCGACCGCGACGGATACGATCATGGTGGCGAAGGTGGTGAGGAAGCGCGCCGTCCAGTAGCTAAGGAAGGCTTTGTGCCGGAACGCGGCATAGCGCTGATCTGGGGAAGATGCTTCGACAGTCATGGTTCAAGGCCCCGTTGCGACAGTGGCCGGCGGGGCACTTCCACGGTTGGCGCTGGTCCGGCGGGGAACCCTTTAACCCAGTTCGTTCTGCCGTGCGCGCAAAAAATCCGCGCCTGATCAGAGAAAATCGAAAATTTCGTTCGAGATGTTCAGGCCCTCAAAGCCGCCGAGATGGCTTCCAGTCCGCCGCGCAATTCGGTCTCCTTCGGCCAGCCGAAGCCGACGCGGAAGAAGCGCTTCGGCATCTCGAACCAATGACCGGGGCCGACATAGGCGCCGTGTTCGTCGAGAAGCCTGGCGTAGAAGTGGTCGAGATCGAAGCCGGCATCGACGTTCAGCCGCGGGAAACAGACGACGCCGCCTTGCGGCCGCACCCAGTCGACCAGCGGCTCGCCGTCGATCCAGGCCTGCACGATGTCGCGGCGCCTGGCTATGTCGGGCAGCAGCGAGGCGAGGAAGGCGTCGCGGCGCTCGAGCATGGTGCGGGCGATCGCTTCGTCGATGACGCTGCCGCAGATGCCGATCTGCTCCTTGGCGGCGAGGAATGTCTCCTGCAATTGCGGATCGCGGGTGACCAGCCAGCCGACGCGGATGCCCGGAATGCCGAACGCCTTCGACAGCGAGGAGACGCTGATGGCGCTTGGGCTGAGCGATGCCGCCGCAGGCAGTCGCTCGCCATAGGAGAGATCGCGATAGGTCTCGTCGACAAGCAGCCGACAGCGCCGGCTTTCGGCGAGCGCGATCAGCGCATCTAGGTCTGCACGGCTCATCATCGTGCCGGTCGGGTTGTGGGGGCAGGTCACGCTGATCAGCTTCGTGTTCGGCCGCAACGCGGTTTTGACGCGCTCGATGTCGATGGCGAAACCCTGGTCGAAATCGAGGTCGACATAGGAGATGGCGCAGCCGATCGCCTTGGGCGTCTCGATGTTGGTGGCGTAGTTGGGCCGCACGACCACCAGATGGTCGCTGACCGAGAGCAGCGCGGTGGAAATGATGAACAGAGCGCCGGCAGCGCCTGCCGTCACCAACACATGGTCAGCGGATAGGCCCTTGTCCTGCGCGGCGATCAGCGTCCGCAACTCCTTGTCGCCGCGGTGCTCGCCGTAGAACAGGGTAAGGTCAGGCAGCGCCAGGCCGATGTCGGAGAGCTTCTGGTCGGCGATCGAGCTTTCGGAGAGGTTGTAGCGGATGCGGTCGTAACCGTATTCCTCCGGCGCCTCTTTCTCGATCACCATCCTGGCGTAGTTCATCGCTGCGCTCCCCCAATGCCAGCTTATTCAAGCCACAAAAGCAGGAAGCCTGCCAAGGCGGATTTGCCGGCAGGCTTTCTTAAACCGTTGGTGCAGGGGCGGACTTTCTCAGGCCGTCGCCTTGGCCTTCCTGCCCTTGGCGGGCTTCACCGGCTCCGGTTCGGCCTTGCGGCCGAGGCCGATCGACTTGGCCAGCAGCGAGCGCGAGGCCGCGTAATTGGGAGCGACCATCGGATAGTCGGCCGGCAGGCCCCATTTGGCGCGGTAGGCCTCGGGGGTCAGGTTGAAATGCACGCCGATATGGCGCTTCAGCGATTTGAACTTCTTGCCGTCCTCGAGGCAGATAATGTAGTCCGGCGTCACCGAGCGCTTGGGGTTGACGGCAGGTACAGGTGGGGGTGCTGCGGATTCTTGCGGCTGGCTCAGTCCGCCGATCGAGGATGCGACGCTGGCGATAAGCTCGCCCAGACCCGAAACGGGCAGGCGGTTCTTGGCCACATACGCCGAAACGATGTGGGCTGTAATCTCGAGCAGATCGGCTTCTTCCCTGGCTGTGGTGTCCTCGTCCACGTCGTCCCTCCTTGTTGTGTCCGCAATGGCCGCAAAGACAACTCGGTCTTCGCGGGATGTAACCGTGAAGCGCAGCACTCCTCGTTGGCGCATCCGCAAAGGCGCATGATGCCGCTGGCTGCCGAATTCCTAGTCGGCAAATCTGCACAAAGCAACGATTCGTCGCGCCGTTACACGCTATTTTGAACAATTATACTGAATTGTAACAATATCAGATGATCAGCGCCTTGTCGCGCCAAAGTCGAAATCCACCCTCGAACGCGCGAGTGTTATCGCCGCGCCTGGATTTTTCAGGCAATTCGTCAAGCTTATCGACGTTTCCGCCACCGATGACGACATAGTCCGGCTGCAAGGCGGCGCGAAGCCTGTCGACAACGTCGAAAACGTATTTGCGCCATTTTTTCTTCCCGCGCTTTACCAGACCGCGCTCGCCGACATAGTCCTCGAAGCTCTCGCCCTTTTTGTAGGGAAGGTGGGCCAGCTCCATCGGCTGGCCGACATTGTTGATGACCATCGCAGCACCCAGCCCGGTGCCGAGGCCGAGGAAGAGCATGCGGCCGCCGTCATAGCTGCCGATCGCCTGCATCAGCGCGTCGTTGACGAGCTTCACCGGCTTGCCGAAGGCAGCGGTGAAATCAAAGCCATTCCAGCCCTTGCCGAGGTTGAAGGGATCGAGCGATGGTTTGTTGTCCCGCACCGGGCCGGGATAACCCATCGAGATCACGTCATAGTCCAGCCCCTCGGCCAGCTTCGTCACCGAGGCAACCACTTGCTGCGGTGTCAGGCTCGGCCCCGAATCGGTCCGGCGCATTTCGCCGCCGGCGCTGGTCAGGATCTTCACATGCGAGCCGCCGACATCGATCGTCAGCACGATCGGGGCGGTGGTCGCCGCAGCCGGTTTTGCCGCCTTTGCCATGCTGTTCCCCTCCCTACAGCGTTTCACCGTTTCACGGAAACGGCGAACCGCTCATCTATCTGTTTTGACGCAGTTCCGGACGGAAAATCGTTTCACACTTTTCCTGGAATTGCTCTGGAAATTATGTCGTCGGATTGATCCAGCCGTCGGGCGGGCCGAAGCCTTTCATCGCGTCGGCTGGTCCCCAGGTCCTGGGCGCATAGGTTGCCGGTGGCGTGGTGTCGCCCAGCACCGGGCCGACAATGCGCCAGGCCAGCTCCGCCGCGTCCTGGCGGGTGAACAACTGGCCGTTGCCGTTCATGGCGTCGCCGATCAACCGCTCGTAGGGCGGCATGTCGTTCTTGGTGTCGTCGAGCGCGGTCAGTTCGACCTGCTCGCCGACCATGTCGTCGCCGGCGCGCTTGCGCTGTGCGCCGATCGAGATCGCCACCTGCGGATCGATGCGGAAGCGGACGTAATTGGCGTCGCTCGGCTTGATCGGATCGAAGACATCGAGCGGCGGCCGCTTCATCCGCACGATCACTTCCGTCACATGCACCGGCATGTTCTTGCCGGCGCGGATGAAGAACGGCACGTCCCGCCAGCGCCAGGTATCAACGAAGAAGCGCACCGCGGCGAAGGTCTCGACCGGAGAATTTGGTCGCACGCCTGGCTCGGAAAGATAGCCGTCGAACTGGCCGCGCACGACGTCGTCCTTGGTCAGCGTGCGGATGGCGCGCAGCACCTGCACCTTCTCGTCGATCAGATCGTCGGCCGAGCGGCCGATCGGCGGCTCCATGGCGAGAAGCAGCAGGATGTTGAGAAGGTGGTTCTCGATGACGTCGCGGATGGCGCCGACATCGTCATAGAATTTACCGCGCCCTTCGACGCCGAAATCCTCGGCCATGGTGATCTGCACGCTCTCGACGAAATTGCGGTTCCAGATCGGCTCGAGAAAGGCGTTGGCGAAGCGGAAATAGAGCAGGTTCTGGATCGCTTCCTTGCCGAGATAATGGTCGATACGGAAGATCGACTGCTCATCGAACACCAGGTGCAGAACCCGGTTCAGCCAACGTGCCGATTGCAGATCGTGGCCGAACGGCTTTTCCACCATCAGCCGCGCACCATGCGCGGTGCCCGATTGTTCCAGCCCTTGCACGACGGTCTCGAACATGGTCGGCGGCACGGCCATGTAATGCAGCGGCCGCTGCGCCGAACCAAGTGCGGTCTTCAATTTCTCGAAGGTGGCGCTGTCGCGATAATCGCCGCTGACATAGCGCAGCAGCGAGGTGAACTTGCCGAACACCTTGTCGTCGATGGCGCCGAGCGCAGTGACGATGCCGTCGCGGGCGCGATCGGCCAGCTTGGCAAGGTCCCAGGGCTCGAAGGCGACGCCGATCACCGGCTCGGTCAGCGTCCCCTTGGCGACCATCTGGTAGAGCGCTGGGAATATCTTCTTGTGCGCAAGATCGCCGGTCGCCCCGAAAAGCACCAGCGTGTCGGACCGCTCCTGGCTCATGCCGCCTCCCCCCTCACGCGCCGGTCTTCGGCTTTTCAATATGGCCGCCGAACGCATAGCGCATGGCGGACAAGAGCTTGTCGGCGAATTGCGATTCGCCTTGCGAGGCGAAGCGGTCGAACAGCGCCGAGGACAGCACCGGCGCCGGGACGCCGGTGTCGATCGCCGCTTTCAGCGTCCAGCGGCCTTCGCCGGAATCCGATACGCGGCCGCCGAAATTCGCCAGGCCCGGATCGCTCTTCAGCGCGCCAGCGGTGAGGTCGAGCAGCCAGGAGCCGATGACGCTGCCGTGGCGCCAGACCTCGGCCACCTGCGGCAGGTCGACATCGAACTGGTAGTATTGCGGGTTTTCCAGCGGGCTGGTCTCGGCATCCGCCGTGCGCTGACGCTTGCCGGCATTGGCCGACTTGAGGATGTTCATGCCTTCGGCATAGGCGGCCATGACGCCGTATTCGATGCCGTTATGCACCATCTTGACGAAGTGGCCGGCGCCGCTCGGGCCGCAATGCAGATAGCCGAAAGCCGCGGTGCCGTCGGCCTTGGAGGGGTTGGTTCCGGCATCCGGCCCGGGCGCCAGCGTGGCAAAGACCGAATCGAGATGCTTCACGGCATCGTCGGGGCCGCCGATCATCAGGCAGTAGCCGCGCTCCAGGCCCCAGACGCCGCCGCTGGTGCCGACATCGACGAAGTTGATGCCCTTGACCGCGAGCTTGGCCGCCTGGTCGACCGCGTCGTGGTAATAGGAATTGCCGCCGTCGATGATGATGTCGCCCGGCTCCATCAGCGCCGCGATCTGGTCGACGATCTTGCCGGTGATCGCCGCCGGCAGCATCAGCCAGGCGCAACGCGGCTTGGCCAGCTTGCCGACGAATTCCTCAAGCGAGGCAGCGCCCACGGCGCCGTCCTTGACCATGCCGGCGACGCTTGCCGAGTTGATGTCGTAGACGACGCATTGATGGCCGTCGCGCATCAGGCGCCGCACCATGTTGGCGCCCATCCTGCCCAATCCCATCATTCCGATCTGCATGGTTTCATCCCGATTGCTTGAGGAAAGAAGAAACTATTGGCCGTGCTCACGTCATCATGATGCGTCAATGCCGACGCTGAAGTCGACATTCTCCCAACGCATCGCATCGGGCCAGAAAAAAGTGAAGACGATTGTGCTTCCTGGCTCCAGTCCGGCGACCGGCAGGTCGACCAGATGCACGCCAAACGCGTTTTCTTTTGTCCTGTGATCCTGGACCGTCAGCCAATTGTCGCTGCTCCAATGGACGACGCCCCGCGCCGAAAGCTCGACGCGCAGAACCTTGCCGACCGGGATGGAGCGGATCTTGTTGTTGAAGCGCCATATCCTGAGCGGCGAGCTTGTCTTGCCCTTGATGTAGCGCTCGACACCCTGCGGCGGCATGTCGAAGACCGCGCCGTCGCGCAGCGAACGCAACAGCTTGATGTGCTCGGCATGCGCCCAGACCAGCGGCATGGCGCTGCCGGACGGCTTGCCCGGCCACAACTCGCGCTCTGGCACGTCCGGGCTGTCCCAGACCTGTTCGGGCAAAAGGCCGCCAATGCCTGCGGAGCGCTCGAAGGTTTCCAGCAATGCGGCGGCCTTGTCCTTGCGCCCGGCCGCCAGTTCGTAATGCGCGCGTTCGCCGGCGAGCAGCGGCCAGGGCCGGCCTATGCCTGTGCCGTCGAAGGGCGCCCCGTCTTCGTGCTCGCCATAGCCGTCGCCATTGTAGCGGTACCAGAGCGGGCCTTGCGGCAGGTCGCAACGCAATTCGGCGTCGATGGCCTTGATGGTGCTCACGATGCGCGGATCGTCCGCCGCCCGCAAGCCGAAGCGAACCAGCGCCAGCGCGTCTGGGCTGATGATGGCCTCGGCCGGTCTGTCGGTGTCGCCCGGTGGACGGTTCTTGATCGGTACAAAACCGTCCTTCGGCGAGGCGGCGCCCGTGTCGTCGGGAGGTGCGATGCGGACGTAATAACCGGCGACGCCCTCGCGGGCACAGACTTCCGTGCCGGTGACATAGGTCCAGCGCTCGACCTGGTCGTTCCAGCAATCGGCGGTTTCGCGCAGATAATTTGCCGGCTCAGTTTTGCCGAAGACATCCAGCATATCGGCGGCGGCAAGCAAGGCCGTGATCTCGACGGCCAGCGCGAACGGGCTGTAGCCGGCATCTTCTTCCCAGCGGTCCTCACCGGTGACCGGGCCATTGCGCACGACGTAGGACGCCGCGCTTTCTATCATCGGCAAGAAGTCGGTCAGTTTCGCGCGCGGCAGATGGCCGGCGCGGCGCAAGGCGTCGGCCAGAAGCAGCGGAAAGGCGCACTCATCCATCTGGATGCCGGGCCAGTAAGCGGTGCCGTCCGACCAGACATTCTGCGGCCAGTGGCCGTCGGGCTGCTGGATCGAGCGCAAATAGGTCAGGATCTGCAGCGCTCGGCTGCCGTCGCCGGCGGCGAGGAAACCGCCCGCCGTCTCGACCAGATCGCGCGGCCAGACCAGGTGGTAGCCACCGAGGTCGTCGTCGCTCTTGTTGAAGCCCCACGGGATCGACAGGCTGGCAACGGCGGCGCCCGGTCTCGCGACCGACAGATGCGAGGCCAGAACCGCCGTGCTGACGCGGTAGGTGTTCGGCCCGGCGGCGGTGTGACGGTCGAGTTTTTCAAGTCCAGCCTGGAATTTTCGCCAGTTCTCGACATAGGTCGCGGCGGCCGCGTCGAAGCCCTGCTCGAGGCTGGCCAGCGCCAGATCGGCCGCCTCTTGCGGTGAAACGCCGAAGCCAAGCGCCAGCAAAGCCGTGGTCTTGCCGGCCGAAAAGCCGATCTCGCCGGTCAGCGCGACATTGCCGTCTTCGGCCCGCCGGCAGGAAGGATCGAGCGCGCCGCCGTTCTGCAATTGCTGCCAGCCGTCGGAAAAACCGACGTAACCGGCCGAACAGGTTTTCCAGGGCAGCGAGGAGACCAGCGCCAGGGAGACGCCGCGCCCCGTGGCGAACAGCATGCTCTGGCCTTTGTGTTCGCCGACCCAGGCGGTGTTGCCCATGCCGGCGTTGACGAGATGCGGCGCAAGCAGCGCGTAGACATGGTGGTCGGCCGCCGGGCCTTTCAGCGCGACGAACGCAATCTCCTGCAGCAGGACAGGCCGTTTCGGATCCGTAATGATGCGCTTTTCGATACGGTAGGCGCCGTCCGTCGCGGTGTTGGTCAGCCTGTAGCCAGGCACGCCGTCCTCGAAGGGCGCTATCGTGTGCGCGGCATCGCGTTTCTCTTCCGAGAAATAGCCGCCGGGGCCGGTGACGATCAGCTCCATGTCGCGCGTGCAGGCGGCGTCGAGACGCGGATAGTAGATTTCGTTCAAGATGCCGTGACTGATGGTGAACCAGAGCGGGCTCCTGGCTGAAAACGCGGTGCCGACGCCACTCTTGGCGCTTGACGTCCAGCGCGCCGGTATTCCGGGCGCGCCTTTGGCAACGGTCGGCGTTACTGCCATCAATTGGCCTCCTGTTGTGCTCCTAGACCATGGGCCGGCGGCTTTTTCAATCATCGCACCGCAAGTTGATCGAAGGCATGCCAAGCTTTGCAGTTGACAGCTTGCGGTTCGTCTGAATTTGTCTGACAATAGATAAAAAACAGGGACTTCGCGTAACGATCATCAGGCAAAACTAGCAACTTCGGGAGGAAATCATATGAGGAAACTGCTCGTTCTGGGTGCGTTGGCGGCCATGCTGGCCTCAGGCACCGCGCTCGCCGATACCAGCGGCAAGAAGATCGCCTTCTCCAACAATTACGCCGGCAATTCGTGGCGCCAGGCGATGCTCGACAGCTACGGCATCGTCACCAAGAAAGCGGTCGACGACAAGGTGGTCGGCGCGGCCGACGTCTTCACCACCGCCGACAAGGAAGTGCCGACGCAGGCCGCCCAGGTGCAGAACCTGATCCTGCAAGGTTATGACGCCATCGTCATCAACGCCGCTTCGCCGGATGCGCTGAACGGCGCCATCAAGCAGGCCTGCGATGCCGGCATTACCGTCGTGTCTTTCGACGGCACCGTGACCGAGCCCTGCGCCTACCGCGTCGTCGTCGACTTCAAGGACATGGGCAAGCAGGAAGTCGAGCAGATGGCCAAGTTCCAGCCCAAGGGCGGCAATCTGCTGGAAATCCGTGGCCTGGCCGGCACCTCGATCGACGATGCCATCCATGCCGGCATCCTCGAAGGCGTCGCCGCCCATCCCGAATTCAAGATCGTCGGCTCGGTGACCGGCGACTGGGACCAGACCACGGCGCAGAAAGCGGTGGCGACCATCCTGCCCTCGCTTCCCGATGTCGTCGGCATCGTCGACCAGGGCGGTGACGGCTATGGCGCAGCCCAAGCCTTCGCCGCCGCCGGCAAGCCGCGCCCGACCATCATCATGGGCAACCGCCAGGATGAGCTGAAGTGGTGGAAGGAGCAGAAGGACAAGGACGGCTACCAGACCTGGTCGGCTTCTATCGCTCCCGGCGTCTCCTCGCTCGCCTTCTGGGTGGCGCAGCAGGTGCTCGACGGCCGCAAGGATATCCCGCACGATTTGCTGGTGCCCTATCTCGCCTTCACCCAGGACGATTTCGAGACCGAGTTGCCGAAAATCAAGGAAGGCGGCGTCGCCACTCACGAATACAGCCAGGAAGACGCCATCGCGGCGATCAAGGCCAACATCAAGCAATAGAGCATGATCCCGAACCGAAGGTCGGCGAAGCAAAAAGTGTGCGGCGGTTTTCGGAAAAGATCATGCTCAAACAGGAGACAAAGTGGGATGATTTTTCGAAGAAGGGTCATCTCACTTTGGTGAGCGCATTGCCGTCCGCATCGCCAACCGGATATCGTTGAGCATGCTCCAGGCTGTTGCGGATATCGTCAGGCTGGACGGCGCCGAAAAGCATTTCGGCGCCGTCCGCGCTCTCAATGGCGTCGATTTCCATGTCGGCGCCGGCGAATGCGTTGGGCTGGTCGGCCATAACGGCGCCGGCAAGTCGACGCTGATGCATATGGTGGCCGGCACGCTGCGGCCGGATGGCGGGCAGATCGCCGTGCGCGGCAATGCGGAGGCGGGTTATTCCGTGGCACGCGCGCTTCAGCTCGGCATACGCTGCGTCTTCCAGGAGCTGTCGCTCTGCCCTAACCTCAGCGTCGCCGAGAACACGCGCATCAACCATTCCGCGCTGACCGGTTTCGGCTGGCAGCGCAAGGCAGCCAACCTCATCCGGGCGAAGCTCGACGAGATCTTTCCCGACCACGGTATTTCCGCCGACGACATTGCCGGCGACCTGTCGATCGGCCGGCGGCAGATGGTCGAAGTGGCGCGGGCTTTCACGCTGACCAGCGAGCCGTTGCACCTGGTCATCCTCGATGAGCCGACGTCGTCGCTGGACGCGCATACGGCGGGCCAGCTGCTCGCTTTCGTGCGCCGTTTCGTGGCTGCGGGCGGCAGCTGCATCCTGATCTCGCATGTGCTGGGCGAAGTGCTGCAAAATGCCGACCGCATCGTGGTGATGCGCGACGGCAAAGTGGTCGCGGCCGATGCCGCAAGCGCCTTCGACCGTGACAAACTGGTTGCCGCCATGGGCGGCGCGGAAGGTCATCGGAAGGCCGCAACGGAAGCCCGCAGGGCCGAGGCTGGCGCGCTGCGGGTCAAGGCGCGCCCGGCGCGCCAGCAGGACGGCAAGGAACTGGTCGCGCGCGCGGGCGAGATCATCGGCCTTGCCGGGTTAGCCGGCCACGGCCAGACCGATCTGCTGCTGGCAATCTTTTCAGCCGCCTCCCGGGCCAAGACCGGCATCGAGGTCACGGCGCCGGTGGCGCTGGTCGCCGGCGATCGCCAGGCCGACGGTATTTTCGCGCAATGGTCGATCGCACAGAACATCGGCATCCGCTCGCTGTCCCGCTTGCGCAACGGGCTGCTGATCTCGCCGCAGCGCGAGGCCGAGCTGGCCGAAACCTGGAAGACCAAGATCGGCATCCGTACGCCGGACATGAACAACAACATCTATTCGCTGTCCGGCGGCAACCAGCAGAAGGCGCTGTTTGCCCGCGCGCTCGGTTCCGACGCCGAGATCGTGCTGATGGACGACCCGATGCGCGGCGTCGATATCGGCACCAAGCTCGAAGTCTACGATCTGGTGCGCGAGGAGGCCGCCAAAGGCCGCACCTTCCTCTGGTACACCACCGAAACGGAAGAGCTCGACAATTGCGACCACGTCTATGTGTTCAAGAATGGCCGCATCGTCGCCAATCTTAGGCGCGACGAGCTGACGGAGGAAAAAATCATCCAGTCCTCATTCGGCGACGCGGCCTGAGATGACGGCGATCGCTCCCGGGACAACTCCGAGGTCTTCGCCGCGTGGCGGCGCCGCCAGGGCGCGCATGCTGCGCAGCCTTTTGCCGGCTTTGTCGCTGGCTCTCGTGCTGATGGCGATTGCCTGGCTCAACCCGCGCGCGATCAGCTATTTCGGCTTCAACCTGATGCTCAACCTGGCGATACCGATCGCATTGGCGACGATCGCGCAGATGTTCGTCATCGCCGGCAACGAGCTCGATTTGTCGATCGGGACTTTCGTCGGTTTCGTCGGCTGCGTCACCGCGACATGGCTGCGGGATGCGCCGCTGCTCGGCATCGTTGTCCTTCTGGGCTCGATCGGCGTCTATGCGCTGCTCGGCGCGCTGATCCATCTGCGCAATCTGCCGTCGATCGTGGTGACGCTCGGCATGAGCTTCGTCTGGCAGGGGCTTGCCATTCTCGTCCTGCCCAAGCCTGGCGGCAAGGCGCCGGACTGGCTGCTTGCGATCATGTCGTTCAAGCCGCCCTATATCCCGTTCCCGATCCTCGCGGCGCTGATCATCGCCGCCGTCGTCCATTTCGGCCTGATGCGGACCTCCTATGGCGTCATCCTGCGCGGCTCCGGCGGCAATGCGGCGGCGCTCAGGCGCGCCGGCTGGTCGCTGCTGAGGGCCAAGATCGCGCTGTTTGCGCTGACCGGCCTGTTCGGCGTGCTGTCCGGCATGGCGTTGATCGGCATCACCACTTCGGCCGACGCCAATATCGGCAATGGCTACACGCTGCTTTCGATAGCCGGCGTCATACTCGGGGGTGGCGAGTTCGTCGGGGGGCGGGTGTCGCCGATCGGCGCCGTGCTTGGCGCGTTGACGCTGGCGCTGGCCGCCTCGCCACTGCTCACCTTCATGCACATCCCGCCCGACTGGCAGGTCGCCGCCAACGGGGCAATCCTGATCATCGTGCTGGCGGCGCGCGTCCTGATCAGCCGCAGGGAACGGTAAGCCATGGTCTCGCTGCGGACGCTGCTGGAAAAGCCCTGGATCTGGTCCTTCGTCGGCGCACTTGTCGTGTGGCTCGCCACCATCGTCTTCACCGGCGGCTACGGCGCCGGCGGCATGATCACGGCGGCGCTGTCGCTTGCCGTCTTCACCGTCATCGTCGGCGTCGGCCAGATGTTCGTCATCACGCTCGGACCAGGCAATGTCGACTTGTCGCTGCCGGCCAATATCGGGCTGGCGAGCGCGGTGGCGATGAAAGTCATGGGCGGCAGCGATACGATGATCGTCGTCGGGCTGCTGGCTGCGCTTGCCTGCGGCGCTGCGATCGGCGCCATCAATTATCTCCTGATCTGGGCGCTCAGGATTCCGCCGATCATCGCGACGCTGTCGGCGAGCTTCATCATCCAGTCGGTCGACATCAGCTATGGACGCGGCCTGCAGATCAAGCCGCCGCCCGGCTTTGCCGACTTCACCAACTGGCAGGTCCTCGGCATTCCCGTGCTGGCGCTGCTGACGGTTCTCTTCACCATCGGCGCGGCGCTGGCGCTGCAGCGCATGATCTATGGCCGTTCGGTGCTGGCGATCGGGCAGAACATCCGCGCCGCCTGGCTTGCCGGCGTCAATGTCGGCCGTATCCGGTTCCTCACCTACACGCTGTGCGGCGCGCTGGGCGGCATCGACGGGGCGCTGCTTGCCGGCTATTTCCGCGGCGCCAATGTCGATATCGGCAACGAATATCTGCTCGCCTCGATCGCGGTGGTCGTCATCGGCGGCACATCGGTCGCCGGCGGCAAGGCCAATGTGCCCGGCGTCTGGGGCGCCGGCCTGTTCCTAGTGCTGCTGCTCACCATGCTCAACACATTCGGCGTCAGCGCCGGCGTGCGGCTGCTGCTCACCGGGCTGATCATCGTCGGCGTCATCACCGCGGCCGGCGGCGAGAAGGCGGTTCGCTAGAGCGTTTCACCGTTTCACGGAAACGGCGAACCGCTCTATCTCTTTGTTTTTGTCGCAATTTCCAGGCGGAAAACCGCTCATAATTTTCCTGAAATTGCTCTAAACTTGCTTAGCCCTTGGCAGCCTTCGCCCGTGCGATCGCGTCGACAATCATCTGCTTGGCATATTTGGAATCGTGCCAGCCCTCGATCTTGACCCATTTGCCGGGTTCGAGATCCTTGTAGTGCTCGAAGAAGTGCTGCACCTGCTGACGGGTGATGTCGGGCAGTTGCGTGTATTCAGTGACGTTCTCGTAGCGCAGCGTCAGCTTGGGCGACGGGACGGCGATCACCTTCTCGTCCTGGCCGGCATTGTCCTCCATCACCAGCACGCCGATCGGCCGCACATTGATGACGCAGCCCGGCACTAGCGCGCGCGTGTTGCAGACCAGTACGTCGATCGGATCGCCGTCGCCGGACAGCGTGTGCGGCACGAAGCCGTAATTGCCGGGGTAACGCATCGAGGTGTGCAGGAAGCGGTCGACGAACAATGTGCCGGCCTCCTTGTCCATCTCGTACTTGATCGGCTCGCCGCCGATCGGCACCTCGATGATGACGTTGACGTCGTCGGGTGGGTTCTTTCCGGTGGGAATGGCTTCGATGCGCATGGCAAAAATCCCTCTCTCGATTGAAAAGACCGATAGCGGGGGACGCGTCATGGTGCAATGCGTCGAATAGTGCGCAGCGCTAACGGAATCGCACAGTTTGTGATGGCCTGTAATCTGTCTTTTTGTTTTGACGCAATTCCGGACGGAAAACCGCTTCGCACTTTCCTGGGATTGCTTTAGCCGACGCTCGTCATTCCCAGACGAACGCGACCTTCTTAAGCGCCTTCTGCTCGAAGACCTCGACGCCTTCGGCGACATCGCGGCCGCCATTGCCGGCATAGAATGCCAAAGCGTTCTGGTTGTCTTCGAGCGCCCACACCACCATGCCGCGCAGGCCATGGTCGGCGAGGCGCGCCTTGGCGGCCTTGAACAGCCTGCTGCCGAGCCCGATGCCCTGATATTCCGGCCGCAGATAAAGCTCGTAGATCTCGCCCTGCTGCCTGAGCTCGCGAGCGCGGTTCTTGCCGATCGTGGCATAGCCGGCCACGGTGCCGCCGATCTCGACCACCAGCACGGTGGCGGCGCGGCGAATCGCATTCGCCCACCAGTCAACGCCGCGGCGATTGATCATCGAGGTCAGCGTGCGGTGCGGGATGATGCCCGAATAGGCGCCACGCCACGCTTCCTGATGCACTTCGGCAATGGCGCTCGCGTCGCGAGGTTCGGCTTTGCGGATGTCGATGGTCAGCGTGTTCATGATTGGTTAACCATAAACCCGCATCGCTGACTTGCAAAGAGTCCGGCGCATCCGGCCGACGATTTCGCACAGGCGAAAGACGCGTCACCAGCGACAGGCGTTGTCAGATTTCGACGAGGTGATCGTCGAGTTCGTTGGTGTCGCCGGCAGTGACCGGGAAATGCTCGGCGAGCACCGCGCCGACCGCTTCGATCGCCTTCACGAAACCATTGGCCAGCTGATCGTCGCCGGCATGTTTTGTGAGGTCGCGCACCACGCCGTCCCAGACATGCTGGCCGACCTTGGCGTCGATGCCGGCGTCGGCAACAACCTCGGCGTAGCGCTCGGCGATGGAGACGAAGACCAGCACGCCGGTGCGCGCCTGGGTGCGGTGGACGTTGCGGCCCAGGAACTGCTTCACCGCGTTGGCGTGCGCCGCCTGGTAGCGCAGCCGCTTGGGCACGAAATGAATGCGTATGGACGGCAGCAGCCACAGCAAGATGAGGGTGGACACCAGCGCAAGCAACTGCGCCAGCACGAAATGCGGCAGCCGGATGGTCAGCCACCAGGCCTCCAGCCCATAGGCGACAGCGAGGCTGGCGACGAACAGGCCGAGTGTCGTCATGAAGGCGGCGGGAAAGAAATAACCGTCGCTCGAATGCGCGACGACGCAGTAGATTTCGCCGTCGGTTTTGGCCTCGGCGGCGCGGATCGCCTCGGCGATACGCTCATGGTCCTCGATGCTGATCGGTCGTGTTGCCATGGTGCCTCACCAGCTTCCCGAGGAGCCGCCGCCCCCAGACGAGCCGCCGCCGCCGGAAAAGCCGCCACCGCCGCCGGACGACCAGCCGCCGCCACCCGACGACCATCCGCCGCCGGAGGACGACGAACCGCTGCTTTGCGAGAAGGTCATGCCCAGCCAGCGATAGCGGCCGGGTCCGATCTTCTGGCCGAAGACACGCGGCAGGATGGCGAGCGCGATGCTGCCGAAAAAGATCAGCACCCAGATCGTGATGAAAACGGCGAAGAACAGATTGTCGGAGTTGAACGGCGCCTGCTCATTGCGCTTGCCGCGCGCCTCCAGCTCCTCCGGATTGCCCTCCAGCACCATGATCATGTCGTCGACGGCCTTCGAGATGCCGCCGGAAAAATCGCCGGCGCGGAAGGCCGGCACCATGTCGTTTTCGATGATCAGCTTGGTGTGCAGGTCGGTCAGCGTGCCTTCCAGGCCGTAACCCACCTCGATGCGCATCCTGCGGTCGTTGGGCGCGACCAAGAGCAGCACGCCATTGTTCTCCTTGGCCTGGCCTAGTTTCCAGAAACGGAACAGCCGGTTGGCGTAGGGCTCGATCTCCTCGCCGTCGAGGCTGGGGATGGTGGCGACGACGATCTGGTCGGAGCCCTTGGTCTCGAAGTCGGCGAGCTTCTGCGTCAGCGCGGCTTTGGTGCCGGCGTCGATGATGCCGGCATTGTCGACGACGCGGCCGGTGAGGGCAGGGAGGTCGGCGGCGAAGGCGAAGACGGGGAGGAGGAAGAGGCAGAAGACGCTCAGCAAAATGCCAACGAAGGAAGGGTTGGTGCGAGGGCCCCCTCTCTGTCCTCCCGGACATCTCCCCCTCAAGGGGGGAGATTGGACGTCACCTTGGCCTTCGCCAATCTCCATCGCTGCAAGGGGAGCGCCGTGGGCGACACAGCCAATCTCCCCCCTAGAGGGGGAGATGTCCGGCAGGACAGAGAGGGGGGCGAAGGAACGCAACGCTGACGGGCTCAATTAGATTTTAGCCGAGCCGCTCACCCGCCCTGCTTGGTGGTCGTGCCGAAATCGACCTTCGGCACCTGCATCTTGTCTTCATCGACGGTGAAGGTGGCGAACGGCTCATTGCCGCGGAACCAGAAGGTCGCCCACAACACGGATGGGAAGGTCTTCAGCGTCAGATTATAGTCCCGGACCGCCTGGATGTAGTCGCGCCGGGCCACCGCGATGCGGTTCTCGGTGCCTTCGAGCTGCGCCTGCAGCGCCAGGAAGTTCTGGTTGGCCTTGAGGTCGGGATAGGCTTCCGACACCGCGATCAGCCGCGACAGCGCGCTGGTCAGCCCGGCCTGGGCATCCTGGAACTTCTTCAGCGCTTCGGGGTCCTTCAGAGTGTCGGGCGTCACCGTGATTTGCGTCGCCTTGGCGCGCGCCTCTACGACCGCGTCGAGCGTGTCCTTCTCATGCGAGGCGTAGCCCTTCACCGTCTCGACCAGGTTCGGGATCAAATCGGCACGGCGCTGATACTGGTTGAGCACTTCGCTCCAGGCCGCCTTGGCGTTTTCTTCCGCCGTCGGAATGGTGTTGTAGCCGCAGCCGGCAAGCAGCGGCAGCACGAAAACCAGCATCAGGAAGGCAGGAAGGTTGCGAAGGGCGGAGGGTGGTGCGAGGCGCTCGACAATCATGATTGGTCCCTCTGGGGAAGTTGCATGCGAAGCATTACCACAATCCGCGCACAAGAAAACGACCCCGCGATGACGGGCCGCCGCGCCTGGCTCATCCCGCTGCAAGGCCCTGTGAATAGAAGTATGAACAGGCTAAGCTCGCGCTGCGAAAGGGCAATTGCCATGGCGGAACGCCAGGACCACGAGCAGGAATCGCGCCGCATCCTCGAGCGTGTGGCGCGCGAGACGGCGCCGGGCGGCACCCCATTCGTGGTGCGGGCGGCGAAGGATGCGCGTGACCATATGACGGCGGCGGATGCCGACCGCGCGGACCCGATCGAATATTGGGGGACCCGCGTTGGCCGAACGCTTGGCTTCATCATCGCCATTGGGCTGCTGGTCTGGCTGGTGTATGCAGCCACGCGGGGTGGCTAGGACCGAAATTTCATGAACGCAGAAAAAGCCGACGCGCCGCGCGCGGTCATCGTCATCTCCAGCCATGTCGCCCGCGGTTCGGTCGGCAACCGAGCCGCTGTGTTTGCGCTGGAGACGCTGGGCTTCCCGGTCTGGGCGGTGCCCACCGTCATTCTGCCCTGGCATCCGGGACACAGCCGCGCCACGCGCATCGTGCCGCCGCTCGACCAGTTCAAGGCGCTGATGGCCGATCTCGAACGCGCACCCTGGCTGGGCGAGGTCCGGGCCGTGCTGTCAGGCTATCTCGGCGAGGCCGGCCAGGCTGAGGCCGTCGCCTCGCTGGTCGCCGCCGTCAAGGCGAAGACGCCGGACGCGCTCTATATCTGCGACCCGGTGATGGGCGATTCCGGCGGGCTCTACGTGCCGGAAGCGACAGCGGTAGCGCTGCGCGACAGGCTGATGCCGATCGCCGATATCGCCACGCCGAACCGCTACGAGCTCGAATGGATGGCGGGCGCGCCGCTGCCCGACATCAAGTCGGTGACGGCGGCGGCCCTTCATGCCGGACCTTCCACCATGCTGGTGACCTCGGCGCCGCCAATGATGAATGGCAGCATCGCCAATTTCCTGCTCGACGGCAGCCAGGCGCTGCTTGCCGAACACCGCTTGATCGACAAGCCGCCAAACGGGCTTGGCGACCTGACGGCCGCCGTCTATCTGGCGCGCATCCTGTCTGGACAGCCGCCGGTCAAGGCGCTGCAGTCGACCACAGCCACCGTCTTCGAGATCCTGGCGCGTACGGCAAAACGCGGCGGCGACGAGTTGCAGCTCGAGACCGACGCGCAAAGCCTGTCGCATCCGATGGCCATGGTGCAGCTGCGCCATCTTCTCCATCCCGGGCGCGACAAACGCGCGTGAAGCTCGCTGGCGTCGATGGCTGCAAGGCCGGCTGGATCGCCGTCCATCGCGAGCCCAGTGCCGCACCTTCGGTCTCGGTCTTCCCGAGCTTCCAGATGCTGCTGGAGGCCTTGCCGGATGCATTGATCACCGTTGACATGCCGATCGGCCTGCCGGATTTATCGCGCAAGGGCGGACGCGGACCGGAAGCGCTGGTGCGGCCGCTGCTCGCGGCGCGGCAATCGAGCGTCTTCGCCATCCCATCGCGTGCGGCGCTCTATGCCGATATCAGCGACTTCACGACGCTTGAGGCCTGGTATGCGGCCCATCGGCGCGCCAGCGACGTGGCTTTGGCCACGTCCGATCCGCCTCGCGGCGTTTCCATCCAGGCCTTCGGCATTTTTTCCAAGATCCGCGAGATCGACCAGCTTCTGATCGCGCGGCCCGACCTGCGCGGCCGCATCTTCGAGTCGCATCCCGAGGTGGCTTTCTGTCGCCTGAATGGCGGTATGGCGATGGCGCTGCCGAAGAAGATCAAGGGCGCCGCGAACCCGGCCGGCATGGAGGAGCGCAAGGCCTTGCTTAGCCGGCATGGTTATGAGCCCAGCTTTCTCGACCAGACACCACCGAGGGGTTCGGCCAGCGACGATTTCCTCGATGCCGCCGCCATGATGCTGATCGCCGGCCGTATCGCCAGCGGGGACGCGCGGTCGTTTCCGGATCCGCCGCTGACCGACCGTTTCGGCATTCCCGTCGCCATCTGGGTGTGAATTTCAATGTGCGCGCATCGCGATTGCGACCAAGCCATCCGCAATTCGGCATTGCCCGCGATGGGCATTTGCCGTTAGAGCCTGTCTCGTTCGCAACGAGCTGCCGCCTCCAACCCCCGGAAAGGCTCTAGCCACCAATGCCGCATCTTCCCGAGCATCTGCTGAACGGCTACCGCAACTTCATGACCGGCCGCTATCCTTCCGAGAGCGATCGCTACCGTTCGCTGGCGCGAGAAGGCCAGGCGCCCGAGACGATGATCGTCGCCTGTTGCGATTCCCGTTCCGCGCCGGAAGCGATCTTCGACGCTGGGCCAGGCGAGCTGTTCGTGCTGCGCAATGTCGGCAATCTGGTGCCGCCCTACGAGCCCGACGGCGAATTTCACTCGACCTCGGCCGCGCTCGAATTCGCCGTGCAGAGCCTCAAGGTCAAGAACATCGTGGTGATGGGCCACGGCCGCTGCGGCGGCATTCGCGCCGCGCTCGACACAAAGTCCGCGCCGCTGTCGCCGGGCGATTTCATCGGCAAGTGGATGAGCCTGATCGCGCCTGCCGCCGAAACCGTGTCGTCGAGCACCTTCATGACGGCGACGGAGCGGCAGACGGCGCTGGAGCGCATCTCCATCCGCTATTCGCTCGCCAATCTCAGGACCTTCCCTTGCGTTTCCATCCTCGAAGGCAAGGGGCGGCTTTCGCTGCATGGCGCCTGGTTCGACATTTCGACCGGCGAGCTCTGGGTGATGAACAAGGATACCGGCGATTTCGAGCGACCGGAGCTGTAGAGCAATTCCAGGAAAAGTGTGAAGCGGTTAAGTTCGGCGACTTCGCCGTAACTCTCCGTCCGGAATTGCGTCGAAAGGAGATAGAGGAGGCGTGATGGATCGGATCGGGCGGAGGCCCCTTCTCGCGGCGCTGCTGCTGCTATTCTCGATCATGGGCGCCAGCGCCGATGACGGCGCCATCATCGACCGCTGGTATTCGGCGCTTCTGGTCGCCGACCGCAGCGAACTCAGAGAGCTTTTGGCCGACGATGCGCGCATGAAGCTCGATGATATCGGCGTCATCCAGACCAAGCAGGATTTCATCGCTTCGATCGACGAATGGCAGGGCGCGGTCGCCGGCGCCACGATCCGCCACCGCATCGAGAAGAGCGCGAATGGCGAAACCACGGTGCTCGCCTGCTACGACTTCCCGGGAAACGACACGCTAATGCGCGAAACTTTCCTTGTCGCCAGCGGCCGCATCATCGCCAGCACTCAGACAGCGGTCGCGCAGGACTGCAGCGACTATTAAGAACCGATGTTGCGCGGCGCCGAGCACCGCCCTACATCCGGGTGACCCGCCCGCATCATCCCACCGAACTGCCTAGTTGGATTTGCCCATGTCAAAAACCGTCGACCTCGCCGCCCATCCGCTCACTGTCTGGCAAGGGCCGCTCGGCCTGCCGGATTTCGCGCGCATCGGCGATGACGATTTCGGTCCGGTCTTCGATGCCGCGTTGAAAGCGCATGAAGCCGAGATCGATGCGATCGCGGGAAACAGCGAGGCGCCGACGATCGAAAACACGCTGGCAGCGCTCGAGCTTGCCGGCGAGCCGCTCGACCATGTGTCGTCGATCTTCTGGTGCCGGGCCGGTGCCCACACCAATGACGCGATCCAGGCCATGGAGCGCGAGATTTCGCCCAAGATGTCGCGGCATTTCTCGGCGATTTCGATGAACGAGAAGCTGTTTGCCCGCATCGACGACCTCTATCAGCGGCGCGACAGTCTGAAGCTCGGCGCCGAAACACTACGTGTGCTGGAAAAGACCTGGAAAGGCTTTGTCCGTTCCGGCGCCAAGCTCGATGCCGAAGGCAAGAAGCGGCTCGCCACCATCAACGAGGAACTGTCCTCGCTCGGCACCAAATTCGGCCAGAACGTGCTGGCCGACGAACGCGACTGGGCGCTGTTTCTCGACGAGGCCGATCTTGCCGGCCTGCCTGATTTCCTCAAAAGCGCAATGGCCGAGGCCGCCGAAACGCGCGGCCAGAAGGGCCGCTATGCGGTGACCTTGTCGCGCTCGATCTACGAGCCGTTCTCGACGTTTTCCGAGCGTCGCGACCTGCGCGAAGTCGCCTTCAACGCCTTCATCATGCGCGGCCAGAATGGCGGCGCTTCCGACAACACCGATGTCGTACGCGACATGCTGAAGCTGCGCGCCGAAAAGGCGAAGCTGCTCGGCTACGGTTCCTTCGCCGCGCTCAAGCTCGACGACACCATGGCAAAGACGCCGAAGGCCGTGCACGATCTGCTCGACCCGGTCTGGGAGAAGGCGCTGGAAAAGGCAGCCGCCGACCAGAAGCAGCTGGAGCGGCTGGCGGCGGCAGCCGGTAGCAACGAGACATTCGCGGCCTGGGACTGGCGCTTCTACCAGGAGAAGCTGCGCGCCGAAAAATTCGCCTTCGACGAGGCGGAGCTCAAGCCATATCTGCAGCTGGAACGTGTCATCGAGGCATGCTTCGATGTCGCCACGAAGCTGTTCGGCATCACCTTCGAGGAGAAGAAAGGCATTGCCGCCTGGCACCCGGACGCCCGCGTCTTCGTGGTGAAGAACGCTGACGGCAGCGAGCGCGGCCTGTTCCTGGCCGACTATTTCGCGCGGCCATCCAAGCGCTCCGGCGCCTGGATGAGCGCGCTGAAATCCGGCTATAAGCTCGGCCATGGCTCAAGGCCGGTGATCTACAACATCATGAACTTCGCCAAGCCGCCGGCCGGCGAGGCAGCGCTGTTGTCGGTCGACGAGGCCAAGACGCTGTTCCATGAATTCGGCCATGCGCTGCACGGCATGCTGACCGACGTCACCTGGCCGTCGGTGTCGGGAACCTCGGTCAGCCGCGATTTCGTCGAGCTGCCCTCGCAGCTCTACGAGCACTGGCTGACGGTGCCGGCGGTGCTGGAAAAACATGCGCTGCACGTCAAGACCGGCAAGCCGATGCCGAAGGCGCTGCTCGACAAGATGCTCGCCGCCCGCACCTTCGGCGCCGGCTTCGCGACGGTCGAGTTCACCGCATCGGCATTGATCGACATGGCCTATCATGCCCGGCCGGATGCGCCGGAAAAGCCGCTTCGATACGAGGCCGAAACGCTCGAGAAGCTGCACATGCCAGACACCATCGCCATGCGTCACCGCACCCCGCATTTCGGCCATGTCTTTTCCGGCGACGGCTATTCGGCCGGCTATTATTCCTACATGTGGTCGGAAGTGCTCGACGCCGACGCCTTCTCGGCCTTCGAGGAGACCGGCGATCCCTTCAACCCGGCGCTGGCGGAGCGCCTGCGCAAGAACATCTATGCCGCCGGCGGATCGAAGGATCCGGAAGAGCTGTACACCGCGTTCCGCGGCAAAATGCCTTCGCCGGAAGCGATGATGGTGAAGCGAGGGCTGGTGTAGGCGGCCTTCCCTTCTCCCCTTGTGGGAGAAGGTGGATCGGCGCGGTAGCGCCGAGACGGATGAGGGGTGTTCCAGCGGAGTGAGACGTTGGTGTTCCCTGGAGCACCCCTCATCCGTCGCCTTCGGCGACACCTTCTCCCACAAGGGGAGAAGGGGGAGCCTTATCCTTCCACGGATCCTTGACCCTCGGCCACACCGGCCGTTTCAATTTCCTGTAATCCGTCACCGCCGGATTGCTCGGATAGGAACTCGGCGCCGCGACGTAGATGATCTCGGCGGCGATCGGTTCGAAGCCGGCGTAGAAATGGTTGGTCGATTTGATCAGCAGGATGTCCTTGGCCATCGGATCGATGCCGATGTTGGAGAAGATGTCCGGCTCGAAGGTCTGGGTGCGGTTGGTGTTCAGGATAACATCGACCTCGGTGCCTTCGATGCGCACCACGGCCGACGGCCCCAACGTCACCCGGCTCGGGCCAAAACTTTGCCAGGCTTCATTGATCGTCTTCAGCACCGTGACGCGCGCGTCGATCGGCTCGCCGGCCTGCGGTCCGGCCTTGCCGCCGAAACGCAGGTCGATGACCGCTCCTTCACCAGCCGCGTGACAGAAGGTTACCGCGATCGGGTCCCAGATGGTCGCCAGCCCTACATTGTGGATGCCGCGCTGAAGCAGTTCGCGAAGCACGTTCGTGCCATCGCCCGGCACGCCGCCGCCGGGATTGTCCCAGATATCGGCGATCACCACCGGCTTGTCCTGGCGCCCGGCGCAGACCGCCAGCGCCCGGTCGATGCCGTCGGCGGTGTTTAGCATCGTCATCGCCGTCTGCTCGCGCATGGCGTAGAGCTCGCGCCCGAGGCTTTCAGCCAACGCATCGCCCCTGGCCTTGTCGTTGTCGGTGACGACCAGGATGCGCGTGCCCATTTCCGGCACGTCGGCGGCCATGAAGCCGTGGACGACCGAGATCGACAGCACGCCATCCTTGCCATGCAGGTGTTTTATCTTGTCGACGAAAGAGCGCATCGGCTCGCGGCTGGTCGGCAGCACCTGGATCATGCGGCAGTCGAAGGTCGAGATGACAGGCTCGATCTCGCCGCGCGCCGCCGCCAGGCCGAGCTCGACGACATGTTCGCCGCGCTCGTAGAAATCGGTGTGCGGGAATTCGAGGAAATAGGCCATGATGTTTGAGGCGGCGACGCGCTTCGGCGTCAGATGGCTGTGCGGATCGAACTCGGAGGCGATCACCACTTTCGGGCCGACGATGTTGCGCACGCGCTCCAGCAGATCGCCTTCGCAGTCGTCATAGCCTTGCGCCACCATGGCGCCATGCAGGCCGAGGATGACGGCATCGACCGGCAGCGCCGCCTTGAGCTGGTCGAGGATCTCGTCACGCAGCGCCTCGAAGGTCTGCCGCTGCACCAGGCCGCCGGGCTCGGCCCAGGTCGCGGTGCCCTCGATGACGGTGAGCCCTTCCGCGGCCGCGCGCTTGCGCAGCGCCACGATCGGCGAGGAGCACAAAGTCGGCGTCTCCGGATGCTTGCCTGGCCCGGCATAGAAGGCCATGTCGAACGAGGCCCGGTCGGTCGGCACCGGCGAGAAGGTGTTGGTTTCCGTCGCCAGCGAGGCGGTGAAGATGCGCATGCAGACTTTCCTGGAATTGCTATTTGACCGCCCCGAGCGCCAGCCCGCGGACAAGGTAGCGTTGCAGCCAGATGAAGAGGATCGCCACCGGCAGCGTCGCCAGCAGCGTGGCCGCCATGACATGGTGCCATTCGATCGTGTAGCGGCCGGCGACCAGCGAGAAAACCTGGATCGGCAGCGTGTAGCTTTCCTGGCTGCGCAGCATGGTCAGCGCGACGACGAACTCGTTCCAGGCATTGATGAAGGTAAAGATGGCGGTGACGGCGATCGCCGGCAGGCAAAGCGGCAGGAACACTTTGCGCAGCGTCAGCCAGCGTCCGGCGCCTTCCATCCAGGCAGCTTCCTCGAGATCGCGCGGAATGGTGTCGAAATAGCTCTGCAGCATCCAGACGGTGAAGGCGACGTTGAAGGCCATGTAGATGAAGCCGAGCGCGGTCGTCGATTCGACCAGCCCCCAGGCGGCCATCAGCCTAAACAGGCCGAGCACCAGCACGATCGGCGAGATCATCTGCGAGATCAGAAGGAACTGGCGGAAGGCACCATAGCCGGCAAAGCGAAAGCGCGACATGGCGTAGGCCGCCGGCACCGAGATCAGGATGGCGCCGATGGTCGCCAGCGCCGAGACATAGAGCGAGTTCATGAGCGCGCGTCCGAAGCCGGTCGCCACCCACATGTCGGAAAAATTCGACCAGCGGAATTCGCTCGGCCACCAGGTTGGAGTCAGCACCTCGGTGCGCGGCTTGACCGCGGTCAGGAACATCACCGCGAACGGAAAGATCGTTACCACGATCAGCGGTGCGAGCAGCAGCCAGGCGATGATGGTGCGTTTCAGCTTGCCCCTCATGCCCGCTGCTCCCGCATGGCCAGGCGCACATAGATCATGGTGAAGACAAGCAGGATGGCGAACATCACCAGCGAGACCGCCGAGGCTTCGCCCAGTTTGCCGATGCGGAAGGCAAGCTTGTAGAGGTGGGTGACGAGGATGTCGGTCGAGTTCGCCGGCCCGCCCTGCGTCATCACCCAGATGATCGGGAAGGAATTGAAGACGTAGATGGTGTTGAGCACGATGGCGATATTGATGAACGGTTTCAGCAGCGGAAAGGTGATCTCGCGGAATTGCTGCAGCGGTGTCGCGCCCTCGAGTGCCGCCGCCTCGTAGAGATCGTCGGGGATCGACGACAGGCCGCCGAGGAAGATCGTGGTGGTGAACGGCACCGTCACCAATATGCCGATCAGCACCTGCATCGGGAAGGCTGTCTCGGCGCGCGCCAGCCACTGGATGTTCTCATGGATCAGGCCGAGCCCGATCAGCGCCGAATTCAGCATGCCGCTTTCGCCGTTGAGCGCCCAGCGCCAGACCACCGCCGTCATCGTCAGCGACACCGCCCAGGGCAGCATGATGATGACGCGGGCAATGCCGCGGCCGTAGAAATCCATGTTGAGGATCATCGCCACCGGGACCGACAGCAGCAGCGCGCCGCCGACCACCAGCACGGTCCATAAGCCGGTGCGCCAGAGTGCCGCGAGAAAATCCGGATCGGCAAACAACTCGGTGAAATTGGCGAAGCCGGTGAAGTCGCGCAGCTGGCCGAAGCGGCTGACGTCATGCGTCGAGATCTGCACCAGGTCCCAGACCGGCCAGAAGATCACCACCGCCGCCAGGAACAGGCTGGGCAGGGTCAGCAGATAGGGCAGGATCCGGCTTTGCATCGGCGGGATGGCACCGTGTTGAAGTGGAACGGAATTTCGCCGATTTGCCGGCTTGGCTCAATCCGGCAGCGGTTTCTCCGGCAGAGAACCTGAAGCCAGAAAGTGTGGCGCGCTCCGACGGGGTGGAGCGCGCCACGGGCGCAGGGAGATACGCCCTTATTTCTTCTTGAGCACCGCGTTGGCCTTGTCGGCGGCGTCCTTCAGGCCTGCCTCGGGGTCACCGCCGAGGTAGATTTTCTGCATGGCATCCGATGTGATCTGGGCGACCTCTTCCCAGCCGGGGATGACCGGGGCGAAGCGGGCGTCAGGCAGGAGCGCGGTGAAGGCGGCCAGGTCGGCGTTGTTGACGTAATAATCCATCTTGGCCTCTTCCTTGTTCACCGGCAGGAAGCCTTCGCCTTGCGTGAACTTGGCGCGCTGCTCCTTGGTGAACAGGAAGTCGAGCAGCTTCCAGGCCTCGTCCTTGTTCTTGGAGTTCTTGAACATGATGATCGAATCGGTGACGCCATAAGTGCCGCGCGCGCCGGTCGGGCCCGCCGGAATGGCGGCGACGCCATATTTCAGGCTCGGCGCCTCTTCCTTGATCTGGTTGGACAGGAAGGGCGCGGTGATCATCATGCCGACCTTGCCCTGCTTGAACAGGTTCTGCACGTCCTCACGGTTGTTGGAAGTGACGCCCGGTTCCGTCAGGCCTTCGTCGATCATCGACTTGTAGAGCTTGGCCGCCTCGAGCGCGCCCGGCGTGCCGAGGCCCGATGTGCCGTCCTTGTTGAGGATCTCGGTGCCCTGCGACCACATCGCGTAGTAGTAGTAGACGTCGGTCTCGATTTCCTTGCCCTGCAAGCCGAAGCCGAAGGCGCCGATCGCCTTGATCTTGCGCGCGTCGTCCTGCAGCTCGGTCCAGGTTGCCGGCGGCTTGGCGATGCCGGCTTTCTCGAACAGCTCCTTGTTGTAGTACATGGCGCGCGCAGAGGCGGCGATCGGCAGGCCATAGGTGTGGCCGCCCATGATCGAAGGCTGCAGGAAGGTGTCGATGAAGCGGTCCTTGAACTCGGGCTTGATGTAGCTGTCGAGCGGCTCGGCGACGTCCTGCTGCACGAAATCGATCAGCCAGCGCGTGCCGATGATCGACAGGTCCGCATTCGTGCCGGCGCTGATGTCAGTGGTCAGCTTCTGCAGCAGCACGTCCCACGGCACCACTTCGTATTTGATGGTGATGCCAGGGTTGGCGGCCTCGAATTCCTTCTTGACCGCCTCGAAATAAGGGCCGGTCTTGGCGCTGTATTCGGCAACGGTGACGCGCACCTCGCCGGCGTCGGCGGGCACGGCCAACGCCAGCATGCTCATTCCGGCCAACAGGCCGACAGTCCATTTCGCAAGGCTCATCTGATTTCTCCCATTGATGCACGTTGGCGCCTGACTCTTATGAGCGCAGGATTTATGTGACTTTCCTACATTATCCATCATTTGAGGCCATGCAAGCAGTTTATCGTGTTGCTTATTTACATTTGGTTGGGTAGCGTACCCAGTCAAAAATGAAGGGGCGGAGGAGCGCGCAGCGTGGTTTCGAGAACCGAGTTCGAGGGCAAGACGGTTGTCGTCACCGGCGCGGGCGGCGGCCTTGGTTCGGCGATCGTGGCGCTTATGGCCGAGCGCGGCGCACGCATCGTCGGTTGTGATCAGTCGGCGGAAGCGCTGGCCAGCCCGCATATCGCCTCGCGCCATGTCTTCAACCTGCTCGACCGGGCCTCGATCGAAGCTGCGATCCCCGCCTTGCTCGACCGGGACGGCGTTCCCGACATACTGATCAACAATGCCGGCTGGACGCGCGCCGAGACACTGAGAGCGTTGACGGCGGACAAGATCGAGCACGAGCTAGATCTCAACCTGACCGGTGTCATGACTTTCGCCGATCCGGTCATCAAGGCGATGGCGGCGCGCGGCTCCGGCAGCATCGTCTTCATCTCCTCGGTCAACGCGATTTCGCATTTCGGCAATCCGGCCTATGCCGCCGCCAAGGCCGGCATCAACGCCTACGCCAAGTCGATCGCCGTCGAGCTCGGCCGCGACGGGTTGCGCGCCAATGTCGTGTGCCCGGGTTCGATCCGCACCGCCGCCTGGGACCATCGCCTGGCCAAGGATCCGGAAATCCTCGGCCGCCTGCAGCGGCTCTATCCACTCGGCCGCATCGTCAATGCTGTGGAAGTGGCCGAAGCCGTGGCTTTCCTTGCCTCCGACCGCGCATCCGGCATAACTGGAGCGGTGGTGCCGGTGGACGCCGGGCTGACAGCCGGCTACCTGCCCTTCATCGATGACATTCTGGGAGCGTGACCATGACCGACGTCCAGTTTCGCAACCTGTCGAAATCCTTCGGCCAGCACAAAATCCTCGAGGACATCGACCTCGACATCCGGACCGGCGAGTTCGTCGTGCTGGTCGGGCCGTCCGGCTGCGGGAAGTCAACGCTGCTGCGTATGCTGGCCGGGCTGGAGACGATCACCTCCGGCGATCTGCTGATCGGCGGGGTGCGCGCCAACGAGTTGCCGCCGCAGCAGCGCAACATCGCCATGGTGTTCCAGTCCTATGCGCTGTTTCCGCACCTGAAGGCTGCGGAGAATATCGGCTTCGGCCCGAAGATCCGTGGCGAGAACCGCACCGCCATCGATGCCAAGGTCAAGAAGGCGTCCGGGGTGCTCAACCTCTTCTCCTATCTCGACCGCTACCCGAGGCAATTGTCGGGCGGCCAGCGCCAGCGCGTCGCCATGGGCCGCGCCATCGTGCGCGAGCCTTCGGTTTTTTTGTTCGACGAGCCGCTTTCGAACCTCGATGCGCAATTGCGGGTGCAGATGCGCACCGAGATCAAGGCGCTGCACCAGCGGCTGAAATCGACCATCGTCTATGTCACCCACGACCAGATCGAGGCGATGACCATGGCCGACCGCATCGTGGTGATGGATCGCGGCCGCATCCAGCAGGTCGGCGCGCCGCTGGAGCTTTATGACAGGCCGGCCAACAAGTTCGTCGCCGGTTTCCTCGGCTCGCCGTCGATGAGCTTTGTCTCCGGGGCGCTGAAGTCGACGTCGGACAAGACCTGGTTCGAGTCGGCCGGCGGCGGGCGCCTCGCGCTTGCCGGCAAGGCTGCGCCGGCGGGCAGCGCGGTAGAGGCCGGCATCCGGCCCGAGCACTTTGTCATCGGTGAAGCTGCCGATGCCATGGCGCTCAAGGTGGATGTCGTCGAGCCGACCGGTTCCGAGACCCATGTCTATGGCGCCATCGGCGCCGACACGGTACGCGCGGTGTTCCACGATCGGCTGCCGGTCAGGCCGGGCGACCTGTTGCCGGTCTCGGTCGACCCCCGCAACATCCATCTGTTCGACAAGGCGACGGGCCTGCCGCTATAACGCCCACCCTTGTGAGGCAATGGCATGAAGACGAAGCGACAAACACGATGACGAAAACACGGGCATGAAGACGCCGGCCGACATCATCACGCGGCTGCAGCTGATGTCGCAGGACGGCACCAAATCGGATCGCCGGCTGGCCAGCCTCGTTCTGTCCGATCTCGATTTCGCCTCCAAGGCGGCGATCTCGGAGATTGCCGCGCGCGTCGGCGTCAGCGAGCCAACGGTGACGCGCTTTTGCCGCAACCTCGGCTGCGAGGGTCTTCGCGACTTCAAATTCTATCTGGCGCAGGCGATCGCCATCGGCGGCCAGTATCTGTCGCCGGAGCCGCTCAGCCGCGACGCGCGCGAGCAGCGCATCGCTTCGGCCATCACCGAGGCGGCAATCGCCGCCATCAAGCGCGCCAGCGAGAACCTCGACATGAGCGTGCTGGTGAGTGTGGCCGCCCGCATCGCCAGCTCAGGCAATATCCTGTGCATCGGCTCCGGCGGCATCTCTTCGATGCTGGCGACCGAGATGCAGAACCGTCTGTTCCGGCTCGGCCTGTCGGCGCTTGCCCAGACCGACGGCCAGCTGCAGCGCATGTATGCCGCTGTCGCGACGGCGGAAACGACGCTGGTCGCTTTTTCGGTCTCGGGCTATGCGCGTTCGGTCATCGAAGCCGTCGAGGTCGCGCAGCAATACGGCGCCGCCACCGTCGCCATCACCGCACCGGAATCGGCGCTGGCCAAGGCCGCCGACACGGTGATCCAGCTGCAGCCCTTCGAGGACGGCAACATCTACAAACCGACGTCGTCGCGCTACGCGCTTCTAGCCATCCTCGACATGATCGCCACCGCGGTGGCGGAATCGCGCGGGCCGAAAGTCCTGGAGAATCTGCGGCGCATCAAGCAGAGCGTCAACACGCTGAAGGTGGATGATCCAAGACTGCCGCTGGGGGATTGAAGTCCATCTGCGTGAGTGTCGGCGCCGCGCAGTCCGTGCCAATCCTTAAGCGCCGCGTTACCCCTCATCCGCCTGCCGGCACCTTCTCCCCGTGAACGGGGAGAAGGCAGCTGGCCGCGACCTCGGCGCTATGTTTTGCAACGCTGACGGTTGGCGAAATCGTTCGCGACAACTTCTTTCTCCCCGTTTACGGGGAGAAATGCCCGGCAGGGCAATGAGGGGCGGCGTCGACCGAGGAAATTAGAGCAATTTCAGGAAAAGTGTGAGCGGTTTTCCGCCTGGAAATCGCGACAAAACAGAGAGATTCGCCGTTTCCGTGAAACGGTGAAACGCTCTATGTGTAGTTCATCGCCCGCCGACGAGCGCTTCAACCCTCGCTGCCAGTTCAGGCGCATCGCCCACGACCCGCAGCGTCTTCAGCCGCGAGGTGCCCCCGGCAACCACCGATACCGCGGAACCCGGCACGCCAAGCGCCTTGGCCAGCAACCGTTCCAGCGCTGCATTTGCGGCGCCGTTCTCCGGAATGGCGCGCACCCGGGCCTTGACGTGGCTGCGCCCATCGTCGGCCGTCTCGACGCCGTCGATCCGATCGAGCCCGGCCTTTGGCGTCAGTCGCACGAAGAGGTCGACACCGTCCTCGCGCAAACGAAACGGCTGGCTCATCGACAGAGGAGGCTCAAACGACCCAGGAGATCACAGTGGTGAGCAGGAACTGGCGGATGAAGAAGATGACCAACAGCAGGATGATCGGCGAGATGTCGATGCCGCCGAGATCCGGCATGAAGCGGCGGATCGGCCTCAGCGCCGGCTCGGTCAGCCGATAGAGCATGTTGCTGACGGTGGCGACGAACTGGTTGCGCGAGTTGACGACATTGAAGGCGTAGAGCCAGGAAAAGATCGCCGAGGCGATGATGATCCACCAATAGAGGTCAAGCGCCATGACGATGGTCTGAATAAGGGCGATCATGCCGGTCTCCAAATTGTTGCCGACATGTAGCCATTGCCGGTGAAGCCGGCAAGGCCCGTGCCGTCGTGGCTGTACCCTGTAAGACCGGTGGTTTCGCCTTGACAGGAAACCGCTGCCTTCGATAAATGCGCCATCCGTTGGACGGGGCTGTAGCTCAGCTGGGAGAGCGCGTCGTTCGCAATGACGAGGTCAGGAGTTCGATCCTCCTCAGCTCCACCAGCGGAATTTCTAGCCAACACCTCACCGGCAACATGCGCCGTTTTGCCTTGGTGAGGACGCTGGTTGTTCTACCGGCTTGCGGCCTATAAGAGCAGCGATGATCACGATTTCCCGCTTTGTGGCGCTCATCCTGTTCGCGGCGATAAGCTTCGCGACGCTTTCGCCGATCGAGATGCGGCCGCATTTGGCGGACCCTAATGTGGAGCGCGCGCTGGCCTATGTCCTGTTCGGCGTGGCGCTTGCCTTTGGTTTCCCGAACCGTCTTGTGCAGACTATGGTGGCGGCAGCACTTGTCGCGGGTGTCCTGGAGCTGCTGCAGATCGTCGATCCGGGCAGGCACGCGCGTTTCAGCGACGCTGTGCTGAAAGCGCTCGCCGGTTTCATCGGCATAGCCATCGGCCGTGCCATCATCGCGATGACCCGCCACAAGACGCTTTCCTAAGAGCAGGCTTGGCGGAGCGCCCTTCGGGTCACCGCCTCACCGTCCGGCGACATCCTCGAAGCTGAGATCGAAGCGCATCAGGTATTTGCGCAGCCGGTCGGCGTCGTTGCCGCTGGTCTTTTTGAGACGCGATACCGCAAAGAGCTTGCGGCCCGCGGCGCTGAGCGAATGGCTGTCGCGGCAGGCTTCAATCACCGTGGCGAGCTGCGCCCGGTCGAAGGGGTCGATCTCGCCGAGACGGTTCGCCCCAAGCATATCCAGCAGCAGCGCATCCCGGTCACCGCTGCCGCTCCCGTCGCGCCAGACCGCGTCAAGCCGCCCGATCTCGTCGCGCACGGCTTCCTCGTTGATGCGGCCGAGCGGAGCCAAGGTCGCCATGCGCGTGATCGAGGCCGACAGGTCGCGGAAATTGGCGCGCCATTGCGCCTCGGGCGCTATCGCGAATTTGAGGTAAAGCTCGCGCGCTTCCTTGTTGAAGGTGACGTTCTGTCCCTCGCGCTCGCTGAACCGGCGCAGCTCGAATTCGAGGTTGGGCTCGATGTCTTCCTTGCGGTCGCGCAGCGCCGGCAATTGAAAGGTCCACAAATTGAGCCGCGCGAACAGGTCTTCCCTGAATTTGCCTGCCTTCACGTCGATCGAAAGATCGCGATTGGTGCCGGCAAGCAGCTGGAAGTCCGAGGTCACATCCTGGTCGGCGCCCACGGGCAGGAACCGCTTTTCTTCAATCGCCCTCAGGCACATGGCCTGCTCGTCTGAGCCGAGCTCGCCGATCTCGTCGAGGAAGAGCACGCCCTTGTTGGCCGATTTCATCAGGCCCGCGCGCTCGTTCTGAGCGCCGGTGAAGGCGCCCTTCACATGGCCGAACAAGGTCGACATCGCCTGGTCGCCGCGCAGCGTCGCGCAATTGACCTCGATGAAGGCGCCCGATACTTGGCGCTGCGCTTTCTTCAATTCGTAGATGCGCCGTGCCAGCTGCGATTTGCCGGCACCGGTCGGGCCGGTCAGCAGCACCGGCGCGCGTGACCGGATCGCCACCTTCTCGATCTGGTCGATCATGCGGTTGAAAGCGGGGTTGCGGGTGGCGATGCCGGACTTCAGGAACGAGGTCGCTTCGTCGCGCTCGGCGGCGAAGCGCGTGGCGATCGCGTCATAGCGCGACAGGTCGAGATCGATGATCGAATGGCTGCCCGACACATCGTCACGCCCGTCCTTGCGCGGTGAAAGCTGCAACAGGCGCGCCGGAATGAAACGCGCTTCGGTGAGCAGGAACCAACAGATCTGGGCGACATGGGTGCCGGTGGTGATGTTGACGAGATAATCCTCTTTCTCCGGATCGAAGGCGTAGGCGCGGGCGAAGTCGCGCAAGCCGGTATAGACCTCGCTGAAGTCCCAGGGATCCTTCGCGGGAATGACATGCCGCCTGACCTCGGTTGCCGGCGATACTTGCTCGATGTCGGCGATGACCTGCCTTGCCAACTGCTCCGAGTGGGTGCCGTGAATGAGTTCCAGCCGATCGATGAACAGGCCCGGCTGCTGGCAGAGCGCAACCGTTGGCCGCCATTTTTTCCAGCGATCATCGGTGCGGCCCGAATCGAGCGTCGTGCCGAGAATTCCGATGGCGACCCGTCTCTTCATTTATCCCACCGTATAAATAGCGATATTTTTAGATCACTATACAGATACTTGACATCAGGGCGCCAGAGGCGACAGGTCTCGCTTCCATTTTTTCTTTCGAAGTAAAATCAACAGGTTATCAAAGATGCGCATGCCTGGGACGGGCTTGCGGTCCAAACTGGCACGCGGCTTGTTATGATCCTGCTGTCAAACAAGAGGATCAGGACAATGGCAAACAAATCCGTGTTTGCGACGATAGCAGGAAAGCTGCTCCCGCCGGCTGATGCCAGAAACCATGAGGGTGCGCAGGCCTATCGCCTGTCGCCGCATCAGGCTCTGGCTCAGCTGGCGGCGACGGGAACCTTCAACGCCACGTTCTATGCCGAGCCGCGCGAGCAGCTCGACGAGGTGCTGAAGCTTGCCTGGCAGGTCGAGCCGGCATTCCTGGCCAAGACCGCGGTGCATGCGTTCGAAAAGGGCTACATGAAGGACATGCCGGCGCTGCTGTTGGCGGTGCTGTCCTTGATGCAGGGCGACGAGTTCAACCGCGCCTTCGCCCGGATCGTGCGCAACGGCAAGATGCTGCGCAACTTCGTGCAGGTGATGCGTTCCGGCGTCACCGGCCGCAAGTCGCTCGGCACGCGGCCGAAGCGTCTGGTGCAGAACTGGCTCGAACATGCGTCGGACTTCGAGATCATGCGCGCCGCGGTCGGCAACGACCCGTCGCTGGCCGATGTCGTGAAGATGGTTCATCCGAAGCCCAAGTCGGCCTCGCGTGAGGCGCTCTACGGTTATCTGATCGGCAAGCCGCATGATGTCGCCGCGCTGCCGGACGTGGTGAAGGCCTTCGAGGCCTTCAAGCGCGATCCGTCGTTGCCGGTGCCCGAAGTGCCGTTCCAGATGCTGACCTCGATGCCGCTGTCGCGCGAGCATTGGGTGCAGATCGCCCGGACGGCCGGCTGGCAGATGCTGCGGCAGAACCTCAACACCTTCGCGCGCAACGGCGTGTTCGAGGTGGAGGGTTTCGCCGAGATGCTGGCGGCTCGCCTTCGTGATCCGGATGAGGTCCGGCGCGCCAGGGTGTTCCCGTACCAGCTGATGGTGGCTTTCACCATGGCTGAGGCCGGGGTGCCCGGTGTGGTGAGGGATGCGCTGCAGGACGCGATGGAAGTCGCGCTCGGCAACGTTCCGCAGATCGATGGCAATGTGGTTGTGTGCCCGGACGTCTCGGGCTCGATGGCCTCGCCTGCGACCGGGTACCGCAAGGGCGCGACGTCGGCCGTGCGCTGCATCGATGTGGCTGCCCTGGTGGCCGCCGCGATGCTGCGGCGCAACCCGACGGCGAGGGTGTTGCCGTTCGAGAACGATGTGGTGGATATCCACCTCAACGCTCGCGATACGGTGATGACCAACGCGGCGAAGCTCGCGGCCATCGGCGGCGGCGGAACCAATTGCTCGGCGCCGCTGGCACGGCTGGTGCGTGAAAAGGCGAGGGTCGACCTGGTGGTGTTCGTTTCGGACAACCAGTCCTGGGTGGACGCCACGCATAACGCGCATCAGGGGACGGCGACGATGCAGGAATGGCAGAAGCTGAAGGGGTTGAACCCGAAAGCCAAGCTGGTCTGCATCGATATCCAGCCCTACGCCACCACGCAGGCGAAAGGCCGCGCCGACATCCTGAATGTCGGCGGCTTCTCCGACCGCGTCTTCGACGTGGTCGGCACGATGCTCGCCTCCGGCGGCGACCCGGACCATTGGGTGCGCACGATCGAGGCGGTCGAGCTTTGAAGAAATGGGTGCCGGAGGCGCGTCCGCCGGCACCCTCGAGAAACGGGCATGACGAATGCCGGTGGAACTACAGGCTGTTACCCTCCAGGTCGCGGGTTCGAATCCCGTCGGGTCCGCCACTTTGGACCCGTAGCTCAGCGGATAGAGCAGGGCCCTGTCGCAAGGCAGGGAGACGTTTCATCACTCTTGTCGTCATGCCCGACGACTTTCGCGGCTCCGGCCGCACGTGGACAAGAAGAATAGAAATCGAAGGCGCGGCGAATGCCCGATGGAACTACAGCAACACGAACGGGATGCTCCGTGAGGTTCGACTCCTCACCTTGCAGGCGCTCTCTGGCACGAGCGGGACTCCCGGTGTTTCATCATCCTTTGTCGCCGTGGCGAACCAAAGCATGAATCCAAAAGTGGATTCCGGTTTGGGAAAAGATCAGGCTCAAGAAATGGCGAATGCAGGCAGGATTACAGGTAGCGCGCCCGTCGAAAGACGGGAGGTCGGGTGTTCAAATCACTCTCTCGCTCCACGGAGCGGGGTGGCGCAGTCAAGCGTCGTCTTGCCGATCCTTGTCGCCAGCCATTGAACAAGGGCGAATACCTGCGGGAATACAGTGGTATCTGGTGGTTCGAATCCACCCGTCGGTCTGTTGACCGATCGGTTTCTCGCATCGATTTGTCGTCCGCCAGGAGTTGGAATTGCAGATGTGAATGGCGAATGCAGGCAGGACTACATGGATAGAGCGTTCGCAACGAAAGTTGCGGAAGGTCGGATGTTCGAGTCGTCCCATCCGTCTTTGCGATGGAGAGTAGCTCAGTAAATTGTCTTGCCGCCCCTTGTCGCCAGCTCGCAATGTAAAGTTGAAAGTGAAAGACATGACCGAGATTGTAAGTGGACAGGATCTGATCGACGCCGGAATGCAGCAGGGCAAGTGGTTTGCCCGGGCGCTTGTGGCGGCCAATGCCGTTCTGGAGATGGGCGGATCGCATGAGGATGCGATCGAGGTCGCGCGCGCCTGCGCGCCGCCACCGGCGATGCCGCTCAAGGCGAGCGGCTCGCTGCCGCTGCATCTCAACATCCTGGCCGAGAACGAGCATGAGGCGGCCAATGTCGAGGCTGTCAAGCGCAGCATGATCGAGCTGATGCGCACGCCCGTGGTCCGTGCCGGCGCCATCATGCCCGATGCGTGTCCGGCGGGTTCGCCCGGAACCATTCCGGTCGGCGGTGTCGCGGTGTCCGAAGGCATCCATCCCGGCATGCATTCGGCCGATATCTGCTGCTCGATGGCGATCTCGGTGTTTCCCGGCGTGGCGCCTGCCGCGCTGCTCGACGCCGTGCACGCCGTGACCCATTTCGGACCGGGCGGGCGCCAGCGCGGCCAGCAGTTCCGACCGTCGGATGCGTTGTTCCAGCGCTTCGAGGCGAACGGCCTGCTGCGCGACCTGAAGAGTGTGGCGATCGAGCATTTCGGCACGCAGGGTGACGGCAACCATTTCGCCTATGTCGGCACGCTGAAGTCGAGCGGCGAGACGGCGCTGGTCACGCATCACGGCTCGCGTTCGCCGGGCGCGCGGCTCTATGCCAAGGGCATGAAGATCGCCGAAGGCGTCCGCAGGGTGCTGTCGCCGGAGACGCTGCCGCAGAATGCCTGGATACCGGCCGATACGCGCGAAGGCGATGAGTATTGGGATGCCCTGCAAGTGATCCGCGAATGGACCAAGGGCAACCATATGCTCATTCACGATCTCACGGCCGAAAAGCTGTCGGCGAAGGTTTCGGACCGGTTCTGGAACGAGCACAACTTCGTCTTCCGCCGCTCGGACGGGCTGTTCTATCACGGCAAGGGCGCCACGCCGGCCTTCGACGACTGGGCCGACGATGCGACCGATCTGACGCTGATCCCGCTCAACATGGCGGAGCCGGTGCTGATCGTTCGCGGCAAGAATGCCGAGCACGGGCTTGGTTTCTCGCCGCATGGCGCCGGGCGCAACTTCTCGCGCACGCAGCACCGGCGCATGCAGGCCGGGCGCAGCGACGCCGAGATCTTCGCCGAGGAGACCAAGGGCATCGACGCCCGTTTCTTCAGCGGGGTAACCGATATTTCGGAGCTGCCCAGCGCCTACAAGAACGCGGCTTCGATGCGCCGCCAGATCGAGCATTTCGGCCTGGCGGAAATCGTCGACGAGGTTCTGCCCTACGGCAGCATCATGGCCGGCGATTGGGAGGCCAACGCGCCATGGCGCAAGAAGAAGGAGCGGCGCGCGGCGGAGGCGCAGCACCAGTAGCGGCGTTCAACAAGGGTGCGGGCAGCAATGCCCGCGTCCGCTCGCAAGCATCGTACCATTCTAGGCGGTGGCGTCGCTTGGTTGCACTTATCTTGAGACCGCCGGCGCTTTGTGCTGGCGTTGGCGCGCATAGGTCACGCAGGAGTCCACTGTGCTGACGCATAGCGCATCGCGGCTGTTGGGCAGGTTGTTGTCGCCGGCATAGGCGACCTCCGCAACGTGGCCGTCGAGCATGCGGATCTGCGTGTTGCAATAGCCGCCGGGAGCGACATTGACGGAACCGCCGACACCGGGAATCGCGCCGATGCCCAAGGTCGGCACCGCAATGCTGAGATTGCCACGCTGCACGGTGCGCTGGTAGGTCCAGATCTGACCGGATGGTCCCGCATCGGCGGTCGCGGTCGGAAAGCCGGCGCACATACGAATGTCGGCCTCGCTGAGGCCAACCATTTCGCGGCGCGCAGCGGCGGTGGTGACGTCCTCCCTCGCGAGCCGCGACGTGTCGTCGGGGATGACGCAGGAAGACAGGATCGGGATGCCTGCCGCAAGAAGGGCAAGTTTTCGAATGCGCGAAGATGTCATGCCGTCGGTCGGAGTTGTGTGACGCCCCGCCTGCCCTGTTGCCTACCTAGGCAATCGAGCGAACGGGTCAACCCCGCACGCCTTCACGAACCTGTCACGAGAGGCTCACACGACCCGAAGATAGCTCGTCATGCCGGTCTTCTGGTGCTCGATGATGTGGCAGTGGAGCAGCCAGTCGCCGGGGTTGTCGGCGACGAAGCCGAGCTGCACTTTCTCGTCGGGCTGGATCAGATAGGTGTCGGAGACGAACGGCTGGACCGCGCGCTTCGAGGATGACAGCACTTTGAAACTCATGCCGTGCAGATGGATCGGGTGCGCGTGCGGCGTCAGGTTCTCCATGTCGATGACATAGCTCCGGCCGAGCTTCAGCTCAGCGAGCGGCGCGGTCGGGTCGGGTGTGTCACCGGGCCACGGCACCTTGTTGATCGCCCAGAAACTGTAGCCGAGGGAGCCGCAGATGCCGTCGGCCGGCACGTTTTCGGCCGTGGCGCTGAGCGCCAGCGCAATGTGCTTCGCACTGCCGACATCCACCTCTGCCACGGGGTTCGGTTCCAGCGGAGCGAGGTCGCGGATATCGCGCTTGAGCGAGCTTCCGACCGCGCGCAGCGTCGCCAGGATCTTTGGCTTGGTGCCCCGCACATCGCGCAGGCTGACGATCGCGCCTTCGTCGTCCGGCATACGGATGGCGAGGTCGAGGCGCTGTCCAGGTCCGAGCAGCAGTGCGTCGGGTGCAAAACGCTGCGGCACCGGATTGCCGTCGAGCGCGATCACCGCCGCCTCGGCCCCGTCGACACGGAAGGCGTAGATGCGGGTGACGTCGGTGATGGCGGTACGCAACCGCACCAGGCCGCCGGCCGGCGCGTCGAATTGCGGCTCGCCTTGCCAGTTGGCGGTGCGCACCGTGCCGAATGTGCCGGTTTTTGCCGCGTCACGCGGCCGGAACGGCTCGATGAACTGGCCGTCGTCGCCGAGGCGCCAGTCGCGCAGGTTGATCACCATTTCGGCATCGAAGGCCGGATCGTTCGGGTTCTCGACCACGATCACGCCGGTCAGGCCGTGGCCCATCTGGATCAGTGTGTTGCAATGCGGGTGATACCAGAAAGTGCCGGCGTCGGGCGGGGTAAAAGCATAGTCGAAATGATCGCCCTGGTAGACATAGGGCTGCACCAGGAACGGCACGCCGTCCATCTTGTTGGGAACGCGGATGCCGTGCCAGTGGATGGTCGTCGGATCGTCGATGCCGTTGATCAATTGCGCTGCAAACGGCACGCCCTTGCGCATGCGGATCACCGGCGGCATGCCGGCTTGGCCATAGGTCAGCACATTCCTCGTTGGCGCGCCGTCCATGAGTTGCGCCTCGATGCTGGCGGTCTTCAGCAGCAGCGGATCGGGCTTGGGCGCGGCAAATCCGGTCAACCTGCCGATAGTCGCCGCGCCGAGGCCGGCGAGGCCGGCGGCGGCGGTGGTTTTGAGAAGAGTGCGGCGCGTCAGCATAGTCATCTGGCTTCGAGCGAAAGGGTTCGTGGCGTAATCCAGGATAAAGCCGGGGCCTGCAAGCATCTATCGCCAATCGCGGCATAACACTTGGAGCGACAGGGATCAGTCCCGCAAGTTGAAATAAAGCGGCGCCGTGACGCGCGTGCCGGCTTTCTCGGGCGGAGGGGCGGGCACGGTCGCGCCTTGCAGAGCGCTGAGCGCCGCTCGGTCGAGATCCGCGTCGCCCGAGGATCGCGCCAGCCGTACAGAACTTACCGAACCGGAAGCTTCGACCACGAAGGTCACGTTGGCCGTGCCTTCCGCGCGCCGCGGTCGCGCCGCATTCGGATAACGCGTGTGCCGCTTGATCCAAGCCGCCAAGCTGGAGTTCCATCTGGAACTGTCGCCGGATCTGGATGCCCCTGTCGACTTCGGTGCGGCGGCCTTGGCTTCCGCCTTGGCATCGATGCTTGCGGTCATCGATGCTTTGGGGGCGGGGGCCTTTTTTTTCTTCGGCGGCTTCGGCTTTTCGATCGGCTTCTTCTTCGCCTCTACAGGCTTTTCGACTTTCTCGACCGGCCTTGGCTCGGGCAGCGGGACGACGACGTCGGGCGAGATCGCTTCGACGGGATCGGGCACGACTTCGTCCAGCGGTTGCTGTTCGCTCAGCGCCAAGGTCTGCTCTGTCGCTTCGGCCTGCTCGGCCGTGTCGGGTTCGATCGGCGGATCCGCGTCGGGCTCGGCCTTGTCGGCGACAGGGTCGGTCACCGGGTTCGGATCGACAGGCGTTTCCTCGGCGGCGTTGGGCGGGATAGGGCTGATCGTATCCAGCACGGCGGGGTCTTCCGGCACAGAAGGCGCACTGACAAGCGGCACCATATCGACGGTCAATGCCGGCGGCGGGCCGCCGTCGGCCGTGTCGGTGAAGCTCAGATTCTGCACCGCATAGGCAACCGCCACATGCGCGGCCAGAATGATCGCGGCAGCGCTTGTCCACAAAACGGCTTCGCGCATGCCGAAGCGGGATCGAGAGGACAGGGTGGCGATCGTTTGCGTCATGGGGCCGGGCTTCCGCTCGCGGCCGGAGCGGCTCCAGCAGGCGCGGGAGCCGCATCGCTTGATGCCGTCTCCAGCCCGACCAGCGCCACCTTCAGATAGCCGGCATGGCGCAGCAGGTTCATCACCTCCATCAGATCGCCATAGCCGACCGTCTTGTCGGCGCGCAGGAAGATGCGCGTCTGCTTGTCGCCCTTGGTGCGGCTGTCGAGCGTGGCGGCAAAGGCAGGGCGCGGCACGCTGTCATTGCCGATCGCCAGCGTCAGGTCGCTTTTCAGCGTCAGGAACAGCGGCATCTCGGGCCGTGGCGCCGGCGTTGCCGTCGATCCCGGCAGGTCGACATTGACATCGACGGTCGCGAGCGGTGCCGCGACCATGAAGATGATCAAAAGCACCAGGATCACGTCGATGAACGGCGTGACGTTGATGTCGTGGGTTTCCTCGAGATCGTCGCCGGCCGTGTCGCGTATCCGCGTTGCCATCGCCGTCTACTCCGCCGCGAGCGCCGTTGCCGGCGGCACGGTGCGGAAGTCGAGATCGCGGCTGACCAGGCGCTCGACGCCGGCCGAGGCGTCGGCGAGGATCTGCTTGTAGCCAGCTATCGAGCGCGCGAAGACGTTGTAGATGACCACGGCGGGAATGGCCGCCACCAGGCCCATGGCAGTGGCAAGAAGCGCCTCGGCGATGCCCGGCGCCACCACCGCCAGGTTGGTGGTCTGGGCCTGCGAGATGCCGATGAAGGCGTTCATGATGCCCCATACGGTGCCGAACAGGCCGACGAAGGGCGCTGTCGAGCCGATGGTGGCGAGCAGGCCGGTGCCGCGTGACATGCGCCGCGACGCCGCCGCCTCGATGCGCGACAGCCGCGATGCGACGCGCTCCTTCAGGCCATCGCCAGAGACATGGTCGAGCGCGCTCGCCGAAAGTGCTGCCTCTTCCTCGGCCGCCCGCACCAGGAGCACGCCTGGACCGCCGCCATGGCCGAGCGCGCGTCTGGCCTGCATCAGCGTCGCGGCATTGCCGATGGCGTTGGCGGCGCGGCGGGCTCTGAGCCTGCCGCCGAAGATCTCCAGCGATTTGGCGAGCCAGATCGTCCAGGTGACCAGCGAGGCGAAGGCGAGGCCCACCATCACCGCCTTCACGACGATGTCGGCGGCCATGAACATGCCCCATGGCGACAAATCGTGCGGCAGCGTCAGCGAAATGGCGGAAGGTTCCTCGTTCGGGATCGTGTTCGGAGCCGGCTGGGTTGCCGCCGCCGCTGCGCCGGCGGGTGCCTCAACCACAGGTGTGGCCGGTGTCCGGGCCGCAGGCGCTGGCGTGGCCGGAGCGCCGGGCGCTGCCGGCTGTTGAACGCGCGGTTGCGTGGCTGTGGCCGGCGTCGCTGGCTGTTCCTGCGCCTCGGCGATGCCGGCCGAAAGAACGAGGGATGCGGCCAGCGCCGCGAAAAGACCGCTTCGGGACAAGGCTCGTCCTCGCTTCTTCATTGCACATAACCGATGGGCTGGCCGGTAACGGGGTGTTTCAGCACGCCCATCTCGACGCTGAAAATCTCCTTGAGCAAATCGCCCTGCATGATCTCGGCCGGCGTGCCGCGCCTCAAGAGCCGACCTTCCTTCAGCGCGATCAGCTCGTCGCAATAGCGCGCCGCCATGTTGGGGTCGTGCAGCACCACGACGACGCACAGGTCACGTTTGCGGCTGAGCTCCTTGACCAGCGCCAGCACCTCGACCTGATGGGCGATGTCGAGCGCCGAAATCGGCTCGTCGAGCAGCATGACGCCGGCATTCTGCGCCACCAGCATCGCGAGCCAGGCGCGCTGCCGCTCGCCGCCGGAGAGCTCGTCGACCAGGCGGTCGGCGAAACCGGTCATGTCAGTGAGCACCAGCGCCTCCTCGACATGCTGCCTGTCCTGCGGCCCGAAGCGGCCAAGAGCGCCGTGCCAGGGATAGCGGCCGAGCGATGCCAGCTCGCGCACGGTCATGCCGGTCGCCGCCGGCGTCGTCTGCGGCAGATAGGCCAGCGCCCGCGCCAGCTCGCGCGCGCCCCAACCCGCCAGCGGGCGTTCGGCCAAGCGGATGTCGCCAGAGCTTGCCGGCTGCTGCCGTGCCAGGAGCTTGACCAGCGTCGACTTGCCGGAGCCGTTATGGCCGATCAGCCCATAGACGCGCGAGCGCTGCAACTCCAGCGAGACCGGCCCGAGCAATGTGCGCTCGCCGACCGCAAAACTCACGGCGTCGACCTGAAAGGCTTTCTCGGCATCCATTGCAGGCAACATCCGTCTCCACGCCACCGCTGTTTAAAGCTCATGCCGGGTGGCCAATGCCGGTTGACTATGAAACATGACTTTACTAGTCAACTATAAAGGTGATTGCATCGATCAACAAATTGCGGTGGCATCCTTGCACAAGGGATTGCTGGGCGTCGGCGGCGTCTTTCGGCGCCTGCATGACGCCCAGCATCTGGCGCAGGCATAGTGACCGCGCTGGACGGCGGCGCGCCTCCCAGCCACCATGGTAGAGAGCACAAGCAGCAAGAACCGGGGCAAGCCACCGATGATCAAGGCGATACCGTTCGACTTCCCCTATGATGGCCGCCTGGTGCCACGGCACACGGCGCTGTTAGCCATCGACCTGCAGGAGGATTTCCTGTCGCCGAACGGCTATTTCGCCAGGAAGGGCTACGACCCCTCGCCGCTGCGCGCCATCCTGCCGGTGGTGAACCGGCTGATGAGCGCGGCGCGCGCGGCCGGCGTCACCATCGTCCACACCAGGCAGGGCTACCGCGCCGACATGGCGGACATGACGCCTTACGAGACATGGCGCCGCAAGCGCTCGGGCCTGGACGGCACCGATGTCCTGCTGCGCTCCGGCCCCGGCTTCCAGATTGTCGCCGATATCGAGGTGAGGCCCGAAGACATCGTCATCGACAAGACCTGCAACAGCGCCTTCACCTATACCGATCTCGAGCTGGTGCTGCGCGCGCGGGATATCACGGATCTCCTGTTCACCGGCTGCACGACCGATGTGTGCGTGCACACCACGTTGCGCGAGGCCTGCGACCGCAATTTCCAATGCCTGACGATTTCCGACGCCTGCGCCAGCGGCGACCAATATGCCCACGAAGCCGCGCTGCATATGGTGACGGTCGAGGACGGCGTGTTCGGCGCGCTCGCGGAATCGCAAGCGGTTATCGCCGCGCTGTCCAAGTTCACGAGCGCCGCGCGGTAGGTTCCAATCAGACCGGAGCGCGGGCTTCCGACGGCACCGCAAATGTCGCGGGCTGGGGAAGCTCGGCCTCACGCCGCGCCAGCGAGTTCGAGACCAGCGTGATCGTCTCATGTCCGATGCGGGTAATCTCGTTCGGGCGGTCGATGCCGCTAACCATGAACTCCTCGATACCCAGCGCGGCATAAGGCAACAGCGCCAAGGCGATCCGCGCCGGCGGTCCAGCGACCTCGACCGCTTTATGATCGGCGATACCTGTCCAGCCCTCGGGGCGAATGCGCACAGGAAGCGCGAACCGTAGCTTGCCGGCACGGCCATGCTCGGCGGCGGCACTGCGCGCGCGCTCGATCAGCCGGCGGGTCTCTTCGGGCGTGCCGGGGGCAAGCTCGAAGATGTCGGCATGCCGCCCGGCGACTTTCAGCGCGGTGCCGGACTGGCCGCCAAGGCGGATGGCGAGGTCGGCGCCATGTGGCCCCTTGCGAGGCACGAAGCCGCCTTTGACGCTGTAGAAGGCACCTTCGTGGTCGAAAGGCCTGTCGTTCGACCACAGGCGCTTCAACAGCACCAGATATTCGTCGATGCGCTGCCAGACCACGCTGTGGCCGATCGGCCGCGCCTCGGCATCGCTGTCTTCCAGCGGCTCGCTCAGCATGCGAAGCGACAAGCGGCCGCCGCCGCTGCGGTCGAGCGCCGCCAGCTGCCTTGCCGCCACGGTCGGCTCGATCACGCCTGCCCAATGCGTCAGCACCACTTCGAGCGAGCCGGTGCGGTCGAGCGTCTGGGCGGCGATATCCATGTTTGTCAGAAGTCCGGCCGAATCGTCGACGACCAGCTTGCGGAAACCGGCGTCCTCGATCAGCGACAGCCTGGTCGCGGTCTCGGCGAAATCGTAGAAGAAGCTGCCGTCGGCAGACTTTCCGGGAACATGCGTGAACTCGATCGGCATTGCCATCGCCTCCATCACGTTGGTCACCCCCGCCTCGAAAACCCTCGATTGAAAATGCATGCGCAGACATGCGACTGCGCGCCGGTTAATACCGGTCTTCAGCTCAGATTACTCAACTCAGATTGTTATTGGTGCGGAGCCTTTGGCCCCGATGCGGTCACGGAATGAGACCCAGCACCACCGCGCCGGTGAACACAAACGCGAGCGCGAAGACGAGATAGGCGAAGGTGCCGCCATAGGCGGGCCTCCAGCTTTGGTCGGCGGTCAGCCTCTGGCCCTTGCGCTGAGCGTTCTGGATGTAGGTCATGGTCGAGCCTCCGTCACGGCCATTAATCTATAAAGTTAGTAGACTTTGTCGATTGCTATTTTTCGATGATTTTTGGAACGAACTTCTCAGATTCATGGAAACGGTAGTTTTCTGTGCCCTGATCGGTGTGGAATATCCGAGCTTCCCGTGACCTCAATCGGGCTCAAAATGGCGCGAAATCAACCGATTGCGGCAGGCTTCAGGCCCAACATCCGGGCGTTCGAGTGGCCTTGGCCGTCCCCCGCGCGAAAGATAGCATCGCCTGAACACGGCCACGCGGCTTGAAAGGGAGAAGTGAGATGGGTGCAAGACTGGCGGGCAAGGTCGCTATCATTTCGGGCGGCGCGACGGGCATGGGCGGGGCGGCTTCCGAGCTGTTCGCAGCTGAAGGCGCCAAGGTGGCGATCATCGACCGCAATGGCGAGGCGGCGGCCGCGACCGCTGCCGCGGTCCGCGCGCGCGGCCATGTGGCGGAGCATTTCGTCGCCGATGTTTCCGATGAGGGACAGGTCGAGGCGGCGGTGAAGGCGGCGACGGCAAAGCTCGGACCGGTCACGGTGCTGTTCAACCATGCCGGTACGATCGTCATCAAACCATTCCTGGAGACGACGCTCCAGGAATGGGACTGGCTGCATGCCGTCAATGTCCGCTCGATGTTTTTGATGACGCGTGCGGTGCTGCCAGGCATGATTGCGGCGGGGGGCGGCTCGATCGTTTGCACCTCGTCGATCTCGGCGGTGGCGGCCACGCCCAACGAAGTGCTCTACGACACGACGAAAGGCGCCTGCCACATGTTCGCCCGCGCCATCGCGGTTGAATTCCGCGACCGCAACATCCGCTGCAACGCCGTCTGTCCCGGCTTCATTCGCACGCCGCACGGCCTGCGCGAGGTGGCCGATCTCGGCAAGCTCGGCGTCGATGTTTCCGATGCAGCGCTGGCGGCGCAGCAGGGGCGGATCGGCGAGCCGGAAGAGGTGGCCAAGGCGGCGCTGTTCTTGGCCAGCGACGAATCCAGCTTCGTCAACGGCGCGCATCTGTTCGTCGACAACGCGTTCACGGCGATCTGAGGCATCCTACAGCTTGGCGCCCTTCCTCTCCCCCGTCGATCGGGGGAGAGGTGTCGAGCGCAGCTCGACGGAGTGGGGGTCGACCGTTGGCGCGGTGCGGGAAGATTCTATGCAAACATCCGTCGGTGACGGTTGCCAGGTGGTTCCCCCACTCCGTCGCCGCTTCGCGGCGCCACCTCTCCCCCCTCCGGAGGGAGAGGAAGGGAGCTACCGTTCCTCTCGCCTGAACGGCTTCAACAACGCCGATGGCGCGACCGCGTTGCGCGACATGATCGCCATGGCGACGATGGTGAAGATGAAAGGCAGCATCAGGAAGGCTTCATAGGGGATATGGCCGAGCCCGCTCGCCTGCATCCGGAGCTGCAGCGCATCGACGAAGGCGAAGAGCAGTGCGGCACCCGCCAAGCGCCATGGGTCCCAGCGGCCGAACACGACCAGCGCGATCGCCACCCAGCCGCGTCCCGACACGACGCCGAAGGTGAAGGCGTTGAACTGCGCCATGGTTAGGAAAGCGCCGGCGAGCCCCATCAGCGCGCCGCCGAGGATGACGGCTTGGAAGCGGGTGGCAATGACGCTGACGCCGGCGGAATCGGCCGCGCGCGGGTTCTCGCCGACCATGCGCACCGACAGCCCCCAGGGCGTGCGGTAGAGCACGAAGGCGCCAAGCGGGATGGCCAGGATCGCCATGTAGACCAGCGCAAACTGGTTGAACACCGCCTGGCCTAGCACAGGAATGTCGGACAGGACGGGTATCGGTACTGTCTCGAATCCCTTGATGCTCGGCGGCACCGATTGCTGGCCGAAGATCAGCCGGTAGAGGAAATAAGCGAGGCCCGACGAGAACAGCGTCACACCGATGCCGCAGACATGCTGGCTCAAGCCGAGCGCCACCGTAAACAGCGCGTGCAGCGCGCCCATCGCCATGCCGGTCAGCACCGCCACCAGCACGCCGAACCACAGGCTGCCGCTCAAGCTGGCGGCGGTGAAGCCAGCCATGGCCGACAAGAGCATGATGCCTTCGATGCCGAGATTGAGCACGCCGGCGCGCTCGGAAAACATTTCACCGAGCGTGGCAAAGGCCAGCGGCGTGGCGATGCGAATGATGGCGGCGAGGAAGCCGAGCTGGAAAATCTGCTCGAACACGGCGCTCATGACGAGGCTCCGACCCGGCGGATGCGGTAGGCGGTGAAGAGCAGCGCCACCAGCATGGCGAGCAGCGCCGTGCCCTGGATGACGTCGCTGAGGAAAGCCGGCACGCCGGTCGCGCGCGACATCGCCTCGGCGCCGGTCATGACGGCGGCGAGGAAGATCGCCGCCGGCACCACGCCGAGCGGATTGAGCCGGGCCAGCATCGCAACGACGATGCCGGAATAGCCGTAGCCCGGCGAGATGTCGCTCATCACCTGGAAGTGCACGCCGCCGACTTCGCCGACGCCAGCGAGGCCGGCCAACGCGCCGGAGAGCAGTGCGGTGGAAATGAGCACGCGCTTAACGTTGATGCCGCCATAGCGCGCGGCTTCCGGGTTCTCGCCGGTGACGCGGATGCGGAAACCGAGCGTGGTGCGCGCGATCAGGAACCAGCAAACGGGCGCGGCGATCAGCGCCGCGATGACGCCGAGATGCAGCCTGGTGCCTTCGATCAGCACCGGGAAATTGGCTGAATCCTCGATCGGCGGCGAGATCGGATAGCCGCTGAAGGTGTCCTTCCACGGCCCTTCGATCAGCGCCATCAGGGCGTAGTAGATGACCGAGTTCAAGAGCAGCGAGCTTACGACATCGTCGACTTTGAATTTGACGCGCAGCGTCGCCGGCACAAGGGCGACGAGGGCGCCGGCGACGGCACCGGCAACAGCCATCAAAAGCATGGCGAGGTAGCCCGGCATCGGGATGGCGCCGACAAAGCAGCTTGCAACAGCACCCGCCAGCAACTGGCCTTCGGCGCCGATGTTCCAGAATTTGGCGCGGAAGGCGACCGCCACCGCCAGGCCGGTGAAGATCATGGGCGCGGCGCGCACCAGCGTCTCGGTGATGGCGTAGCTGTCGCCGAGCGAGGCCGACAGCATCACGCCATAGGCTTCGACAACGCCGGCACCGGCGATCGCGATCAGGCCGCTGCACAGCACCAGCGTCGCCGCGATGGCGATGAGCGGCAGCGCGAGATTGAACCAGGCGGGCGTGGCGCTGCGGGCTTCGAGCCGGAACATCAGGCGGCCTCCTCGGCATGTCCGGCCCCGGTCATCATCAGGCCGAGCCTGGCGACGGTCGCGTCCGCGCTGTCCAGCGTGCCGGCGATGCGGCCTTCATACATCACCGCGATGCGATCGCAGAGCACCAGCAATTCCTCTAGGTCCTCGCCGATGACGATGATGCCGCAACCCTTGGCGCGCATGTCGAGGAATTTTTCGTGGATGAAACGGGCCGCACCGATGTCGAGCCCGCGCGTCGGCTGCGAGACGATGAGAACCTTGGGGTCGAAGGCGAGCTCACGCGCCAGCAGCGCCTTCTGCAAATTCCCGCCGGACAAAGCGCCGGCACGCACCATAGGGCCCGGGCAGCGAATGTCGTAAGCCTTGATCTGCGCCTCGGCAAAGGCGCGGATCGCAGCGGGATTGAGCAGCCCGTTGCGGCTGAAGGCATCGGTGCCGATGCGTGGCAGCACCATGGAATCGGCGAGCGGCAGATTGGTCACCAGGCCGGTCGTCATGCGGTCTTCCGGAATGCGACCGAGGCCGAGCGCCTGCAGTTCGCGCGGCGCGAACTGCGTCACTTGTTTGCCAGCTATCGTCATGGTGCCCGCCTTTGGCGCCAGCATGCCGGAGATCAAGTCGGCGAGCGCGCGCTGGCCGTTGCCGGAAACGCCGGCAACGCCGAGGATCTCGCCGGAGCGGACGAACAGCGAGACGTCGCGCAATGGCGTGCCGGCATGGCTGGCGGTGGATATGCCGTCGAGCGTCAGCACGGCGGCGCCGATGGTCGAGGCTCCCCTGGTCGGCGGCACGATTTCGTGGCCACACATCAGTTCCGCCATGGCGGCAGATGTCGTGTTGGCCGGATCGTCGACACGGCCCGCGACCTTGCCGTGGCGCAGCACGACGCAGCGATGCGTCAGCGCCCGGACCTCGTTCAGCTTGTGCGAGATGAAGATGATGCCGAGCCCCTGTGCCGCCATGGAACGCAAAGCGGCGAACAGGCCATCGACCTCACTCGGCGCCAGCACCGCTGTCGGTTCGTCGAGGATCAAAAGCCTGGCGCCGCGAAACAGCGCCTTGATGATTTCCAGACGCTGCTGCTCACCAACCGACAATGCCGAGACCGGCAGGTTCGGATCCAGGCTCAACCCATGCTGGCGGCCGATTTCCTGCAGCCGCGCCAGTCCACCGGCGCGATCGATACGGCCGGATTTTCCCGGAATACCGATCAGCAGGTTTTCCAGAACCGTCAGGCGCGGCGCGAGATGGAAATGCTGGTGCACCATGCCGATGCCGGCGGCAAGAGCGTCGGCGGAGCTGTGGATGGCGACAGGCCTGCCCTCGACGAGTATTTCGCCGGCATCCGGCGCATAGGCGCCAAACAGCACGTTCATCAGCGTCGTCTTGCCGGCGCCGTTCTCGCCCAGAAGGCCGAGGATTTCGCCGGGCGCGACGCTGAGATCGACAGCCTCGTTCGCCGTGACGGCGCCGAAGATCTTGGTGATGCCGCGCATTTCGATGAGAGGGACGGACAAGGGTGCTCCCTGGATTTGCGATCCCGAGGGCAGCGCGAGGCCCCCCTCTCTGGCCTGCCGGCCATCTCCCCCTCAAGGGGGGAGATCAGATGTCACGCCGGCTTTCGCCAACTTTCAACGTTGAAAAGATCGAGCGTCGTCGACGAAGCCGCCAATCTCCCCCCTTGAGGGGAGATGCCCGGCAGGGCAGAGAGGGGGGCCTCGCGCCACCCCTCAACAAGGCATCAATCCGAAACCGGCGTGTTCTCGTCGACGTCGACGCGGAAATTGCCTTCGAGGATCTCGGCCTTCTTCTTCTCGACCAGGTCCTTGACCTCGGCAGGCAGCGTCTTGTCGAATTTGTGCAAGGGCGCCAGATACGAGCCGCCCTTGGCCATGCGCGAGAAATCGCCATAATCCTGCGCGGTGAAGACGCCGGCCTTGACCAATTTGATCGCCTGCTCGACCGTCGGGTACATGTCCCAGACAGGGCCGGTGATGACTGTGTCCGGGCCGAGGCTCGATTGGTCGGACATATTGGAGATGGCGTAGATCTTCTTTTCCACCGCCGCCTCGATGACGCCGAAACGCTCGGCATAGATGACGTCGACGCCGGCGTCGATCTGCGCCACGGCAGCTTCCTTGGCCTTGGGCGGATCGAAGAAGGAGCCGATGAAGGCGACCTTCTTCTTGACGTTCGGGTTCACCTCCTTGGCGCCGGCAAAGAAGGCGTTGACCAGCCGGTTCACTTCCGGAATGCCCATCGCCGCAACCGCGCCGACCGTGCCCGACTTCGACATCTTTCCCGCGATCATGCCGGAGAGGTAGGCCGGCTCGTGGATCCAGTTGTCGAAGACGCCGAAATTGGGCTCGGCGGGCCCAGCGCCGGAGCCGAAGAGCCAGGCCGTCTTCGGGAACTGCTTGGCGGTCTTGCGCGATTCACGCTCGGCGGCGAAGGCATCGCCCAAAACCAATTGATAGCCGCCCTGCGCATATTCGCGCATCACGCGGCTGAAGTCGGCGGTCTGGACCTTCTCCGACCATTTGTAGTCGATGCCCAGCTCCTTCTCGGCCCTCTGCAAGGCGACGTGGATCTGGTTGTCCCACGGCTCCTCGATCGGCGTGGCGAAGATCGCCGCCACCTTCAGCTTCTTGTCCTTGGCAAAGGCCGCACCCGGCAGGACGGAAGCGGCGAGGCCAAGCGCGCCGAGTTCCAGCACGTTGCGCCGCGACAGGCTCGTGCGTTGCGTTTTGCTACGTTCGTTTTCCATTGAAGTGCCCCTCTGTTCGACAGCCGTGTCGAGCCGGCTGTTCCAAATGTCAGACGCTGAGGACTATGGAACGATGCCTGAGTTTTGTCCACATGGTCAAATTTGGCGACGGCGTTTGGTGAGAGCCAGCGAGGTCGGCGCGAAGGAACGCGGCGCCTGTCCTTATCCGTTCGGGACACTCTCCCACGACCCCGTCACGGCAAACCGCCTCAGCGCCGGAGCCGGCTCGAAGACCGGCCGCCCCGTTTGCCGGTGCCAATACTCCAGCCGCTCGACGATCTTCGCCGCCCCCTGGAGCCCGGCCCAGAACATCGGCCCGCCCTTGCCGATCGGGAAGCCGTAGCCATTCACCCAGACGACATCGATATCGGACGCGCGCGCCGCGATGCCTTCCTCGAGGATTTTCGCGCCCTCGTTGACCAAGGGATACAGCGTGCGCTCAAGGATTTCGTCCGGGCCAATGTTGCGCTGTGCGATCCCCAGATCTGCCGCCTTCGTCCGGATCAGCGCTTCGACATCCGGATCGGCAACCGGCTCGCGCGCGCCGCTGTCATAGCGATACCAGCCGCGGCCGGTCTTCTGGCCGAAGCGGCCCTGCTCGCAGAGCGTATCGGCGATCGCCGCCGTCAGGCCGCGCGCCTTGCGGTTGCGCCAGCTGATATCGAGTCCGGCGAGATCGCCCATCTGGAACGGTCCCATCGGCCAGCCGAAATCGGTGAACGCCTTGTCGACCTCGCTCGGTGCAGCGCCTTCGAGCAGCAGGAATTCGTTTTCCGCGCCGCGCGCGGCCAGCATGCGGTTGCCGACGAAACCGTGGCAGACGCCGACGACGACCGGCACCTTGCCGATGCGCCGGGCGAGATCGGTCACCGTCGCCAGCGCGTCGGGAGCCGTCTTTTCAGCGCGCACGATCTCGAGCAGCTTCATGATATTGGCCGGCGAGAAGAAATGCAGGCCGAGCATGTCCCGTGGACGCGAGGTCGAGGCTGCGATCTCATTGACGTCGAGATAGGAGGTGTTGGTGGCAAGGATGGCGCCGGGCCTGGCGACGCCATCGACCTTGCCGAACACTTCTTTCTTGACCGCCATATCCTCGAAGACGGCTTCGACGATCAGATCGCAATCGGCAAGATCGGCATAGTCGGTGCTGGCCTTGAACAGGCCGAGCCGCTTCTGCTTTGCTTCCTCCGTCAGCGAGCCGCGGCTGACCGAAACGGCATAATTCTTCTCGATCGTCGCCAGCCCGCGCTGCAGCGGCTCCGCGCTGGTCTCCAGCAAGGTCACCGGGAAGCCGCCATTGGCGAAAGCCATGGCGATGCCGCCGCCCATCGTGCCGGCGCCGATGATGCCGACGCGGGCAATCTTTCGCTTCTGCACATCCTTGCCGGGTATCTTCGCCGCCTCGCGCTCGGCAAAGAACAGATGCCGCTGCGCCCGCGACTGGTCGCCGGAAACGAGTTTCAGGAAGAGCTGGCGCTCGGCGGCCAGCGCCGCGTCGAAAGGCAAAGTGATGGCGTTGCGGACAGCCTCGGCGCAGGCGAGCGGCGCCTCCAGCCCGCGGGCTTTCCTGGCGAGGTCAGCCGCCTGGGCGTCGAAAGCAGCCAGATCGGTTTCGGCCAGACGGTTGTTGCGATCACGCACGGGCACGAATGCTTCACCCCGGGAGGCCATTTCGCTGGCGAAACGAACGGTCTGCGCCAACAGATCGCCGTCGAAAACAGAGTCAACAAGACTAGCGGTCTTTGCCTCGCTGGCCGAAATCGGCGTTCCGGAAACGATCATGCCAAGCGCTTTAGCCGCGCCGACCAGGCGTGGCAGTCGCACCGTGCCGCCACCACCCGGCAGCAGGCCGAGCTTGACCTCCGGCAGGCCGAGCTTGGCGCCATGATCGGTGACGCGGAAATGGCAGCCGAGCGCCAGTTCCAATCCACCGCCCAATGCCGTGCCGTGGATGGCCGCAACCGTCGGCTTGGCGATCGTCTCCAACAAAGCGATGATGGCGCGCAATTCGGGCTGCTCCAGCGGCTTGCCGAATTCGGTGATGTCGGCGCCGGCGACAAAAGTCCGCCCGGCGCAGGCGATGACGATCGCCTTGGCGGCGGGATCGTCGCGCAGCGCGGCAAGCGCCTCATAGAGCGGTTTGCGGACGTGGAAGCTCAGCGCGTTGACCGGCGGATTGTCGATGGTGACCACCGCGACGCCGTTGTCGCTTGCGACGCTGACAAAATTGGACAAGCGGAAATCCTCCGAGATCGGTCGTGATCGGGGAAGGATTACTAGGCGCCGACGCTGATGGGAACCCGATGCGGCCCTGGCCTAACAGTTGGCGCCCCGATGCCGGCTGACCGCCTCACTGCTGCGCTAATTATCCACCCGGCCGAAATCCGGCACGCTGCCGATGACCTCGCGCTTGTCCTTGCCGCAGGCGAACGTCTTTGCCTTCTCATCGGCGAGCTTGCGGGCCTGGTCGTTGGCCTGCGGGTTGCCGGTGGCTAACACCAGGCCGATCGTGCAGCCCTCATGCTGCTCGGGCTGCGCCACTTTGGCGACGACCAGCACGTCGATCGACTTCTTGTCGTCCTCGGGATTGCTGACGGAGCGGCGGTGGATGGCCGCGTAGGGGACGGCGATGTCGCCCTTGGTCTCAACGCGCCATTCCACCTTCGGCCCGGAGCCGTTGAAGGCGGAAAAGCTTTCCCAGACGGCGGTCATGTCGTCTGACGGAAAGCCGTAATAGACGGACTCGCGCGCATCGTCGTAGTTGATCAGCACCGGGTAGCCGCGATAGCCGGAGCAGACGAGGTTTGCCCAGTCGCCATCACCCTGTTCAGCCTGGGCATAGGTCACGCAATCCTTCTTGGAGTCGAGATCGGTGTAGGCGCTGGAAATGTCGCCGGCATGGGCCGCCTGGCAGAAGCAGGCGAGGGCAAGCGGGATCAGAAGAGCACGCATGGCGAACGTCTCCGGTGGAGGTCGCCGCGAGCCTAGCGCCAATCGCTATTTCTTCAAGCTGGCTTCGATCAACAGGTCGGCGTTGCGGGCGACAGTAGCCGCCGGGCCTCCAAGGCCGAAGAGCTGGCCGCTGATATAGGCGCCTTCGATCAGGAGCAGCAGGCCGTCGCCCAGCGTATCGGCATCGGGCGCGCCAATCGCCTTGGCCATTGCGCGCAGGCGCCGGCGCAATTCCAGCTTGTTGTTTTCACTCACCACCCGCGCGGGATGGCCGTGCTCGGGATATTCAACGGCCGCATTGGTCATGCCGCAGCCGCGATAGTCGGGTTTCTGCGTGCGTTTGCCGACGCGTGTCAGGAAGGCGATGATCTGCGCGCGCGGATCGCCAGGATGCGCGTCGACGGCCTCGTCGAAGCGCTCCCAGAATTCGAGATCGTATTTGCGCAGATAGGAGGCGGCGAGCTCATCCTTGGACGGAAAGCTGCGATAAAGGCTCGGCTTGGTAACGCCGGCTCGCCTGACGATCTCGTCGACGCCGATCGCCCTTATGCCTTCGCGATAGAACAGGTCGAACGCCACATCGAGGATTTTGTCGGCCGCCTTTGGCGCTGTGGCGGAGCGCGCTTCGCTGATCGACGCTTCAATATTATTGTCGGATGGCATGCAAACAACTCGCTTGACAATGTTACTGACCGGTACGTATGTAGGGCGACACCCAATTGCAACGTACCGGTCAGTAACATGATAGCTCAGTCCCGTCCGTTTGGCCAGCGCTACGCCTTTGTCGTCGTCGCCGTCATTTTCTTCTGCCTGCTGATCGCGGCCGGGCTTCGCTCTGCGCCTTCGGTGATGATGATTCCGCTGGAGGAAAGCTTCGGCTGGCGCCGTGACGTGACCTCCTGGGCCGCGAGCATCGGCATCCTGCTCTATGGCCTGACCGGCCCGTTCGCAGCAGCGCTGATGGAGCGTGTGGGCATGCGCCGCACGCTGCTCGGCGCACTGCTGGTGATGTCGGGCTCGACCGCGCTCAGCCTGTTCATGACGCAGCCCTGGCATCTCTTCGTGACCTGGGGCGTGTTTTCCGGCATCGGCTCGGGCGCGGTGGCAAGCGTGCTTGGCGCCACTATCGTCAACCGCTGGTTCAAGACCAATCGCGGCCTGGTGATGGGACTGATGTCGGCTTCCAGCGCCACCGGCATGCTTGTCTTCCTGCCGCTGATTGCCTCGCTGGCGCAAAGCGGCGGCTGGAAACCCGTCGCCATTGCGGTGGCCCTGGCGACAGCCGCGCTCATTCCGTTCGTGCTCCTGCTGGTGCCCGAGCGTCCGGCCTCGATCGGCCTGGTGCGCTATGGCGCCGACGCCGATGACGTGCCCCCGGTGTCGCCGGCATCGCAAGGTAATTTCCTGGCGCACACGCTGAACACGCTGCGCCGCGCCGCCGGCACGCGCGTGTTCTGGTATCTGTTCGCCACCTTTTTCATCTGCGGCTTCACCACCAACGGCCTCGTCGGCACGCATCTCATCGCCTTCTGCGGCGACATGGGTATTCCGGAAGTGAAGGCGGCCGGGTTGCTGTCGCTGATGGGCATTTTCGACCTGATCGGCACGACTTTGTCCGGCTGGCTCACCGACCGCTTCGATCCGCGCAAGCTGCTCGGCGTCTACTATGCCATCCGCGGCCTGTCGTTGATCTACCTGCCTTATTCCGGCTTTTCGGGAACCAGCCTGATCATCTTTGCCGTGCTCTATGGGCTCGACTGGATCGCCACGGTGCCGCCGACTCTGCGGCTTGCCAACGAAGCCTTCGGCGACCGCAGCGGGCCGATCGTGTTCGGCTGGATCGTCGCCGGCCACCAGATCGGCGCGGCGGCGGCCGCGGCCTTTGGCGGGACGATGCGCGAGCTGCAGGGCAATTACGAGCTGGCGTTCCTGATCGCCGGCATGACGGGAATTGCAGCGGCCTGCATCTCGCTCTTGATCAACACGAGCAGGCCGGCGTTCGATCCCGAGCCGCAGGCCGCCTGAGGCGCGCTTTCCCTTCTCCCACAAGGGGAGAAGGAAGAGCTGTTCACTGTTATCAAAAGTTCATGGTTCCGAGACACGCCTGAAACATTGAGGCTGGAGCTTGGCGGGGATGTTCGAACGCCATCCTGGAGACAGCCATGAACAAGCTTTCGCTTACCCGCCGCGCTTTCGTCACTTCGGCCAGCGCTTTCGGCCTTGTCGGCGCCTCCGGGCTCGCGCTGCCTTATTATTCGCGCGCCAGCCAGCGTCCGGCCTTCACCCATGGCGTGCAGTCGGGCGACGTCGACGCCAATTCCGGCATGGTGTGGACGCGCACGGATCGTCCGGCGCGCGTGATGTATGAAGTGTCGACGACCGAAAGCTTCACCAATGCCACCAGGCTTGCCAGCCTCGATACGTCGCCGGCCAGCGATTACACCGTCAAGCGGCTGCTCACCGATCTCGCTTCGGACCAGGACATCTTCTACCGCATGATTGCGGCCGACCTCTCCGATGTCAACGCCGTCTCCGAGCCGATCGTCGGCCGCTTCCGCACCGCGCCGTCGTCCAAGCGCGACGTGCGCTTCGCCTGGTCGGGCGATACCGCAGGCCAGGGTTGGGGCATCGACGAAACCGGCATGAAGACCTATTCGACCATTGCCAAGCACACGCCGGACTTCTTCCTGCATTCGGGCGACACGATCTATGCCGACGGCGCCATGAAGGATGAGGTCGACCTGCCCGGCGGCGGCAAGTGGAAAAACGTCGTGCTCATCGACGGCAAGCGCAAAGTCGCCGAGACGCTGGACGAGTACCGCGACCAGTGGAAGTACAACATGATGGACAAGCATGTGCTTGGCCTCTCCGCCATCTGCCCGACCTTCTACCAGTGGGACGACCATGAGGTGCTGAACAACTGGTCGGATTCGAAGAACCTCACCGCCGACGACCGCTACAAGGAAAAGTCGATCCATGTGCCGGCCGCGCGGGCGGCGCGCGCTTTCCATGAGATGACCACCATCCGCTACGAGCCGTCGGAGCCGGGCCGCGTCTATCGCAAGATCTCGCACGGGCCGCTGCTCGACATGTTCTTCCTCGACATGCGGTCCTATCGCGGCCCGAACGGTCCGGATCTCGAGGAAACGCTGACGCCGAAGTCGCGCATGATCGGCGAAGAGCAGTCAAAGTGGCTGAAGCGCGAACTCGCCAACTCCAAGGCGACCTGGAAGATCATCGCCGCCGACATGCCGCTCAGCCTCGTGGTCTGGGACGACGCGGCGAAGAAGGTCGGCTTCGAGGCCGTCAGCAACAACGACAATGGCGCGCCGAAAGGCCGCGAGCTCGAATTCGCCGATGTGCTGCGCTTCATCAAGAATGCCGGCATCACCAACACGGTGTGGCTGACCGCCGACGTGCACTACACGGCCGCGCACTACTACAACCCCGACAAGGCGCAGTTCCAGGATTTCAATCCGTTCTGGGAATTCGTCTCCGGCCCGATCCATGCCGGTACGTTCGGCCCCAACGATCTCGACATGACTTTTGGGCCGGAGCTGAAGTTCATCAAGGCGCCGACCGCCGAGCAAGGCCAGAACCTGCCGCCGTCGGCCGGCCTGCAGTTCTTCGGGCTGGTCGATATTTCAGGCGCGACGGAACAGCTCACGGTGCGGCTGATGGACCGCGACGACAACGAGCTCTACAAGGTGACGCTCGACCCGGTGCGGTCGGCTTAGGCTGCGTCGATATTCAGGTGATGCCGGCCTGACCTGAATCTCAACGCACCCCCGGCGGCTGCGTCGTCAGTCGGGATAGCAGACCCGCGGGACGTTCGGCCACACCGCCGTATCGCAGTTGGCGTCCTTCTGGCGCTGCTTGAAAGCGGCGCTGACCGGGCCGGTGACGACCGGGTCGACGCCGTCAGGGGCGTCGGCGAACATCTGCTCGGCGGTTTGGGCGTCGTCGGGGCGCGCCGGATTGGCGTCCCGCAGGGCGGCGGCGGACTGCGCGGCGCCCGCCGCAACCAGCACGGCAAGCGAGGTCCAGACCAAAACCGGACGCAATCTGGCGATATGATCGGTCATGAACATCGAACTGCCCGGCCCCTCAAAGGTTCCGCCTTGGTTAACAGAATCATTTCACACCAAGACGTTTAAGAATCAGTGACCATTTATTTGGGGAAGGGCCTCCCCTTTCGCAATTGCGAAAAACCTTGTATGAGCCGCGCAACCGAAAAAGGCGGCGCTTTTGGGCCTGCTGCCTGCAACGTTCCCGAGACCAGATAAAATGAACCTTCGTAATATCGCGATCATCGCGCACGTCGACCATGGAAAAACCACCCTCGTCGACCAGCTCCTGAAACAATCCGGATCCTTCCGCGACAACCAGCGCGTGGCCGAACGCGCCATGGATTCCAACGACCTGGAAAAGGAACGCGGCATCACCATCCTGGCCAAGGCGACCTCGGTCGACTGGCACGGCACCCGCATCAACATCGTCGACACGCCCGGACACGCCGATTTCGGCGGCGAGGTCGAGCGCATCCTGTCGATGGTTGATTCGGCCATCGTTCTGGTCGATGCCGCCGAAGGGCCGATGCCGCAGACCAAGTTCGTCGTCGGCAAGGCGCTCAAGGTCGGCCTGAAGCCGATTGTCGTCATCAACAAGATCGACCGTCCCGACGCCCGCCACATCGAGGTGGTGAACGAGGTGTTCGACCTGTTCGCCGCGCTCGATGCCACCGACGAGCAGCTCGACTTCCCGATCCTCTACGGCTCCGGCCGCGACGGCTGGGTGTCGGAAAACCCGGAAGGCCCGAAGGACCAGCAATTGGCGCCGCTGTTCGACCTCGTCGTCAAGCATGTGCCGGCGCCGACGGTCCATTCCGGCCCGTTCCGCATGATCGGCACCATCCTGGAAGCCAATCCGTTCCTTGGCCGCATCATCACCGGCCGCATCGAATCCGGCACGCTGAAGGCCAACCAGGCGGTCAAGGTGCTGCACCATGACGGCACCCAGATCGAAACCGGCCGCATCTCGAAAATCCTTGCCTTCCGTGGCCTCGAGCGCCAGCCGATCGAGGAAGCCCAGGCGGGCGACATCGTGGCGATCGCCGGCCTGTCCAAGGGCACCGTTGCCGACACCTTCTGCGATCTGGCGGTGACCGAGGCGCTGCATGCGCAGCCGATCGATCCGCCAACGGTGACGATGTCCTTCCTCGTCAACGACAGCCCGCTTGCCGGCACCGAGGGCGACAAGGTGACCAGCCGCGTCATCCGCGACCGGCTGCTGCGCGAGGCCGAAGGCAATGTGGCGCTGAAGATCGAGGAATCGCCGGATAAGGATTCCTTTTTCGTCTCGGGCCGTGGCGAATTGCAGCTTGCGGTGCTGATCGAGACGATGCGCCGCGAAGGTTTCGAGCTTGCCGTGTCGCGTCCGCGCGTCGTCATGCAGAAGGGCGAAAACGGCGACCTGCTGGAGCCGGTAGAGGAAGTCGTCATCGACGTCGACGAGGAGCATGCCGGCGTCGTCGTGCAGAAAATGTCGGAGCGCAAGGCCGAGATGGTGGAACTGCGCCCTTCCGGCGGCAACCGCCAGCGGCTGGTCTTCCACGCACCGACGCGCGGTCTGATCGGCTACCAGTCGGAGCTGTTGACCGACACGCGCGGCACCGCGGTGATGAACCGGCTGTTCTTCGCCTATGAGCCCTACAAGGGCGAACTGCCTGGCCGCACCAACGGCGTTTTGATCTCCAACGAGCAGGGCGAATCGGTCGCTTACGCGATGTGGAACCTGGAAGACCGCGGCCCGATGATCATCGATCCGGGCGTCAAGGTTTATCAGGGCATGATCATCGGCATCCATAGCCGTGACAACGATCTCGAAGTGAACGTGCTCAAGGGCAAGAAGCTCACCAACATCCGCGCCGCCGGCAAGGACGAGGCGGTGAAGCTGACGCCGCCGATCCGCATGACGCTGGAGCGGGCGCTGGCCTGGATCCAGGACGACGAGCTGGTCGAGGTGACGCCGAAGACCATCCGCCTGCGCAAGCTCTATCTCGATCCGAACGAGCGCAAGCGTTTCGAGAAGGCCTCCAAGGTGATGGGCGCGGCGTAAATCGTCCCAGGCTAGGTTCAAAGAGGGAGCGGATGCTCCCTCTTTTTGTTTCAGCCGTGCGCGGCCGACAGCACGGCGCTGCGATCCGCTTCCTCGGCCAGATCGATGCGCACCGTCAGGCCGTCGCGGACCGGCTTGCGCAGGGCCCTGGTGCCATCCCGTTCGATGCTCAAGCGCTTTCGCTCCTCCCAGCCTTGCAGCTTCGACCGCGAGATGCCTAGTTCGCCGGCAAGCAGACGATCGAGCCGCAGAGGTGTGGAGTTGTGTAGCCGAAGCTCTAGCCGGATTGCCATAGCGCCCCCCGGTTCACTGCCCAGACGCTCCTTGTGGACCATGACGTCGGGATATTCCTCGATGCGCCCGGCCCGGCTGCGCAGCATGGCTCCGTCGAAAGCGTAACGACACACAAGCGCGGGATCGTTGCTCTCCAGTGCCGTGAGCAGCGCCGGTTCGATATCGCGGCGGTTCCGCCGTTCGAAAATGGCGAAATTCCAGGAGTTATCGCAGACCGCGCAGCGATAGATCAGCCATACGTCGATGCGTTTGCCGTTGGCGTTAACGCGGAATTTTTCGCTGCATCGGTACGGTCTGACGCCGCCGCAGCGGTTGCAGTTGATGAGCGGTCGCGGCGCGATTGCGGGCACGATCGTCCAGCGGACGCGCAAGGTGGAAGAAGACATGCCGGTTGGCCCTTCCCGTCGGGAAGTCCGTCAAGCCGGCAAAGTCCGAGATGCCCTTTCGGGGCACGGTGTGGCGAAGACTGCGTTGGTGGGTATTCAGGCGTCGGCGCGGATTGCGGACGACAGCGGGCTCAGCAATGCCAAACCGGTCTCGTACCGCGGCCTGAAGAACGCATGAAAATAGAAGCAGACGCATGAATAGCTGCGCCTGCGAGTGCATTCGGGGGAGTTGGCGAGACCGGCGGTTACTGAGGCAAAGTGATGCTCGAAATGGATGTCGGGACGGGGTCTTTTAGCGGCAGGGTGACCAAGGGGCAAGAGTCTCCTAAAAGACTCAGGATAACGCCAATTCTCGGGCGCTGGCGCCGCCCCTCATCCGCCCTCCGGGCACCTTCTCCCCGTGAACGGGGAGAAGGGAACTTGGCGCTTCTGCCGCAAACGTCGGTGATTGGCGAAGTCATCGGCGACATAGCCCTTCGCCCAGTTTACGGGGAGAAGATGGCGGCAGCCAGATGAGGGGCGGCGCCGGCGCTGGCAGTTATTGTCGTCATCCTCGATGCGTGCATTTCGTCGGGCGTGCCAAATCTGCTCCGATCCGGTATCGTCCCCTCCCATGTCATAGGAAGGCACCCGCCATGCACCTCACCTCGCTGCTCATCTTCGCCGCCGCGCTGTTCGTCGCAGCCGGCTCGCCTGGACCGTCGATCGCGGCGCTGGTCGCCCGCGTCATCTCGAAGGGTTTTCGCGATGTCTTCCCGTTCCTGCTCGCGATGTGGATCGGCGAGGGCATCTGGCTTTCGCTTGCGGTGTTTGGCCTGGCGGTGGTGGCGCAGACTTTCCATTACGCCTTCGTCGTCGTGAAATGGGTCGGCGTCGCCTATCTCGCCTGGCTGGCGTTCAAGATGTGGACGGCGCCGGTCGATGCCAGGGAAGGCGAAATGCCGCGCGAGGATTCGCCCGTCAAACTGTTCTTTGCCGGCATGGCGGTGACGTTGGGCAATCCGAAGATCATGATGTTTTATCTGGCGCTGCTGCCGACCATCATCGACCTCGCTTCGGTAAGCGTGGTCGGCTGGGTCGAGCTGACGGTCACCATGGCGGTCGTGCTGGTCGTCATCGACCTCACCTGGGTACTGGCCGCCTCGCAGGCGCGCAAGCTCCTGAAGAGCAAGCGCGCCATGAAGATCGCCAACCGCGTCAGCGCTACCACGATGGCCGGTGCGGCCGCAGCTATCGCGGCGCGCTGAAGCCTTCTTGCTTGGCGCAATTCCGGACGGAAAACCGCTTCACACTTTTCCTGGAATTGCTCATTTCGGCAGCACGCCGGCCGTCGGAGCTGCCGCACTCTTCGGCGGTTGCGGACCGCCGGAGTAGAACTTTGCGGCCGGATTTTCCTGCATGAAGTCATAGGCGACCATGCCGAGCGGCTGCTTCTGCCGTTCCGACGCCGCCTGGTGCCAGGGGATGATCTGACGCAATGCCGCAAGCGCCGCGGTCGGCGCGTCGCCGAACTTGCGCTCCGGGTTCTGCGCCTTGCGGATCTCCATCCAGTAGCTTGCCGTCAACAGGTCCTGGGCAACGAGGTGGAAGGAGACGTCCACGGCTTCACGGGCGCGCTGGGTCTTGATGCGGGTCTGCGCCTCGAGGTCCTCGACGGTGGCGACGATCGCCTGGCCGTTCGGCGTCACCGGCGCGCCGAGGCCGGCCAGTTCCTGCCACAGATCGGTCGGCAGATAGCCGTCGAAGCTCGGTATATCCTTGCGTTCGTCGGGTTTCAGCACATCGGCCGGCTTGACCACGGTGAAGAAGGGGTTGCGGAAGCGCTCGATGCGCTGCGCGACCGCGACGCCGAGATTGGTCAGGGCGTTGGTGAACGCCTCGACCTGGTTGGCCATCGGGTAAGGATCCCAATTGGCGTTGGAGAAGATGTAGCCCGACTTGCCGTTACTCAGCTTGCCGCCCTTGATGTAGTATTTCATGAATTGCGGTGTGCTGAGCTCCGGCGAGCTTTGCGGCGTCAGTCCAGGCAGGACAGCCGGATTGTGATCCGAGGCGTTGATCGACAGCAGCACGGAATCGCGCAGATCCGCCCAGGCTTGCCAGGCCGAACCCTGGCGCTGGCTGGAGGCGCGCATGCTTTCCGGGTCCTGGATGATGCGGGCCGGATCCTCGTCGAACAGATAGCTGCCCTTGATCATGTCCATGATCCGGGCGGCGTCCCAGGTCAGCCAGGGATAGGGCCGCATCGATTGTACCGGAGCCGAAATCGGCGTCACGCTGGAGTTCATGCCGTTGAGGCCCATGGCGTAGCTGAGGTCGGTCCACTCCAACAGGTTTCGTGCATCCTCCACCAACAGCACTGCCTGCGCCTGCGCATAGGCGTTGGTGCTGATCAGCGCCGCCTGGTCTGCGGCGAAGGGTTCGAGCGGCTTCAGGCCGGCTTGCGAAAGGGCCTGGGAGGCGGGCATGCGAACGCCGTTGAGATAGGCGTCGCCCTCGCCGACCATGGTGGCGCCGATGTTGCCGAGCGTCGCCAGGTCGCCTTCGCCGAGCGTGCCGCGCGACTGCACGACCGGCGTCACGCGCTTGTTCAGCATGTCGACAAGCATGTGCGTCAGCTGCGGGCTTGCCGCCTCGTAGGACATGGTGTTGGCGCGGATCGCCATGATGGCGCGCACCAGCGCCTCTTCCTGCAGCTCCGGTCCGTAGCCGCGGTTCACGCCGCCCTTGAAGCGGGCAAGTTGCTGGTCCTGGAGAAGTTTCGTGTTTTCGGGCGAGGTCGGATCGCCGGAAAAGATCACCGTCTCGCGCTGGTCGCCGGCGCCGCGGTTGAACCAGTAGATCGTCACCCCTTCGGCGGCGCCTTCCAGCAGGAGCCCGTAAGCGTCGGCCGAACGCTGCAGCGCCTCCGGGCTGAGCTCGACCTTGGCGCCATGACGCGCGATGTCGATTACCTGATCGATGGTCAGGTCATGCCCCGTCAGCGTGATCGTCTTGCCGGCCGCCGTCTCGAAAATGGGTTGGTAGACCGTTGAGGCCTCAAAGGCCCATGCCGGTGGCGTCGCGAGACCCGCTAAGACAGTGAGGGCGCAGAGGAGAAGTTTTGGATTGGTAATTCGGTCCAGCATGGCGGCTCCCATTCGAGCGAGGGTTCAGGAACGAGTTCACCCATTGGAAATTTTATTTCCTGGAAAGACTAGCCGCTCGAAAGAGCCTGTCAACGCAGGATGGTCTTAGGACCGACGGAGAGGGCGGCGTGGCCCTATCGGGCCATCGCGTGGTACTCGACGTTCGGCCGCATGTCGATCGCGGCAGCCACCCGGTTCGACATGTTGAAGAAGGCTGCGGTCGAGGCGATGTCCCAGATGTCGCGATCGGTAAAGCCAACCTGGCGCAGCGCGGCCCGGTCGGCCTCGACGATCCGGGCCGGCTCTTCGGTCAGCTTGACGGCGAATTCCAGCATCGCCGTCTGCTTCGGTGAAAGATCGGCGGCGCGGAAATTCATCACCATCATCTCGCCAAGCGCCGGCGCGCCGGACAATTGGCGCACGGCCGCGCCATGCGCGGTCAGGCAGTAATAGCAATGATTGATCGAGGAGACGACGACGGCGATCATCTCGCGCTCCAGCTTCGACAGGCCGGAATCGCCCAGCATCAAATCGTTGTACATGTCGGTGAAGGCGCGCAGCTTCTTCTCGTCGAAGGCGTAGGCCAGAAGCACGTTGGGCACGAGGCCGAGCTTCTCCTGGCATTTGGCGAAATAGGCCTTGGTTGCCTCGCTGAGTTCCGCCTGGACCAGGTCAAGCGCGGTTACTTTGCCGGTCATATCGTCTCTCCTTGTCGGATGGTGGCGTCGGTTCGAATTTTTTAAAGCGTCGTCAAACCTTTGTCGCCAAACAGCGCTCATCTGGCTACCATAGTGACAAAAGCATGCCACGGGAGGGAATAAGCGTCATGGCCAGCGTGAAATCCAAGCCGAAGAGGAAAGCCGTCGCCGCTGCCAAGGCGCAGGAGAGACCCGCAAGGCTTGCCGACTATCTGCTCGCCCGCGCGCCGGCGGAAGACGTTGCCGCCTATGATGTGGCCGACCTCGAGCGCGCCGCCGAGCTCGCCGGCCTCGCGGTCGCCCGCCACAAGAAGGGCGAAAGCGTCGTCGCCGTCGAAGCCGATCCGGGCGTCGCCTGCGACGGCCGGCCGGTATCGGTCATTACCGTCGTCAACGACAACATGCCGTTCCTGTTCGATTCGATCCTCGGCGAAATCACCGAGGCGTCCGGCGAGCCGACGCTGGTCACCCATCCGATCGTCACTGTCCGCCATGGCAAGGCTGGCGTCGAGGTGCTTAGCGACAGCGGCAAGGAAGACGACGACCATGACCGGCTGAGCGTCGTCCATGTCCACATTCCGCGGTTGAGCGCCGAACAGGCGGCAAATCTCACCGAGCGGCTGCGCAAGATGCTGTCCCAGGTCCGCGCCGCCGTCGTCGACTGGAAGCGCATGCTCGCCCGCCTCGACCAGGCGATCTCGGAATTCCGCTATTCGGCGGTGCCGCTCGACAAGAAGAGCGTCGCCGAGGCGATCGCTTTCCTCGAATGGCTGCGCGACGACAATTTCACCTTCCTCGGCATGCGCGAGTTCAAATATGTCGGCGGCGAGGAAAGCGGCAACCTGGAGCGCGCCGACAAGCCTGGCCTCGGCATTCTGTCCGATCCGGACGTGCTGGTTCTGCGGCGCGGCACTGAGGCGGTGACGACGACGCCGGAAATCCGCGCCTTCCTGCACGGGCCGGAGCCGCTGATCGTCACCAAGGCCAATGCCAAGTCGCTGGTCCACCGCCGCATCTATCTCGATTACATCGGCATCAAGACCTACACCTCGAAAGGCACGCTCGCCGGCGAGCTGCGCATCGTCGGCCTGTTCACCTCGACCGCCTACACGCGCTCGGTAATGAAGATCCCTTATCTGCGCTCGAAGGCCGAGACCGTGATTTCGAAATCCGGCTTCGATCCGCACGATCATTCCGGCAAGGCGCTGATCAACATTCTGGAAGGCTATCCGCGCGACGAGCTGTTCCAGGTTCCCATCCCTATCCTGCGCAAGCACGCCAGCGCCATTCTAGGGCTGATCGAACGGCCGCGCGTCAGGGCACTGGTGCGCGTCGACCAGTTCGACCGCTTCGTCTCGATCCTCGTCTTCGTGCCGCGCGACCGCTATGACAGCGTCGTGCGCGAGAAGGTCGGCACCTATCTCAAAACCGTATTCGAGGGCCGGCTGTCGGCCTATTATCCGGCCTTCCCCGAGGGCGGCCTGGCGCGCGTTCATTTCATCATCGGCCGCTCAGGCGGCAAGACACCGAAGGTCGAGCAGGCAACCATCGAAGCAGCGATCCGCGACATCGTCCGCACCTGGGAGGATGCTCTTTCCGATGCGGCCGAACAGGCAGGCAGCGATCCGGCGCTGAAAGCAATTGCGGCGCGCTTCCCCGAAAGCTATCGCGATTCCTTCTCGGCCGCCGTGGCGCTCACCGACGCCGGACGCATTGCCGGGATCAACGCCGCCAACCCGATCGCCATCGATTATTATCGCCATGCCGACCAGAAGCCGCACCAGGCGGCGCTGAAGATCTACCATTTCGGCAGTCCGGTGGCGCTGTCGCGGCGCGTGCCGGTGCTCGAAAACATCGGTTTCCGCGTCATCAGCGAGCGCACCTTCGAGGTCGGCCTAGACGGCGGCGATACTGTCTTCGTGCACGACATGGAGTTGGAGAACAGCTACGGCAAGCCAATCGATCTCACCGACGGCGGGGCGCTGTTCGAGGATGCGTTCCTGTCGGTGTGGCGCGGCGACGTCGACAATGACGGTTATAACGGCCTTGCCCAGACCGCCGGCCTGTGGTCGGGCGAGGTCACCATCCTGCGCGCCTATGGCCGCTATCTGCAGCAGGCCGGCATTCCGCAGAGCCAGGATTTCATCGCCGCCGCGCTCAACCGTTATCCGGAGATCGCACGCGGCCTGCACGCGCTGTTCGTCGCCCGGCTCGGTCCGACCGCGGAGGGCGACGGCGTGGTCGCCGCCAAACACCTCAAAGCCAAGATCAAGGATGCGCTGGAAGAGGTGCCGAACATCGACGACGACACCATCATCCGCCGCTACCTCAATCTGATCGAAGCCTCGCTGCGCACCAATCATTTCGTAGCCGATACGAAGGATAAGGGCCAGTCGCTGGCGATCAAGCTCGACTCGCAGGCGGTCGAGGGCCTGCCGGCGCCACGGCCGTGGCGCGAGATCTTCGTTTATGGCTCCGAAGTCGAAGGCGTCCATCTGCGCTTCGGTCCGGTGGCGCGCGGCGGTCTTCGCTGGTCGGACCGCGCCCAGGACTACCGCACCGAGGTGCTCGGCCTGGTCAAGGCGCAACAGGTCAAGAACGCCGTCATCGTGCCGGTCGGCGCCAAGGGCGGCTTCTTCCCCAAGCGCCTGCCGGCCGGCGGCAGCCGCGACGCGATCTTCGAAGCCGGTACTTCGGCCTATAAGAATTTCGTCTCCAGCCTGCTGTCGATCACCGACAATATCGGCCTCGACGGCGTCATTCCGCCGGCCGGTATCGTGCGGCGCGACAAGGACGATCCCTATTTCGTCGTCGCCGCCGACAAGGGTACGGCGACCTTCTCCGACACCGCCAATGCCATTTCCGAAAAGCATCACTTCTGGCTGGACGATGCTTTCGCCAGCGGCGGTTCGGCCGGCTACGACCATAAGAAGATGGGCATCACCGCCAAGGGCGCCTGGGAAGCGGTCAAGCGGCATTTCCGCGAAATCAACCGCGACATCCAGACCTCGCCCTTCACTGTCGTCGGCGTCGGCGACATGTCGGGTGACGTCTTCGGCAACGGCATGCTGCTGTCGCCGCAGACCAGGCTGATCGCCGCCTTCGACCATCGCGACATCTTCATCGATCCCGATCCGGACACGGCGGCCTCGATGGCGGAGCGGGTGCGCATGTTCGCGCTGCCGCGCTCGTCCTGGCAGGACTATGACAAGTCGAAGCTGTCGGAAGGTGGCGTCATCGTCTCGCGCAACCAGAAATCGATCACGCTGCCCGCGGCCGCAGCCGCGGCGATCGGGCTCGCCAAGACGACCGCGACGCCGGTCGAGATCATGAACGCCATCCTCAAGGCGCCGGTCGACCTTCTGTGGTTCGGCGGCATCGGCACCTATGTCCGAGGTTCGGGCGAGACCAATCAGGATGTCGGCGACCGCGCCAATGATGCCATCCGCGTCACCGCGCTCGACGTGCGCGCCAAGGTCATCGGCGAGGGCGCCAATCTCGGGGTCACGCAGCGGGCGCGCATCGAGTTCGGCCTGAATGGCGGCCGCTGCAATTCCGACGCCATCGACAATTCGGGCGGCGTCAATTGCTCCGACGTCGAGGTCAACATCAAGATCGCGCTGGCCTCGGCCATGCGCAAGGGTTCGTTGACCAGGCCGACGCGCAACAAGCTGCTGGCCGAAATGACCGACGAGGTCGGCGCGCTTGTGCTGTCCAACAACTACCAGCAGACGCTGGCGCTGTCCTTGGCGCGCAAGCGCGGCCTCGCCGACATTGCGCACCAGGCGCGGTTCATGGCGGCGCTGGAAGCGCGCGGCCTGCTCGACCGCGCGGTCGAGACGCTGCCTTCGCCGGCGGCGCTCAGCGAGCGCGAAGCACGCGGCGAGCCGTTGACCAGGGCAGAGCTCGGCGTGCTTCTTGCCTATGCCAAGATCGTCTTGTTCTCCGACATGGTCGCCAGCGACGTGCCGGACGAGCCGCATTTCGACCGCGATCTGATGGGCTATTTCCCGGAACGCATGGCGAAGAAGTTCGCCGGCGAGATCCGCGACCACAGGCTGCGCCGGGAAATCATCACGCGCGTCACCGCCAACGATCTCGTCAACCGCGGCGGCCCATCCTTCGTCAACCGGCTGCAGGAGGCGACAGGCCGCACCGTGGCCGACGTCGTGCGCACCTTCGCCGTGGTGCGGGACGGCTTCGCGCTGCCTTCGCTCTACAAGGAGATCGATGCACTCGACAATCAGATCGACGGACAGATCCAGATCGACCTGTATCAATCGATTAGCCGGCTTATCTTCGTGACGAGCGGCTGGTATTTGAAAAACGATACGGGCTCGGCGCCGCTGGCGCAGCGCATCGCCGAATTGCAGGAGGCGCGCAAGACGCTGGAGCCGAAACTCGTCTCGCTGCTGCCGGCCTTCTCGCGCGAGCGCATCGAGGAGCGTCGTCACGGGTTGTTCAAGGGCGGCGCGCCGGAGAAACTGGCGGAGAAGCTCGCTCTGACCGAGGTGGCCGAACTGATCCCGGATGTCGCGCTCACCGCGCGCATGGCCAACGCCGACATCGTCACCGCGGCCAAGGCCTTCTTTGCCGTCAGCGATGCCTTCCGCATCCCGCGCGTCGAGGAGGCGGCGCGCTCGATCATGCCGCCGGATTATTACGACCAGCTGGCGCTGTCGCGCGCCACCGACACGATCGGCGCCGCGCGGCGCGGCATCGCGGTGGCGGCGCTGACCGCTCACGCCAAGGCGGCGGATCCAGTGGCAGCCTGGCTGGAGGCCGGCGGCGAGCGTGTCGCGCGCATCCGCGAGCGGTTGCAGGCGCTGACCGAAGGCGGCGACATCACCGTGTCGCGGCTGTCGGTGGCGTCGGGCCTGATGAGCGACCTGACGGGGATCTAGGGCAATTCCAGGAAAAGTATGAAACGGTTAAGTTCGGCGACTTCGCCGAACCCTCCGTCCGGAATTGCGTAAAAACAAAGAGGTAAAGCTGAGCACGATCGGGGACGATGACGTAGTCCGGGACGAGCCTCTGCACCGTCCCGCTGGTGGGAGCGATGCGCCGGGCGAAGACATCTATGACGCCCAATTCGTCAAGGGCGTCTTCGACCGCTGCTCCAGCCGTTACATCACCTTCAGTTTGATCTGTTCCCTTGGCTTCACCGAGCGCTGGCGCAGGCAATGCGTCGAGCTGATGCCTGCGCCGCAGGCGTCGCAGCCGACCGGCTACGATCTGATGGCGGGGACCGGCGAAGTCTGGCCGCATCTGCTCAAGCGCTTTCCCGATATCGGCGCCATCACGGCGGTGGACATCTCGTCTGGCATGCATCGGCGCGCCATGCAGCGGCTGCATGCGCACCGTGCGCATAAGATCGCCTTCATCGAAGATGACGTGCTGGCCAGCGATCTGCCGGACGCAAGCGCGGATTTCATCATCTCGACCTTCGGCCTGAAGACATTCAATGCCGAGCAGCATCTCAGGCTCGCCAAACTGGTTGCGCGCTGCCTCAAGCCCGGCGGCGTCTTTTGCATGATCGAAGCCTCCGACCCGAAAGGCTGGTGGCTGCGACCGCTCTATCTTTTCCATCTCAAAGTGATGCTGCCGCTCATCGAGAAGATTTTTCTCCAGGGCGCGCGGGATTTCGCGATGATCGGCACGTACTCGACCAATTTTGGCGATGCCTCCTATGTGGCGGAAATGCTTGGGAGCGAAGGCCTCGACGTCGAGTTCAAGCGCTTCTTCTTCGGCTGCGCCACCGCTGTCGCAGGCCGCAAGCCAGGCGCATTTGCGCCGTCATGAAAAACATGCAGACATGCGCCCGACACGGAGCGCGGGTCCCAGGGGAATCAGCATGGCGGCAGTAGAGACAGTGCAGCGGGCTTCGGGGCGCGGCATCTGGGGCTGGATGTTCTTCGACTGGGCGGCGCAGCCCTTCTTCACCGTCGTCACCACTTTCATCTTCGGGCCCTATTTCGTCTCGCGTATGGCGAGCGACCCGACCAGCGGGCAGGCGGCCTGGGGCTACGGCATTGCCGCTGCCGGCCTGGTCATTGCGGTGCTGTCGCCCGTGCTCGGCTCGATCGCCGACCAGACCGGGCCGCGCAAGCCGTGGATCGCCTTCTTCGCGACGATCAAGATCGTCAGCCTCAGCCTGCTGTGGTTCGCGGCGCCCGGTTCCAACCTGTTCCTGGTCGTGCTGTTGTTCTCGCTGGCTTCGGTGGCGGCGGAATTCTCGACCGTGTTCAACGATTCCATGATGCCGCGGCTGGTGCCGAAAGCCGAAATCGGCAGGATCTCCAACATGGCCTGGGGGCTCGGCTATCTCGGCGGGATGATCGCGCTGATCTTCGTTGTGCTGTTCCTCGCCGGCAATCTCGAAACCGGTAAGACGCTCATCGGCCTCGATCCGCTGTTCGGGCTGGATCCGAAGCTCGGCGAGGACGCGCGCTTTACCGGACCGATGTCGGCCGGCTGGTACTTTGTGTTCATCCTGCCGATGTTCTTCTTCACGCCCGACGCCATCAAGGGCATCCCGATCAGGCCGGCGGTGCGCGAGGGCCTGTCCGAACTGAAGTCGACGCTGGTGGAAGTGCGCCAGCGCAGTGGCATCCTGCGCTTCCTGCTCGCCCGCATGATCTATCAGGACGGCGTCAACGCGCTGCTGGCGCTTGGCGGCACGTTCGCGGCCGGCATGTTCCACTGGTCGATCACCGAGATCGGCCTGTTCGGCATCATCCTCAATGTCGTTGCCATCTTCGGCTGCTGGATCGCGGCGCGGCTGGATACCGCGCTCGGCTCGAAGCACGTTGTGATGGTTGCGCTGGTGATGCTGTCGATCGCCACCATCGGTGTCGTCTCGACCGGACCAGGCTTCACGCTGCTCGGCCTGATCCCGCTGTCGACTGGCGATTCCGGCGGCCTGTTCGGCACCGCGGCCGAGAAGGCCTACATCCTCTACGGCCTGCTGATCGGGCTTGCCTTTGGCCCGGTGCAGGCCTCGTCGCGCTCCTACATGGCGCGCAGCGTCACGGCGGCAGAATCCGGCCGCTATTTCGGCATCTATGCGCTGGCTGGCCGAGCAACGAGCTTCCTGGCGCCATTCATGGTGGCGACCATCACCACACTCAGCGGTTCGCCGCGGCTCGGCATGGCGGCGATCATCCTCTTCCTCGGGCTCGGCATGGCGATCCTGGTGGGGACCCCCTATCCGGCGGATCGTCCGAAGGACTAGCGCTTTTCCCTTCGCCCCTTGTGGGAGAAGGGAAAAGCCGCTCAATGCCTGAAGTGCCTGACCCCCGTGAACACCATCGCGATGCCGTGCGCGTCGGCGGCGGCGATCACGTCATCGTCGCGCATCGAACCGCCGGGCTGGATGACCGCCGTCGCGCCGGCTTCGATCGCCGAGAGAAGGCCGTCGGCAAAGGGGAAGAAGGCATCCGAAGCGACGACCGAGCCCTTGGTCAGCGGTTCGGTCAACCCTGCGGCTTCCGCCGCGTCGAGCGCCTTGCGGGCGGCGATGCGCGAGGAATCGACACGGCTCATCTGGCCGGCGCCGATGCCGACGGTGGCGCCGTCCTTGACATAGACGATGGCGTTTGACTTCACGTGCTTGGCGACGCGAAAGGCGAATTTGAGGTCGGCTAGTTCGGCCGGGGTCGGCGCGCGCTTGGTCACCACCTTCAGCTCGAGGTCGTCGACCACGGCGTTGTCGCGGCCTTGCACCAGCAGGCCGCCGGCGACGGACTTCACCGTGGTGCCGGCAGCGCGCGGGTCGGGCAGGCCGCCGGTGACCAGCAGGCGCAGGTTCTTCTTCGCGGCGACGATCCCGGCTGCCTCGTCGGTTGCGTCGGGCGCGATGATGACCTCGGTGAAGGTCTTGACGATCTCCTGAGCCGCTTCGGTGTCGAGCGTGCGGTTCATGGCGACAATGCCGCCGAAGGCCGAGACCGGGTCGCAGGCCAGCGCCTTGGTATAGGCTGCCTTCAGCGTGTCACCTTCGGCGACGCCGCACGGATTGGCGTGCTTGATGATGGCGATCGCCGCCGATCTGGCCGGATCGAATTCGCCGACCAGCTCGAAGGCGGCATCGGTGTCGTTGATGTTGTTGTAGGAGAGCTGCTTGCCCTGCAGCTGCCTTGCGGTCGCGACGCCTGGACGCTTGTCGCCCGACAGATAGAAACCCGCGCTCTGGTGCGGGTTCTCGCCATAGCGCATCACCTGGTCGAGATGGCCGCCGAAGGCGCGCCAGGCCGGATGCTCGATGTCGAGCGCTTCGGCGAACCAGCCGGAGATCGCCGCGTCATAGGTCGCGGTGCGGGCAAAGGCCTTGGCGGCCAGCATCTTGCGGAAATCGAGCGACAGCGAGCCGAGGTTCATCTCCAGCGCGTTTTGCACGGACGCGTAGTCGGCCGGGTCGGTGACGATGGCGACATAGGCGTGGTTCTTGGCCGAGGCGCGGATCATCGCCGGGCCGCCGATATCGATGTTCTCGACGATCGAGGCGTAGCCGGCGCCGGAGCGGCGGACCTCCTCGAAGGGGTAGAGATTGCTAACGACGAGATCGATCGGCTCGATGTGATGATCGCGCATGGCTTTGGCATGGTCCGCATCGTCGCGGATGCCGAGCAGCGCGCCGTGCACCGACGGGTGCAAGGTCTTCACCCGGCCGTCCATGATCTCGGGAAAACCGGTGAGCTCGGAAACGTCGCGCACCGCCATGCCGGCCTCGGCGATCGCCTTGGCCGTGCCGCCGGTCGAGACCAGCTCGACGCCGGCCGCGGCAAGCGCCTTTGCCAGATCGATCAGCCCGGTCTTGTCGAAGACGGAAAGCAGCGCGCGGCGGACCGGAACGAGGTCGGGCGCCGGAATGTTCTTGGTGGGCACGGCCATGGGTGGGCGGCCTTTCGGAGCTGGTGGAAGGGATGTGGCCGGCCGTAGCATATGAGCGCCGGAAATCAAGCTTCGAGCCGGATTTGTTCGGAACTCAGTTGTTTTCCGGATAGCCGGCGATGCCGGTGCGGGTCAGCTGCCAGTGGACCTCGGCAACCTCCGAGGCCTTGAAGGCAAGCACGATCTGCCGGCTGCGGCGCGGGCCGCCGAGGCCGGCGAAGTAGATCGATTCCTCGACCTCGGGCGCCACTTCCGCGCAGGTGAACACCCATGTGTCTCCCTGCGCCGCGGCAAGCGTCAGCCGGTCGTGCTCGTCCTGCATCAAGGTGACGTCGGGATGCACGTGGAAGCGGACGGTGACGAAGTCGCGGCCATTGTTGCGGATCGCGCCGCCGCCCGGCCGCAGGAAACGGTCGCGGCCGGCAAGCACGTTGCCATTGGTGGTCAGCTTCAGCTCGCGCTCATGCAGGAAGCCGAATTGCGCCGCATAGCCGTCGTGGCGGGCGACAAATCCGTGCACGCCCTTCTGGTCGAGGCGCTTGCAAGGCACATGCTGCGGGCCGCCGATCAGCGGCGAGCCAAGCAGGTCGCTGACCCTGAGCGAATGGCTGAAACGCGCCGATGAGGTGTCGTTGATCGTGGCGGTCGAATGCGCGGCGGTGGCGCGGGCCAGCGGCCGGAACTCAGCGGCGCCATAAGTATCGATGCCGGCATTGACGATGAAGTGCTGACGGCCCGACGACAGCTCGAAGGCGAGGCAGCCGGCATGCGCGGCGTTGGAGACGTCGACCGGCGGCGGCAGGCCGGTGTCGGCAATCACCGTCACGCCCCCCATCGACAGGCGCTCATAGCCGGAATGCGGCGCGTGCAGCAGCGGCGCGCCGGCGGTGTCGTCGTGGCGCATGATGGTGGCGATGCGGTCATGGATGGTGGCCCCCATGCCGTTGAAGCGGGCAAGGCTGCCATCCTGGTGGCGGAAGAAGCGCAGCGCCGGCAGCATGCGGTCGATGGCGCCGATCAGGGCCGCCGGCGGCGCCTCGGCCTGGTTGGCATAGGTCTGGCGCAGCGGCAGAAGGTCGGCAAGCAGCTCCAGCACCGCCATCGGCTTGCGTGAGATATGGCCGCCGTCGGGCAGGATCTGATGCTCCAGTTCCTCGGCCAGATTGCGCGTCGCGGCGCGCAACGCCGAAGCCGGCGCCGGCAAGGACAGGGCCGCGAATGCCAGCGCGATGCGGGCGCGCAGCCGGCCCTCGCCATCCGGCATCTCGCGCGCCATCGAGCGGAGATAGCGGATCTGGACGGCAAGCGATTTGAGGAAGGCGCGATAAAAGGGGAATTCGGCGCCCTGCAGCACCACCGAAGAATGCTGCAGCCAGGCGATCACCCGCTTGGCGGTGATGCCCGGCTCCCAGGCGACGCCCGATATCTGGTTGCCATGCATGGCGATCCAGTCGGAAACCAGCGCCCTGGCATTGGCGGCGGCAAGCTCGGTGCCGGAGGCGCGCATATGGCGCAGCCAGCGGAAGCCGTGCAGTGATTTCTGCCAGCCACGGTTGGGCACGTTGAGCTGGAATGGCGACTTGCCACCGGTCTCGACCATATGGCCGGACAGCGGATAGCGGCCATAATAGATCTCCAGCGCGATCTGCGGATCGGCAAGCCTGAGATCCGGCGGCGCGATCAGGACGCGTTCAGGCGTGCGGCCGGAATAGCGCCAGCGATAGACGGGCCCGGCGCGCAAACGCCGGCGCGTCTTGCGCCAGAACTCCTTCGCGACAAGCGTCCATAGACGTGTCGTGCTGCCGGCAGCAAGTGCCAAAAGCCCTCCTGATCGTCCTCTACCCCAGGGACAAGTTTATATGATTCAAGAACTTATGCGAAGGCGGATTTCGCCGAAGTGAAGCGCTTCACGCTGGTCCAGGCCGGCCGTCCCAGAAAAAGTCGTGCCTTTCCGGCATCATACCGTTGGTTGAGCGCCGGTTGCGTCGTCGCTCAGCCTCTCTTGTGGCGGCGCCGGAATTCGCTCGGCGAGCATGTCTCGCGATCCCGAAACAGCCGGGAAAAGTAAAAGGCGTCGTGGATGCCGACCGCCGCCGCCACGGTTTCAACCGGCGAATCAGAGGTCACCAGCAACTGCTTGGCAAGGTCGAGCCGGATGCGCAGCTGGAACGCTTTCGGCGACAGCCCCGTCTGTTGCGCAAACTTGCGACGCAGCGTCGCCGGCGACATCGAAAATTCCGCGGCGAATGCCTGGAGGTCGAGCGGTTCTGCGGCGCGGGCGCGCAACGCGTCGATCGCCCGTTGAAAATCGCGACCCGCTTCGCTGGCGCTCCGACCGGTCGCCTGCCGGGCGGCACGCAAAACCAATGCGTGCAGCGTCGCGGCGGCTTCCGCCTGGCTGAGCGCGCTATCCAGCGACAGTTCCGCATGCAGCCGGTCAAACAGAAGCTGCATGCCGGCAAGGTCCGACAAGGGAACGACCGGGGCTTGCTCGGCGATAAGCCGCATGCGTGTGAAATCGCGTGTCAGGACGCCCGTGAAAAGCGCCCAGCGCTCGCTCCAGCCGGCGTCATCGGGTCCATAGGAATGCGTCTTGCCGGGAAACAGCCAGAACAGGCTGGGGGCGACAATCGCCTGCTTGCCTGCGGCCCTCGTTTCCAGCCAGCCTTGTCCTTCCTCCACCAGCACGGCGGCAAAGTCCGGCAGTTTTCGTTCAACGATGACCCGGCTGACGCGATGCCGGCCGATCCCCGTCACGGACAGCCCGGCCATTGCGGCGGGCGGCGAGCGGTATAGCGCGTAATGTCGGTCCGGCATGAGCGAAAAGTCCAGGCGGTTACTTCTGTCCATGGGCAACTGCCGCGACAATAGACATTTCTTACCGAAATCGAAAACCTTCCGGTGAGTGAAATGTCGATATCGGCCGTAAAATCATCGTCGCAATCCGCCGTCGCGCTGGAAGCCGACGGCAAGATGCTGTCGACGGCGCCGAACCGGCTGGGGCATCTCAGCCCGACCCAGCCCTCTGTCGGCATCGAGGCCATTCGCCATCTCTACGCCACGCAGGGCTATGTCTGGCTGAAGGGCCTGCTGCAGCGCGGCGATGTTGTCGACTTTCGCGGCTGGGTGCTTTCGCATCTTTCCGAGAGCGGGCTGCTGAAGCGGGGGACCGATCCGTCGCTCGGCATTGCCGCCGCCGCATTCGATCGCCAGCTTGCCGATCGCCGGCTGATGTCGCTGGTCCGCTCAACCGCCTATGAGGGTTTTTGCGCGCAACCGCGGATGTCGCGTCTCATGGATGAATTTGCCGGCGGTCTGTCCTACCTGCACAAGCGCAAGATAATGCGCTTTACCCTGCCGGGGACGACTGTGGCGACACCGGCGCATTACGACCTCGTCTATCTGCGCGGCGGCACCAGCCGCGTCGTGACGGCATGGATACCGCTCGGCGATACATCCATCGACATGGGTGGGCTGGTCTATCTGGAAGGCTCGCACGCCGTCGGCGCCGCCATGGAGGCGCAATTCGCCAGGGACAATGCCGGGCTTGCGCCGGAACAGCGCATCAGCGCCTACAATCGCAACATGAGCGAAGGCGGTTGGGTGTCGAAAGACCTGCCGCAAATGGCCGAGCGGTTCGACACACGTTGGCTGATGGCGGATTACGAGGCCGGCGATGTCGTGCTGCACTCGCCCTATATGATCCACGCTTCAACGACCAACCAGAGCCGTGACGGCCTGATCCGGCTGTCGACCGACATACGCTACCAGAATGTCGACGACGAGATCGATGCCCGTTGGGGGCAGCACTGGTCCCTCGACGACATGCTTTAGGATGTATCGATATTCAGGTGAGGCCGGCCTGCGAGTGGCGGCTTCCTGCGCTTCCGGTGCTCACGTACTTTGGTACGCTCCGCTTCGGTTCTCGGAAACCGCCGCTCTCGGCGCGGCCTGACCTGAATCTCGACACATCCTGGCGAAACGCCAGACTATGCCACGCGCCGCATTCGGGCGGCGAAGAAGCCGTCCAGGCCGGAAATTGCCGGCGAGGCCAGCGCCATGTCGGCGGGCGTGGTGCGCAGCGTGCCGCTGGGTGTGAGGAAGGCGTCGAGATCCGCAAATTCCCCAGGCAGGATGGGATCGTCGATCACCCCGGGCGTCTCGGCGAGGAAAGCGCGGTAGAGTTCTTCGCCTTCGATCGGATCGAGCGAGCAGTTGGAAAACACGATGCGGCCGCCGGGCCTGACAAGGCCGACGGCGCGGTCGAGCAGCTTGCGCTGAAGCGCAGCCAGCTTTTCGACATCGGCCATGGTTTTGCTCCACGGCACGTCGGGATGGCGGCGCACCGTGCCTGTGGAAGAACAGGGCGCATCGAGCAGAACGGCATCGAACGGTTCGGTTGGCCGGTAATCCAAGAGGTCGGTCTGCGCCAGTTCGGCGCTCAGGCCCAGGCGCTCGAGATTCTGCGCCAGCCGTGCCAGCCGGTTCTTCGAGGTGTCGACGGCGGTGACCCTGGCGCCGGCCAGGATAAGCTGCGCTGTCTTGCCGCCGGGCGCGGCGCAGAGGTCGGCGACGCGCTGGCCCCTTATATCGCCGAACAGGCGCGCCGGCAGGCTGGCCGCCGCGTCCTGCACCCACCAGGCGCCGTCGGCAAAGCCGGGCAGATCGACGACATTGGCGGCGAGCTTCTCGACCCGCACTGTGCCGGTCGGCAGCACAATGCCGTTTAGACGCTCGGCCCACAGCGCCGGATCGGTCTTGACGGTGAAATCGACCGGCGCCTCATGGCGATGGGCGGCAAGGATGGCGCCGGCCTTTTCGGCGCCGTAGGCCGCGATCAGCCGTTCGGAAAACCAGCGCGGCGCCTCGCTGGTGGCGGCGAGCGCCGGGGCAAGCTCGGCCTCCTTGGCGCGGGCCAGCGAACGCAGCACGCCGTTGACGAGACCGGAAAAGCGCGCGGCGCGCGGATCGGACTTGGCGTGGGTCACGGCAAGGTCGACGGCGGCGCTGTCGGGAACATCGAGGAACAGGATCTGCGCGGCGGCAACATGCAGGATATGCGACAGCGCGGTGGCGTTGGGCGGCAGCGGCTTTTCCAGCCGCCTGGCCAGCAATCCGGCAATGGTCATGCGATGGCGCAAGGCGGTGACGAGAATGGCGCGCACCAGCGCACGGTCGCGGCCGTCAAGAACCTTGTACTGCGGATGGCCGTGCTCGTTGTCGGTCAGCCCGTCGAGCGGGGTGCGGGCATCGACGACGGCGGCGAGCAACCGCGCCGCGGCTTTGCGCGCGACAAGGCCGGCGACGGTCTCCTCATCGGCCTGGTGCTGCGGATTGCCTTGCTGGCCGCGCCTCGGCGGCTTCACGACCACGGCCCCTTGGACCGGATCGTGCGCGGTCCGGTCGGGTTGCGACCCCATGGATTGGGTTTTGGCGGTTCCGGTTCGGCGGGCGTTGACGCTTCCTCAGGCCTGCTGCCCCATGGTCCCGCCGATGACCCTTCGGGCTGGATCGGCGGAGGAGAGGCCTGGCGCCGGCTAGCCTGCGGCGCGCCGCCCATCTCGCGCGCCATCTCCTGCAAGGCGGCGATGCGGTTCTCGGTGCTCGGATGGGTCGAGAACAGATTGTCCATGCGCTCGCCATGCAGCGGATTGATGATGAAGAGATGCGCCATCGCCGGGTTGCGCTCGGCATCCGGATTGGGGATCTGTTCGGCGCCGCGCGCGATCTTGTTCAGCGCCGAGGCCAGCCACAGCGGGTGACCGCAAATCTCGGCGCCGCGGCGGTCAGCCTCGTATTCGCGGGTGCGGCTCACCGCCATCTGCACGACCATGGCGGCAAAGGGCGCCACGATCATCGCCACGAGCACGCCGACAAAACCGAACGGATTGTTGTTGTCGCGATTGCCGCCGAAGAAGAAAGCGAAGTTGCCGAGCATCGAGATGGCTCCGGCAAGCGTCGCGACGATCGTCATGGTCAGCGTGTCGCGATGCTGCACATGGGCAAGCTCGTGCGCCATCACTGCCGCGACCTCTTCATGGCTGAGCCGCTCCAGCAGGCCGGTGGAGGCGGCCACGGCCGCGTTCTCGGGGTTACGTCCGGTGGCGAAGGCGTTGGGCTGCGGGTTGTCGATCAGATAGGTCCTCGGCATCGGAAGGCCGGCCTGCTTGGCCAGCGCCTGTACGATGGCGTAATATTCCGGCGCGTTCTTCTCGTCCACCTCGACGGCGCGGTTCATCGACAGCACCATCTTGTCGGCATTCCAGTAGCTGAACAGGTTCATGCCGGCGGCGAACAACAGTGCGATGATCATGCCGCCCGAGCCGCCGATCATGTAGCCGACGCCCATGAACAGCGCCGTCATCGCGGCTAGAAGCATGGCGGTGCGAAGCGTGTTCATCGTTTCATCCGTATGGCGAGGTGGCGAATAGGGGTCGATCCTCTCGGTTTCATGGCTATATGATGGGAAACAGCCGCTCCCGTTTCAATCGGCAAGGACTTATCGCATGATCGAAGAGCCAGGCAAAACCGAAGCTGCGGACGCGAGCGAAAAGCCGCAAAGGATACTGACGCCCGAAGCGCAGCGGGCGTTGGCAGAGGCTGAAGCCCGTCGTCAAAAGTATCGAGTGGCGGAAGCGCAATTGCCGAAGGAAATCGGCGGTCGCGGCGGCAAGGAACCCGGCCGCTACGGCGACTGGGAGGTGAAGGGGCTCGCCACCGACTTCTGAGAGTGAGCCGAAATTCAGGTGATGCCGGCCTGCAAGTGGCGGCTTCCTGCGCTTCCGGTGCTCACGTACTTTAGTACGCTCCGCTCCGGTTCTCGGAATCCACCACTTTCGACTCGGCCTGACCCGAATTTCAACCCACTCTAGGGCCTGTTGAGAATCAGGATTCCCCTGAGAGCTTTTGAATGATTCAAGCCTCGTTTTGGAGGCATTGATGATTCGGACAGTTCTGAAGGACGAGCAGTGGGAGAAGATGGCGCCGCATTGTCTTGGCAAGACGACGGATGCCGGACGCAGCGGCAAGGACAATCGGCTGT